>NZ_JBEZAQ010000001.1:0-961012 GCF_040646655.1 Streptomyces sp. NPDC045431
GGCGCCGGCGACGGTGCCAGGGTCGCGGGCGCGGCCGATGGCGGCGGGCCCGCCGGTGGCGGCGGCACGCGCGGCCCGTTCGGCACATTCGGTGCGTATGTCACGTGACCTCCCCCTCGGTCGCTGCCCGCAGTATGGCCGTAGGGGCCGACATTCACACCAGGCTTGACTCGATCTTGTTCCTATCGTGCTGAACGGCGTGTGGAAACCCCGCGGCGGCCCCCCACTCGCACCGCCATTCGACCTCCTGTCCTTGAATACGCCGCTCCACCCCCATCGGTTCCCCGTCCGACCCGTACAGCCGTTTCCCGTTCGAGTGAATCGGCGGGCGCCGGTGGGACGCCGGTCTACGCGGCCGTGATCACCACGGCGGCGTTCTGGCCCCCGAACCCGAACGACGAGCTGACGACCGCCCGCAGGGCGGCGCTCCGGGGCGCTTTGGCGACGACGTCGAGGTCGATCTCGGGGTCGAGGGCGTCCAGGTTGGCGGTGGGCGGGATGGTCTGGTGCTGCAGGCTGAGGACGGCACCGGCCGCTTCGATGCCTCCCGCGCCGCCGATGGCGTGTCCGGTGACGCCCTTGAGGGAGGTCACGGGCGGGGGACTGCGGAAGACACGGGTGAGGGCGCGGCTTTCGGCGATGTCATTGCGCGGTGTGCCGGTGCCGTGGGCGTTGACGTGGTCGATGTCCGCCGGTTCCATGCCGGCGTCCGCCAGGGCGGCCCGCATCGCTTCGGCCGCGCCGCGGCCCTCGGGGTGCGGCGAGGTGAAGTGGTGGGCGTCGCAGGTCGCCCCGTACCCGCTGAGGTAGGCGCGGGGGCGCACGCCGCGGCCACGGGCGTGCGCGGGGCGCTCCAGCACCAGGATGCCCGCCCCTTCGCCCAGCACGAAGCCGTCGCGGTCGGCGTCGAAGGGGCGCGACGCCGCTTCGGGGGCGTCCGTACGCCGGGAGAGCGCGCCCATGCGCGCGAAGCACACGGCGGGGACCGTCTGGCGCACGGACTCGCTGCCGCCGGTGATGACGATGTCGCAGGTGCCCGAGCGGATCAGGTCCCGGGCGATGCCCAGGGCGCTGGTACCGGAGGCGCAGGCGGTGCTGACGGTGAAGGCGGGGCCGTGCGCCTTCAGGTCCAACGCGACTTCCCCGGCGACCATGTTGGGCAGGCACCGGGGCAACAGCACGGGTGACACACTGTCGTACTGCCGTGTGGCGATCTTGGCGAACTCGGCCATGTAGTGCGTCATGCTGACGCAGCCGATGCCCAGGACGACACCGACCCGGGACGGTTCCCAGTCACCCGCTCCGAGCCCCGCGTCGGCCACGGCCTCGCGGGCGGCCACCAGCGCCATGGTGGCGAACGGGTCGAGGCGCCAGGTCAGTCGGCGGCCCAGAAGGGCCTCGGCGTCGTATCCGGGGACGCGGCAGGCGAAGTCGACGGGCAGGCCCGCGAGGTCGGGGTCCTTGGCGGCCGTGGGCGTCCCGGCGAGGAGCCCCGCCCAGGTGGCCTCGGTTCCGATGCCGGCGGGGGTGACGAGGCCGATGCCGGTGACCGCGACTTCTCGTACGGCCGCGCCGTTCATCGCACCATCTCGTCGGCCTCGGCCGGAGTGTGCGGCTGCGCGGGCATGTGCGGCTGGGCGGGGAGCGCCGGTCGGCCGTCGGGCCCGTCCTTCTCCCGGCGCAGGCGCTCCAGCAGCCGGGCCGCCTCGGCGACGGTCGAGTCGGCCGTCAGCTGTTCCGCCCTCAGCCCGGTGTTCTCCTCCACCACCAGGGCCATCTCCACCAGGGCGAGGGAGTCGAGGTCCAGGGAGTCGAAGGTGGTGTCGGGAGTGATGTCCTCGGGCGGGATGCCGAAGGTCGCCGTCAACGCGCTGACGATCTGGTCGTACGTCCCGTTCTCGTACGTCCCGTTCTCGTGCGGTCCGTTCTTGTACGTGCTGTTCTCGTACGTACTGGTCTCGAAGGTGCCGTTCTCGTAGGTGCCGTTGTCGTGGGTGTCGGTCATCGCGACCCTCATTTCTGCATGGCCTGAGCCGGGCCCCCCGCCGCACCATTAATAGGGCGGTCGCCATCCGGCCACAGGGAACGCGTGGCCCGCTGCCGGGGCAATCACTGGATCGGCCCCTTCGCGCCGTGCGGTGGGGAACGCCTCCGCCGAAGTCCGCGACAGCTCCGTTACGTTCGTGACGTTTCCTCCCCGTTCGGCTCCTCTCGGCTCTTCACCACCGGAGAACTACATGTGCGGAATCACCGGCTGGATCTCCTACGACCGTGACCAGAACCGCGCACCGGGAGCCTCGGACGTCATGGACGCGATGACGCGCACCATGGCCTGCCGCGGGCCGGACGACTGCGGGACGTGGGCGAAGGGGCCGGCCGCCCTCGGCCACCGCCGGCTCGCCGTCATCGACCTCCCCGGAGGGCACCAGCCCATGACGGTGCGGGGCGCGGCCGACCGGACGGTCGCCCTCGTCCACTCCGGCGAGGTCTACAACTACCGCGAACTGCGGGACGAACTCGTGCGCCGCGGCCACCGGTTCACGACGGAGTCCGACACCGAGGTGGTCGTGCGCGGCTACCTGGAGTGGGGCGAGGCGGTGGCCGGGCGGCTCAACGGCATGTACGCCTTCGCCCTGTGGGACGACCGCGATCAGCGCCTCGTCCTGGTCCGCGACCGCCTGGGGGTCAAGCCCCTGTACTACTACCCGACCGCCGACGGCGTGCTGTTCGGCTCCGAGCCCAAGGCGATCCTCGCCAACCCGCTCGCCCGGCGCTCCGTCTCCCTCGACGGGCTGCGCGAGGTGTTCGCGTTCATCAAGACGCCAGGGCACGCCGTATGGGACGGCATGTACGAGGTGGAGCCGGGCACGCTCGTCACCGTCGACCGCGGCGGACTGCGCCACCGGCGGTACTGGGCTCTGGAGACCCGGCCCCACCCGGACGGCCGGGAGGCGTCCGTGGCCACGGTCCGCTCGCTCCTGGAGGACATCGTCGACCGCCAGCTCGTGAGCGACGTACCCCTGTGCACGCTGCTGTCGGGCGGCCTCGACTCGTCGGTCATCACCGCGCTCGCGGCCCGGCGGATGGAGGCGGCCGGGAAGGAGGTGCGCAGCTTCGCCGTCGACTTCCTCGGCCAGGCCGACGCCTTCGTGGCCGACGACCTGCGGGCCACCCCCGACGCCCCGTACGTGCACGACGTGGCCCGCCGGCCGGGCATCGCCCACCAGGACATCGTGCTGGACTCCCTCGCGCTGGCGGACCCCGCGGTACGCGCCGAGATCATCCGGGCCCGGGACATGCCGGTCAGCCTGGGCCAACTGGACGCCTCCCTGTACCTGCTGTTCAAGGCGGTCAGGGAGCGCTCCACGGTCGCCCTGTCCGGAGAGGCCGCCGACGAGGTGTTCGGCGGCTACAAGTGGTTCTTCACCCCCGAGACCCGCGACGCCGACACCTTCCCCTGGATCCTCCAGTTCGCCGAGAACTTCGGCGACGAGGGCAACAACCTGCGGGGCGAACTGGTGGAGGCGCTCGACATCGTCTCCTACATCCAGGACGGCTACCTGGCCGCGTGCAAGGAGGTGCAGCGCCTGGACGGCGAGGACGACACCGAGTTCCGGATGCGCCGGCTGTCCTACCTGCACGCCACGCGCTTCCTGCGGCTGCTCCTCGACCGCAAGGACCGCATGAGCATGGCCGTCGGACTCGAGGTGCGCGTGCCGTTCTGCGACCACCGCCTGGTCGAGTACGTCTACAACGCCCCCTGGTCCGTGAAGACGTTCGACGGACGGGAGAAGAGCCTGCTGCGCGAGGCGACCGCGGACCTGCTGCCGAAGAGCGTCTACGACCGGGCCAAGAGCCCCTACCCCCTCAGCCACGACCCGGCCTACGCCGCGGCGATCCAGGCACAGGCCGAGGACCTGCTGAGCACCCCTGCGCACCGCGTCTTCGACATCGTCGACCACGACTGGCTGCGGCGCATGGCGCACCGCGACCCCTCCCGCGTCACGGAACCGGCTCGCTGGGGCATCGAGCGTTCCCTGGACCTGGCGGTGTGGCTGGAGACGTACGCGCCCGACATCGCGCTTCCGTGACGGCCCGCACCGGTCGCCCCGGCGGGCGGAAGGCCTGCGCCAGGCGCCCGCGCCAGGTGTCCTCGGCCCGTACGTCCCGCGCGAGCTCGACGTAGCCGTGGAAGGCGACCCGGAGCGGGTTGTACGTCCGCACGTTCTTCGTCAGGCCGTACACCGGGCGCTCCTCCTCGGCGACGAACGAGCCGAACAGCCGGTCCCAGGTGATGAGGATGCCCGCGTAATTGCAGTCGAGGTAGGCGCGCTGGCTGGCGTGGTGCACCCGGTGGTGCGAAGGGGTGTTGAAGACCGCCTCCACGAAAGGCGGGAGTTTGCCCACCCGTTCCGTGTGGAGGAAGAACTGGTAGACCAGGTTCGCCGAAGCGCAGAACAGGACGGCCGCCGGATGTACCCCCAGCAAAACCAGCGGCAGGTAGAAGAGCCACACCGCCGCATTCGTCCACGGCTGGCGCAGCGCACTGGTCAGGTTGAATTTCCTGCTGGAATGGTGCACCACATGGCAGGCCCACAGGACGCGTACCCGATGATGCGCGCGGTGCGACCAGTAGTACAGGAAATCCTGGGCGATCAGCGCCAGCGGCCAGGCCCACCACGTCAGCGGCGCCCGCAGGGGCGTCACCGAGTACGCCGCCGCGTAGAGCGCCACGACCGGGATCTTCCACAGGGCGTCGGTCGCGAGGCTCACCAGGCCGAGCGTGACACTCGTCAGTGTGTCCCTGAACCCGTATCCCATCGCTTCGGCGCTGGGGCGCAGGCGATAACTCAGCAACTCCGCCACGGAGAACAGCGCGAAGGCCGGAGTGGACCACAGGACGATATCCGGCAGGTTGTGCATGCGTGCACCCTACGCAAGCCGATGGATATTCTCGGCAGCCGCTTATCCGGCGCGGTTCGGGAATTACGCCGTTTCGCTGTGCCATGGTGGGTGGGCCGTCCGCTGCTTCCTTCAGGAGTAGCCCATGCCGAGAACCCTCCGACGTATCGTCGTCAAAGCCGGGACCCCGCTCCTCTTCAACGGCTCGTTCAGCGTCGACGCCATCACGGTCCCCCCTCACCCCGTCCGCTGCGGGCCCGAGACGGGCGACCCTCTGCAGCTGGCCGTGCTGGGGGACTCGCTGGCCCTGTCGGCAGGCGTCCACCACCCCGACCAGGCGCTCGCGACCCTCGGGGCCCGCGCCCTGGCCGACGCGGCCCAACGCCCCGTGGAGCTGCGGATGCTCGCACGGATCGGCACCACGAGCCGCTGGCTCGAACGGCAGGTCACCACCGCCCTGCGCGGTACGCCCGGACTGGCCTCGATCGTGGTGGGCGGCAACGACGTCCTCAGCCCCACCCGCACCCGCACCGCGGCGCGCCTCCTGCGCGTCCAGGTCGAACGCCTGCGGGAAGCCGGCTGGCAGGTGCTCGTCGCCACCTGCCCCCACGTGGGCGACCAGCCGGCCCTGCGCGCCTGGGTACGCGAGACGTCACGCCGCCGCAGCCGCCGTCTCGCCGGGCAGCAGACCGTGGCCGCCTTGCAGGCGGGGGCGCGCACCGTATCGCTGTACGACCCGGAGGCGCACACCACCGAGGAGGGCATCACCTCGCCGGACCGCTTCCACCCGTCCGCGCGCGGATACGCGCTCCACCTGCCCAGGCTGCTCCCCGCCGTGCTGGCGTTCCTGGACGAGGCACACGGGACCCCGGCGCCCCCGGCCGACGTCTCGCTCGACGAGGCCGCCGCCCTGGCCGTACAACACCCGGGGACGCACTGCGTGCCCCTGGGGTCCGGGCGTGCCGCCGTCCACCTGCCGCCCGGGTGCGCGGTACGGCTGCCCTCCTCGCGCAGCGCGGAGTACGCCGGCGACTCGCCGTAGCCGGGTTCCAGGCCGGATTGCAGGCCGGGTTCCAGGACCGGCTCATGCCCGCCTCATGCCGGGCTCAGCCCGGCTCAGCTCGCGCTCAGCCCGGGCCCAGTTCGGCCGAGCCCCGGCCGCCGCCCGCCGTCCTCCCTCTACTCCCCGTACTCCGCCCGCAGCCGCGCCCGCGCCCGCGCCGGCGCGCCCACGTGGTCCAGCCCCAGCAGGCCGGCGCCCAGCACCGGCGGCGCGGTCACCACGCCCACCACCGCCCGCGGGGCCTTCGCCGCCAGCAGTTCAGCGATCCGCGGGTTGAGCCGCGGGTGCCGCGCCGCCAGCACACCGCCGCCCAGCACCACCGGAACCTCCTCGTCCAGCAGGCCCAGCCGGGCCAGGGCGACGGAGGCCATCGCCACGACCTCCTCCGCCAGCCGCTCCACCAGCGCACGGGCCACCGGGTCGCCCGCCGCGCTCGTCGCGAACAGCACCGGCGCCAGCTCGTGCCGCCGCTCCGCCGGGATCCGGCCCCGGTGCAGCGCCTCGATCAGCGCGTACATCGAGTCGAGGCCGAAGTGCGCGGGCAGCGTGCGCGCCAGCTCCGTCGGCTCGCCGCGCCCGTCCTCGGCGCGCGCGGCCCACCACAGCGCCTCCTCCGCGAGCCCGCTGCCGCCGCCCCAGTCGCCGGAGATCCGGCCGAGCGCGGGGAAGCGGGCCGTGCGCCCGTCGGGGGTCATGCCGACGCAGTTGATGCCCGCCCCGCACACCACCGCCACGCCCCGGGGCTCCTCCACCCCGGCCCGCAGGACGGCGAACGTGTCGTTGCGCACCTCGACGGAGCCGGCCCAGCCCCGGGCCCGTACCGCCTCCGCCAACTCGCGCTCCTCGACCGGCAGGTCGGCGTTGGCGAGAGCGGCGGACACATGGGCGGCGTACGGGGGGCCGTCCAGCCCGGCGGCCCGGGCCGCCGCGCCGACGGCGTCCGCGAGCACGTCCACCGCGGCCTCCACGCCCACGGCCGGCGGCTGGAAACCCCCGCCGCGCGCCGCGCCGAGGACCGCCCCGTCCGCACCGACCACCGCGACGTCCGTCTTGCTGTTGCCCGCGTCGATCGCGACGACCGCGCCGCTGTTCACGCCCACGCGAGGTGCTCCCGGTTGTGCGCGATCAGCCGGTCCGTCAGACCGTCGGCGAGCGCGTACTGCCCCACCAGCGGATGCGCCAGCAGTGCCTTGAACACCCGGTCCCGCCCGCCCCGCAGCGCGGCGTCCAGCGCCAGGTCCTCGTACGCCGAGACGCCCGCGACCAGCCCCGCGTACAGCGGATCGAGCTCCGGCACCGCCAGCGGCACCGCGCCCGAGCCGTCCACCGCCGCCTGCACCTCGATCACGGCGTCGTCCGGCAGGAACGGCAGCGTCCCCTTGTTGTACGTGTTGACGACCTGCACCGCGGGGCCGGTGGCGCCGGAGCCCAGCAGCGCCGCCGCCAGTCCCACCGCCGCCTCCGAGTAGAAGGCCCCGCCCCGCTTCGCCAGCAGCTCCGGCTTCTCGTCCAGCGCCGGGTCGCCGTACATCGCCAGCAGCTCGCGCTCCATCGCCGCCACCTCGGCGGCCCGCGACGGCTTGGTCCCCAGCTCCCGTACGACCTCGTCGTGCGCGTAGAAGTAGCGCAGGTAGTAGGAGGGGACGACGCCGAGCCGGTCGAGGAGGGCGCGCGGCAGCCGCAGATCGGCGGCGATGGCGTCGCCGTGCCCGGCGAGCAGCCCGGGCAGGACGTCCTCGCCGTCCGGCCCGCCGAGCCGCACCGCCCGCTCCCAGGTGAGGTGGTTCAGCCCCACGTGGTCCAGGTGGACCGCGCCCGGCTCCACGCCCAGCAGCCGGGCGAACTTCCGCTGGAAGCCGATGGCCACGTTGCACAGGCCGACGGCCTTGTGGCCGGCCTGGAGCAGCGCCCTCGTCACGATCCCCACCGGGTTGGTGAAGTCGATGATCCAGGCGTCCGGGTTGGTCCGGCGTACGCGCTCGGCGATGTCCAGCACCACCGGCACCGTGCGCAGCGCCTTCGCCAGCCCGCCCGCGCCGGTCGTCTCCTGCCCGACGCAGCCGCACTCCAGCGGCCAGGTCTCGTCCCGCTCGCGGGCCGCCTGCCCGCCGACGCGCAGTTGCAGCAGGACGGCGTCGGCGCCCTCGACGCCCGCCTCCACGTCGGAGGTGGTCGTGATGCGACCGGGGTGCCCCTGCCTGGCGAAGATCCGCCGGGCCAGCCCGCCGACCAGTTCCAGGCGGTCGGCGGCCGGGTCGACGAGGACCAGCTCACCGATGGGGAGCGTGTCGCGCAGCCGCGCGAAGCCGTCGATCAGTTCGGGCGTGTAGGTGGACCCGCCGCCCACGACGGTCAACTTCATGGTCAATGCCTCAGCCCTTCGGTCCTTCAGCCCTTGACGCCGGTCAGTGTGACGCCCTCGACGAACGCCTTCTGCGCGAAGAAGAAGACGAGGATGACCGGGGCCATGACCAGGACCGTCGCGGCCATGGTCAGGTTCCAGTCGGTGTGGTGCGCCCCCTTGAACGACTCCAGGCCGTAACTCAGCGTCCACGCGGCCGGGTGCTCGGAGGCGTAGATCTGCGGCCCGAAGTAGTCGTTCCAGGCGTAGAAGAACTGGAACAGCGCGATCGCCGCGATACCCGGCTTCGCCATCGGCAACACCACCCGGACGAGTGTGCGCAGCTCGCCGCAGCCGTCGACCCTCGCCGCGTCCAGGTACTCGTCGGGGATGGTGAGCAGGAACTGCCGCAGCAGGAAGATGGAGAACGCGTCCCCGAACGCCATCGGAATGATCAGCGGCCACAGCGACCCCGACAGATCCATCTGCCGCGCCCAGAACAGGTACATCGGGATGATCACCACCTGCGGCGGCAGCATCATCATCGAGATCACCAGCATCAGCGCGAGCCGTCGGCCGCGGAAGCGGAACTTCGCGAGGGCGTACGCCACGGGGATCGACGAGACGACCGTCAGCAGCGTACCGAGCCCCGCGTACAGGAGGGTGTTGCGCCACCAGGTCAGGAAGCCGGGGGTCTGCCACACCCTGCCGTAGTTGCCCCACTCCCAGGTGTCGGGCGTGAGGTCGCGGGTGAGGGCCTGCTCGTCGCTCATCAGCGAGGTGAGGAAGAGGAAGACGAACGGCAGCACGAAGAAGAGCGCGGCCGCGACCCCCAGCGCGTGCACGCCGATCCAGTGCAGCACCGCCCTGCGGCGGGCCGTCCGCCCGGCGGCGGCCGACGCCCCGGCCCGTACCGCCGGCGTCCTCTCCACGGTCTGTACGTGGCTCATGCGGTCAGTCACCCGCCTGTACGAGGCCGAGGCCGCCGCGGCGCCGCATCAGCAGCGCGGTGAAGGCCATGGCGAGGGCGAAGAGCACCAGGGCGACGACGCACGCGGACCCGTAGTCGAAGCGCTGGAAGCCCAGGTTGTAGACGAGCTGGGGGAGGGTCAGCGTGGACTTCTCCGGGTAGCCCGGCTCGAAGGTCTGGCCGCTGTTGCCGATGATGCCGGAGGCGACCTTTCCGGCCACCAGGGGCTGCGTGTAGTACTGCATGGTCTGGATGACCCCGGTGACCACGGCGAACAGCACGATCGGCGAGATGTTCGGCAGCGTCACGTACCGGAAGCGCTGGAAGGCCGACGCCCCGTCCAGCTCGGCCGCCTCGTACTGCTCCTTCGGGACGTCGAGCAGCGCCGCCATGAAGATCACCATCAGGTCGCCGACGCCCCACACCGCCAGCATCGTCAGCGCGGGCTTGGACCACGCCGGGTCGCCGAACCAGGCGGGGGCCGGCAGCCCGAGGTCGGCGAGGAGCGCGTTGACCGGGCCCGTGCCGGGGTTGAGGAGGAAGACGAAGCCGAGCGTGGCGGCGACCGGCGGCGCCAGGTAGGGGAGGTAGAACAGCGTCCTGAAGAGGCCGGCCCCGGTCTTGATCTTCGTGATGAGCAGGCCCACACCGAGGCCGAAGACCACCCGGCAGGTGACCATGACGAGCACCAGCCACAGCGTGTTGCGCATGGCCGGCCAGAAGGCCGGATAGCCGGAGAGGACGTACGTCCAGTTCTCCAGGCCGTTGAAGACGGGCGCCTGGAAGCCGTCGTACTTCATGAAGGAGAAGTACACGGTGGAGACGAGCGGGTATGCGAAGAAGAGGCCGAAGCCGACCAGCCAGGGGGAGAGGAAGGCGAGGGTGCGGAGCCTGGCGCGCGTGCGCCTGGCCCGCAGGGCGTGCGTGGTCACTTCGCCTTCTCGATGTCCGTGTCGATCTGCCGCGCCACCCGTTCCAGACCGGCCTTGAGGTCCTTCTCCCGCCCGGACTCGTAGAGGTAGCCGAACTCCTGGAGGGTGACCTGGTACGCGCCGCCGTTGACGGAGGCCGGGGTGGTGTTCGACTTCGGGTGCCGGGCGATGTCCAGGAAGGTCGTGAAGCGCGGGTCCAGCTTCAGCTTCGGAGAGGCGAGCGCGTCGTGCGTGGAGGGCACGTTGCGCAGCTCGTTGGCGAAGTCGACGACGGCGTCCGTGTCCGTGGTCAGGTACTTCACCAGCTCCCAGGCGGCGTTCTGGCGGGCGCTGGTGGACGCGATGCCGACGATCGTGCCGGACAGGTAGCCCTTCCCGTAGTCGGCCACCTGGTCGTCCGGCACGGGCAGCGGCGCGACACCCACCTCGAAGGGCACCTTGGCGTCGGCGGTCATACCGAGCCGCCACTCCCCGTCGAGCTGCATGGCGACCTGACCGGTGTGGAAGGGGTGCTTGGCGCCCCACTCGTCACCGAAGGTGTTGCGGTACTTCTCCAGCTTCGCGAAGCCGCCCAGCTTCTCGATCAGGTTCTTCTGCCAGGTGAACATGGCGGCGAAGGCCGGGTCCTCGGCGACGGTGGACCTGCCGTCCGCGTCGAAGTAGCTGGGGCTCCACTGGGCGACCAGGTGCCCGGGGGTCGTCTCGTAGCCGTGGAAGACCGGCATGAAGCCGAGCTGTTCGTACGAGTCCCCCTTCGGCTTCGTCAGCTTCCGCGCGACGGTGTCGAACTCGCTCCACGTCTTCGGCGGCGCCGTGATGCCCGCCTCCGCGAAGGCGTCCTTGTTGTAGTACAGCCCGTACGCGTCACCGAGCAGCGGCAGCGCGCAGCGCTTGCCCTCGAAGGTGGTGTAGTCGAGGCGCGGCTTGGCGAAGGTCTTCTCCAGGTCGAGCTTCGCCTTGTCGATGAAGGGCTTCAGGTCGGCGAAGGCACCGGAGGAGCAGAACTTCCCCACGTTGTCGGTGGTGAAGGACGACACCACGTCCGGGGCGTTGGAGCCGCCGGCACGCAGGGCCTGCTGGATCTTGTCGTCCGTGATGTTGGGGACGGCCTTCACCGTGATGTTGGGGTGGTCCCTCTCGAACCGCTCGACGGCGGCGTTGACCGCCTTCACCTCACCGGGCGCGGACCAGCCGTGCCAGAAGGTCAGCGTCGTCCTGGCCTTCGGGTCGTCGGTCGCGCCCGAGGGCGCGGCGCCGGTGCAGGCGGTGGCGGTGAGGGCCGCGGCGGCGGTGAGCGCGAGGGCGGCGGCCGCGGTACGACGTCGTGCGGGCATGACGGAGTCTCCCTGGACGGGTCTGGGTCTGGTTTGGTGCCGGTCTCAGTGGGTGGAGGTGTCGAAGACGTCGTCCCGGGTGGCGGCGAGCGCGCTCTCCAGCGCCCCGCGCAGGACGGGATGCCGCTGTACGCCGCCGATCACGAGGCGCGGCCGGGAGGCGGCCAGCTCGCCGAGCTCCGCCTGGACGCGCTCGCGCAGCGGTTCCCCGCCGGCGGTGATCACCCGCCCCGAGAGCACCACCAGCTCGGGGTCGAGGACCGCGACCAGCGAGGCGAGCCCGGTCGCGAGCCCGGTCGCGTAGGCGTCGAGGAACCTGCGGTACGCCGGCGGCGCGTCGTCCCGGGCCGCGCGCTCGACGAGCCGGGCGGCGACGTCGGCGTACTCGCCGCGGTCGCCGCCGGGCGCGTCCTCGATGCCGAGCTCCCGCGCGAGCCGGGGCAGCGCCTGGGCGCCGGCCAGCTCCTGGAAGCCGCCGGCGTTCGCCCGGGCGACCTGCCGCACGAGGGGCGCGCCGGGGACGGGCAGGAAGCCGACCTCGCCGGCGCCCCCGGTGAACCCGCGGTGCAGCCGCCCGCCCAGCACGAGCGCGGCGCCCAGGCCCTGTTCGTTCCACAGCAGGACGAAGTCGGCGTGCCCGCGGGCGGCCCCGAGGCGCTGCTCGGCGAGGGCGACGAGGTTGACGTCGTTCTCGTACTCGACCGGCATCGGCAGCGCGGCGGCCAGCTCGTCCAGCAGCGCGGGGGAGTGCCAGCCGGGCAGGTGGCTCGCGTACCGGAGCCGGCCCGTGCCGGGGTCGAAGGCGCCGGGCGTGCCGATCACCAGCCGGTGCACCTCGCTCCGCGTGATCCCGGCGGCCTTCACGGCGCCGTCCAGCGCGTCGGTCACCTGCCGTACCGCGTCCCCGGCGGGGCGCTTGGGCGTGGCGAGCTCGAACGCGCCGACCACCTCGCCGGTGACGTCGGCGACGGCGGCGCGGATGCGGTCGGGGCTCACGTCGAGCCCGGCGGCGTACGCGGCCCGCGCGTTGACGGCGTACAACTGCGCGTTGGGCCCCGGCCGCCCCCCACTCGTCCCGGTCGCCACCACCAGCCCGGCCGCCTCCAGCCGCGCGAGCAACTGCGAGGCGGTGGGCTTCGACAGCCCGGTGAGCTTCCCGATCCGGGTGCGCGACAGGGGCCCGTGCTCCAGGAGCAGGTCGAGCGCGGCCCGGTCGTTCATGGCACGCAGGAGGCGGGGGGTACCGGGGACTCCGGTGCCGGGGGTGGTTCCGGACACGAGGGGGATCACCTGCCGATGACTATTAGGAAAGTTTCCTGTCCACGTGGCGCAGAACGTAGGGCGCAGGTCAGGGGGGTGTCAATACCCGCGCGCGGGGGCGACATGGCCTCCATGGATCCAGTCGCCCTGCGCCGCGTCGACACGTGGCTATGCCCGAGAAGGAGCGCTGGAGGTTGCCGGCCCGGACGGGCGCACGTGCACCGCCTCCCTCCGGTTGCGCACCAGTTACCCCGTCACCTCGACATGACGCGACATCTCGCCAGATACCGCTACTTGCACACCCTCAGCTTCTTACACCCACAGCTTTTGCGGCCAGGAATGTGTCGCTTACACAGACCAGATGTCCGCAAGGTCCGTCGCGGCGCTCTTCACGGGAGCGCCATATCTGTGGTGGGCCTGGGGAGGCCCTGGAGGGGTGGGGTGGGTCATGCCTGCACGCAGGCGGAGATCGGCACGCGCGGTGGCCATGCTGCTCGGGTGCGCGCTGGTGACGGGTGCCGTGCCCGCTGTGGGATACGCGGCGACCGTCGCGAGCCCGCCCGCCGGAGCTCCGGAGATGAATCCCGAGCAAACCGCGTCGGAAGCAGCCGTCTCGTCCGGCAAACCGGTCGAAGTGACGGAGGCGCGGACGGAGTTCACCACGACGGTGGCGAACCCCGACGGCACGTACACGCTGACCCAGGCCACAACCCCGCAACGCGTGAAGACGGCTGAAGGTTCCTGGCGGGACATCGACATCACGCTGGAAAAGCGGGCGGACGGCAGTGTCGGCCCCAAAGCGGCGATGGTCGACCTGTCCTTCTCGGGCGGTGGCCAGGGCAAGGACCTGATCACGCTGGGGAGCGAGGAGGGAACCCTGTCCCTGAGGTGGCCCAGCGCTCTGCCGGAGCCCCGGCTGTCCGGACCCACGGCGACCTATCCCGGCGTCTTCGAGGGCGTGGACCTCCAGCTCACCGCCACCGCCGTCGGCTACCGCGAGGTCCTGGTCGTGCACACCGCCAAGGCGGCGGCCAATCCGCAGCTCAATGAGGTCACCCTCAACGCCTCCGGCGACGGCCTTCGCGTCGTGCCCGGTCCGGGCGGCGGGTTGCGGGCCGTCGACGACGACGGCAACACCGTCTTCAGCGGCCCCGCCGGGCAGATGTGGGACTCCGCGGGCGGCGCCCCCGACGCCACCGGTACGCGTACCCAGCTCCTCCGCACGGCGCCGCAGGCCGGATCCACGGTTCCGCCGGGCGGTGGCGCGGACTCCGGCACGCGAGCGGGCGACGACGCGGCACATCCCGGCAAGGGCGACGCGGCGGCCGAGCTCCCGGTGAAGGTGACTGGCGAGAAGGTCACGATCACCCCCGACACGAAGCTGCTGCGCGGCGCGAACACGGTCTACCCGGTGTACATCGACCCGCCCATGGGCCTCGGCCGACAGGAGCGCACGGTGCTGTCCTCGGACGGCGACCGCTTCTGGGACTTCGACGGCGATCACGGGGTCGGCAACTGCAGTGTGCAGGGCCCCTACTACTGCGGCAGGAACTACACCAACCGCATGTACTTCGAGTTCGCGCCGACGAGCCTGCCGGGGAAGTACGTACTGGACGCCACCTTCCGGGCGTACGAGACCTGGTCGTTCTCGTGCGACCCCAAGTGGGTCGACCTGGTACGCACGGACAACATCTCGGAGGCCACCCGCTGGCCCGGGCCGAAGCACCTCGACCTGATGAACGACCAGTACGTATCGGCCGGGCGGGGCACCAACTGCTCACCGGAGCAGCCGGACAGGTGGGTCGAGTTCCATGACAACCGCGCGGAAACCGACGAGAACCTCATCGCGACCGTACGGGCGCTGGCGGACGGCAAGATCAGCCGGCTGACGCTCATGCTGAAGGCCAAGGACGAGGGCGACCCGGCGGCGTGGAAGCGCTTCGACGACAACGCCGAGCTGCAGATCGTGTACATCGCCAAGCCCGGAGTGCCCGGCCTGCGCGTGGCCTCGGGAGACGGCGGCTACTGGGACTGCAAGGGAACGGCCACCGACCCGCAGGTCGTGACCCGTCTCACGCCCACCTTCCAGGCGACCGTGCAGACGCTCGTGAAGCCGAGGCTGGTGAACGAGCGCGGTTCGCTCCGGGCGTTCTTCCACGCCCAGCGGCGTGCGTCCGACGGTTCCTGGGTGAACACCTGGAGCACGAGCATGCCGGGGACCGGCTACGACCCGGACGACACGGTGGAGAACGCACAGCTGCCGCATGGCGAGGACGGGTTGCTGTACCGCGTCTCGGCGCTCACCCAGTCCCACTGGACGTACGGCACGAAGAGCGGCAGCCTCTCCTCCCCGTACCACTCGTGGTGCTACTTCAAGATCGACGTAGCCGCTCCCAAGGCGCCGCGCATCACCGCCGGATCGCCGTACACCGCGTGCACCGCCACCCTCTGCGAGGGCGCGGGCGGCCCGGGCGTACCGGGCACGTTCACCTTCGCTCCGAACGCGGCTGACTCGGACATCACGACCTACCGCTGGTATCTCGTCGGACAGGGGCGAGCCCATGAGGTGGCCGGGCCCATCGCCAAGGACGTGGTGGTCTTCCCCGCGCTGTCCGGCACCGTGACACTGGCCGTGCAAGCCAAAGACGTCAACCAGCGGTGGGGCGAAACGGCTCACTTCTTGTTCAAGGTCAAACCCGCTGAGGGAGAAGTGGGACGCTGGCGGTTCGGCGACCGGCCGACCGACACCACCACGGTGATCACCAAGGACACCGCTACCGAAGGACTCAGGCACGACGCCACCCTCAGCGGCGGCGCCATCTGGTCGGACCAGGGCCGCCGTGGCGCGGGCGACTACTCGCTGGGCCTCAACAGCGCGGACCCGGCCAAGCAGCAGGCGTACGCCGCGACCGGGTCGGCGGCGGTGAACACCAGCTCCTCCTTCACCGCAGCGGCCTGGGTCTACCTCACGGAGGGCACGACCAACCGCGTCGCACTGGCCGCGCCGGGAGCCCAGGACGCCGCTTTCACGGTCTACTACTCGTACGCGAAGCGCCGGTGGGCGTTCAACCGCGGCTCACAGGACAAGGTCGACGCCGTCGACGTCACCACCTTCGCCGACCCCGGCGAGTCACCCCTCAACGTCTGGACCCATGTGGCGGGTGTGTTCGACACCAAGGGGGACACCGACAAGGCCAACGACACGATCCAGCTGTTCATCAACGGCAAACCGCAGGGCCAGCCGGTCACTCTCGCCTCCGTGGTGCCCGCTTACGAGCCGTGGCTGTCGGTCGGCGGTCTCCAGATCGGCCGTACGAAGGCACAGGGCAGCTACGCCCAGTACTTCCGGGGCCACATCGACGAGGTCGCCGTCTGGCAGCGTGCTCTCGGGGAGCGCGAGCTGAGGCAGGAGGCCGGCCTGTCAGGCGAGGACACCCCGTCGGTGGAACTCGTCGCCGACTGGAACGCCGGTTCCTTCACCGGCACCGAGATCAAGGACACGAGCGGCTACGGCCGGCCCTCGCTGAAGCTCTCGGCGACCGGAGCGCGGGCCGGTGAGGAGGCCCTGCTCCTGGACGGAACCAGCGGCCATGTATCGGCCGCCGGTCCGGTGGTGGACGAGAAGGGGTCCTTCACGGTCACCGCGCGTGCCCGGCTCGACAAGGCCGTGTTCGCCGGAAAGCCGGTCGGCTACCGGGCGATGGTGTTCGCCCAGCCCACGACGGCCGGCAGCGAGTCCTCCTGGGCCCTGTGGGCCGAGAAGGTCGCGGACGGCGTCTACCTGTGGAGGTTCGGCCGCACGGCTGTCGACGCCACGGGCAAGGTCACCGAGACGGCCTCCGTACCCGCGCAGGAGCCCGCAGCCGTCGATACGTGGGTGCAGGTGACGGGCGTGTTCGACGCCTCCAGGCAGACGGCTGACGGTTACGGCAAGACGCGCCTCTACGTGGGCGTGTCCGAGCAGACTCCGAGCGAGAAGGCCGAGTTCACCACCCCGACCCAAGGTACGGGCGCCCTCACCGCCGGCAAGGGCTCGGCCGCCGGCGCCACCGGGCATCACCTTCCGGGCGCGCTCCAGGACCTGCGCATGTGGTCCGGGGCGATGTCCGCCGAGCAGGTCGGCGCCCTCATCGGCTGACCACCAGCACGGGGAACGGCCGGGTGCGCCGACGCGCACCCGGCCACGCCCCCCACACGCACACCTCCACCTGACTCGCACGCGTGCGGCCAGCCCGCACCCAGGAGCGGACATGAATGATCATCCTTCGGCACATCCGGGCACACGCCCACGCACCGGCCCGTCGGCGGGGAAACGCTGGGCCGGGCGCATAGCCGCCCTCACCGGATTCGTTCTCCTCCCCGGCCTGCTGACTCCGGTCGCCTTCGCCGCCGACCCGGACCCGCTCGGCGCCCCGGCGCTCAAGCCTCACCGAGCCACCAAGGTCCATCCCTTCACCGCCGAGACCGACACCAAGAGCGCGGCAGCGGCGGCCCGGGCGGCCAAGGCCGAGGCCGAAGCGGTGAAACGGGCCACGCGTCAGCAAGCCGTCACCGCCACCTGGCCCAGGGCCGGGGAAGCCACCCTCACCACGCCCGCCCGCGGCACCGCGCAGGCGGCACCGGGAGCGACCGGTCACCCTGGCCCCGCCGACGGCCGCCAAGAACGCCAAGAAGACCAAGAACGCCGCCTCCCTCAAGGTCGGCGTCCTGGACCAGAAGCGAACAGCCGCCCTCGGCGTCAAGGGTGTCGTGCTGACCGCCACGGCCCCGGCCGACGGCGGGAACGCGCGCCTGGGCGTCGACTACACCTCGTTCGCGTCCGCCTACGGCGGTGACTGGGCCGGCCGGTTGCGCCTCGTCAGGCTCCCCGCCTGCGCGCTGACCCGCCCGGACCGCGCCGAGTGCCGTACGCAGACACCGCTGCCCTCGGCCAACGACCGCGCCAAGAGCAAGGTCGAGGCGGACGTCTCCTTCGCGCCGCAGGCGAAGGCCGCGGCCGGTGCCGAGCCCGTCGTGTTCGCCCTCGCCGCCGGCACCAAGTCGGGCGCCGGCGACTACAAGGCCACGCCGCTCTCCGCGTCGTCCACCTGGGAAGCCGGCGGCTCGTCCGGCACGTTCACCTGGTCCTACCCGATGCGCACGCCGTCCGCTGCGGCGGGCCCCAAGCCGGACCTCGCGCTCTCGTACGACTCCGGCAGCGTCGACGGCCGCACCGCCAACACCAACAACCAGGGCACGGTCATCGGCGAGGGCTTCGACATCACCTCGTCGTACATCGAGCGCAAGTACGGCACGTGCGACGACGACGGCCAGACCGACAAGTTCGACCTGTGCTGGAAGTACGAGAACGCCTCCCTCGTCCTCGGCGGCAAGGCCACCGAGCTCGTGAAGGACGACACCACCGGCAAGTGGCGTCTGAAGAACGACGACGCCTCCACGGTCATCCCCGGCACGGGTGCCGTGAACGGCGACGACAACGGCGAGTACTGGACCGTCATCACCGGTGACGGCACCAAGTACGTCTTCGGCCTGAACAAGCTCGAAGGCGCCACGACCGAGCGCACCCAGTCGGCCTGGACGGTGCCCGTCTTCGGTGACGACTCCGGAGAACCCGGTTACGCCGACGGCACCACGTTCTCCGGCCGCTCGAAGCAGCAGGCATGGCGCTGGAACCTCGACTACGTCGTCGACACCCACGGCAACGCCATGACCTACTGGTACGAGGTCGAGGGCAACCACTACGACAAGCTCGGTGACGGCGGGACCGCCGCCGCCTACCACCGTGGCGGCTACCTCCGGGAGATCCGCTACGGCCAGCGGGCCGGCGCCCTCTTCACCGCCGCCCCCGCCGCCTCGCACAAGGTCGCGTTCGGCTACACCGAGCGCTGCGTCGTCTCGGACTGTGCCACCCTGACCGAGACCAACCGTGACAACTGGCCCGACGTGCCGTTCGACGCGCTCTGCGAGGCGGGGAAGCCCTGCACCGGCAACGTGGGTCCCACCTTCTTCACCCGCAAGCGCATGACCTCCGTCACCACGCACGCGTGGGACGCGAGCGCCACCGCCTACGCGCCCGTGGACGAGTGGCAGCTCAAGCACGTGTACCTGGACCCGGGTGACACGGGCGACTCGACCGACCAGTCGCTGTGGCTCGACGAGATCCGGCACACCGGCAAGCGGGGCACGCCTCTCACGCTCGATCCGGTCAGGCTCACCGGTGAGTTCATGGCGAACCGTGTCGACTCCGGCAGCGACTCCATCCTGCCGCTGCACAAACCGCGCCTGAAGACGATCGTTTCCGAGGCGGGCGCCCTGACGGTCGTCGACTACCAGCCCGCCCAGTGCGTCGCGGGCCAGACGATGCCCAAGGCCGACACCAACACCCGCACCTGCTACCCGGTGTACTGGTCGCCGAACGGCGAGAAGACCCCCGTTCTGGACTGGTTCCAGAAGTACCCGGTCGTGGGCGTACGCACCAACGACACCCGCGGTGGCTCCCAGGCCGTCCAGCACACCTACGTGTACGAGGGCGGCGGCGCCTGGCGCTACAACGAAGACCCCATGACGCCGGAGAAGGAACGTACCTGGTCCACCTGGCGCGGCTTCGGCAAGGTCACCCACCTCACCGGTGCGACCGGCAAGACGCAGTCCAAGACGGTCACCGTGTACCTGCGCGGCATGAACGGCGACCGCGTCCTCGGCTCCGACGGGAAGCTGCCCCACCCGGACACGCGCAAGACCGTGCAGGTGACGGGTATCAAGGCCCCTCCGCTCACGGACAGCGAGCAGTTCGCCGGGTACACGCGTGAGTCGGTCACCTACAACGGCGCCCAGGAGGTCTCCGGGACGGTCAACCTCCCCTGGGCGAAGCGGACCGCGACGCAGCACAAGTCGTACGCCGACACCGAAGCGCACTTCGTACGCACGGCGTCCACCCAGGCGCGCACCACCCTCACCACCAGCGGCACCGCCACCGACCGCACCCGCACCACCGCCACGACGTACGACGACTACGGCATGGCGGCGACGGTCGAGGACCGCGGCGACGACAAGGTCACGGGCGACGAGAAGTGCACCCGCACCTGGTACGCCCGCAACGACGCCGTCGGCATCAACAGCCTGGTCTCCCGTACCCGTACGGTCGGCAAGCCCTGCGCCACGACGGACGCGGAGCTCGATCTGCCCGTGGACTCCACGCGGCCCGGTGACGTCCTCGGCGACACCGCCACCGCGTACGACTCCACCACGTGGTCGGCCACGCAGCAGCCCACCAAGGGCGAGGCCCAGTGGACGGGCCGCGCCAAGGGGTACGGCATCGACGACCAGCCGGTCTGGCAGAAGGTCGCCACCACGACGTACGACGTCCTCGGCCGCCCGCTGACGGTCAGGGACACCAAGGACACCCAGGTCGCGGCCACCACGTACACCCCGGCGGCCACCGGACCACTGACCTCCACCACGGTGGCCAACGCCGCCGGTCACACCACGACGACGGCCATCGACTTCGCGACCGGCGCCGCCACCAAGGTGACCGACCCCAACGGCGGGGTCACCGAGACGGAGTACGACTCCCTCGGCCGGCTCACCAAGGTGTGGCTGCCCGACAACCTCAGGGTCCTCGGCAACAGTGCCAGTCAGGTCTACACGTACAGCATCAAGGCCGACTCCCTGCCGTGGGTGTCCACGGCGACGATCAAGGGAGACGGCTCCGGTTACAACACGACGTACGAGATCTTCGACTCGCTGCTGCGGCCCCGACAGGTGCAGGCGCCGTCGGCGTCCGGTGGCCGGGTCATCTCACTGACCCAGTACGACGAGCGTGGTCTCGCCGTCTCGGCGCAGTCGGACATCTGGGACAACGCGAACGCCCCGTCCGGCGTCCTCGTCGCGACCGACGGCGGTCAGGCCCCGGTGCAGACGGACACCACCTACGACGGCGCCGGACGCGCGGTCAAGGCGGTGACCAAGAACTACAACGTCGTCCGCTGGACGACGGAGACCACCTACACCGGTGACACGGTGACCAGCACCGCCCCCGCCGGCGGTCAGGCCACCGCCGTCGTCACCAACGCCCTCGGGCAGACGACGGAGCGCCGTGAGTACGGCGGCCCGCAGCCCACGGGTGATGCCTTCACCAAGACGGCCTACACCTACACGCCGGCCGGTCAGCAGAGCATGATCACCGGGCCCGACGGGGCCAAGTGGTCCTACTCCTACGACCTCTTCGGCCGCCAGGTCAGCGCCAACGACCCGGACAAGGGCACGTCCACCACGACCTACAACGAGCTCGACCAGGTCACCGCCACCACCGACTCACGCGGCCGGTCGCTCCTGTCCCTGTACGACGTGCTGGGCCGGCGGATCGGCCTGTGGGACGGCTCGCTGTCCAACTCGCGCAAGCTCACGGGCTGGTCGTACGACACGCTCGCCAAGGGCCAGCAGGACACCGCGGAGCGGTACGAGAACGGCATCAAGCAGACGACGAGCAAGGCGTACATCAAGAAGGTCACCGACTACGACCTGATGTACCGGGCCGTCGCCTCCACCCTCCAGCTGCCCGCAGACGACCCACTCGTCACCGCAGGCGTCCCGTCGACGCTCAACTTCACCACCTGGTACAACCTCGACGGCACGGTGCGGCAGGCCGGCAGCCCGGCGGTGGGCGGCCTCGCGGCGGAGACAGTCGGCTACGACTACGACTTCGACGGCGTCGGACTCCAGCAGAAACTGACAGGCTCCACCGGCTACCTCCAGAACGCCCTCTACACCCCCCTTGGTGACCTGAACCGTCTGGACCTCGCCAACTCGCCGACGTCGAAGCAGACGCTCTACCTGGGCTACCAGTACGAGGACGGCACACGGCGCCTGAAGACCTCCCTGGTCACCTCGGACGTTCACGCCTACCAGCTGCAGAACCTGTCCTACACGCAGGACGACGCTGGGAACGTCACCTCGGTCTTCGACGGCTCCACCCTGGGCGGCACCGGCAAGACCGACAACCAGTGCTTCACCTATGACGGCCACCGTCGCCTCAAGGAGGCCTGGACCCCGAAGACGGCTGACTGCGCCGCCACCGGCCGTACCGTCGCCAACCTGGACGGTGCCGCTCCCTACTGGACCAGCTACGCCTACAACACGGCCGGCCAGCGCACCTCCGAGACCGAGCACACCACCTCGGGCGACAAGACCACGACGTACACGTACGGCACGGCGGCCGCTCAGCCGCACCCGCTGGCCAAGACAACCGGCGCGAAGAACGCCACGTACGCGTACGACCCGGCGGGCAACACCACCAGCCGCCCCGGCACCCAGGCCCAGCAGACGCTGACCTGGAACTCCGAAGGCAAGCTGGTCGGCACGACGGAACCGGCCGCCGGCACCAAGCCCGCGCTCGGCACCTCGTACCTCTACGACGCCTCCGGCGAACTCCTGATCCGCCGCAACACCACCGCAGACGGCGACACCGTCCTCTACCTCGGCTCCACGGAGGTCCGCCTCACCACCAAGGGCACCACCAAGACCCTGACCGGCACCCGCTACTACACCGCCGCGGGCAAGACGATCGCGGTCCGCACGGCCACGGCAGGAACCGCGGGCACCAAGCTCAGCTTCCTGGCCTCGGACCACCACGGCACCAGCAGCCTGGCCGTGGACGCCACGACCCTCGCGATCACCAGGCGCTTCACCACCCCCTTCGGCGCGCCTCGCGGCACCACACCGACCGCCTGGCCGGACGACAAGGCGTTCCTCGGCAAGCCGACGGACAAGTCGACGGGCCTGACGCACATCGGGGCCCGCGAGTACGACCCGAACATCGCCCAGTTCATCAGCGTCGACCCGCTGCTGGAACTCGACAAGCACCAGACGCTCAACGGCTACAGCTACAGCATCAACAACCCGCTGACCTTCTCGGACCCGAGCGGTATGGGGCTTGCTTGCAAGGGCAACGACCCTCGCGCCGAGGAGAGCTGCGGCAGCGGGGTCGTAACCCATGGCGATGGCAGCCGGTCGAGCAGTAAGCGAAATGACGAGGGAGAAGTGTGGGAGGAGAACGCGACAGGCGGCGGTGTAGCGCCAGGCTATGGAGGCGGTGGCGGCTCCACTAATGGGGGATCTTCCGGAACAGCATCCGGTGGACTAGCTATCCAGTGTGTCGGTACCGGGCTTGTGACGCACTGCACCAGTGCGCCCGGCGATCATTCTGATGGCTTTGTGCCAAGGTTCCTGCGGAGCCTTGTCCCAGACGGGCCCCTTGTCTCCGCTATACAAGGAGATTGGGATGAGGCATGGGACAAGCTGCACGGCGATTGCGGAGCGCCCGAAGGTGTCGTATGCGACCAGCTCCGCACAGGAACAATCTCGATCGGCCCTGGCGTTCTGGGCTCGGCGGGAGCAGGCGGCACCAGGGCTGCTGGCGGATCGCTCCTTGCTGCAGAAGGCAAGGGTCTCGGGAACTCTTGGACCGATGATCTTAGCCATGTAACAGGGAAAACTGCCCAATCGCGGAACCGTGCAATAGCTTCTGTAATCAAGGAGGATTTCCCGTATCTGAGATTCACGCATAAGCCGCAATACAGTCCATGGGCAAGCACGGGAATATCTAAGCCCAACGCGGGTACCCAAATCGGCCGCAAGTCGTTCGTTAATCGCTACGAGTTGCGTGATACTCTCCTGCATGAGGAGCTCCATCATCGCTGGTTTTCTCGAGTACCTGCCGGAACTCACCATCCGCGCGATGGCTCAGGACTTTCCGATAGGTTCTATGGGACACTTGCGCGGTACAAGAGTCTACGAGGGTGGCCAACGAGCAGTGGTTGAACAGGCGGTTCGGTTCAGTAACCCATGTGGCAGCTGTAATCAACAGAGTGAGCACTGGATGGTTCAGTTGGTGCGAGACGGGAAGCTTCGTTGGGAAGAAGAGGTGGCGTGTAACGAATGCGGAATCGAGCACGACGGGGACTGGGGGGTAGCGCCTCCCAGGATTCGGCTAGCCCTCCTTGAGGAGCATGGTGAGTTCTGCCTCAAGAGCCCTACGGTGATTGACCATAAGGGCAAAGTGCTCAAGGTTTTCCGTGATTCCCTAGCAGTCTCGATCAGGGGGGCTCAACTCGCGTGCGCGGAGCTTACTGGGGCGGGTTACCGAGGCACCTTTGTCGAGGTCGCCTACCTCTCAGAGCGCCTGGCGCAAGCGGGTATCGACACATCCGTTAAGAAGTGTTAGCTGAAGCCAGCGTAGCGGCATAGAGGCATAGTTTGCCCTGAGCTTCAGTCGGCCTTCCTGTTCGATTGCTCTCGATGCGAGCCGTTCCGGCCCGGTCTCTGGCCGGAACGGCGTACCGCGGCGCGGTGACAGCCACCCGTGCTCTTGTCGGGCCCGCTGCTGGTTGTGCTCGTCTTCGTATGCGCCGAGGTTATCCACGCGTTCGTAGGAGGGGAAGAGTGGAAGAGTAGGCGTGCGGCCCAGGGCTCTTCTATCTCCGGCGGAACCGGGATCGCGAGTTTTCATGCGGTCATGGTGCCCACCGTAGGGCGCGGTAAAAGAGCTGTTCCTACCGCTTTCCCTCGAAGGGCTGGGGCCTACTTCGTCAGGTTCGGCCCCGGCGTGACCGGTCCCGGCGTGGCCGGCGGCGTCAGGGGCGTCGCCGCCGCCGACTGCGGGGACGTGGTGGACGCGAAGGCCGACGGGGCGGCCATCCCGGCCGTCGGGTCCGGCTTCGGTTCGTCGTCGGACTGCTGGGGGAGGCCGCCCACGATGCGGATGCCCTCCGCGTCGAAGGCGCGCTTGATGCGCCAGCGGAGCTCGCGTTCCACGCCCAGGGATTTGCCCGGCATCGTCTTGGCGGAGAGGCGGACCGTCATGGAGTCGAGCAGGACCTCGTTGAGGCCGAGGATCTCGACCGGGCCCCACAGGCGCTCGTTCCAGGGCTCTTCCTTGGCCATGGCCTCCGCCGCGGTGGTGATCACCGCGCGGACGTGGTCCAGGTCCTCGGAGGGGCGGACCGTGACGTCGATGTTGGCCGTGGCCCAGCCCTGGCTGAGGTTGCCGATGCGCTTGATCTCGCCGTTGCGGACGTACCAGATCTCACCGTTGTCGCCGCGCAGCTTCGTCACGCGCAGGCCCACCTCGACCACCTCGCCGGAGGCCACCCCGGCGTCGATGGAGTCGCCGACGCCGTACTGGTCCTCCAGGATCATGAAGACGCCGGACAGGAAGTCGGTGACCAGGTTCCGCGCACCGAAGCCGATCGCGACGCCCGCGACACCGGCGGAGGCCAGCAGCGGGGCCAGGTCGATGCTGAAGGCGCCGAGGATCATCAGGCCCGCGGTGCCGAGGATCACGAAGGACGACACCGAGCGCAGCACGGAGCCGATGGCCTCGGAGCGCTGGCGGCGGCGCTCGGCGTTCACCAGCAGGCCGCCGAGGGCCGTGCCCTCGACCGCCTGGGCGCTGCGGTTCATGCGTTCGATCAGCTTCGTCAGCGCGCGGCGGACCAGCATCCGCAGGACGAAGGCGACCACCAGGATCAGCAGGATGCGCAGGCCCGTGTTCAGCCAGGTGGACCAGTTCTCCTCGACCCAGCCGGCGGCCTCGTTGGCCTGCCGCGCGGCCTCGTCGAGGGACACCGGTTGGGGTGTGGGGTCAGCGGCCAGTACGGCGGACCGGAACACGGCGGGGTACCTCCAGGCATGGGCCATGGCATGAAAAGCAGTAGACAAAACAATCTAACGGGGGACAGAGGGGGGTTCGTTGCCATGTTCGAGGGAGAGGTACGTCTCACCTGGGGATGACCAGGTTGTGTCAGGGTGTGTGCAGGAGTGTGGTCGAAAACACTCGGGGCCCGTTACCCGTACGTGGTGGCGCTTCGACCTGGCATGAGGAGAGACTGAGAGCAGATCGTCCCGGCGCGAGCCACGCGCCGCCGGCGTACAAGGAGGCATCCGTGCCGCATGTCCTGGTCCTCAACGCGTCGTACGAGCCCCTCGGCGTCGTACCGCTCCGCCGCGCGCTCGTCCTCGTCCTCGAGAACAAGGCCATATGCCTCGAGGAGTCCGGCGCCTTCATGCACAGCGCGACCCGTGCCATGGCGGCACCCAGCGTCGTCCGCCTCAAACGGTTCGTCCGGGTCCCTTATCGGGGGCCCGTTCCTCTGACCCGCAAAGCCCTCTTCGCCCGCGACGGCGGGCGTTGCATGTACTGCGGTGGCGTCGCAACCAGCGTCGACCACGTCATCCCACGCAGCCGGGGCGGCAAGCACGCCTGGGAGAACGTGGTGGCGGCCTGTCGCCGCTGCAACCACGTCAAGGCCGACCGGCACCTGCGCGAGCTCGGCTGGCGGCTCCATCAGCAACCCGCCCCACCCTCCGGCCTGGCCTGGCGCATCATCGGGACCGGCCATAGGGACCCGCGCTGGCTGCCGTACCTGCAGCCGTTCGGCGCGGACGACGCCCTGGCCCGGATCGACGGCACGCGACTCGTGCCCGATGATCCGGGCCTTCGTGCGTCCTGACCCCTACGGCACGACCGCGTAGGCCTCCACCGCGAAGAGCGAGATGCCGAACCGCGTCGCACGCGTGTCGGCCTGCACGCGGATGAAGCGGGTGCCCGGGGCGTCCATCCGGACCGCCTCGCGGCCCCCCTTCCCGTCCCGTACGGTCGCCGCCGTCCGCCACGTACGGCCGTCCGCCGAGACCTGGACGCGGTACTTCGCCGCGTACGCGTCCTGCCAGTGCAGCACGACCTGGCCCAGGCGCACGGGCTGTCCGGGCAGCTCCGCCTGCCACCAGGCGCCGTCCTCCGCCGGCGAGGACCAGCGGGTCTTCGGGTCGCCGTCGACCGCCGCCGAGGCCGGGAAGTCCGGGGTCTCGTCGCCCGAGGAGGACGCCTTCGCCGTACGGGCCAGGTCGGGGCCGCCGGTAGGCGGGTAGGCACGCACGGTCAGCACGCGCTCCTGGCCCGCGAAGGAGATGGGCACCCGGTACTCGCCCGCGGGGGTGCCCTTCGCCACCGTGATCAGGACCGGGACGATGGCCGCCGTGCCGCGCGGAAGGACGACCTCCTTGGGGACGGCGACCTGGACGCCCTTCGGCGCCGTCGCGGACAGCGCGCCGCGCACCTCGGCGGGGCGCCGCGCGGACAGGACCGCGTCCACGCGCTGCGGAGGGCCGCCGATCACCGCGTCCGTCTCCGTGCGCCGCAGCTCCAGCCGCGCCTGCGGCTCGTCCGCGAACCAGGGGACCACGGTCCGGATGTCCAGCGGCCCTGTCCCGCCGACCCGGACGGCCTCCGCCCGCAGGCCGCGCGCCCCCGTCTGCGTGAAGCCCGTCGGCGACAGCGCGCCCAGCCGCCGCCAGCCCTCGCCCGGGACGTACGCCTCGACGCTGCCGTGCACCTGGCCGGGAGCGGCCAGCACCGTGACCGCCTCCAGGGCGCGCGGCCGGTCCAGGCGCACGGTGTACGCGCCGTCCTCGCGGGAGACGGAACCCGCGTCCCGAGAGGCGCCGGTCCATGCCGCCGCCTCCTCGGCGGCCCGGGCCAGGAACGGGTCCAGCACCCCCTGCCCGACCTTGACCGTGCTCTTCTTCACACCCGTACGGAGCGGCTCCAGCGCCAGTGAGGAGCGCCAGGCCGCGGCGCCGTCGCCGCG
Organism: Streptomyces sp. NPDC045431; assembly: GCF_040646655.1. Classification (NCBI taxonomy): domain Bacteria; kingdom Bacillati; phylum Actinomycetota; class Actinomycetes; order Kitasatosporales; family Streptomycetaceae; genus Streptomyces; species Streptomyces sp. NPDC045431. Next base: position 27,448 of record NZ_JBEZAQ010000001.1, read on the forward strand.
TGCCTGGGCCTGGAGCATGTCGACGGCCGCCTCGCCCGCGCGCCCGTACCGCGCCAGCTCGTCCAGCCACGGGCGGACCTCGTCGTCGAGCCTGCCCTCCGCCGCGCCCGCCAGCCGCCGCGGCGCCTCGCGCATCACCGTGAAGGCGGCGCGCAGCTCCCCGGCCGCCCTGTCACGGGCCACCGCGTCCGCCCCGGCGCGCGTACGCCAGAAGGAGGCGAGGAGCGGCCGCAGGTAGGCGGACTCGTCGGCGCTGAGGATGGAGGAGGCGTCGTTGCCGGCGAGGGCGGCGAGCGCCTCACGGGTGCGCGCGTCGCCGCCCGAGAGGTCGTCGATCGCGGCCCGCCAGGACTCCTGGGCGCGGTAGCCCTTCGGGTTCCAGGCGAAGTCGGCGGCGGTGAACAGGGGGATGCGGGAGGCGGTGGCCTGCTCCATGGCGTTGGCCAGCAGCACCGCCGAACCGGCCGCCACGGCCGGCTCACGGCCGGTGTACGGGCCGAGGAAGATTCGGTCCTGCGCGTAGTCGTTGACCGGATAGTTGTCCATGGTGACGAGCGGGTGCTGTTTGAACGCGTCACGGGCCCCGGCCAGTTCCCGCCCGGTGATGGTGCGGGGCACCACCCCGACACCCGTCCAGGCCACCTGTACGCGCGGGTCCAGCTCCTCGGCGAGCGCCGTACGGTACGCGGTCTCCCCGTCCTGGTAGTACTCCGTCGGCATCAGCGACAGCGGCTCGGCGTCCGGGTACCGCTCGGTCAGGTGCCGCGACAGCTCGCTCGCCACGCGCGCGTGCGCCCGGGCCGCCGACTCGGGACCGGAGCCGAAGGTGTCGGCGTCCTTCGAGCAGTGCCACTCGTCGTAGCTGGCGTCCTGGAACTGCAGCTGGAACGCCCGCACCCCGAGCGCGTACATCCCGTCCACCTTGCGCTTCAACGCGTCGACGTCACCCCCGGACGCCAGGCACATCGACTGCGCGGGCGCCACCGCCCAGGCCAGCGTCACGTGGTTGCGCCGGGCCCGTTCCGCCAGCTCCCGGAACTCGGCGCGCTGCGCGGACGGGTAGGGGTCGCGCCACTGCGCCTGGCGGTACGGGTCGTCACCCGGGGCGTAGAGATACCGGTTCTGCTTCGTGCGGCCCATGAAGTCGAGCTGGGCGAGGCGCTGTCGGTGGCTCCAGGGGCGGCCGTAGAAACCTTCCGCCATGCCGCGTACGGCGGTGCCGGGCCAGTCGCGTACGACCACGCCCGGTACCGTGCCGTCGGCCCCGATGAGCTGACGCAGCGTCTGCACCGCGTGGAACAGGCCGTCCCGGCCCGCGCCGTCGAGTGCGATGGTGGGACGTTCGCCGTACCGGCCGGTCGCGATGCGGTAGCCGCCGGACGGCAGATCCGCGCGCTCGGGCGCACGCAGGGCGCGCAGGGCCTGCTGCGCGCCGGTGCCGCCCATCAACACAACCGTTCCGGCGGCGGGTGCCGTGTGCGCGGTACGTACCGTCCGCACCGTCCGTACGCCCGCGTCGCGCAGGACGGCCTCCAGGGCCTCGACGGCGTACGGATCGGTCTCCGCGCCGGCGACGACGGTCACGGTCTCGCCGAGGGATATCGCGGCGCCGGCGGGGCGCAGGGACTGCGGTCGCGGCCATACGGACGGCAGTTGGGCGCCCGTCCGCTCGGTCCCGTCCCGCTCGGGGGCGGTCGCGGACGGCGAGCCGGGGTTACCGGGGGCGGCCAGCGCGCCCGGCGCGCCGCCCAGCAGACCGCCGATCACGGCGACCGCGACGGCGGTCGCGGTCCGCTTTCCGCGCCCGAACTGCCCGAACTGCACGCGCGTCTCCCCTCGTTTTCCGTTGGTGCGCGAGTAGTTTGGCCGGTGGCTGAACCGGACGGTTTCGAGCCCACCACCCCCTCGCCGAAGGTGTCAATGTGCGTGGCCGTTGTGTCGTATTTGCCTACCGGGGTAGCAGGAACGGTTCGACAGCCGCCCTCGGAAAGCGGGAACTCGATGTGACGGACGCCACGTTCTGCGGATGCGAGGGCGGCCGCTGGGTAGGGCTGCTGTGACCCTTGTTCCCCCACGCCCAGGGAGGCCACCGTGGCCGCGTCCGCTCAGCTCCTGCTCTCCGCCCTCTCCAAACAGGTCCCCGCGCGGATACCGCCCCGGACCCGCGTGCAGGCCGTCCTCGCCCGGATCCCGGGCCCCGCGCCCGCCCCCGCCGGGCCCCTCACCTCCGAGCCGCCGCTCGCCGACGCCGCCCCGCTCACCAGCGAACCGGCCCTCACCGACTTCACCCCCCTCACCAGCGAGCCGACCGCGCACGGCACGGCCGGCGGACCGGAGTCCCCAGGAGCCTGAATGACCCTCGCCCGGCTCGCCGCGCTGCACGGTGTCGCCACCGCCTACTCGCCCTCCCCGGGCGTCACCGTCCCGGTCGCCGACGCCACGGTGGTGGCGGTGCTCGGCGCGCTCGACGTCGACGCCGCCACGCCCGCGGCGATCCGCGCGTCCCTCGCCGCCACCGAGGACGCGGCCGCCCGGCGCGTGCTCCCGCCGACGGTGGTCCTGTGGCGCGACGCCGGGGCGCGGCTCCCACGCCCGCTCGCCACGCTCCCGCCGGGTACCGCGCTGCGGGTCCTCGGTGAGGACGGCACGGAGCTCCCGGCGGTCTGGGAGGAGCTGCCGCTCGGGGCGCACCGCCTGGAGGCCCGGGCCGGCGACGGGCGCACGGCGCACAGCACCCTCGTCGTGGCCCCCGCGCGCGTGCCGCAACCACCCGCCGTGCGCGGGTACGGCCTGCTCGTCCAGCTCTACTCGCTGCTGTCCACCCGCTCCTGGGGCATGGGCGACCTCGGCGACCTGAGGGAGCTCGCCGCGTGGGCGGGGCGGGATCTCGGAGCCGGGTTCGTGCAGGTCAACCCGCTTCACGCGGCTGTGCCCGGCACCCCCACGGACCCGTCCCCGTACCGCCCGTCCTCGCGCCGCTTCCCCGACCCCGTCCACCTGCGGATCGAGGACGTCCCCGAGTACGCGTACGCGCGCGGCCACCTGACATCCGAGCAGCGCGACGAGCTGGACGCGGTCCTGGGGCGGGCGGCCGAGCTGCGCGAGAAGGTGCTGCGCAAGGGCGAGCTGATCGACCGGGACGCGGTGTGGGTGCTCAAGCGCCGCGCCCTGGAGCTGCTGCACGCCGTACCACTCGGCCCCGGCCGCGAAGCCGCGCTGTGCGACTTCCGGGCCGCGCAGGGGCGCGCGCTGGAGGACCACGCCACGTGGTGCGCGCTGGCCGAGCGGTACGGCGCCGACCGCGCACAGTGGCCCGAGGACGTGCGCGACCCGCGCTCCGCCGCCACCGCGCGCGTACGGGCCGAGCTCGCCGACCGGGTCGACTTCCACTGCCGGCTCGCCTGGCTCACCGACGAGCAGCTCGCGGCCGCCGCGCGGGCGGCGCGCGAGGCGGGCATGGACGTCGGGATCGTCCACGACCTCGCGGTGGGCGTGCACCCGGACGGCGCCGACGCCTGGGCGCAGCAGGACGCCTTCGCGGCGGGCATGTCGGTGGGCGCCCCGCCGGACGCGTTCAACGCACGCGGCCAGGACTGGGGCCTGCCGCCCTGGCGCCCGGACGCGCTCGCCGCCTCCGGCTACGCCCCCTACCGGGACCTGCTGCGCGGGCTGCTGCGGCACGCGGGCGCCCTCCGCATCGACCACGTGATGGGGCTGTTCCGGCTCTGGTGGGTGCCCGAGGGCCGCGAACCCACCGAGGGCACGTACGTCCGGTACGACGCCGAGGCCATGCTCGCGGTCCTCGCCCTGGAGGCGCACCGCGCGGGCGCCGTCGTGATCGGCGAGGACCTCGGGACGGTCGAGCCCGGCGTACGGGAGGCCTTGCATCGGCGCGGCATCCTCGGCACGTCGGTGCTGTGGTTCGAGCGGGACTGGGAGGGCGACCGGCGGCCGCTGGCCCCCGAGGCGTGGCGCGCGGACTGCGTGGCCACGGCGACGACGCACGACCTGCCGTCCACGGCGGCGCGGCTCACCGGCGAGCACGTCGAGCTGCGCCACCGCCTCGGGCTGCTGGCCCGGCCACTGGAGGAGGAGCGGGCCGAGGACGCGACCGAGGTCGCCGAGTGGCTCGCGTACCTGCGCGAGCTGGGACTGCTGGAACAGGGGCCGGACGACGGGGCGGGCTCGCGCGACGAGGAGGCCGAGATCCGTGCCTTCTACCGCTTCCTGCGGCGCACGCCCGCGCGCATGACCGGGGTGTGGCTGCCGGACGCGGTGGGCGACCGCCGCCCGCAGAACCTGCCCGGGACGTGGGACCAGTACCCGAACTGGCGGCTGCCCGTCGCGGACGCGGAGGGCCACCCCGTCACCCTGGAGGAGCTGGCCGCCTCACCCCGGCTGCACGCCCTCATGGCGGTGCTCGGGACCGGTGCGGAGCCTCCTATGGGACCCCCGGGCGCGCGGCGCCTTTAGGCGTTCGCTACGTTTGCACCGTGGACAAGAAGAACGCCCTGCGCGCCGGCGCCGTCGCGGCCGGTACGACGCTGATGATGCTGCTCATGTCGTCCCCTGCGGTCGCGCTCGTCCGCGACGACGGCGACGACCCGGGCCCCGGCCTGAGCCTGATCGACACGCTCGGCCTGTTCGTGGGCGCCCCGATCCTGCTGTTCCTGGTGATCGCGGGTCTGGTGATGGTGCTCGACAAGTCCAAGAAGCAGGTCTGACGCCTCACTGAGGCTTTCCGACGGCGCTGCACGGTGGTGAGACCGCCGTGCGGCGCCTTCGTGCGTTCTCCCGCGTTCGTGCGTTCTCCCGCGTTCACGCGTCCGTCGTCTTGAGCAGCTTGCGCAGCAGGGCCGCCAACTGCTCGGCCTCCTCCGGCTCCAGGGCGGCCTCCAGGGCCTCCCGCTGGACCGCCAGCCCGGCCGCCACGGCCGCGTCCACGAGCGCGCGGCCCCGTTCGGTGAGCGTCACCCGCAGGCCCCGCCGGTCGTTGGGGTCGGGGTTGCGGGTCAGCAACCCGGCGCGCTCCAGCTTGTCGAGGCGGCCCGTCATGCCGCCCGTCGTGAGCATCAGCGTCGCCGACAGCTCGCGCGGCGAGAGCGTGTACGGCTCGCCCGAGCGGCGCAGCGTCGCCAGGACGTCGAACTCCCCGCGGGAGACCCCGAAGGGCGCGTACGCCTTGTCGACGCGGGCCCCGATGGAGTGGGTCAGCCGGTAGACGCGCCCGAAGACGGCCATGGGGAGGGTGTCGAGGTCGGGCCGTACGACCGCCCACTGGGCGGTGATCGCGTCGACGGCGGTCTGCTCATCGCGCCGGTCGCCTTCCTGGTGGAGGGCGCCCCGCCGGCCCTGGACGCGCGGGGGCTCGCGGGTACGCGTACCTCGCGCTCGCCAACACCGCCGTCGCGTACTGGCTCTGGTTCCGCGGCATCGAGCGGCTGACCGCCACCGCCGCCACCCTCCTCGGGCCGCTCTCGCCGCTGACCGCCGCCGTCGTCGGGTGGGTCGCGCTGGGGCAGGCGCTGGGGCCGGTGCAACTGATCGGCACGGTGATCGCCTTCGGTGCGACGCTCGCCGGGCAGTGGGCGACGAGGCCGCGACCCGCCATGACGGCATTGTTCAGTTCTCCTGAAGGGAAGCCCAAGGAACTTTCGATGGACGCGATCGTTTCCGGAGTGCGACGGTAGGTCCACCGCACACCAGAAAGGGATCACCGTGGCAGTCCTGGACCGCGTCCGTAACGGCGAGACGACGACCGCGAGGAGAGGGGGGGAGAGCCGGGCAGGCCGCCGGCCTCGGTCTCCTCCTCGCAGCCGTCGCCACGGTCGTCTGGTCCGGCAGCTTCGTCACCTCACGCGCCCTGCACGACTCCGTCCCGCCCGTCCAGGCCGCCTTCTGGCGCTGGGTCGTCGCCATCCTCGCCGTCGCCCCCTTCGCGGCCCGCGCGACCTGGCGCCGGCGGCACGTCGTCCGCCGCCACCTCGGTTTCGTCGCCCTCGCCTCGCTCCTCGGGGTCACCGTCTACAACACCCTCGTCAACCAGGCCGGGCTCACCACCTCCGCCTCCACCATGGGCATGGTCATGGCCGCCTCGCCCGTCCTGATGGCGGTGTACGAGCGGCTGGGCGGCGCCCGGCTCGGACCACGACGGCTGGCCGGCCTGCTGATCGCCTGCGCCGGAGTGGTGCTGCTGGTGGGCAAGGGGTCCCTCGTCCCGGACTTCGCCGCCGGAGACCTGTGGATGGTGGCGGCGGCCGTCTCCTTCGCCTCGTACAGCGCCCTGCTCAGGCGGCGGCCGGCGGAGCTCGGCGGGACGGTCTTCCTGCTCACCACCTTCGTGCTGGGTGCGGTGATGCTGCTGCCGGCCTACGCGATCAGCGTCGCGGTGCAGGGCGGCTTCGAGGTGTCGGCGGGCACGGTCGGACCGCTGGTGTACGTCGGGGTGTTCTCCTCCGCGGTCGCCTTCTTCGCCTGGAACAAGGCGGTCTCGCTGATCGGCGCGGCCCGGGCGGGGGTCGTCTACTACCTCCAGCCGGTGTGCGTGGCCCTGCTGTCCTGGCTGCTGATCGACGAGCGGCTCGGCGTGCTCCAGGGGGTCTGCATGGCGCTGATCCTGGGCGGCGTGATCCTCGGGACGGCCCGCGCGAAGGCGTGACGGCGGGGAGGACGTGAGGGCCTCGGCCGCCGGTGGTCAATCGGCGGGCGAGACCCTCACGTGCTCGGGGTGGGGGGAGGAAGGTGCCGGGGTGACGCGGGGAGGTGCGTCACCCCGGCGAGGGGGGTATCGGGTGCCGGTGTCAGCAGTTGACGACGTACCAGACCGGGTTCCAGTTGTAGCTGGAGGAGGCGGAGTACGCGCCCGGCGTGGTGAAGATGGTGTTCCGGTTGCTGTCCAGGAAGCGGGCCCGGGTGCCCGGCGTCTGGTTGTTGATCCAGGAGCCGTAGCCGGTCCAGTTGTGCAGGGCGTACGTGGCGCACCGGTAGAGGTTGAACTGCGCGCCGGTGAAGTTGGTGCCGGTGAACATGCAGAAGTTCTGGGCCGGGCAGTCGGCGCGGCCTTGTCGCGCGCCCGGCAGCGGCAGCACGATCTCGCCCTTGCCGTCGATCGCGATCCGGTTGAGGGCGACCTGCGTGCCGCCGTGGCGGGTGAGGTGGGTGTCGACCTGCTCCTGGAGGTCTTCGGCCTCGTCGTCGTCCAGGCCCGCCGCCTCCGCCTCCGCGGCGAAGTCGTGGTGGCCGGGGACGGACGCGGCGGCGGCCGGGTTGGTCAGGCCGAACGCCATCGCGGCGACGAGTGCCATGACCGCGAACAGCGCCGCGGTCAGCTTGCGCAGTGTCATGCGGTGTTCCCCCTGTTTTCGGGACGAATGCCGTCGCGTGTGCGGCGGGCATGACTCTGAGTTTCCAAGCCTGTGCGAGCGCCGGGCAACCGGTTCCCGCGTTGCTGTCCGGTAGACGCCAAAGCCGCCTGGCGCGGCGGGAGTCGGCGGGAGTCGGCGGGAGTGGGCGCGCGTCGGCGGGTGTCGGTGTGCGTCGGGGCGCATCGGATGCGGCGGGGCGGCGGCGGATAGGTTGCGGTCCATGACCGAGTGGGACATCAAGAAGCTCCAGATCCTGCGCACGCTGCGGGACCGCGGCACCGTGACCGCGACCGCGGAGGCGCTGCTGATGACCCCCTCGGCCGTCTCGCAGCAGCTGTCCAACCTCTCCAGGCAGTTGGGCGTACGGCTGCTGGAGGCGCACGGGCGGCGCGTGCGGCTCACCGACGCCGCCCACCTCGTGCTGCGCCACGCCGAGGTGGTGTTCGCGGAGCTGGAGCGGGCGGACGCGGAGCTCGCCGGATACCTCCAGGGCGAGGCCGGCGAGGTGCGCGTCGGGGCCTTCTCCACCGCCGTGCCCGCTCTCGTCGTCCCCGCGGTCCTGCGGCTGCGCACCGCCCACCCGGGCCTGGAGGTGCGGGTCCGGGAGGCGGAGGCGGCCGAGGCGTACGAGCTGCTGTCGGCGGGGGCGGTGGACCTGGCGCTGTCGCTGGCGGCGCACGCGCCGACGGCCCGGGACCCCAAGTTCACGCGCGTGCCGCTGCTCGCCGATCCGCTGGACGTCGCCCTGCCGGCGGCGCATCCGCTGGCGGGGGCGCCGGGGCTGCGGCTGGCCGACCTGTCGGGGGAGCGCTGGATCTTCGGGGGCAGCGGGCCGTGGTCGGAGATCACCACGGCGGCGTGCGAGGCGGCCGGGTTCGTCCCGGAGCAGGCCCACTCGGCGGCCGGCTGGACGGCGATCCTGGCGATGGTGGAGGCGGGCATGGGCATCGCCCTGGTGCCGCGCATGGCGGCGGCGGAGCGGGCGACGGGCGTGGTGATGCGGGTCCTGGAGGCCGACCAGCCCCGCCGCCACGTCGTCGCGGCGGCCCGGCGCGGCGCGGAGTCGGCCCCGGCGGTCGCCCGCGTGCTCGCGGCCCTGCGCGAGGTCGCGGCCCTGAGGTAGGGCCTGCGCCGGGGCGTCGGGGGCGTCGGGGCGTCGGGGCGCGAGAGGCCCTCGATAGGCCTGCGTCAGGGCGTCGGGGCGCTCGGGCGCAGGCCGGGTGGTGCGGGCCCCGCGCCCGTCAGGCCGCCGGGGGTCTCGCCAGGCCCAGGAGGAGTTCGTCCGTAGCCGCCTTGACGCCGTCGAGCGTGCGGCCCTCGACGTGCGTCACACGGTGCATGAGGCTCGGCATGAACGGCGCCAGCAGCATGTGCGCCAGCAGCGCCGCGTCCCCGTCGGGCCGGATCCGGGCGACGAGCATCGCCGTGTGGGTGTGCATCGTGGCGTAGGCGCCGCTGTCGTAGCGCGCCAGCGGTCCCGCCTCCTCCGCCGCCAGCATCATGTCCCGCTGCTCGGCGACCCGGTCGGCCAGCGCGTGCAGGAACGCGCGCAGGCGCTGGAGGGGCGGTGCCTCCGGACCGAGCGGCGGCGGGCCGGACATGAAGGCCTGCTGGAAGCGCTTCTCGCGCTCGTCGAGCAGCGCGAACAGCAGCTGCGCGACATCGCCGAACCGCCGGTAGACCGTGCCCACGCCGATGCCGGTCGCGTGCGCGACCGCGTTCATGGTCAGGGCCCCGGGCCCCTTCTCCGCCACGATCGCGGCGGCGGCCTCCAGGATCCGGCGGCGGTTGTCCGCGGCGTCCGCGCGCTCCGGGCGCTCCGGACGTGCGGCGGCGGGCCCGTCCAGCAGCGGCAGGTCGATGCGGCGGGGCGGGCGCGACGACGGCGGCGTGCTCATGGCCCGAGCATAGCCGAGTACCGGAAAACTATCCGGTTCCGCTGCCAGCAGCTCTTGCCATGCGGATTCCTATCCGCTTAACTCGTGGGTGTCAGGAAGCGGATAACGATCCGCTTTCCCCGTACGTGTCGAAGGGTTGCGTCATGGCTCCGAAGATCGCCGTCGTCTACTACTCCTCCACCGGCAACGTCCACCGCCTCGCCGAGGCGGTCGCCGAGGGCGCCGAGAAGGCCGGCGCCGAGGTCCGGCTGCGCCGCGTACCCGAGCTCGCCCCCGATGCGGCCATCGACTCCAACCCCGCCTGGCGCGAGCACGTCGAGGCCACCCGCGACGTGGCGGTCGCCACCCTCGACGACCTGGCCTGGGCCGACGCGTACGCCTTCGGCACACCCACCCGGTACGGCAACGTCGCGGCCCAGCTGAAGCAGTTCCTCGACTCCACCGGCGGCCTCTGGCAGCAGGGCGCGTTCGCCGACAAGCCGGCCACCGGCTTCGTCAGCGCGTCGAACGCGCACGGCGGCAATGAGTCCACGCTGCTCGCGCTCTACAACACCATGCACCACTGGGGTTCCCTCATCGTCTCGCCCGGCTTCACCGACCCGTCGGTCTTCGCCGCCGGCGGCAACCCCTACGGCACCTCGCACGCCTCCGGCGCCGGAGCCCCCGGCGACAACGTGCTCACCGCCGCCCGCCACCAGGGCCGGCGCCTCGCCACGATCACCGCGCGCCTCGCCGGTACCGCGACCGCGTTCTGAGGCAACCTTTCAGCTGAGCTGAAGATCGAGTGAAGGAACTTTCGATGGACCTGTCGGTTCCGCAGGGCCGACAGTAGGTTCATGACCTTCGACCCGAGCACCCAGGACGCCCCGGACCAGGACCCGCACGCCAACGACGCCGCGCCCTACGGCGGTGGCGACCCGTACGCCGACTACCGCGCCGGTGACTTCCCGTTCACCGACCTCGTCGACCTGGCCGACCGCCGCCTCGGTGCCGGAGTCGTCGCCGCCAACGACGAGTTCTTCGCCGAGCGCGAGAACCTCCTGGTGCGTGAGCGCGCGGTGTTCGATCCGGAGCACTTCGGGCACAAGGGCAAGATCATGGACGGCTGGGAGACCCGCCGTCGGCGCGGTACCGACGGCGAGAACCCCTTCCCGGCCCCCGAGGACCACGACTGGGCGATCGTCCGCCTCGGCGCCCCCGGCGTCATCCGCGGCGTCATCGTGGACACCGCGCACTTCCGCGGCAACTACCCGCAGCGCGTCTCCCTCCAGGCCGCCTCCGTCGAGGGCAGCCCGAGCCCCGAGCAGCTCCTCTCCGACGACGTGAAGTGGGAGGAGATCCTCCCGCCCACCCCCGTACGCGGCCACGCCGCCAACGGCTTCGCGATCGGCGCCGAGCGCCGCTTCACCCACGTGCGCGTCTGCCAGCACCCCGACGGCGGCATCGCCCGCCTCCGCGTCCACGGCGAGGTCGTCCCCGACCCGGAGTGGCTGGACCTCCTCGGCACCCTCGACCTCATCTCCGTACTCAACGGAGGCGTGTACGAGGACGCGTCCGACAAGTTCTACTCCTCGCCGACCCAGATCATCCTGCCGGGCACCTCCCGCAAGATGGACGACGGCTGGGAGAACCGCCGCCGCCGCGTCCGCGGCACCAACGACTGGGTGCGCTTCCGCCTCGCCGCGCAGGGTGCCGTACGGGCCGTCGAGATCGACACCGCGTACCTCAAGGGCAACTCCGCCGGCTGGATCTCCCTCCAGGGCCGCGACGGCGAGGACGGCGACTGGTTCGAGCTCATCCCGCGCACCCGGCTCCAGCCCGACACGCTCCACCGCTTCAAGCTGCCCGCCGAGGCCGTCGTCACCCACGTACGCCTCGACGCCTTCCCCGACGGCGGCATCGCCCGCATGCGCCTGCACGGCTCCCTCACGGAGCAGGGCGCGGCGGACCTGCGCGACCGCTACGCGCGGCTCAACGGCTGACGGCCCGCTCGACGGCCCGCTTGACGGCCCGCTCGACGGCCCGCTTGACGGGCCGCTCGATGGCCGGCTGACCGCCGGCCCACGGCTTCCGCCCGGCGGACGGCGCGCACGAACGCCCGCCCGCCGGGCGGATTTCCACCCACGACGAAGGGGCGCCCCCCGGGGGGAGGGCGCCCCTTTTTTTGGCGCTCGGTTCGGCTCCGGGGCGCCTAAGACGGTGTCGACGGTCGATCTCCCCCTACGCCCTGCGGGCGTGGGAGGTACCCCCGCTCGGGTCGATCGTTCCTCACGACCCTCCGCGCTCCCCCTACCTTCGGCGGGGGGACCCCCATCCCTTTCGACACCGCCGCGCCCCTTCACCTCACTCGCGAGGTCTCACGCACCCGCCGCCGCGTCCGCCGCCTGGGCCTTCAGGGCCCGCTCCACGCCCGACCGGGACTCGGAGACCAGGCGGCGCAGCGCCGCGTTCGGCTCCGCGCTCGCGAGCCACGCGTCCGTCGCCGCCAGCGTCTCCTCGGAGACCTGGACCGCCGGGTAGAGGCCGACCGCGATCTGCTGGGCCATCTCGTGGGAGCGGGACGCCCACACGTCCTTGACCACGGCGAAGAACTTCTCCGTGTACGGGGCCAGCAGCTCGCGCTGGTCCGTCTGGACGAAGCCGCCGATCACGGCCTCCTGCACGGCGTTCGGCAGTTTGTCGGAGTCGACGACCGACGCCCACGCCTCGGCCTTGGCCTCCGCCGTCGGGCGTGCCGCCCGCGCGGTGGCCGCGTGCCGCTCGCCCGCCGCCGTCTTGTCGCGGTCGTGCTCCGCGGCGATCTCCGGCTCGTCGTACACGCCCGTCGCGGCCAGCCGCTCCACGAACGCCCAGCGCAGCTCGGTGTCCACGACCAGGCCCTCGATCGTCTCGCGGCCCTCCAGCAGCGCCGCCAGCAGGTCCAGCTGCTGCGGCGTACGGGCGGTCGCCGCGAAGGCCCGCGCCCACGCCAGCTGGTGGTCGCTGCCCGGCTCGGCGGTGCGCAGGTGCGTCAGCGCCGCCTCCGTCCAGCGGGCCAGGCCCGTCTCGCGCCACTCCGGCGCCGCGTACAGGTCGAGGGCCAGCTTCACCTGGCGGTGCAGCGACTGCACCACACCGATGTCCGACTCCTTCGCGATGCCGGACAGCACCAGCTCCAGGTAGTCGCGCGTGGCCAGCTCGCCGTCGCGCGTCATGTCCCACGCCGACGCCCAGCACAGCGCGCGCGGCAGCGACTCGGTGAAGTCGCCCAGGTGCTGCTTCACCGTGGCCAGCGACTCCTCGTCGAGGCGCACCTTGGCGTACGACAGGTCGTCGTCGTTGAGCAGCACCACGGCCGGGCGGCGCACGCCCGCCAGCTGCGGCACCTCGGTGCGCTCGGTCGCCGTGACGTCCAGCTCCACCCGGTCCGTACGGACCAGCTTCCCCGACCCGTCGAGGTCGTACAGGCCGATCGCGATCCGGTGCGGCCGCAGGACCGGCTCGCCCTTCGCGCCGACGGGCAGCGCCGGGGCCTCCTGGCGTACCGCGAAGGAGGTGATGACACCGTCGCCGTCGACCTCGATCTCCGGGCGCAGCACGTTGATGCCGGCCGTCTCCAGCCACGCCTTCGACCACGTCTTCAGGTCACGCCCGGAGGTCTCCTCCAGCGCGCCCAGCAGGTCCGACAGGCGCGTGTTGCCGAAGGCGTGGCGCTTGAAGTACGCCTGCACGCCCCGGAAGAACTCGTCCTCCCCGACGTACGCCACCAGCTGCTTCAGCACGGAGGCGCCCTTGGCGTAGGTGATGCCGTCGAAGTTGACCAGGACGTCGTCCAGGTCGCGGATGTCGGCCATGATCGGGTGCGTCGACGGCAGCTGGTCCTGCCGGTACGCCCACGTCTTCATCTGGTTCGCGAACGTCGTCCACGAGTGCGGCCAGCGCGAACCCGGCGCAGCCGCCTGGCAGGCGATCGAGGTGTAGGTGGCGAACGACTCGTTCAGCCACAGGTCGTTCCACCACTCCATCGTCACCAGGTCGCCGAACCACATGTGGGCCAGCTCGTGGAGGATGGTCTCGGCGCGCACCTCGTACGCCGCGTCCGTCACCTTCGACCGGAAGACGTACTGGTCGCGGATGGTCACCGCGCCCGCGTTCTCCATCGCGCCCGCGTTGAACTCCGGCACGAACAGCTGGTCGTACTTGGCGAAGGGGTACGCGTAGTCGAACTTCTCCTGGAACCAGTCGAAGCCCTGCCGCGTCACCTCGAAGATCGCGTCCGCGTCGAGGAACTCGGCGAGCGACGGACGGCAGTAGATGCCCAGCGGCACGACCTGCCCGTCCGGGCCCTCGTACGTGCTGTGCACCGCGTGGTACGGGCCGACGATCAGGGCCGTGATGTACGTCGAGATGCGGGGCGTGGGCTCGAAGACCCAGACGTCGTCCTTCGGCTCCGGCGTCGGGCTGTTCGAGATGACGGTCCAGCCGGACGGCGCCTTCACGGTGAACTGGAAGGTCGCCTTCAGGTCCGGCTGCTCGAAGCTGGCGAACACCCGCCGCGCGTCCGGCACCTCGAACTGCGTGTAGAGGTACGCCTGGTCGTCGACCGGGTCGACGAACTTGTGCAGGCCCTCGCCGGTGTTCGTGTACGCGCAGTCCGCGACGACCGTCAGCTCGTTGCGCCCCTGCTTCAGGTGCTTCAGCGCGATCCGCGAGTCGCGGAAGACGGCCGCGACGTCCAGCGCGTGGCCGTTCAGGGTGACCTTGTGGACGGCCGGGGCCACCAGGTCGATGAACGTCTCCGCGCCCTCCTCGGCGGAGTCGAAGCGCACGGTGGTGACGGACCGGTAGGTGCCGCCCTCCTGCGCGCCGCTGAGATCCAGGTCGATCTCGTACGAGTCCACGGTCAGCAGCTTCGCCCGCTGCTGCGCCTCTTCACGGGTCAGGTTCGTGCCAGGCACCCGGTCATCTCCTCGTTGTGTGACGTTTGCGGCCATCCTTCCACGGACACCAAGGGGCCGCCCCACCGTTACGGCGGGGCGGCCCCATCGGCATGAAACCCGAGGTCAGCCGGGCGGTGACGTCAGCCGTTCAGCTCGGCGGCGACCAGCTCCGCGATCTGCACGGCGTTCAGCGCCGCGCCCTTGCGCAGGTTGTCGTTGGAGAGGAAGAGCGCGAGGCCGTGCTCGACGGTCTCGTCCACGCGGATGCGGCCGACGTACGAGGCGTCCTTGCCGGCGGCCTGGAGCGGGGTCGGGATCTCGGAGAGCTCGACGCCCTCGGCGTCCTTCAGCAGCTCGTAGGCGCGCTCCACGCTGATCGGGCGCTCGAAGCGGGCGTTGACCTGGAGGGAGTGGCCCGAGAAGACGGGGACGCGCACGCAGGTGCCGGAGACCTTGAGGTCGGGGATCTCCAGGATCTTGCGGGACTCGTTGCGGAGCTTCTGCTCCTCGTCCGTCTCGAAGGAGCCGTCGTCGACGAGGGAGCCGGCCAGCGGCAGCACGTTGAAGGCGATGGGGCGCTTGTAGACGCCGGGCTCGGGGTAGTCGACGGCCTCGCCGTCGTGGGTGAGCTCGGTGGCGCGCTCGGCGACGGCCTTGACCTGGCCGTCCAGCTCCGCGACGCCCGCCAGGCCCGAGCCGGAGACGGCCTGGTAGGTGGTGGCGACCAGGGCGGTCAGGCCCGCCTCCTGGTGCAGCGGCTTCAGCACCGGCATGGCCGCCATCGTGGTGCAGTTCGGGTTGGCGATGATCCCCTTGGGGCGGTCCTTGATCGCGTGCGGGTTCACCTCGGACACGACCAGCGGCACCTCGGGGTCCCGGCGCCAGGCGGAGGAGTTGTCGATCACCACGGCACCCTGGGAGGCGACCTTCTCGGCGAGCGCCTTGGAGGTGGCGCCACCGGCGGAGAAGAGCACGATGTCCAGGCCGGTGTAGTCGGCGGTGGAGGCGTCCTCGACGGTCACGCCGTCCAGGACGGTGCCCGCGGAACGGGCGGAGGCGAACAGCCGCAGCTCGTCGACGGGGAACTTCCGCTCGGCAAGGATTCTGCGCATGACCGTGCCGACCTGACCGGTCGCTCCGACGATTCCTACCTTCACGGGGACTCCTCCGTACGTGCTTGTCGGCCCTGGCGGCCTGGGTGCCTCACCCATGATGCGTATCACCTGACCGGGCTTGTCCAATTCATTGTCCGCGACGTGAGAAGCAGCACGCGAAGGGCGGGCGCCCGCAGGACGCCCGCCCTCACTCACCGTACGAACGGTGTCACGCCGACCGTTACGGCGTGACCTTGCCGATCATGACGCTGCCGCTGCCCGCGACCGTGCCGCGCGCCGTCACCAGCGACACCTCGCCGAAGAACTGCCGGCCCTCGGGGGCCTCGCCGTTCACCAGCACCTCGGCCGCGACCTGCGCCGACGCGCCCGTCGCCAGCTTCACCGGCTTCGCGGCGTCGACCTTGACCGTGCCGAGCGCGGACGAGAAGTACACGTCCTTGTAGTCGTACGTGGTCGAGCCGGCCGGGATCTCGTAGCCGATGACCTCGATCGTGTACGTACCGGCGGCCGGCTTGATCAGGGAGACGGACTCCTCCGAGTCGCCGTCCGCCGACGAGCCGACCTCCACGCCGTTCAGCGAGACGGTCAGGTCCAGGTCGGCCGCCTTGTCGGAGGTGTTGCCGATCGCCACGTCCAGCCGCTCGACGCCCTCACCGAGGGTGACCGTGCTGGTGTGCGTGGCGTGGTTGGCGAGGGTCGGCGTGGCGACCTTCGCGGAGCCCAGCGGGCCGCCCTTCAGGGCGCCGTCGATCGCGGCGAAGCCGTTGGTGACCTTCCAGTCCACCGCGGCCGGCGTGCCGACCTTGGCCTCGGGCACCGTGCGCACCGCCGGGTCGAAGGCCGCACCCAGCAGGGACACGTCCAGCTTGTAGGGGTTGTCCAGGTCCGGCGAGGTGCGCCGCGCCTCGACCTCGATCTCCCAGACGCCCGGCGTCGGGTTGGCGTACGAGCGCGCGTCGGGGCGGCACGTGTTCGCCGGGTTGTAGTGCGGGTAGCACGCGTTGGACGCGGTGGTGCCGACGGGCACGCCGTACGGGTGGATGGCGATGAACCGGGTCTGGCTCTTCTCCTTCAGCCCGCCGAGCGCGACCTCCAGCGCCTTGGCGCCCTTCGGCACCGTGACGAAGTAGGACTTGTGGCTGTTGCGCTGCACGGTGCCGGTCGCGCTGTAGGCGTACGCGCTCGGCGCCGCCAGGTCGTGCGCGACGACGACGGTGGCGAGGATCTGCTTGTCGACGCCCTCGGTGTCCTCGTCGTCGGCCTCCAGGATGGCGCTGTGCACGCCCGCGGAGCCCGGCTTGGCCTGCACCTTGACGGTGACGGGCTTGTTCAGCGGCAGGTCCACCTCGTCGTCGCCGAGGATGCGGAAGGTGCCGTCGTTGTACTTCAGGTCCAGCTCGTGCTCGATCGGCCGGTCCGGGCCGGTCGTGCGCGTGATGGTGACGTCGTAGACCTTCTTCTGGCCGGCCTTGAGGCCGCCCTCGCGGTCGTAGATGCCGGTGCCGGGCTTCTTCAGCTCCTGCTCCAGCGCGGTGTCGACGGGCGCGGCGACCGTGTACTCGTGCGCGGTGGCCCCGTCCTCGATGGACTCCCAGGCGTCGACGACGTCGATCAGACCGGCGCCCTGCTCGTGCGCCGCGACACCGGAGATACGGTTCGCGGTGCTGGTGAGCGCGGTGCGCAGGCTCAGCGGGGAGAGCGCGATCTTCCGCTGCTTGGCGGCGGAGATCAGCAGCGCGCTCGCGCCGGCCGCCTGCGGCGACGACATCGAGGTGCCGTTGAGCATGCCGTAGCCGGCGGGCAGCTTGTAGGAGGTCTCCGGGACGCCGGCGCCCGCCATCCACGTCGGGATGGTGTTGATCGCCGAGCCGGGCGCGGAGATCGTCGGGGTGAGGCCGCCGTCCTCACGGGGGCCGCGCGAGGAGAAGGGGAACATGGCGTACTTCTTCTCGACGACCGAGGCGTAGTTGGCGGCCCACGTCTCCTTGGAGATCGCGGCGCCGACCGAGACGACCTTGTCGGCCAGGCCGGGGTCCCCGATGGTGTTCAGGCCCGGGCCGGAGTTGCCGGCCGAGATGACCAGCTGGACGCCGTAGGTGTCGATCAGGCGGCCGTAGAGCGCGGCGCGCGCGTTGTCGCCGGAGTTGAGCGCGGGCAGGCCGCCGATCGACATGTTGACGATGTCGACACCGCGGTTGACGACCAGGTCCGCCATGCCCTCGGTCAGGGCGGTGTTGGTGCAGCCGCCGGACCAGGTGCAGGCGCGCGAGGAGACCAGCTTGGCGCCGGGCGCCGCGCCGTTCATCTTGCCGCCGAACAGGCCGTGGGCGGCGGTGATGCCGGCCACGTGCGAGCCGTGGTCGGAGTTGACGACGCCGATGTTGACGAAGTCGGCCTTGTCCTTGTTGGCGTTGTAGACGACGTCCTTGCGGATCTCGACCACGAACGGGATGCGCTCCACGACGTCGGTCTCCGGCTTGTCCGTGCCGAAGTAGCCGACCTGGAACCCGTCCTTGTACGGCTTCATCGCGACGTCGTCGGTGAAGTCGTTGTTGCCGTTGAGGTCGACGCGGACGGTGCCGGCGGCCGCGTCGTACAGCACGCCCCACACGTCGGTGGTGTCACCGTCGCGGTTGAGGTCGCCGTTCATGTCGCCGCCCTTGGTGGCGGCCTCGCGGAAGTCGCGGTAGCGGTACGAGCCCTCGGGCGCCGTCCAGGTGCGGCCGTCGGCCGTGAACGTCGGGCCGGCCACCGCCGGGTTGTTCATCGGGCGCCAGGTGCCGTCGCCGTCGGTGACGGGGTGGGTGGCGGTCACCCAGTCGACGATCTTGCGCTCGCCGGTGGTGGTCTTCTGCAGCGCCGGGTGGCCCAGGTCCACGCCGGAGTCGAGGATGCCGATGGTCACCCCGCGGCCGTCGGCCTTCGGGTACTTCTTGACGAAGTCCACCGCACCGGTCTCGAAGGCCGGGTTGTACGGGTTCTTCGCCGGCGTCCGCGCGTCGGGGCCGGGGTACGTGGTGGCCGTCGAACCGGTCGTGGTACCGCCCTCCCCGACGGTACCCGCGTCCGGGGACGGGTCTTCCAGCGCGATCTCGTACTGGAGGTCGATGCCCTGCACCGAGGAGAGCTTGGCGGCCGCGGTGAGCGCGGACTTCGCCTTCCCGGTGGGCAGCGTGGCGCGGACGTAGCCGAGCTTGTCGTACGTCGTGCCGACCGTGGCGCCGGCGACGTCGTCGAACTGCTGGGCGACCTGCTCGGTCTGGCCGGGGGCCGTGGCCACCATGACGGTGACGGTCCGGTCGCCCTGGGCCTCCGCCTCGGCCAGCCGCTCGGCGTCGGCGGCGCCGAGCTTCGCGTCGGCGGCGGAGGCGTCCGACTTGGCCGGGGCCGCGCCCGCGGGGGTGCCCGCCGGGTCGTCGGCGGCGAACACCGGGGCGGTGCCGGCCGCGGCCAGCGCGGCCACCAGGCCGGCGGCGGCGACGACGCGGGCGGTGCGCCGAGCCGTCCGTCTGTGGCCGGGGGTCGAGCTCCCTGGTATGGAGCTCTGGGATTCGAGGGTGGTCATCTGCATCCCTGTATGTGAAAGAGACGGTCCGGTATGTGGTGCCGGATGACCGCTCACCCTTTCGCACGGGACAGGGGTTTGGGGAGGGCTGCCGGAGACGGGATGCGGGTCTTGGCGCACATCCGCCACTGTCGCCGATACGCCACGGGGGATGAATCAGGTCAAATCCCCGGTTTACGCAGGGTGTTCGGCTGAGCGTTCAACTTTCCTTGGTGCGCGCGTAGTGGCGGGAGGCCTTCGCGCGGTTGCCGCACACCGCCATGGAGCACCAGCGCCGGGTGCCGTTGCGCGAGGTGTCGAAGAAGTGCAGGACGCACGCCTCGTGGGCGCAGGCGCGGATCCGGTCGGGCGCGGTGCGCAGCAGGTTCAGGTAGTCGCGGGCGGCGAGCCAGCCGGGGCCCCAGGAGGGGTCGGCGAACTCGGCCTCCTCGGCGGGGCCTTCCGCGGTGAGCACGGCGCGGATCCGGCCGTGCGCGAGGACCTCGTTGAGGGCGGCGGCCGCGGCGGTGTCGCCGGGCCGGTCGACGGCGGCGGCGAGCGCGTCGCGGGCGGTGAGGGTGCGCTCCAGCGTGGGCGCGTCGGCGCGGAAGCGGGCGTCGGCGTCGAGACCGTTGGCCGCCAGCCAGACGGCCAGCCCCTCGGGGTCGGTCAGCAGGTCCTGGGCGGCGCCGTCGTGCACCCAGCGGGTGTTGAGCAGGTCGAGGGAGACGGGTTCGCCGACGAGCGGCCGCGGGTCCGGTGCGGGCATCTGTGGGCTCCCTTTCGCTGCCTGGCCGAGGCGCCTAACCCCTCAATCGTACGTAACTGGTTGCGCGCCCCCGAATCTAACCTCTAAAGTCTCGATCACAGGTTAGATATCTCGCTCTGAGAGGGGCACCGCCATGACGGCGACCACCACCAGCACGCTCCGTACCGGCCACGTCGGCATCAACGTCACCGACCTCCCCCGCTCCCTCGCCTTCTACGGGGACGTCCTCGGCTTCGACGTCCTCGTCGAGGGCAAGGAGGACGGGCAGCGGTTCGCCCTCCTCGGCCGGGACGGCCGGCTCGCCCTCGCCCTCTGGCAGCAGGCCGACGACTCCTACGCCCCCGCCCGCGCCGGCCTGCACCACCTCGCCTTCGAGGTCGACACCATGGACGAGGTCCGGGCCGTCGAGGCCGAACTGCGATCGCTGGACGTGACGTTCGCGTACGAGGGCGTCGTCGCGCACCGCGAGGGCGCGGCCTCCGGCGGGATCTTCTTCCACGACCCCGACGGCACCCGCCTGGAGATCTACGCCCCCACCGGCGCCGAGGAGGCACCCGCACCCCACGCCGCCGCCCCCACCTGCGGCTTCTTCTAGGAGGCGGTCACCCGTGTCACGCCCCTACCACCAGGGATCGCTCGCCGTGCAGACCCGCGTCGGCGTCCGCGACCTCGCCGACCACGTCGGCCGCTCCATCGGCCAGGACATCCGCCGGGTCGCCGCCGCCTTCCTGGAGCTCCAGCCCCTGCTGGTGATCGGCGCGCAGGACGAGCACGGCCGCGTCTGGAGCTCCCTGCTCACCGGCGCGCCCGGCTTCGTCCGGGCCACCGGGCCGCGCTCCGTGGCGGTGGCCGGGGGCGTGAAGGACGGTGACCCGCTCGCCGCCACGCTGGCCCGCGCCGAGGACACCCCCGTCGGAACGATCGCCCTCGACCCGCGTACCCGGCGCCGCATGCGCCTCAACGGGACGGCCCGGCCCAGCGCGGACGGCCTGGCCATCGCGGCGCGGCAGGTCTTCTCGAACTGCCCGAAGTACCTGCAGAAGCGGGAGCTGTACGCGCCCGACGACGGCGCGGCGGCGCGTCCCGGCTCCGTACGCCGGAGCGACCGGCTCACCCCCGCGCAGCAGGAGTTCGTCCGCGCCGCCGACACCTTCTTCATCGCCACCGTCGCGCCCGGGCACGGCGCCGACGCCAGCCACCGGGGCGGGAACCCCGGCTTCGTCCAGGTCGCCTCGCCCACCGAGCTCGGCTGGCGGGACTACGCGGGCAACGGCATGTTCCTCACCCTCGGCAACCTGGAGGCCGACGCCCGCGCGGGACTGCTGTTCCTCGACTGGGCCACCGGCACCACGCTCCAGCTCACCGGCACCGCCCGCTCCGCGTTCACCGCGACCGGCCGCACCGTCCGCTTCACCGTCGACGGGGTGCTGGAGCACGAGGGCGCGAGCCCGCTGCGGTGGTCGGCGGTGCCGGAGTACTCGCCCCACAACCCGGAGGCGGCGGAGGTGATCGAGGAAGGCTGAAACCGGCTCAACCCGGCGGCCCCGGTCAACTCCCCACGCACCGGCGCGGTCCCCTCCACCGACCGCAGTCGAACAGCGAGGGGAACAAGCATGGCGATACGCAAGACGGCCCTGACGGCGGCGATCGTGGCGGCGGCCGTCGCCACCACCGCCTTCACCGTCCCGGCAGCCGCCACCGACCGCACCGACCGCACCACGCGCACCACGGACGGGCACGAACGGACCCAGGCGGCCCTCGAGGCCGCCGTACGGGAGGGAACGCCCGGCGTGCTCGCCCAGGCGCGGGACCGCGACGGCGTCTGGAACGGTGCCGCCGGGGTCGCCGACCGCGACACGGGCCGCGAACGCCACCCGAACGACCGCTACCGCGTGGCCTCCATCACCAAGACGTTCGTCGCCACCACCGTCCTGCAACTGGAGGCCGAGGGCAGACTGGACCTCGACGACACCGTGGACCGCTGGCTCCCCGGCGTCGTACGCGGCAACGGCCACGACGGCCGGAAGATCACCCTCCGCCAACTGCTCAACCACACCAGCGGCATCTACGACTACACCGCCGACCCCGGGTTCCAGGCGAAGGCCTTCGGCCCCGGCTTCTTCCAGCACCGCTACGACACGTGGACTCCGCGGCAGCTGGTCGGCGTCGCGATGGGCCACCGGCCGAACTTCGCGCCCGGCACGGACTGGGCCTACTCCAACACCAACTACATCGTCGCCGGCATGGTCATCGAGAAGGCGACCGGACGGCCGTACGGAAAGGAGATCGAGCGCCGCCTCATCAAGCCGCTGAAACTGCGCGCCACCTCCGTGCCCGGCACGGACGCGCGGATGCCGAAGCCCAGCGGCCGCGCCTACTCCACGCTCATGGCGGCGGAGCCGAACGCACCCGTCCACGACGTCACCGAGCTGAACCCGTCAGGGGCGTGGGCGTCCGGCGAGATGATCTCCGACTCGGCCGACCTCCAGCGGTTCGTACGGGCGCTGCTGAAGGGGAGGCTGCTGCCGCCGGCGCAGATGAAGGAGCTGACCACCACGGTCCCGGTCGAGGAGGGTGGGCCGTCCGCCCGCTACGGACTGGGCGTGTTCGCGGTCAAGCTGAGCTGCGGCACGGAGGTGTGGGGCCACACCGGCGGCATCCACGGATCCGTCTCCAACGTGGTCGCCACCCGGGACGGGGAGCACTCACTGGCGCTGAACCTCAACGGCGACTGGGCGGGCAACACGCTGGGGATCGTCGAAGCCGAGTTCTGCGGCTGAGCCTCGCCGTAGCCCTCGCCCTCACCTGGGCAGCACCACGAGGTACGCGGCCGGGGCCCGGTCCCCGGCCGCCATCAGGGCCGTCCGCACCACGACCGCCTGCTGCTCCAGCGCGTCGCGCAGCTTGCGGGGCGTGAGGTGGACGACGGTGACGCCGAGCCGCTCCAGGTGCTCGCGCTTGCGCGTGTACGCGGTCCAGGTGCTCTCGTCGTCGTCCCGGCGCGACGAGCGGGTGTCGAGCTCGACGGCGACGGCCTGGTCCGGCCAGTAGGCGTCCACGCCCCCGAGGTGAGGGCCGCCGGGCAGCCGGAGGTCCACGTTCCACAGCGGGTCGGGCAGCTGGTGCACGCGCACCATCTCGTACAGCCGCTCCTCGGCCAGCGCCCGGCCGTCCGCGAGGAGCGCGTCGACGGCGTCCACGACGTGCGGCCGGGTCAGCAGCCGGGCGCGGTTGAACTCCCGGACGACGGCGGACGGTTCGCAGTACCCCTTCCGCACGGCCTCGGTGAGCAGCCTGCGCACCGTGTGGGCGTCGGCGAGGTGCGGGACGGCGTCCGCGAGGGCGCGGGCCACCGGGGCGACCGGGAGGCCCGTCACCTCCCGGGCCACCGGCGGGTCCGCCGAGGCGCGCACGATGCGCACGCACCCGGTGGACCGCAGCCGCCGGGTGCGCGGCACCAGCACGTCGATGTGGTCCAGCGCGGGCAGCGGCGGCGCGGCGGCGAACCGGTACAGCGCCAGCGCCGCCAGCCCGGTGATCATCGCCTCGCCCTCACCGCCGGGCCGCCGCTCGGCGTACAGCAGCGCGGCGTGCAGCCGCTCCTCGCTGGTCGGCTGCCCGGGGCGCAGCAGGTACACGCCCGGCAGCACCTGCTGCCAGGGCCCGCCGGCCCGGCAGTGCGCGCCGGCCTCGGCGGCGGACACGCCCTGGGCCCGCAGTTGCGCGGCGGACAGCACGCGCCGCCGTACGTCGGAGGAGCCGGAGAGGGGACGGGGGGAGAGCGGGGTGTTGGTCATGCCCCGGGACTTCCCGCCAACTCCCCGCCCTCTAACCGTTGTTACAAGCCCGTCGACAATCCGGGACAACCCCGTCCTAAAGTACGGGCGTTCGACTGCCGATCAGGAACTCCCGCCCCCCCCCGGAACCCGCAGGCCGAAGCCGCCGCCCGGCCCCCAAGCGGGCCCCGCCGGCCGGCGGGCCCCAGCCACGCCGCTCAGCCCGGGCCTCAGCCCGCCGTCGCGTCGCGCGCCTGGGCGCGCAGTGCGCGGGCCAGGTCGTCGCGGGCCTCCAGGACCAGGCGGCGCAGGGCCGGGGCGGACGCCTCGTGGGCGGCGAGCCAGGCGTCCGTCGCCTCCAGCGTCGACGGGTCGTCCTGGAGCGACGGGAACAGGCCCCGCACCACGTCCATGCCGATCTGGATGGACCGCTCCCGCCAGACGCGCTCGATCGCGTCGAAGTACTTCGGCGCGTACGGCGCGATCAGCGCCCGCTGCGACGGCTGGGTGAAGCCCGCGATCGTCGCCTCCACCAGCGCGTTCGACAGCGCGTCGGACTCGACGACCTGTGCCCACGCCTGCGCCTTGACCGCCTCCGACGGGCGGGCCGCCAGGCACCGCACCTGGTGGCGCTTGCCCGAGGCCGTGTCGTCGCGCGCCAGCTCGGCGTTGATCGCGCTCTCGTCGGCGCGGCCGTGCGCGGCCAGCGGCCCCAGGAACGCCCAGCGCAGCTCCTGGTCGACGTCCAGCCCGTCGATCTTGGCCGAACCGTCGAGCAGCCCCTCCAGCAGCGCGAAGTCCTCGTCCCCGCTCGCCGTCGCCGCGAAGAACCGCGCCCACGTCAGCTGGTGCTCACTGCCCGGCTCCGCCGCCCGCAGCTCCCGCAGCGCGCCCTCCGCGACCAGCCGGCCGCCCTCCTCGCGCCACGCCGGGGCGGCGTAGTGCGTCAGCGCAGACTGCGCCCAGGCGTGCAGCATCTGCAGGACGCCGATGTCCGACTCGCGCCCCGCGAAACGCAGCACCAGCGCCACGAAGTCCCGCGCCGGCAGCAGCGCGTCCCGCGTCAGGTTCCACAGCGCCGACCAGCACAGGGCCCGCGCCAGGGGGTCGGTGATGTCGCCGAGGTGCTCGCGCAGGGTGTCCAGCGAACCCTCGTCGAAGCGCACCTTGGCGTACGTCAGGTCCTCGTCGTTGACGAGCACCAGCGCCGGGCGCTCGCTGCCCGCCAGCTCCGTCACCACCGTGCGCGCGCCGGTGATGTCCACCTCCGCGCGGGCGTACCGCACCAGCTCGCCGCCCTCGGACCGGTACAGGCCCACGGCCGCCCGGTGCGGACGCGGCTCGTCGCCCTCCTGCTCGACCGCGAGCTCCGCCACCCGGCCCTCGGCGTCGTACGTCACGGCCGGCGTGAGCACGTTGACGCCCGACGTCTGGAGCCAGGACCGCGCCCACGCCGTCATGTCGCGGCCCGAGGTCTCCTCCAGCACCGACAGCAGGTCGTCCAGGCGCGTGTTGCCGTACGCGTGCCGCTTGAAGTAGCGCCGGGCGCCCTCCAGGAAGGCCTCCCGCCCCGCGTACGCCACCAGCTGCTTCAGGACGGCCGCGCCCTTGGCGTACGTGATGCCGTCGAAGTTCAGCTTGGCGTCCTCCAGGTCACGGATGTCGGCCGTGATGGGATGGGTGGACGGCAGCTGGTCGGCCCGGTACGCCCAGGCCTTGCGGTTGTTGGCGAAGGTGACCCAGCTGTTGGTGAAGCGGGTGGCCTCGGCCAGCGAGAAGGACCCCATGAAGTCCGCGAACGACTCCTTCAGCCACAGGTCGTCCCACCACTTCATGGTGACCAGGTCGCCGAACCACATGTGCGCCATCTCGTGCAGGATGACGTTCGCCCGCCGCTCGTACGCCGCGCGCGTCACCTTGCCGCGGTAGATGTACTCCTCGCGGAAGGTCACCATGCCCGGGTTCTCCATCGCGCCGAGGTTGTACTCGGGGACGAAGGCCTGGTCGTACTTCCCGAAGGGGTAGGGGTAGTCGAAGTTGTCGTGGAAGAAGTCGAAGCCCTGCTTGGTGACGAGGAAGACGTCGTCCGCGTCGAAGTGCTTCGCCAGCCCCTTGCGGCACATCGCGCCGAGCGGGATCTCCAGGTCACCGCGCCGGTAGGTGTCCGTGACGTAGTGGTACGGGCCGGCCACCACGCAGGTGATGTACGTCGAGATCGGCGCGGTCTCCGCGAATCGCCAGACCCCTCCCTCCCGCGACTCCTCCACGCCGTTGCTCCACACCGTCCACCCCTCGGGCGCCGTCACCTCGAAGCGGTACGGCGCCTTGAGGTCGGGCTGCTCGAAGTTGGCGAACACGCGCCGCGCGTCCGCCGGCTCGTACTGCGTGTAGAGGTAGACCTCGCCGTCCTCCGGGTCGACGAAGCGGTGCATCCCCTCACCCGTCCGGCTGTACGCGCACTGCGCGTCCACCACCAGCACGTTCTCCTCGGCCAGTCCCTCCAGGGCGACCCGCGTGCCGTCGAAGACGACGGCCGGGTCCAGCTCGCGGCCGTTGAGCGTGACGGCGTTCACCGACGGGGCGACCAGGTCCGCGAAGGAGGCGGCCCCCGGCGTGGCGCAGCGGAACCGGATCGTCGTCACCGACCGGAAGGTCCGCCGCTCGGACTCGCCGCCGGCGGCCTCCCCGACCGCGGACCGCAGGTCGAGAGCCACCTCGTACCCGTCGACGGTCAGCAGCTCGGCCCGTTCGCGGGCCTCGTCGCGGGACAGATTCTCACCGGGCACGGGCACTCCTTCGTAGCTCGTTCTGACAGCAGTGATCCTCCCATGTGCCTCTGACCGCCGGTATGGGGAATGCCGGTGGCGCCCGGTGGTGTTGCCCCCCTCAGGCACGCCCGACCCATCAGCTGAGGAGACGCATGTCCGAGAGCAGGACCACCGCCGACTTCTGGTTCGACCCCATGTGCCCCTGGGCCTGGATGACCTCCCGCTGGATGCTGGAGGTGGAGAAGGTCCGCCCGGTGGACGTGCGCTGGCACGTGATGAGCCTCGCCGTCCTCAACGAGCCCAAGATGGACGAGCTTCCCGAGGACTACCAGGCCCTGCTCAAGACGGCCTGGGGCCCGGTGCGCGTCGCCATCGCCGCCCAGCAGCAGCACGGCGACGACGTGCTCGGCCCCCTCTACACCGCGATGGGCACCCGTTTCCACAACAAGGGCCAGGACGCCACCGACCGCGCGGTCCTGGAGGCGGCCCTGGAGGACGCCGGGCTGCCCGCCTCCCTCGCGAGCTACGCCGACAAGGACACGTACGACACGGAGCTGCGCGCCTCCCACAAGGAGGGCATCGACAAGGTCGGCCAGGACGTCGGGACGCCGGTCATCGCGGTCCCGGGCGCGGACGGCGAGCAGATCGCCTTCTTCGGCCCGGTCGTCACCCCGGCCCCCCAGGGCGAGGCGGCGGCCCGTCTGTGGGACGGCACGCTGATGGTGGCGTCGACGCCCGGCTTCTACGAGATCAAGCGGACCCGGACCGCCGGCCCGGACTTCAGCAACCTGTAGACGCCGGCGACCGTAGGCCGGCGCCCCCCCGGACGCCGGCGTACGACAGCAGACGGCCCCTCGCGATTCACGTCACCGCGGGGGGCCGTCCTTCATCCGCCTGCCCGGTGAAGGTTGAGAAGACGATCACGAGCAGGACGATTCAACAGCGCCCCGGTACGAGGGGCGCACGCGTCACGGCGCGATCAGCGGCGTGCGCTCCTTGGCCTGGGCGTACCGCTTGGCCACGTCCTGCCAGTTGACGACCTCCCACATGGCCTCGATGAAGTCCACCTTCTGGTTCTTGTACTGCAGGTAGAAGGCGTGCTCCCAGGCGTCGAAGACCAGGATCGGCACCGAGCCCTGGCCGACGTTGCCCTGGTGGTCGTAGACCTGCTCGACGATGAGCCGGCCGCTGACCGGCTCGTACGCGAGGACGCCCCAGCCCGAGCCCTGCGTCGTCGCGGCGGCCTTGGACAGCTGCGTCTTGAACTTGGCGAAGGATCCGAAGGACGCGGCGATCGCGTCGGCGAGCTCGCCCACGCCGTCGGCCGCCAGCGGCTCGCCACCGCCGCCGTTCTTCTTGCCGGTCATGTTGTGCCAGTAGATGGAGTGCAGGATGTGGCCGGAGAGGTGGAACGCGAGGTTCTTCTCCAGGCCGTTGATCGAGCCCCACTGCTCCTTGTCGCGCGCCTCTTCCAGCTGTTCGAGGGTGTCGTTCGCGCCTTTGACGTAGGCGGCGTGGTGCTTGTCGTGGTGCAGCTCGATGATCTGCGGGTTGATGACCGGCTCGAGCTCGGCGTAGTCGTACGGAAGTTCAGGAAGTGTGTAGATCGCCATGTCCGTGCCCTCCGACTGCTGCTGCATTCTGCTGCTTATTGCAAAGGCTGTGCAAGTGCAGGCTAACAGCAGGAAGGTCGGAAGTTGATCAGCCCTTCGTCCTAGGCCGCGCGTCCCCGTCGCGTTCCCGCCACGCGTCCCGGGCGATCACCGCGAGATCCGGGAAGTCGGTCACCACGGCGTCCACCCCGAGCGCGTAGTGGCGCTCGTACTCGGCGAAGGCGTCCCCGAAGCCGTCCGGGTCGGTGCCGCGCCGCAGGTCGGCGGGGAGGTGGCGGTTCTCGGCGCGGAAGGTGTACGCGCCGACGCGCAGCCCCGCCGCGTGCGCGTCCGCGAGCAGCGGGGACGGCGGCAGGAGGGACGACTTGTCCGGCCCGATCCACCGCGCGTACGCGGCGATGGCGCGCAGCCCGGCGGGCGTCGTCATCTCCGCGTACGTGGCGGAGTGGCCGTACGGGCCGCCGCTCGTGCCGAGGGCCTGCCACAGCGGCACGCGCAGCCGCTCCTCCTCGGCGAGGCGCAGCAGGCTGGACGGCTCGAAGGACTGGATGACGCACTCGCGCGGACCGAGCCGGCCCCGGCGTACGGCCTCGGCGAGGACCGGCTCCAGGGGCAGGCCGAGGGAGCGGAAGTACGTCGGGTGCTTGGTCTCCGGGAAGACGGCCACGGTCCGGCCGTACCGCCGCGACAGCCCGCGCGCGAGGTCGACGACCTCCTGGAAGGTCAGCACCCGCTCGCGGCCGTCGAAGACGGTGTTCCGGTCGCGCACGAGGGGGAGGCGTTCGACCGCCCGCAGGGTCTTCAGCTCGGCGAGCGTGAAGTCCTCGGTGAACCAGCCCGTCACGGACCGGCCGTCGACGGTCTTGGTGGTGCGGCGCCCGGCGAACTCGGGGCGCCGGGCGACGTCCGTGGTGGCCGAGATCTCGTTCTCGTGGCGCACCACCAGGTGGTGGTCGCGGGTGGCGACCAGGTCCGGTTCGATCCAGTCGGCGCCGCACTGGACGGCGAGGGTGTACGAGGAGGCGGTGTGTTCGGGGCGCCAGCCGGCCGCGCCGCGATGGCCGATGACGAGGGGGCCCGCAGGGGAGGAGCCGGCGGCCCGGGACGGGGGAGCGGACGGGGGAGCGGACAGGGCGGCCGTGGCACCGGCGCCCGCGGCGAGGAGGACGGAACGACGTCTCATACCGCCGGACGGTAGGCGGCCCCCGCGCACGGACCGGGCCGGTTCACCCGCCGTACGGCCGGGTTTCACCGAAAACGCCGAGGGAGTGTCCGCAAAGTAGCGTCGTCCGCCCGGAGGGCGGGCCTGGCGGCGTCTGGTGCGTGCGATCGCCAGGCGGAGGATGGAGCCACTGCGGAGCATTGGCGACTGACGACAACGCGGCGAGCGTGCGTGCCAGACGCCGCCAGGCAGACGGGACTGCGCGGACACGACCTAAGGCCCCGGCGCACACGGTGCACCGGGGCCCTGCAGTGGTTACGGCTGGGGTCAGACCTTCTCGGGGGCCTTGGCCTCCGTCTGCGCGGACTCCGCGCGGGTCATCTGGAGGATGTAGCCGATCACCGCGAGCGTCAGCGTCAGCCCGCCCGTGAAGTAGAGCTGCTCGCGCGTGCCCTCGTCGCGGGCCATCAGCACGAAGACCGCCGCCATGCCGGCCAGCGCCACGTACGTCAGGTACGGGTAGGCCCACATCTTCACGACCAGCTTCTCGGGCGCCTCCCGCTCCAGCCGGCGGCGCAGCAGCAGCTGCGAGACCGCGATGAAGAACCAGACCACCAGGATGATGGCGCCGATGGTGTTGAGGAGCCAGCCGAAGAGCCGGTCCGGGCTCCAGTAGCTGAGCAGCACGCAGACGAAGCCGATGACCGACGACGCCAGGACGGCGACGCGCGGCACACCGCCGGAGAGCTTCCCGAGCACCTTCGGACCCCACCCGCGGGCGACCAGCGAGTTCGCCATGCGGGAGGCGCCGTAGATGTTGGCGTTCATCGCGGAGAGCAGGGCGATCAGCACGACGACGTTCATGGTCTGCTCGGCGCCCGGGATGCCCAGGTGCTCCAGCGTGGCGACGTACGGGCCCTTCTTGGCGACCGACTCGTGCGTCCACGGCAGCAGCGTGACGACGACGGCCATCGAGCCGACGTAGAAGATGGCGATCCGCCACATGGCCGTGCGGACGGCCTTCGCGACGCCCTGCACGGGGTTCTCGGACTCGGCCGCGGCGATCGTGACCGTCTCCAGGCCGCCGTACGCGAAGACGGAGGCGAGCAGGCCGACGATCAGGCCCTCGGAGCCGTTCGGCATGAAGCCGCCGTGGCCGGTGAGGTTGCCGGCGCCGGGGGAGTCCGTGCCGGGCAGGAGGCCCAGGATGGCTAGGACGCCGATACCCAGGAAGAGCACGATCGCGCCGACCTTGAGGGCGGCGAACCAGAACTCGAACTCGCCGAAGTTCTTCACGGCCGCGAGGTTCGTCCCGCAGAACACCACCATGAAGAGGGCGACCCACATCCACGGCGGGCTGTCCGGGAACCAGCCGACCATGATCTGGGAGGCGCCCATGGCCTCCAGGCCGACGGCCACGCAGAGCAGGAACCAGAAGGACCAGCCCGCGGTGAAGCCCGCCCACGGTCCGATGGCACGCTCGGCGTGTACGGAGAAGGAGCCGGACGCCGGATTGGCCGCCGCCATCTCGCCCAGCATGCGCATCACGAGCATGACGAGCGCGCCGGATATCGCGTACGCGAGAATGATCGACGGGCCGGCGGCGGCGATGGCGGTGCCGGAGCCGACGAAGAGGCCGGCGCCGATGACGCCGCCGAGGGCGATCATCGACAGATGCCGCTGCTTCAGTCCGCTGGCGAGCGGTACGTCGACGACCGGCGACGAGGTGCCGGCAGGCGTCGACCCGGCGGGGGCCGAGTCGGCGGATGCGGGCGCGGGGGTCCGAGACATGGGTGTGCCCTGTTCGTAGCTGAGACGGGGGGCTGCGTGTGGCCCACAGTCTGTGGGGGCGCACCGCTCACAGGGAACAGCGGACCGCTATACGGACACCGTGCTCACACATTGTGAAGGAATGAACACGAATTCTTCACAAATGGCGGCGCGTCCGCCACTCCCGGGCCCCCGCAACGATCAGGACAACCGCCGTCGCCCCGCCTGACCACAGCACCTGGGGGCGCGTCCCGTCGTCGGCCAGCATCAGCGCCACCACCGCCGCCATCGCGGCCAGCGCCGCGTACGTCAGCCACGGGAACCCCCACATGCGGAGGGACAGCCTCTCCGGCGCCTCCCGCTCGATGCGCCGCCGCAGCCGCAGCTGCGACACGGCGATCAGGCTCCACACGAACAGCAGCACCGCGCCGACCGCGTTGAGCATGTAGAGGAACACGGATTCCGGCCACTTGAGATTGAGCAGTACGGAGACGAAGCCGAACGCCACCGACGCCAGCACCGCCCGCCGCGGCACGCCTCCCCTTGACACCGCCAGCAGACCCTTCGGTGCCTCACCGCGCTCCGCCAGCGAGAACACCATCCGTGAGGACCCGTACAGATTGGCGTTGAGCGCCGACAGCAGGGCCACGAAGACCACGATGTTCATGATCTGTCCGGCCGACGGCACCCCGACCGCGTCCAGCACCGCGACGTACGGGCTCTTCCCGGGCTCCATCGACGTCCACGGCAGCAGCGTCACCACGACCAGCATCGAGCCGACGTAGAAGAAGAGGATCCGCCACACGGCGCTGCGCACCGCGCGCGCCACGTTGCGCGCCGGGTCCTCGGACTCGGCGGCGGCGATCGTCACGACCTCCAGGCCGCCGAAGGCGAAGACCACCACCAGCACCCCGGAGACCACGCCGTCCCAGCCGGCCGGCAGGAACCCGCCCTGCCCGGTCAGGTTCGCCATCCCCACCGGATCCGTATCCGGCAGCCACCCGACGATCGCCGCCACCCCCAGCGCCAGGAACAGCACGATGGCGCCGACCTTCAGCGCCGCGAACCAGAACTCGAACTCGCCGAAGTTCTTCACCGCCGTCAGGTTCGTGGCCGTGAACACCACCATGAACACCAGCACCCAGGCCCACTGCGGCACGCCCGGCACCCAGCCGTGCGCGATCCGTGCCGCGCCCGACGCCTCCACCGCCAGCACCACCACCAGCAGGAACCAGTACAGCCACCCGACGCTGAACCCCGCCCAGCGGCCCAGCGCCCGCTCCGCGTGCACCGAGAAGGCACCCGAGGCGGGCATCGCCGCCGACATCTCGCCGAGCATCCGCATGATCAGCATCGCCAGCGCGCCCGCGATCAGGTACGACAGCACGATGCCGGGCCCGGCGACCGCGATCCCGGCGCCCGAGCCGACGAACAGTCCGGCGCCGATCACCCCGCCCAGGCCCAGCATCGTCAGATGACGCTGCTTCAAGCCATGCGCGAGGGGCTCGGGCTCCGGGGCAAGCGGGGCCGAGGGGGCGGCCGGAGGGGCGTCGTGCATGGCGCTCGTACTCTCGCAAAGGGTGCTGTTTGGTGGGAGCCCACAGTCTTCCCGCTGGAGCGCACCTGGCGCAAAAAGGACGGTCCGTCAGGACGTCCTAGTGACAAGGGTCACGCCGGGCGGGGTGTGGGCGGCCGCCTTTGTGTGAACTCCACCAAGTGCTCGGCCGGCGCTTTGTCATCGGCTGACGGTGATCGCCCGTTCACTCCTGGGCTAGCGTCAGCCTGTCCTCACCTGCCCTCACCCCGCGGAGCCCCCGATGAGCACTGCCGCCGCCCCCACCGTCCGTACCGGTACGGTCCTGGCCGACCTCCTGCCCGCCAGCCGCACCCGCGACATCGCGCTCGTCGTCGGCGGCGCCGCGCTCACCGGTATCGCCGCCCAGATAGCCGTCCAGCCGCCCGGCTTCGCGGTCCCCGTCTCCGGCCAGACCTTCGCCGCGCTCCTCGTCGGCACCGCGCTCGGCGCCCGCCGCGGCTTCCTCTCCCTCGCGCTGTACGTGATCGCCGGCGTGGCGGGCGTGCCGTGGTTCGCGCAGTCGAGCTCCGGGTACGCCATGCCGTCCTTCGGCTACATCCTCGGCATGCTGCTCGCCTCGACCGTCGTCGGCGCCCTGGCCCGGCGCGGGGCCGACCGCTCCGTGGCGCGCATGGCGGGCACGATGGCGCTCGGCTCCCTGATCATCTACGCCGTCGGCGTGCCGTACCTGGCGCTCGCCACCGGCATGACGCTGACCGAGGCCGTGGCGAAGGGCATGGTGCCGTTCCTCATCGGCGACGCCCTGAAGGCGGCGCTGGCGATGGGCGCGCTGCCGGCCGCGTGGAAGCTGGTCGGCCGCAAGGGCTGAGGCGGCGCCTCCGGACGTACGAACCGGACGTACGAAAAGGCTCTCCGCACCCGATGGGGTACGGAGAGCCTTCTCATGTCCCTCTGGTGTCCCTTGTCCCTACGCGCGGCTCTGGCGCCGCATCGCGTCGCGCACCAGCGCGATCACCAGGACGACCGCGGCCACGGCCAGCGACAGGACGACCTGCTCACGCGCGTCCCCGCCCTTGTAGAGCATGTAGCCCAGCACGAACGTGATCATCGCGATCGTCGCCCACGTCAGGTACGGGAACAGCCACATCCGCACGACGAGCTTCTCGGGCGACTCGCGCAGGATGATCCCGCGCATCCGCAGCTGCGTGACGCAGATGACCAGCCACACGAAGAGGGCCACCGCGCCGGAGGAGTTCAGCAGGAACGCGAAGACGGTGTCCGGCCACTTGTAGTTGAAGAAGACGGCCACGAAGCCGAACAGCACCGACGACAGGATCGCGGCCCGCGGCACGCCCCGCTCGTTGGTCCGCGCGAACGCCCGGGGCGCCTCACCGCGCTGCCCCAGCGAGAACGCCATCCGGGAAGCCGTGTACAGACCCGAGTTGAGGCACGACAGTACGGCGGTGAGGACGATGACCTCCATGACCGTGCCGGCGTTGGGGATGCCGATCGAGTTCAGCGCGGCCACGTAGGAGCCCTTGTCCACGATGGACTTGTCGTTCCACGGCAGCAGCGTCAGGACGACGAAGATCGAGCCCAGGTAGAAGACCGCGATCCGCCAGATCACGCTGTTCGTCGCCTTGGTGACGGCCCGCTGCGGGTCCTCCGACTCGCCGGCGGCGAGGGTCACGATCTCGCTGCCCATGAACGAGAAGACCACCATCAGCACACCCGTGAGCACCGCTCCGGCGCCCATCGGGAAGAAGCCCCCGGTGTCCGTCAGGTGCGCGAAGCCCGCGCCCGGGTTGTCCGAGCCCGGCAGCAGGCCGAACACGGCGAGCAGGCCGACCGCCACGAACGCGGCGATCGCCACGACCTTGATCCCGGCGAACCAGAACTCGAACTCTCCGTACGAGGAGACCGAGGCGAGGTTCGTCGCGGTCAGCACCACCATCACGATCAGGGCCCAGCCCCACTGCGGGACGGCCGGTATCCAGTGCTCCAGGATCTGGGCGCCGGCGGTGGCCTCCACGGCCAGCACCACCACCCAGAAGAACCAGTACAGCCAGCCGATCGAGAAGCCGGCCCAGCGGCCGAGGGCCTGCTCCGCGTAGGCGGAGAAGGAGCCGGAGGTCGGGCGCGCGGCGGCCATCTCGCCCAGCATGCGCATCACGAACACGACCATCGCGCCCACGAGGGCGTACGACAGCAGGATGGCCGGGCCGGCGGCGGCGATACCGGCACCGGACCCCACGAAGAGGCCGGCGCCGATCACTCCACCGATGGCGATCATGGACAGGTGGCGGTTCTTGAGTCCGGCCTTGAGACCGTCGGAGGGCTGCGAAATACCGGGGTCTCCGGTCGTTTCGCCTTCCTTCGGCAGGGTCGGCTGCGTCGTCATGGACGAATCCTTACGTCTGTGCGGTACTCGGGTTACGAGCCCGTGCATGCAAACACGGGACCCGTGAGGGCCGAAAGTCCCGATTCCGGATCGTGACCCTCCGGCACCCCGAGGGGCCCCGCTGACCGGCCCCGGCCCGGGCGCGTGCCACACTCGTCCGCATGCGCGTGTACCTCGGTTCCGACCATGCCGGCTACGAACTCAAGAACCACCTCGTCGAGTGGCTCAAGACCCACGGCCACGAGCCCGTCGACTGCGGCCCCCACATCTACGACGCCCAGGACGACTACCCGCCGTTCTGCCTCCGCGCCGCGGAGAAGACCGCTGCGGACCCGGAGAGCCTCGGCATCGTGATCGGCGGCTCCGGCAACGGCGAGCAGATCGCCGCGAACAAGGTGAAGGGCGTCCGGGCGGCCCTCGCCTGGAGCGAGCAGACGGCCGCGCTGGGGCGCGAGCACAACAACGCCAACGTCGTCGCGATCGGCGGCCGCATGCACTCCCTGGAGGAGTCCACGAAGTTCGTGGAGACCTTCCTGAACACCCCGTACTCGGGCGAGGAGCGCCACACGCGCCGCATCGAGATGCTCTCGGCCTACGAGACCACCGGCGAGCTCCCCCCGATCCCGGCGCACCACCCCCAGCAGGACTGACCCCGGCGGACGAGAGGCCCCTCCCGACGGGTGGGGCCTCTTCCCCTGCGGCCACCCGGGCGGCTGGAGCGCCGCGCCGTGAAGCAGCCGCCGCGTCGGGGCCCGGTGAGCCCCCGGTCCCGGGAAGGGCCGGACGGGGCACGCCCCCCGCCCCCGAGAGGCCTCCGCCCCCGAGAGGCCTCCGCCCGCGAGAGGCCGCGCCCCGGAGAGGCCCCCGCCCCCCGAGAGGAGAACGGCATGCCCGAAGGGCACACCATCCACCGCCTCGCGCAGGACCACCTCGCCCGCTTCGGCGGCCGCGCGGTCCGCGTCTCCAGCCCCCAGGGCAAGTTCTCCGACAGCGCCGCCCTCCTCGACGGCCGGGTCCTCACCACCGCCGACGCCCACGGCAAGCACCTCTTCCTCGGCTTCGACGAAGACGGGACCGACTGGGTCCACATCCACCTCGGCCTCTTCGGCAAGCTCGGCTTCGGCCCCACCCCCGCGCCCCCGCCCACCGACACCGTCCGCCTGCGCCTGGTCAACGGCGAGCACTACGCCGACCTCCGCGGCCCCACCGCCTGCGCCCTGATCACGGAGCCCGAGAAGCGGGCGATACACGAGCGGCTCGGCCCCGACCCGCTCCGGGGCGGCGACGACCCCGGCAAGGCGTGGCGCCGGATCTCCCGGAGCCGTACCACCATCGCCGCGCTGCTCATGGACCAGAAGGTCATCGCCGGCGTCGGCAACGTCTACCGCGCCGAGGTGCTCTTCCGGCACGGCATCGACCCGTACCGCCCCGGCAAGGATCTCACCGAGGGCGAGTGGCACGCCATCTGGGACGACCTCGTGGCGCTGATGCACGAGGGCGTGCGGAACAACCGCATCGACACCGTACGGCCCGAGCACACGCCCGAGGCGATGGGCCGCCCGCCCCGCGTCGACGACCACGGCGGCGAGGTGTACGTCTACCGCCGGGCCAACCTCCCCTGCCACGTCTGCGGCGGCGAGATCCGCACCGCCGGCCTCGCCGCCCGCAACCTCTTCTGGTGCCCCGGCTGTCAGAAGCTGTGAGGCAGCCAGGGCGCGACGGATGAGCCGAAGGCCAGGGACGCCTCGGCCAGCGCGCCCCGCCGCAGCTCCCGCACCCGGCCCGCGGCCGCGAGCGACGCCAGCGTGAACCCGCCCAGGTACGCCGCGCCCAGGTCCCGTACCGACAGGGCCAGGTCCGGCGTGTCGCGCGTACGGGAGCAGACGGCGCCCTTGGCGTCGCCGGACAGCCGCCAGCGGCCGGCGTTCCAGGGGCAGAAGGGGTCCTCCACCTCCAGGACCACGTCCACCGGCGTCTGGTAGGCCCGTGCCTCCAGCGCCGCGCCCGCCTCCACCAGCCGCACGTAGAGCCCGTCGCGGGGGCTCACCCCGCAGCGGCGGATGTCCGAGACGAGCAACTGCCAGGCGTCGTCCACCGGACGGTTCCAGAACTGGACCGTCGTCGTCAGGTCGATCCCGAAGAGGTACCGCCACAGCGCCGCGTACGCCGCCGGGTCCAGCGCCCCCAGATACCGCACGGTGATCCGCCCCTTGGCGCCGGCCGGCTCGAACCCCGGCGTGTTGGTGTGCAGCGCGTACCCCACCACCTCACCGGCCCGTTCGGCCAGCACGCACTGGAGCGGCGAGGCGCCCCCGCGCTCACCCGGCGGGTCCAGCAGCGGCAGCCGCTCCCAGCCGGGCTTGCGGGCGATCATCCCCGGCCGCTCCGTCACCATGCGCGCGTACACCGCCTCGCACGCCGCGCTCGCCTCCACGGGCGCCACGAGCCGTAGCCCTACGTCATCCGTCCCGTCCGGCACGGACAGCCGGACCCGAGTCGTGTCGATCTCCGCGCGCAACTGCTGGGTCGCGACGCCGTATCCGAAGCGCCCGTAGATGGGTTGCTCGGACGCCGTCAGCACCGCCAGCGGCTCCCCCCACTCCCGTACGTCGTCGAGCTGGCGCCGCATCATCGACGTCAGCACGCCCCGCCTGCGGTGCGTCGGCGCGACGCTCACCATCGACACGCCGGCCGCCGGCACCAGCGCCCCGCCCGGCACGGAGAGCCGGAAGGAGAACGACCCGGCCGTACCGACGCAGGTCCCCCCGTCCCAGACGCCCAGCGAGCGCTCGCACTCGGTCAGCTCACGCCACAGCTCACGCGCCTCCGGCGCCTCCGGCACGCCCCCGAACGCCAGCTCCAGCTGCCCGTACCAGCGGTCCCATTCCTCCGGGTGAAGCACCCGTAATTCCTTCGTCATATGCCATGCGTAGCAGGGGGGAGCGCCCGGGGCGACCCAATTTCGAACGCATTGTCATAGGGGTCCCCCTGCACGCGGGCCGACCGGATGGATAGGGTCCAGGCCAATGGCCCGTAGCGCACGAGTGGACGCGTACCTGGCCCGGATGCGGAAGTCGACGCGCCGGGCCCGCATCGCCCTGCGCAAATCCGCCGTGGACTACTTCCGCGGCGACGGCTCCGACTGGATCGCCTTCGCGGGCCTGCTGCTCACCGTCCCGGCCATCACGCTCTTCACCATCGCCAACCCCGTGTGGGCCGCACCGGCGGCGCTCGTCCTGCCGATCGTCGCCGGCGGCCTGCTGCTGCGCCCCGCGAGCCTGCTGGGCCTGTACGCGGCGGCCGCCGCGGCGCTGATCGTCGAGTCACTGGCCCTCGGCCCGTACACGGAGGGCGCGGCGCGCGTCACCCCCGGCACGGTGCTCGTGGTGGCCGCGTGCGGCCTGTTCGGGCTGCTGCTGGCGCAGTTCCGCGCCCGCGTCGGCGTGCCCTGGCGGCGCGGCGGCACCATGCTGTTCGACCTGCGCGAACGCATCCGGGTCCAGAGCGCCCTGCCGGAGCTGCCCAAGGGCTGGCACCACGAGATGGCGCTGCGCCCGGCCGGCGGCCAGTCCTTCTCCGGAGACTTCGTCGTCGCGGCCCGCACCCACGGCGGCCGCACCCTGGAGGTCGTCCTCACCGACGTGTCCGGCAAGGGCATGGACGCGGGGTCGCGCGCCCTGCTGCTGTCGGGCGCCTTCGGCGGCCTGCTCGGCTCGCTGCCGCCGCACGGCTTCCTCCCGGCCGCCAACGGCTACCTGCTGCGCCAGGACTGGCAGGAGGGCTTCGCCACCTCCATCCACCTCGTACTGGACCTGGACTCCGGCGACTACGAACTGCTGTCGGCGGGGCACCTGCCGGCGCTCCAGCTGCACGCGGGCAGCGGCCGCTGGGAGGAGAAGACCGGCGAGGGCCCGCTGCTGGGCGTGTACGACGGTGCCGAGTTCCACCCGGTCAAGGGCTCCCTGCGCCCCGGCGACGTGCTCATGCTCTTCACCGACGGCCTGGTCGAGGCGGCGGACCGGGACATCGCCGAGGGCATCGACCGCCTGACGGGCGAGGCGGACCGCTACGTCTCCTCGGGCTTCGAGGGCGCGGCCTGGCACCTCATCGAGGCGTGCGCGAAGGACGTCAACGACGACCGGGCGCTGCTGCTGATCACCCGGGAGGCGTAGGCGGCGATGACGTACCTGACGTTGGAAGAGGTCGAGGCGCTCGCCCGCGAGGCCCACGCCGGCCAGACCGACAAGGCGGGCCGCCCCTACGCCGAGCACCTCCGGGCGGTGGCCGAAGGGGTACGCGCGCGAGGCGGCGGCGACGCCCAGACGGCGGCCGCGTGGCTGCACGACGTGGTGGAGGACGACCGGCTGTCCGAGGAGTGGCTCGCGGCCGCCGCGCTGCCGCAGGAGGTCAAGGACATCGTCCTGGCCCTCACCAAGCGGCCCGGCGAGGACCCCGCCGCGTACGCCGCCCGCGTCCTCGCCGTGCCGGGCGCCCGCCTCGTCAAGGAGGCCGACCTCGCACACAACGCGGACCCGGACCGCCTCGCCGTACTGGACGAGGCGACCCGGGCCCGGTTGACCGCGAAGTACGCGACGATGCGCGCGCTGCTGGGGCTCAGCCCTTCCTGAGCCTGTCGGGCTCCTTGCGGAAGGCCCACTGCATCTCCGGCTCCGTCACGCACCGCAGGACGCGCCGCACCGGCGGCGTACACAGCAGCGTCACGGCCGCCGCGGCGGCCAGGGTCGTGGCGACCAGGCCGGCCGGCTCGGTGAGCCAGGGGTGCGCGGGGACGACCGCGAAGTAGTCGAGGGACTTCGTCAGGAAGCCGTGCAGCAGGTAGCCGCAGATGGTGCCCGCGCCCAGCACGGTGAACCAGGTCCGCCGGCCCGGCACCCACGCCAGGAACGCCACCGTCAGCAGCAGCGCACAGGCGAACAGGCCCAGCGTCATCAGGGGCCCCGTCCACCAGGCGTACCCCAGCTCCGGGGCGCTGGTGGAGCGGTAGAACCAGCCCATCCGCACCCGCGGTGCCACCCAGTACGCGAACACCAGCGCCCCCGCGGCCAGCGGGAGCGCCGCCAGCCGCACCGGCCGGCTCCGTACCAGCGCGAAGTGCTCGGGCTTCAGGGTCACGCCCAGGACGAAGAACGGCAGGAACTGCAGGATCCGCTGGAGGTCCAGGTCGTCGCTGATGTCCGGCGTGAGCGAGGCGAGGCAGGCGATCACCAGCGCGACCGTCAGCGGATGGCGCAGGGTGCGCCACAGGGGCGCGGTCAGCCGCCACACGAACAGCGCGATCAGGAACCAGGTCAGGTAGAAGGGGTCGGTCAGGCTGAAGACCTGCGCGGGGTCGCCGGCCCAGCGCCTGAAGAGCGTGTACGCCGTCTCGAACACGAGGTACGGCACGGCGATGCCGGTGACCAGCCGCCGCATCTGGTGCGGCTTGGCGGTGAAGGTGCGGGAGAAGTAGCCGGAGATGAGGATGAAGGCCGGCATGTGGAAGGTGTACACGAGCATGTAGAGGGCCCGGGTCGCCCGGCTGCCCTCCATGACGGGCTCCCACGCGTGCGCCACGGCCACGAGCACGATCGCCAGGTACTTGGCGTTGTCGAACCAGGGGTCGCGCCCGGCGCTCTGCGCACCCGTCCCGGCACCCGTCTCACCCGTCCTCACGGGTCTGTCGACGGTGCGTGCCTCCGGTGCCTCCGGTTCCTCCCGTGCTTGCGGTGCCTCTCGGGCCGGCGGGAGCGGGGCCCTTTGATTTCCCTGCGGAGCGTGGAACATCCCAGGCACCTTAGTAGCGCTCCGGCGTATTCGTAAAACGCTTGGGAAGGCGCGCCTATTCGCGGCTGACACGACCGCCAACCGTGCGATATGCCCCAAGTAATCCCTCTTAAATGGGGCATATCGTTACGTGATTTTCGACGAAGAATTACCACTCGGACACGCTGCGAATTTCTTGTGACCACCCTGTGTGCGGGGCGGAACCATCACCTCGAATGAGCAGTAATTTTTTCGGAACGCGCGGTGGCCGGGTGGTTCGGTCCGTCGACGATGCGTCAGGGGGGCGGGATCCGGGCAAGGTTGGTGCACGATGAGCCGAACGGGGGTGCGCCGGGCTGCCCGCCCCCGGCCGGCAAGCGGAGACCGACCGACCGAGGGTGTGATCAGTGTGGCCATCTCACTGTCCGTGGTACTGCTGTTGGCGATCATCCTCGTGGTGATGATCCGCAGCGGCTCGATCAAAGCCGGGCCCGCGATCGTCGCCGCGCTCTTCGGCTTCTTCCTCGCCTCCACCGGGATGGCGCCGTCGATCCAGAGGTTCCTGGACTCGATAGCGTCCTCCATCAACCAGATCCGCTTCTGACGGCTCGGCCGTGCGCCGAGGGTGCGCGCGCCGGACGCGGAAGCGAGGTGCGGTGAAACGCGTCAGGGCCAGGCCGGAGGATGAACCTCCGACCTGGCCCTGAGCCGGTGAGAGCGGGCGACGGGAATCGAACCCGCGTAGCTAGTTTGGAAGACTAGGGCTCTACCATTGAGCTACGCCCGCAAGCGGCGCACCGCAGGTCACGTGGGCCGCGGCACGAAGAGCATCGTAGCGGGTCCGGGCCCGTCGCCGCACGCCCCCAAACATGCCGACGCACCGCCCGCGGCCATGTACCCTACGTGTCGCACCGACGGGGTGTGGCGCAGCTTGGTAGCGCGTCCGCTTTGGGAGCGGAAGGCCGTGGGTTCAAATCCCGCCACCCCGACCATTCCCCTTCCGCGCTCCCGCCGCCGGGCGTGCCGCGCAACCAAGATCACATTGTGGGCCCCATCCCGCTTGCGGTTACTATGCAAGCTGCGTGCCCGTGTGTCTCTGTGACCGGGCCGATCAGCCGGGCCGCCCGACCAAGCGCCCCGGCAGAAACCAAGAATCAGTCACCAAGGAGACCGAACCGTGAAGAGCGCCGTGGAGACCCTGAACCCGACTCGGGTTCGGCTCACTGTCGAGGTGCCCTTCGAGGAGCTCAAGGCCAGCCTCGACGCGGCGTACAAGAAGATCAACCAGCAGGTCACGGTCAAGGGCTTCCGCAAGGGCAAGATCCCTGCCCGGGTGATCGACCAGCGGTTCGGCCGCGGTGCGGTGCTGGAGGAGGCCGTCAACGACGCCCTCCCGAAGTTCTACACGGAGGCCATCAACGAGGCCGACGTCAACCCGCTGGGCCAGCCCGACGTGGACATCACCGAGCTGAAGGACGGCGAGCTGCTGGCCTTCACCGCCGAGGTCGACATCCGTCCGGCGATCGAGATCCCGGACTACTCCGGCATCGAGGTCACCGTCGACGCCGTCGAGGT
Source organism: Streptomyces sp. NPDC045431 (assembly GCF_040646655.1). NCBI lineage: Bacteria > Bacillati > Actinomycetota > Actinomycetes > Kitasatosporales > Streptomycetaceae > Streptomyces > Streptomyces sp. NPDC045431. Next base: position 69,422 of record NZ_JBEZAQ010000001.1, read on the forward strand.
CAGCGACGAGGACGTCGAGAAGTCCGTGGAGCAGCTGCGCGAGCGCTTCGCCTCCACCTCCCCGGTCGAGCGCGCCGCCGCCGAGGGCGACGTCGTGACGATCGACCTCGAGGCCAAGGTCGACGGCGAGGTCCTCCCGGACGGCGTCGCGAGCGGCGTGCAGTACACCATCGGCTCCGGCGAGCTCCTCGAGGGCATCGACGAGGCCGTCACCGGCCTGGAGGCCGGCGGCGAGGCCACCTTCACCTCCACGCTGAAGGGCGGCTCCGCCGAGGGCAAGGAGGCCGAGGTCACCGTCAAGGTCACCCAGGTCGCCGCCCGTGAGCTCCCCGAGCTCGACGACGACTTCGCCCAGATGGCGTCCGAGTTCGACACCCTCGAGGAGCTGAAGGCCGACAGCCGCAAGCGCCTCGAGAACATGAAGCAGTACGACCAGGCCACCCAGGCCCAGGAGCGCGTCCTCGACGAGCTGCTGAAGCTGGTCGAGGTCCCGCTCCCCGAGAAGCTCCTCGAGGACGAGGTCAACACCCGCAAGCACAACCTCGAGCACCACCAGCTCGGCCAGATGGGCCTGACCCTCGACAAGTACCTGGAGCTCCAGGGCAAGACCGCCGAGGAGTTCGACGCGGAGACGCGCGAGCAGGCGATCAAGGGCATCAAGACCCAGTTCATCCTCGACGAGCTGGTCTCCCGCGAGAAGCTCAACGTCAACCAGGACGAGCTGACCGAGCACCTGATGCGCCGTGCCGCCTCCTCCGGCATGAGCCCCGACCAGTTCGCCAAGGCCGTCGTCGAGGGCGGCCAGGTCCCGATGCTGGTCGGTGAGGTCGCCCGCGGCAAGGCCCTCGCGGCCGTCGTCGAGGCCGCCAAGGTCGTCGACACCAACGGTGAGTCGGTCGACCTCGGGGACGACGAGGACGAGGCCGAGGAGGGCACCGAGGCCGCCGCCGAGGCGTCCGAGGACGAGGCCGAGGGCAAGTCCGAGGCCTGAGCCTCACCCTGACCGCTCTCCGGTCCGGTGGAACGTCCGACGGGCCCGGCCCGCACCCCGCGTGCGGCCGGGCCCGTCGCCGTACGGACGTACAGGCGTACGGACGTACGCACTATGGACCCCCGGGCAGCCCCCGGACCTTGCGCTCCCAGCGAACAGTCCGGGAAGCGGGATGGTGTTGTCCCACCTGCGCGTTAGGGTCCATGAGTACGAGGGCAGGGGGATACCCGCCAAAGTACGAAGACGCTGAGACGGCCGCCGGAGCCGTCAGAGACGAGCAGGTGGATACGTGACGAATCTGAAGCCTCACGCCGCGGGTGAGCCGTCCATCGGTGGCGGCCTCGGCGACCATGTCTACAACCGGCTGCTCGGTGAGCGGATCATCTTCCTCGGTCAGGCGGTGGACGACGACATCGCCAACAAGATCACCTCGCAGATGCTGCTCCTTGCCGCCGACCCGGACAAGGACATCTACCTGTACATCAACAGCCCGGGTGGCTCGGTGACGGCCGGCATGGCGATCTACGACACCATGCAGTACATCCCGAACGACGTCGTCACCATCGGTATGGGCATGGCGGCCTCCATGGGCCAGTTCCTCCTCACCGGCGGCACCGCCGGCAAGCGCTTCGCGCTGCCCAACACCGACATCCTGATGCACCAGGGTTCCGCCGGCATCGGTGGCACCGCCTCGGACATCAAGATCCAGGCCGAGTACCTCCTCCGTACGAAGAGGCGCATGGCCGAGATCACCGCGCACCACTCCGGCCAGACCGTGGAGACGATCATCCGCGACGGCGACCGCGACCGCTGGTTCACCGCGACGGAGGCCAAGGAGTACGGCCTGATCGACGACATCATGTCCGCCGCCGCGGGCGTTCCGGGTGGTGGCGGCACCGGCGCCTGAGCTGCCCCAGCAGCCGCGCCGTACCGCCCCAAGCCTCCCGCCTCACAGCCCGCCGAACGCCACCAGGATGGTGAACACCCACATGAGCAACTTCTCAGCGAGCGGCCTCTACACCGGCCCCCAGGTGGACAGCCGGTACGTCGTCCCCCGCTTCGTCGAGCGCACGTCCCAGGGCGTGCGCGAGTACGACCCGTACGCGAAGCTCTTCGAGGAGCGCGTGATCTTCCTCGGCGTGCAGATCGACGACGCCTCCGCCAACGACGTCATGGCGCAGCTGCTGTGCCTGGAGTCGATGGACCCGGACCGCGACATCTCCATCTACATCAACAGCCCCGGTGGCTCCTTCACCGCGCTGACGGCGATCTACGACACGATGCAGTTCGTGAAGCCGGACATCCAGACGGTGTGCATGGGCCAGGCGGCCTCCGCCGCGGCCGTGCTCCTCGCCGCCGGTACGCCCGGTAAGCGGATGGCCCTGCCGAACGCCCGCGTGCTGATCCACCAGCCGTCCGGCGGCACCGGCCGTGAGCAGCTCTCCGACCTGGAGATCGCGGCCAACGAGATCCTGCGCATGCGTACGCAGCTGGAGGAGATGCTGGCGAAGCACTCCACCCAGCCGATCGAGAAGATCCGCGACGACATCGAGCGCGACAAGATCCTCACCGCCGAGGACGCCCTCGCGTACGGCCTCGTCGACCAGATCGTCTCGACCCGTAAGAGCACCGCCGCGGCGGCTGCCTGACGGACCAACCTCCCCTTGGCGCGGTGTGAACCGTGCCAAGGGGGGCCCGTACGGGGGGCCCGGCAAGGTACCGTCGGATATGAGGCACCAGGAGCAGGCTGAACCAAGCCGCTCCCAGGCGAAGGGGAAGCACCTCGTGGCACGCATCGGTGATGGCGGCGACCTGCTCAAGTGCTCGTTCTGCGGAAAGAGCCAGAAGCAGGTGAAGAAGCTCATCGCAGGCCCCGGTGTGTACATCTGCGACGAGTGCATCGACCTCTGCAACGAGATCATCGAGGAGGAGCTCGCAGAGACCTCCGAGGTGCGGTGGGAGGAACTCCCCAAGCCGCGCGAGATCTACGAGTTCCTGGAGGGGTACGTCGTCGGGCAGGAGCCCGCGAAGAAGGCCCTCTCCGTCGCGGTGTACAACCACTACAAGCGCGTCCAGGCCGGCGAGAACGGCGGCGCGCAGGGCCGGGACGACGCGATCGAACTCGCCAAGTCCAACATCCTGTTGCTGGGCCCCACGGGCTCCGGCAAGACCCTCCTGGCCCAGACGCTCGCCCGGATGCTCAACGTCCCGTTCGCCATCGCCGACGCGACGGCGCTCACGGAGGCCGGGTACGTGGGCGAGGACGTCGAGAACATCCTGCTGAAGCTCATCCAGGCCGCCGACTACGACGTCAAGAAGGCCGAGACGGGCATCATCTACATCGACGAGATCGACAAGGTCGCCCGTAAGAGCGAAAACCCGTCCATCACGCGCGATGTCTCCGGCGAGGGCGTGCAGCAGGCCCTCCTCAAGATCCTGGAAGGCACCACGGCCTCCGTGCCGCCGCAGGGCGGCCGCAAGCACCCGCACCAGGAGTTCATCCAGATCGACACGACGAACGTCCTGTTCATCGTGGGCGGTGCCTTCGCCGGTCTGGAGAAGATCATCGAGTCGCGGGCGGGCGCCAAGGGCATCGGCTTCGGCGCGACGATCCGCTCCAAGCGCGAGATCGAGGCCAGCGACCAGTTCCAGGAGGTCATGCCGGAGGATCTGGTCAAGTTCGGCATGATCCCCGAGTTCATCGGCCGCCTCCCCGTCATCACCTCGGTCCACAACCTCGACCGCGAGGCCCTGCTGAAGATCCTCGTCGAGCCGCGCAACGCGCTGGTCAAGCAGTACCAGCGCCTCTTCGAACTCGACGGCGTGGAGCTGGACTTCGACCGCCCCGCCCTGGAGGCCATCGCCGACCAGGCGATCCTCCGCGGCACGGGCGCCCGCGGTCTGCGCGCCATCATGGAAGAGGTCCTGATGTCCGTGATGTACGAGGTCCCGTCCCGCAAGGACGTGGCCCGTGTCGTCATCACGGCGGACGTCGTCCACAACAACGTCAACCCGACGCTGGTCCCGCGGGTCGTCAAGGACCAGGGGCGCCACGAGAAGTCGGCGTAAGGCGTAAGGCGTAACGCAGCGGCACAGCGAAGGGGCCCGCACGGTTCACCGAACCGTGCGGGCCCCTTCCGCTTGCGTCAGACCTTGGTGCGCGAAGCGTTGTACGCCTTCGCGGCCATCTCCGCGACCTGCTCCTGCGGCAGACCCTTGCCGGTGGCGACCATCTGGGCCAGGTCCACGACGTTCACGGCACCGAGGGTGCTGTAGTCGGCCCAGACGCAGAGCGGCACCTCGAAGCTCTTCGGGCCCATGCCGCTCGCGTCCCCCTTCGGGACGGACTTGAGCAGCTGGCACTTCATCAGCGCGCCCTCGAAACCGGCCGGCTCCACGGCGGTGGGGCTGCCGACCACTTCGAGGGTGATGTCCGCGTCCGGCTCCTCCTTCGACTTCTTCTGGATCATCTGGAAGTAGCCGTCGACCGCCTTCTCCGGGTCGGCGACCTCGCCCCACAGGCCGGTCAGGCTCATGGACTTGCCCTTGAGCGGTTCGTCCGAACCCGACTTGTACTCGGCGCCCGCCTGCTGGGAGTTCTTGATGCCGAGGAGCGTCTCGGCCTCCTTCTGCTCCTTGGCGTTCATGGACTCCGGGTTGTCCTTCTTCTTCTGGTACTCGCCGATGGAGGCCGGCGGGGTCAGCTTGTACCCCTTGGTGTCGTCCCCGACCGCGCCACTGCCACCACCCGCGCCGAACACGAAGTACGCGCCCACACCCAGCGCCACGACCACGGCGACCGAGCCGAGGATGATGCCCGTCTTCTTGCCGCCGCCGCCCGAAACCGGCGGCGGGGGCGGCGGGTAGGCACCCGGGCCCGCGCCGTAGGGCTGCTGCGGGGGCTGGCCGTACGGGGCCGGCGGCTGCTGCGGGTAGCCGTAGCCCTGAGGCTGCGGCGGCGGGGCCTGCTGGGGGTAGCCGTAGCCGGGCTGGGGCGCCTGCGGCTGCTGCGGGGGCTGGCCGTAAGGGCCCGGCTGACCGTACGGTCCCGGCTGCTGGGGCTGTCCGCCGTACGGGCCCGGCTGGTTGTAACTCATTAAAGGGTTCCCCTCCGAATGCTTATGCGTTCCTCACATCCTGGCCGAAAGGGGTTCCCCGTGGCACGGCGGGGGCCCACACCGTTACGGAAGATTCCCGTTTCAGTACGGGCCTGTGACACCTCTAAACTGTGGCCCGTGACCGAGAACACTCAGCAGCAGCCAGCATCCGTCCCCGAACTGCCGACCACCTACGCGCCGGCCGAGGTAGAGGGGCCGCTGTACGAGCGCTGGGTGGAGCGCGGTTACTTCGAGGCCGACGAGCACAGCGACAAGCCGCCGTACACCATCGTCATCCCCCCGCCGAACGTCACCGGCAGCCTCCACCTGGGCCACGCCTTCGAGCACACGCTGATCGACGCCCTCACCCGCCGCAAGCGGATGCAGGGCTACGAGACGCTGTGGCAGCCCGGCATGGACCACGCCGGCATCGCCACGCAGAACGTCGTCGAGCGCGAGCTCGCCAAGGAGGGCAAGTCCCGCCACGACCTGGGCCGCGAGGCCTTCGTCGAGCGCGTCTGGCAGTGGAAGGCCGAGTCCGGCGGCCAGATCTCCGGCCAGATGCGCCGCCTCGGCGACGGCGTCGCCTGGTCCCGCGAGCGCTTCACCATGGACGAGGGCCTCTCCCAGGCCGTCCAGACCATCTTCAAGAAGCTCTACGACGACGAGCTCATCTACCGCGCCGAGCGCATCATCAACTGGTGCCCGCGCTGCCTCACCGCCATCTCCGACATCGAGGTGGAGTACCAGGACGACGACGGCGAGCTCGTCTCCATCCGGTACGGCGAGGGTGAGGACGCCATCGTCGTCGCCACCACCCGCGCCGAGACGATGCTCGGCGACACCGCCGTCGCCGTCCACCCCGACGACGAGCGCTACAAGCACCTCGTCGGCCGCGAGATCGAGCTGCCGCTGACCGGCCGCCGCATCCCCGTCGTCGCCGACGAGCACGTCGACCCCGAGTTCGGCACCGGCGCCGTCAAGGTGACCCCGGCGCACGACCCGAACGACTTCGAGATCGGCCAGCGCCACCACCTGCCGAACCTCGCCGTCATGGACGAGCGCGCCGTCATCACCGCCCACGGCCCCTTCCAGGGCCTGGACCGCATGGAGGCCCGCTCCGCCATCGTCGCCGCCCTGCGCGCCGAGGGCCGGATCGTCGCCGAGAAGCGCCCGTACGTCCACTCCGTCGGCCACTGCTCGCGCTGCAAGACCACCATCGAGCCGCGCCTGTCCATGCAGTGGTGGGTCAAGGTCGGTCCGCTCGCCAAGGCCGCCGGCGACGCGGTCCGCGACGGCCGGGTCAAGATCCACCCGCAGGAGATGGAGAAGCGGTACTTCGACTGGGTCGACAACCTCCACGACTGGTGCATCTCCCGCCAGCTGTGGTGGGGCCACCGCATCCCCGTCTGGTACGGCCCCAACGGCGAGGTCGTCTGCGTCGGCCCCGACGAGCAGCCCCCGGCCGGCGATGGCTGGCACCAGGACACCGACGTCCTCGACACCTGGTTCTCGTCCGGCCTGTGGCCGTTCTCCACGCTCGGCTGGCCCGAGCAGACCGATAGCCTCGCGAAGTTCTACCCGAACTCCGTCCTCGTCACCGGCTACGACATCCTCTTCTTCTGGGTCGCCCGGATGATGATGTTCGGCCTCTACGCGATGGACGGCACGCCGCCGTTCCACACCATCGCCCTGCACGGCATGGTCCGTGACCAGAACGGCAAGAAGATGTCGAAGTCCTTCGGCAACGCGGTCAACCCGCTGGACTGGATGGACAAGTACGGCTCCGACGCGCTGCGCTTCACGCTCGCCCGCGGCGCCAACCCCGGCATCGACGTCCCGATCGGCGAGGACTGGGTCCAGGCGTCCAGCAAGTTCGCCAACAAGATCTGGAACGCCACCCGCTTCGCCCTGATGAACGGCGCGACGATCGAGGGCGAGCTGCCCGACCCGTCCCGGATGTCCGCCACGGACCGCTGGATCCTGTCGCGGCTCAACAAGACGGTCGCCGAGGTCGACGCGTACTACGACGACTACCAGTTCTCGAAGCTGTCCGACGCCCTCTACCACTTCGCGTGGGACGAGGTCTTCGACTGGTACGTCGAGCTGTCGAAGACCGCCTTCTTCGCCGGCGGCGAGGGCGCCCGGGTCTCCGGCCGGGTGCTCGGTGAGGTCCTCGACGTCATGCTGCGCCTGCTGCACCCGGTGGTCCCGTTCGTCACCGAGACGCTGTGGACGGCGCTCACCGGCGGCGAGTCCGTCGTCATCGCCGACTGGCCGAAGGACAGCGGCTTCCGCGACGAGGCCGCCGAGCGGGAGATCGAGCTCGTCCAGCGGGTCGTCACCGAGGTCCGCCGGTTCCGCAAGGAGCAGGGCCTGCAGGACGCCCAGAAGGTCCCCGCCCGCCTCACCCTCGACGGCACCGTCCTCGTCGCCCACGAGCCGGCCATCCGCCAGCTCCTGCGCCTCCAGCCCGAGGGCGACGCCTTCCAGGCCACCGCGACCCTCCCGGTCGCCGGCGCCACGGTCGCGCTGGACCTCTCCGGCACGATCGACGTCGAGGCGGAGCGCAAGCGCCTGACGAAGGACCTGGCCGCCGCCGAGAAGGAGAAGGCGCAGGCGAACGCCAAGCTCGGCAACGAGGCGTTCCTCGCCAAGGCTCCCGACCACGTGGTGGACAAGATCCGCGCCCGGCTCGCCAAGGCGGACGAGGACATCACCCGCATCGAGAGCCAGCTGGCGAACCTGCCGAAGGCGTAAGCCACGGCATGACAGCGCCGGAGCGGCCCCGGAACCACTCGGTTCCGGGGCCGCTCCGTAGACTGGACCGCGTGAGTGAGCAGCCCCCCAGCCAGTCCAGCGACGATTTCGACGACTTCGACGAGATTGTCGAGGCCGAGACCGAGCGCGACCCCGACCTGGCGGTGATCGAGGCCGGCAGCCGTACGCTGCGCGCCCAGGCCGGACCGCCCCAGGCAGCCGACCTCGTGCCCGCACGGCCCGCCGACCCCGAGGTCGACAAGGCGCTGCGGGAGGTGGAGCAGGAGCTCGCCACCCGCTGGGGCGAGACCAAGCTGGAGCCGTCGGTCACCCGTATCGCGGCGCTGATGGACGTCCTCGGCGAACCGCAGCACACGTACCCGTCGATCCACATCACCGGCACCAACGGCAAGACGTCCACCGCGCGGATGATCGAGGCGCTGCTCGGCGCCTTCGACCTGCGCACCGGGCGCTACACCTCGCCGCACGTGCAGTCGATCACCGAGCGCATCAGCCTGGACGGCGCGCCGATCGGCGCCGAGCGCTTCATCGAGACGTACCAGGACATCAAGCCGTACGTCGAGATGGTCGACGCGCAGCAGGACTACCGGCTCTCCTTCTTCGAGGTCCTCACCGGAATGGCGTACGCGGCCTTCGCGGACGCGCCGGTCGACGTGGCGGTCGTCGAGGTCGGCATGGGCGGCAGCTGGGACGCGACGAACGTCATCGACGGTGACGTCGCCGTCGTCACCCCCATCTCCCTGGACCACACCGACCGCCTCGGCTCCACGCCCGCCGAGATCGCCGGCGAGAAGTCCGGGATCATCAAGGAGGGCGCGACCGTCATCCTGGCGCAGCAGCCGGTGGACGCCGCCCAGGTGATGCTGAAGAAGGCCGTCGAGGTCGACGCGACGGTCGCCCGCGAGGGCATGGAGTTCGGCGTCGTCGCCCGCGAGGTCGCGGTCGGCGGGCAGCTGCTGACGCTGCGCGGGCTCGGCGGCGAGTACGACGAGATCTTCCTGCCGCTGTACGGCGCCCACCAGGCGCACAACGCGGCGGTGGCGCTCGCGGCGGTCGAGGCCTTCTTCGGCGTCGGCGCGCAGGCCGCGCGCACGCTCGACATCGACACCATCCGGCGGGCCTTCGCCTCGGTCGCGTCGCCGGGCCGCCTGGAGGTCGTACGGCGCAGCCCCACCGTGGTGCTGGATGCGGCGCACAACCCGGCCGGCGCGCTGGCGACCGCCGACGGCATCACCGAGTCGTTCAACTTCTCCCGGCTGATCGGCGTCGTCGGCACGAGCGGCGACAAGGACGTACGCGGTCTGCTGGAGGCGTTCGAGCCGATCTTCACCGAGGTCGTCGTCACCCAGAACTCCACCCCGCGCGCGATGGACGCCGACGAGCTGGCCGCCATCGCCGTCGAGGTCTTCGGCGACGACCGCGTGGTGGTCGAGCCGCGGCTGGACGACGCGCTGGAGACGGCGATCACGCTCGCCGAGGAGGAGAGCGAGTTCGCGGGCGCGGGCGTGCTCGTGACCGGCTCGGTGATCACGGTCGGCGAGGCCCGGCTGCTGCTGGGGAAGGGCTGAGGTTTCCATGCGTACGCTCTGCGCGTCCACGCTGATCGGCGAGTTCTTCGTGATCGGTTTCGCCGGTCTGGTGGCGATGAAGGACGACAGCCTGACGATGGGCACCGTATGGACGGTGTGCGGCGTCGCGATGGTGCTGTCCGTCCTGCTGTGCGGCATGATCACCCGCCCGGGCGGGCTCCAGCTCGGCTGGGCGCTCCAGATCGCGCTGATCACGAGCGGCTTCGTGGTGCCGATCATGTTCTTCCTGGGGGCGGTCTTCGCGGGCCTGTGGTGGGCCTCGATCCACTACGGGCGCAAGATCGACGAGGCCAAGGCGAGGTGGGCGGCCCAGAGCGAGGCGGCCACGCCGCCGACCGGGACCCCGTCCGCCTGACGCCCCGGATCCAGGCCGGGACCGGGTGCCGCCGCCCGCCCCGGTCCCTGTAGCCTCACCTCACCGCACACGTATGCCTGCAAGGAGCCGTTACCCATGACCCAGCGCACCCTCGTCCTTCTCAAGCCGGACGCCGTCCGCCGCGGCTTGGTCGGCGAGATCATCGGCCGTATCGAGCGCAAGGCCGGCTGGACCATCACCGCGCTGGAGCTGCGCACGCTGGACCGAGCCATCCTGGAGCAGCACTACGCCGAGCATGTCGGCCGCCCGTTCTACGAGCCGCTCGTCGAGTTCATGTCCTCCGGCCCCGTCGTCGCGCTCGTCGTCGAGGGTGAGCGCGTCATCGAGGGCGTACGGCAGCTGGCCGGGCCCACCGACCCGATCGCCGCGGCGCCCGGCTCCATTCGGGGCGATTTCGGCACCATCGTCCGGGAGAACCTGATCCACGCCTCGGACTCGGAGGAGTCCGCCATTCGGGAACTGAAGATTTTCTTCCCCGGTATTTCCTGACCTGCTGTCAGCCATACAGCGCTCACGACCTGGGGCGACCGAAGGAATTCGGTCGCCCTTCGGCATATGAACGCCACAACCGGGAACGCATCGCTCCGACACGTCGTCACCTATACAGAGGCGGGCCACCGCGCCGTGTCCGCGCAGGCGGCACTACGATGTGAATCTCCGCGCCACACCACCCACCTCGCCGACCTGAGAAGCCGTCAACGCTCTAATTGGGAAGGCCCGACGCATCCTCATGGGAAACAAGGGGAACTCAATGTCGTTCATCGGCCGTGACATGGCTGTCGACCTCGGGACCGCCAACACGCTGGTGTACGTCAGGGGTCGCGGTATCGTCCTCAACGAGCCGTCCGTCGTCGCCATCAACACCAACACCGGTGGCATCCTGGCGGTCGGCGCCGAAGCGAAGAAGATGATCGGCCGGACCCCCGGCAACATCGTCGCAGTCCGCCCTCTGAAGGACGGCGTCATCGCCGACTTCGAGATCACCGAGCGGATGCTCAGGTACTTCATCCTGAAGATCCACAAGCGCCGTTACCTCGCCCGCCCCCGGGTCGTGGTCTGCGTGCCGTCGGGGATCACCGGGGTCGAGCGCCGCGCCGTCATCGAGGCGTCCACGCAGGCCGGCGCGCGCCAGGTGCACATCATCGAGGAGCCCATGGCCGCGGCCATCGGCTCCGGCCTCCCGGTCCACGAGGCCACCGGCAACATGGTCGTCGACATCGGCGGCGGCACCACCGAGGTCGCCGTCATCTCCCTCGGCGGAATCGTCACGGCACAGTCCATCCGGGTGGCCGGCGACGAGCTGGACAACGCGATCATCCAGCACGTCAAGAAGGAGTACAGCCTCCTCCTCGGCGAGCGGACCGCCGAGCAGATCAAGATCACCATCGGTTCGGCGTTCGACCTGGAGACCGACGAGCACACCGAGATCCGCGGCCGGGATCTCGTCTCCGGACTGCCCAAGACCGTGGTCATCTCGGCCGCCGAGGTCCGCAAGGCCATCGAGGAGCCGGTCAACGCCATCGTCGACGCCGTCAAGACGACGCTCGACAAGTGCCCGCCCGAGCTGTCCGGCGACGTCATGGACCGCGGCATCGTCCTCACCGGCGGCGGCGCCCTGCTGCGCGGCCTGGACGAGCGGCTGCGCCGCGAGACCGGCATGCCGATCCACATCGCCGAGGACCCGCTGGACTCGGTGGCGCTCGGCTCCGGCAAGTGCGTCGAGGAGTTCGAGGCGCTCCAGCAGGTCCTGGACGCCCAGCCCCGCCGCTAGCCGGCGCGTGGGCGCGTCGGCGCGTGAGCGACGGTCAGCCGTACGGGTGCAGTCGTACCCGTACGGCTCCTCGTTGATCCGGTCGACCCCGTAGTACAACGGCACCAACGGCACAGCACACACATTCCTACGAGGAAGGGCACGGCCGCCCCACGTGAGGGACACACGAGAAAGCCGGCTACTCCTGGTCCTGCTGGTAGCCATCGCGTTCGCGCTGATCACGGTGGACATCCGCGGCGGCGAGGAGTCACCCGTCGACGGCGCCCGGCGGGCCGCCGCGACGGTCTTCGGCCCCGTCGAGAACAGCGTCGCGTCCGCGGTCGACCCGATCGGCAACGCCATCGCGGCCGTACGGGACTCCGGGGAGCGCCACAGCCGCATCGCGCAGCTGGAGCGCGAGAACGCCGCGCTGAAGGCGAGACTCGGCAGCGACGACCGCAACCGCGCCCGGGTGCGCGAGCTCGACGGGCTGCTGAAGAAGGCCGGCGCCGGCCAGTACGGCATCAAGGCGGCCGAGGTCATCGCCATAGGAGCCGCCCAGGGCTTCTCGTGGACCGTCACCATCGACGCCGGCTCGACCGACGGCATCCAGCGCGACATGACCGTCATCAACGGCGACGGGCTCGTCGGCCGCGTCACCACCGTCGGGCCGAGCACCGCGACCGTCCTCCTCGCCAACGACCCCGACTTCACCGTCGGCACCCGCATGGAGAAGACCGACGAGCTCGGCTTCGCCACCGGCCAGGGCGACCGGCCGCTGTCCGTGCAGCTCCTCAACGGCAAGGCCAAGGTCAAGCCCGGCGACCGGCTCGTCACCTTCGGCTCGCAGGCCAACAAGCCCTTCGTGCCCGGAGTCCCGGTCGGCGAGGTCGTCCGCGTCGACCCGTCCGGCGGCGACCTGACCCGCACCGTGTTCGTCCGCCCGTACGCCGTCTTCAGCAAGCTCGACATCGTCGGCGTCGTCGTCCAGTCGCCGCGCACCGACCCGCGCGACACGGTCCTGCCGCCCAGGCCCACGCCCGAGCCGACCGTGACCGTCACGGTCACCCCGAGCCCCACGGGCACCGGCGCCCCGAGCGGCGCCCCGAGCGGCGCCCCCAGCGGTGCCGCCACCGGCCGGCCGGAGGAGGAGTAAGACCATGCGCTTCAACCGGATCCTGCTCTCCACCACCCTGGTCGTCGTCGCGCTCGTCCTCCAGGTCTCGATCCTCGCCCGCCTCCAGCTCCCCGGCGCCGTCCCCGACCTGCTGCTGCTCGTCGTCCTCGCCCTCGCCTTCGTGTACGGGCACGTCAGCGGCGCCCTCATCGGCTTCGGCGCGGGCCTCCTCGCCGACCTGGCCCCGCCCGCCGACCATGCCGCCGGCCGCTACGCACTGGTCCTGTGCGTCATCGGCTACCTCGCGGGCCTCACCAAGCCCGAGAACGGGCAGCTGCGCTCCGCCACCGGCCCCATGGCCATGGTGGTCGCCGCCGCCGCCGTCTCCACCCTGCTGTACGCGGGCGTCGGCGCCCTCGTCGGGGACACCGCCGCCCGCCACGTCGGCCTGGTCCCGCTGCTGATCAGCGCCGTCGTCTACGACCTGCTGCTCGCGCCGTTCACCGTGCCGCTGATCATGGCGCTCGCCCGACGCGCCGAGAACGACCCGCTCGCCGACACCACCACCGCCGGCACGGACGTCTCCACCGGCTGGATGGCCTCCGGCACCGGCCTGCGGATCGGCAGCCAGCGCAGCGGGCTGCGCATCAAGGCCGCCCGCAGCAGGGCGGCCCGGGCCGGGCGCATCAAGGGCGTCAAACGACTCTGACCAAGGGGGTACACGCGTATGGGCAACATCCCCGAGACGGGCCGGACCCCCCGGGTCCAGATCCGGCTCATCGCCATCCAGGTCCTGGTCTTCTCCATGTTCCTCACCCTCGTCGGCCGCCTCTGGTTCCTCCAGGTCCGCAACGGCGACGAGTACACCGAGGAGGCCCGCAGCAACCACGTCCAGCAGGTCGTGGAGCCCGCGGTCCGCGGCTCCATCCTCGACGCCCGCGGCATCCCCCTCGCCGACAACGAGACGCGGCTGGTGGTGTCGGCCTCGCGTACCGAGCTGATGAAGATGAAGGACGACGGCAAGGGCGTCCTCACGCGGCTCGCGGGGGTGCTGGGGATGGAGCCCAAGGAGGTCATGGACAAGGTCCGCCTCTGTGACTCCGACACCCCGCAGCCGTGCTGGAACGGCTCCCCGTACCAGCCGATCCCCGTCACCGACGAGGCCACCCCCAAGCAGGCGCTCCAGATCCGCGAGCGCGCCGAGGAGTTCCCCGGCATCACCGCCGAACCCGCCGCCGTACGCCGCTACACCGCGCCCGGCGGGGCCCGTGCCGCGCAGGTGCTCGGCTATCTGTCGCCGGTCACCGACCAGGAGATCGAGAAGGCCCAGGACACCGACTCGCCGTTCCTCCGCTCCGACATGGTCGGCCGCTCCGGCCTGGAACGCACGTACGACAAGGCGCTGCGCGGCAAGGCCGGCGTCACCCGCTACGAGGTGGACAAGCTCGGCCGCGTCCTCGGCGAGTCCGAGTCCGACCCCGGCCGCCCCGGCTCCAACGTCGTCACCTCCATCGACGCGCGCGTGCAGGCGGTCGCCGAGTACGAGCTCCAGCAGGCGATGAAGACCGTCCGCAAGGAGACCGACAAGATCACCGGCCGCCCGTACGCGGCCGACGCGGGCGCCGTCGTCGTCATGGAGTCCAAGACCGGCCGCGTCATCGCGATGGCCTCCCAGCCCGACTACGACCCCAACGCCTGGGTCGGCGGCATCTCCGCCAAGGAGTACGCCAAGCTCACCGGCAAGGGCTCCAACTATCCGCTCCTCAACCGCGCCATCCAGGGCCAGGCCCCCGCCGGCTCCGTTTTCAAGGTGGTGTCGGCGAGCGCCGCCGTCCGGGCCGGCTACCCCTTCGACAGCCGCTACAACTGCTCCAGCTCCTACAGCCTCGGCGGCCGCAGCTTCGCCAACTTCGAGTCCAAGGGGCACGGCCCCATCTCCCTCGGCGACGCCCTCAAGTTCTCCTGCAACACCGTCTTCTACGCACTCGGCCACAAGGAGTGGCAGCGCGACGGCGGCCTCAAGCCGAAGCACCCCCGCGACTGGTTCTACCGGACCGCCCGCGAGTTCGGATTCGGTTCCGAGACCGGCATCGACCTGCCCAACGAGGTCACGGGCCGCATCCCCGACCGCCACTGGAAGCAGAGCTTCTGGGCGGCCAACAAGGACTCCTGGTGCAAGCAGGGCAAGAAGGGCGGCAGCTACGTCGAGCAGATCGCCTACGAGAGCTGCCTCGAAGGCAACCAGCTGAAGGCCTTCGACAGCATCAACTTCGCCATCGGCCAGGGCGACGTCCTCATCACCCCCATCCAGCTGGCCACCGCCTACGCCGCCATCAGCAACGGCGGCACCCTCTACGACCCCACCATCGGCAAGGCCGTCATCAGCCCCGACGGCCGGAGGATCGAGGAGATCAAGCCGAAGGCCCACGGCCGGCTACCCGTCGACGCCGAGACCATCAGCGACCTCGACAAGGGCCTGCGCTCCGTCGTCGAGCCCGGCGGCACCGCCGCCTGGCGGTTCGGCGGCTGGCCCCAGGACAAGATCCCGATGCGCGCCAAGACCGGCACCGCCCAGGTCTACGGCAAGCAGACGACGTCCTGGTTCGCCACGTACACCGACGAGTTCACCATCGTCATGACGATCTCCCAGGGCGGTACGGGCTCCGGCGCCTCCGGCCCCGCCGTGCGCAACATCTACGACGCCCTCTACGGCCTCGACGACGAGGGCAACCAGGACCTCAAGCGCGCCCTGCTGCCCAAGCCGCAGGCCACGCTGCCGAAGATCCAGCCCGACGGCACGATCGAGGCGCCGCCGATCAAGCCGTACGATCCCGAGGAGCAGAAGGTCGACCCGGCCGAGCAGGGCGACGGCGACGACGAGCAGCAACTCGCCGGACCGCCCGGCGTGTGGAGGGACTGACACCAGCACCATGGCCGGAACCAACAACTTCTCCGTCCCCCGGTACGCGCCCGAACGGCGCGGCGCCTGGGCGAAGCTGACCGCACGCGACTCCTGGGTGCGCAGGCTCGACTGGCCGCTGCTCTTCTCCGCGCTCGCGCTCTCCTTCGTCGGTTCGCTGCTGGTGTGGTCCGCCACCCGCAACCGCACCGAGCTCAACCACGGCGATCCGTACTACTTCCTGCTGCGCCACGTCCTCAACACCGGCATCGGCTTCGCCCTGATGGTCGGCACCCTCTGGCTCGGCCACCGCACCCTGCGCGGCGCCGTGCCCGTGCTGTACGGCATCTCGGTGGTGCTGGTGCTGCTCGTCCTCACCCCGCTCGGCGCCACCATCAACGGCGCGCACGCGTGGATCGTGATCGGCGGCGGATTCTCGCTCCAGCCCTCCGAGTTCGTGAAGATCACGATCATCCTCGGGATGGCGATGCTCCTCGCCGCGAAAGTCGACGCGGGCGACCAGCTCTATCCCGACCACCGCACGGTCGCCAAGTCCCTCGGCATCGCCGTACTGCCCATGGCCATCGTCATGCTGATGCCGGACCTCGGCTCGGTGATGGTCATGGTCGTCATCGTGCTCGGCGTGCTGCTCGCCTCCGGCGCCTCCAACCGCTGGGTCCTCGGCCTCATCGGCGCGGGCGCCATCGGCGCCGCCCTCGTCGCCGCGCTCGGCGTCCTCGACGAGTACCAGATCAACCGCTTCGCCGCCTTCGCCAACCCCGAGCTCGACCCCGCCGGCGTCGGCTACAACACCAACCAGGCGCGCATCGCCATCGGCTCCGGCGGGCTGTACGGCGCGGGCCTCTTCAACGGCCACCAGACCACCGGCCAGTTCGTCCCCGAACAGCAGACCGACTTCATCTTCACCGTCGCCGGCGAGGAACTCGGCTTCATCGGCGCCGGCACGATACTCGCGCTGCTCGGCGTGGTCCTGTGGCGCGCCTGCCGCATCGCCCGCGAGACGACCGAGCTGTACGGCACGATCGTCGCCGCCGGGATCATCGCCTGGTTCGCCTTCCAGTCCTTCGAGAACATCGGCATGACGCTCGGCATCATGCCCGTCGCCGGACTGCCGCTGCCGTTCGTCTCGTACGGAGGGTCGTCGATGTTCGCGGTGTGGGTGGCGATCGGACTGCTCCAGTCGATCAGGGTGCAGCGGCCGATGTCGGCGTAGAACGCCCTCTGCGGGGTATGCCGATTCGAATGACGGCGGATACGAAGCGTGAGATCGAGCGGAAGTACGAAACGGGCCCCGACATCCGGCTGCCCCGCCTGAAAGGCGCGGCCGGGATCGCGGAAACGGCCGACCGGGGCGTCACCGAGCTGGACGCCGTCTACTACGACACCGCCGACCTCCGCCTCGCCGCCGCCGGGATCACCCTGCGCCGCCGCACCGGCGGCGAGGACGCCGGCTGGCACCTCAAACTGCCCGTCGCCCCGGATGTGCGCGACGAGGTGCGCGCCCCGCTCGGCGACGGAGTGCCGGAGCCGCTCGCCGCGCTGGTCCGCGCCCGGACCCGGGGCGCGGAGCTCGCGCCCGTCGTACGGCTGCTGTCGGCCCGCGACGTACGCCACCTGCTGGACGCGCAGGGCACGCTCCTCGCGGAGCTCTCCACGGACACGGTCCGGGCACAGCTGCTCGACGGCACCCCGGGGCGGGCCGAGTGGACCGAGGTCGAGGTGGAGCTCGCGGACGGCGGCGACCTCGCCGTCCTGGACGCCGTGGAGAAACGCCTCCGCAAGGCGGGACTGCGGCCCGCCGCCTCCGCCTCCAAGCTCGCCCGGGCGCTCGCCGACACCGGCCGCCAGGCCCCGCCGAAGCGGAAGAAGACCGGGGACACCGCCGGAGACCACGTCCTCTCCTACCTCCGTGCCCACGTCGACGCGCTGCTCGCCGCCGACGCCGCCGTACGCCGCGACCTGCCGGACTCCGTCCACAAGATGCGCGTCGCCACCCGCCGCCTGCGCAGCGCGCTGCGCTCGTACCGCAAGGTCCTCGACCGGGCGGCCACCGATCCGGTCGCCGAGGAGCTCAAGTGGCTCGGCGGCGAGCTCGGCGTCGACCGCGACCAGGAGGTGCTCACCGAACGGCTCACCGCCCGCATCGACGCCCTCCCCGGCACGCTGGTCCTCGGGCCGGTACGCGGCCGGCTCCGCGTCTGGGCCACCGCCGGCCGCGCCGGCGCGCGGGGCCGCACCCTCGCCGTCCTCGACACCGACCGCTACCTCGCCCTGCTCGACGCCCTCGACGCGCTCCTCACCGACCCACCGCTGCGCCCGGCAGCCGGAAAGCCCGCGGCGAAGGTGCTGCCCCGGGCGGTCCTCAAGGAGTACGAGCGCCTCGCCGCCCGCGTCGACCGCGCGCTCGCGCTGCCGCCCGGCGAGGAACGCGACCTCGCCCTGCACGCCGCCCGCAAGGCCGCCAAGCGCACGCGGTACGCCGCCGAGGCCGCCGCCCCCGCCCTCGGCAAACCGGCGAAACGCCTCGCCCGGCGCGTGAAGTCCGTTCAGAAGGTCCTCGGCGACCACCAGGACAGCGTCGTCGCCCGCGCCACCCTGCGGGACCTGGCGATCAAGGCGTACGCGGCGGGGGAGACCGCCTTCACCTGGGGCTTGCTGTACGGCCAGGAGCAGGCGAGCGCGGCCGAGCGGGAGCGGGAGCTGGGGGAGGTGTGGGCCGCGGCGTCGGCGGGCAAACTGCGGCGGCTCTGACCGTCTGGGCACCGGGGTACGCTAGAGAGTCGCCCTGCCAGCTCACGAAGGTTCGCGAGATGCCTGCCGAGTCCGTCTTCCCTCAGCTCGAAGCTCTGCTTCCGCATGTGCAGAAGCCGATCCAGTACGTCGGCGGTGAGCTGAACTCCACCGTCAAGGAATGGGACTCCTGCGACGTCCGCTGGGCGCTCATGTACCCCGACGCGTACGAGGTCGGGCTGCCCAACCAAGGCGTCATGATCCTGTACGAGGTACTCAACGAGCGCGAGGGCGTCCTCGCCGAGCGCACGTACAGCGTGTGGCCGGACCTCGAGGCGCTGATGCGCGAGCACAACGTGCCGCAGTTCACGGTCGACAGCCACCGGCCGGTCAAGGCGTTCGACGTCTTCGGCCTCAGCTTCTCCACCGAGCTCGGCTACACCAACATGCTCACGGCGCTCGACCTCGCGGGCATCCCGCTGGAGTCGAAGGACCGGACGATCGACGACCCGATCGTGCTCGCCGGCGGCCACGCCGCCTTCAACCCCGAGCCGATCGCGGACTTCATCGACGCGGCGATCATCGGTGACGGCGAGCAGGCCGTGCTCGACATGACCGAGATCATCCGCGCCTGGAAGGCGGAGGGTCGCCCCGGCGGCCGCGAGGAGGTCCTCTTCCGCCTCGCGAAGACCGGCTCGGTCTACATCCCCGCGTTCTACGACGTCGAGTACCTCCCCGACGGCCGCATCGGCCGCGTCGTACCGAACAAGTCCGGCGTGCCGTGGCGCGTGTCCAAGCACACCGTCATGGACCTCGACGAGTGGCCGTATCCGAAGCAGCCGCTCGTTCCGCTCGCCGAGACGGTCCACGAGCGCATGTCCGTCGAGATCTTCCGCGGCTGCACCCGCGGCTGCCGCTTCTGCCAGGCCGGCATGATCACGCGCCCCGTGCGGGAGCGAAGCATCACCGGCATCGGCGAGATGGTCGAGAAGGGTCTCAAGGCGACGGGCTTCGAGGAGGTCGGCCTGCTGTCGCTCTCCTCCGCCGACCACTCCGAGATCGGTGACATCGCCAAGGGCCTCGCCGACCGGTACGAAGAGGACAAGATCGGCCTGTCCCTGCCCTCGACCCGCGTGGACGCCTTCAACGTCGACCTCGCCAACGAGCTGACCAGGAACGGCCGTCGGTCCGGTCTCACCTTCGCCCCCGAGGGCGGCTCCGAGCGCATGCGCAAGGTCATCAACAAGATGGTCTCGGAGGAGGACCTGATCCGTACGGTCTCCACCGCGTACGGCAACGGCTGGCGTCAGGTGAAGCTGTACTTCATGTGCGGCCTGCCCACCGAGACCGACGACGACGTGCTCCAGATCGCCGACATGGCGGCCAACGTCATCGCCGAGGGCCGCAAGGTGTCCGGCCAGAACGACATCCGCTGCACCGTCTCCATCGGCGGCTTCGTGCCCAAGCCGCACACGCCGTTCCAGTGGGCCCCGCAGCTGAGCGCCGAGGAGACCGACGCCCGCCTGGAGAAGCTCCGCGACAAGATCCGCGGCGACAAGAAGTACGGCCGCTCCATCGGCTTCCGCTACCACGACGGCAAGCCGGGCATCGTCGAGGGCCTGCTCTCGCGCGGCGACCGCCGCGTCGGCGCCGTGATCCGCGCCGTGTACGAGGACGGCGGCCGCTTCGACGGCTGGCGCGAGCACTTCAGCTACGACCGCTGGATGGCGTGCGCCGAGAAGACGCTGCCGCAGTACGGCGTCGACGTCGACTGGTACACCACCCGCGAGCGCACGTACGAGGAAGTCCTGCCCTGGGACCACCTGGACTCCGGTCTCGACAAGGACTGGCTCTGGGAGGACTGGCAGGACTCGCTCGACGAGACCGAGGTCGAGGACTGCCGCTGGACGCCGTGCTTCGACTGCGGTGTCTGCCCGCAGATGGACACCCACATCCAGATCGGCCCGACGGGCAAGAAGCTGCTGCCGCTCACCGTGGTGAAGTAGCCGCGGGACCGCTCGCGTAACGTCCGCGCAACGGCCCGGCCGGGGGAGGAAACCCCTGGCCGGGCCGTTGCGTCATCCCAGGCATGGACATGGAGAAGCGCGGCCCCGAGGCGTACGAGGGCGGCGAGGGCTGCCTGACGACGGTCATCAGGATCCCGGTGCGGATCGTGGTGCTGCTCGTCGTCGTACCCGTACGGATGGTCTGGGACGTCCTGGCCGTCTGCGGCCGCCTCCTCGAACGCGTCCTGCTCCGCCCGCTCGACAGGGCGCTGGGCTGGGTGTGGGACACCCTGCTCGCGCCCGTCGGCCGGGCCGTCGCCCGCCTCGTGCGGGGGCTCGTCCACTACGGCCTCGTCGTGCCCGCCGTCTTCGTGTACCGGTGGGTGCTCGCGCCGGTGGCGCGGGGCGTCGCGTGGCTCGGCAGCGGCCTCGCCGGGGCGGTGGTGTGGGCGGTCACCACCTTGATCGTCACCCCGCTGGCCTGGCTCTTCCGCACGGTGCTGCGACCGCTCGGGCGCGGTGCGGGCCTGGTCCTGTGGGCCGTGTTCGTCTGGCCGTGGACCGCGCTGTACCGGTGGGTGCTGACGCCGCTGTACGTCCATGTCCTCACGCCGCTGGGCCACGGCGCGCTGTGGCTCGCCAAGGCGGTGGTCAGGGCGCTGGTCGTGGTGCCCGCCGTCTTCCTGTACCGCTGGGTGCTCCGCCCGGTCGGGCGCGGTCTCGTCGCCGTCGGCCGCGAGATCGTCGCGGCGGCCGAGGTCGCGTGGCGCGTCGCCGGGTACGTGTCGCGGGCGGTCGGGCGCGTGCTGAAGTGGCTGGCCTGGAACCTGCTGGGGCGTCCGGCCGCCTGGTTCTACCGCGGCGTGTGCGTGCCCGTCGGGCACGCGGTCCGCGACCACGTCTGGCGTCCGGCCCGCAAGGCGGCCGCCGAGGCGGGGCGCGCCGTGAAGGCCGCGCTCGTCTCCGCAGGTGAGGTGGTACGCAGGGCCCGTCGTGACGCGTGGCGCGCGCTCGTCGGCGGGGCTTCCGCGCGGCAGCCCCTGGAACCTTCTCCCGTCCCGGCGCGTACTCTGGGTAGTACAACGACCGCTCCTGGCGCGGCGCCCGCACCCGAGATCTCCCTGCGAAAGCGGGGGTGAGCCGGGCGGGACCCCCGGGAGCCGCCCGAATTTCGTGGGCGGCGCGCCACCCGCGCCCGCCCCGCACCGAGGAGAAGAACCACTGGGCAAGCGACAGCCCGAAGGCCCGCCGCCCGCACCGGCAGTGCAGCGCATTCGCCTGCGCTACACCAAGCGCGGCCGCCTCCGGTTCACCAGCCACCGCGACTTCCAGCGCGCGTTCGAGCGTGCGCTGCGCCGCGCCGAGGTGCCCATGGCGTACTCGGCGGGCTTCACCCCGCACCCGAAGGTGTCGTACGCCAACGCCGCCCCCACGGGTACGGGCTCCGAGGCCGAGTACCTGGAGATCGCGCTCACCGAGCCGCGCGACCCGGACACGCTGCGGGAGCTGCTCGACGAGTCGCTGCCGGACGGGCTCGACATCATCGACGCCGTCGAGGCCCGTACGTCCGGACTCGCCGACCGGCTGACCGCCTCCGTATGGGAGCTCCGGCTCGACGGGGTGGAGGTCGAGGACGCCGAGCGCGCCGTCGCCGCCTTCCTCGCCGCCGACACCGTCGAGGTGCGGCGCAAGACGAAGAACGGCATGCGCGACTTCGACGCCCGGGGCGCCGTGGCGGACCTCCAGGCCGCTCCCGCGCCGGGCGATAGGCCCGGAGAGGGGCCCTGTGCGATACTGCGGCTGGTTGTTCGGCACGTGACACCTGCCGTACGACCCGACGACGTCCTGTCCGGTCTCCGAGCTGTGGCCGACCTGGCGCCGCCGGTCCCCGCAGCGGTGACCAGGCTGGCGCAGGGGCTCTTCGACGAGGAGTCCGGCACGGTGACCGACCCGCTCGCGCCCGACCGCGAGGCAGTCACGGCCGCCCCACCCAAGGCCGCCGGACTCGCTTCCGCGACGGCGGCGCCCGAAGGTCCAGGTTCCGCGTAGGAGCGGTCGTCGCAGCGCGGCCCTGGTAACTCGGGAGCCACCTGGGTCGGGCCGCGTGGACACACAACAGACTTTTCGCCAGGCCGTGCGCAAACCGCGTAGGGAACCGGCGAGCCAGACATAACAGCTCCCGTGCGGCGCCCGCGCCTGACGCGGCGCCCGGGAGCGTGACGGGAGAACCGCCCGCATGCTCGAGCCGAACGACACCGGCGTGACCGCCGGTAACCACAACAGCGAAGAGAACAACTCTCCGAGCGACACGCTGCCCCCGCGCCGTCGGCGCCGCGCCGCGTCGCGCCCGGCGGGCCCGCCGAGCGCCGCCACCGGCGCGCCGGAGGCCGCCGAGGTCGTGGTGCAGGACACGCCGGCCGCGCCCGCCGCCGCGCCGCAGCCCCAGGAGCCCGCCGAGACCCCGGCCGCCGCCGAGGCGCCCGCTCCGGCGCGTCGTCGCGCCACGCGCAAGGCGACCGCGCCCGCCGGTGCGCCTGCGGTCGAAGCCCCGGCCGCCGCCGAGGAGGCCCCCGCTCCGACCCGTCGTCGCGCCACGCGTAAGGCCACGGCGCCCGCTGGTGCGCCCGAGGTCGAGGCCCCGGCCGCCGCTGAGGAGGCCCCCGCTCCCACGCGCCGTCGTGCCACCCGTAAGGCCACGGCGCCCGCTGGTGCGCCCGAGGTCGAGGCCCCGGCCGCCGTCGAGGAGGCGCCCGCGCCCGCTCGTACGCGCCGTCGTGCCACCCGCAAGGCCACCGCGCCCGCCGGCCCGCCGAAGGCCGCCGAGGTGGAGCAGGCCGCCGGGGAGCCGGCCGTCGAGGCCGTCGCCGAGACGCCTGCCGAGGCCGAGGCCCCGGCTGCCGCTGAGGCGCCCGCGCCCGCTCGTACGCGCCGTCGTGCCACCCGTAAGGCCACCGCGCCCGCCGGCCCGCCGAAGCCGGAGGCCGAGGAGGCCGCCGCCGAGGAGGGCGAGACCCTGCCCGCCGGCACCGTCGCGCAGATCGCGGCCGACGAGGACGAGGTCGCCGCCGCCGAGCGCGCCGCCTCCCGTGGCCGTACCCGCCGCCGCGCCGCCGCGCCGCAGTTCACCACCGACCCGGCGCACAAGACGGAGCGCCGCCGTGCCACGCGGCCCGCCGTGCCCGTCTTCCAGGCCCCGGTCTTCACCGAGCCGATGTTCCAGACGCCGGAGACCGCGGCCGCCGCCGCTGCCGCCCGTGCCGCTGAGCAGGACGAGGACGAGACCCCCGAGACCACGCAGGCCGCGCGGGTCGCGCAGGCCGCCCCCGTCGCCGAGGCCGCCGAGCCGGCGGAGACCGGTGGGCGCCGTCGCCGTCGCCGCCGGGGTGAGCCCGCGGAGCCCGTCGCGCCCGTCGCCGAGGCCCCGGAGCCGGAGGAGGCCGAAGAGGCCGAGGAGCCCGAGACGGAGGCCGCGGCCGCCGAGGAGGGCGAGGAGTACGAGGACCGGCCCTCCCGTCGCCGCCGCCGTGGTGGCCGTCGTCGCCGCCGTGGCGAGATGGCCGACGCGGACGAGGCCCGCGAGGAGGCCGAAGAGGCCGAAGACGGCGAGGAGACCGAGGCCGAGGCCGCCGAGCGCGAGGCGGAGGACGAGGACCACGAGGCCGAGGAGGGTGACGAGCACGAGGGCGGCACCCCCTCCGCCGCCGGGACCAGCAGCTCCCGCCGTCGCCGTCGCCGTCGTCGCCGCACCGGTGAGGCGCCCGCCGAGGCCGAGGTGGCCGAGGAGGACGGCGTCCGTACGGTCGTCAAGGTCCGCGAGCCGCGCCCGGCCCGCGAGAAGGCCGAGCCGTCCGACGAGGTGCAGTCCATCAAGGGCTCGACCCGCCTGGAGGCGAAGAAGCAGCGCCGCCGCGAGGGCCGCGAGCAGGGCCGCCGCCGCGTGCCGATCATCACCGAGGCCGAGTTCCTCGCCCGCCGCGAGGCCGTCGAGCGCGTGATGGTCGTCCGCCAGAGCGGCGAGCGCACCCAGATCGGTGTCCTCGAGGACAACGTGCTCGTCGAGCACTACGTCAACAAGGAGCAGGCCACCAGCTACGTCGGCAACGTCTACCTGGGCAAGGTCCAGAACGTCCTGCCGTCCATGGAGGCCGCCTTCGTCGACATCGGCAAGGGCCGCAACGCCGTCCTGTACGCCGGTGAGGTGAACTTCGAGGCGCTCGGCATGGCCAACGGGCCGCGCCGCATCGAGACCGCGCTCAAGTCCGGCCAGTCCGTCCTCGTCCAGGTGACGAAGGACCCGATCGGCCACAAGGGCGCCCGCCTCACCAGCCAGGTCTCGCTGCCCGGCCGCTACCTGGTGTACGTGCCCGAGGGCTCGATGACCGGCATCAGCCGCAAGCTGCCCGACACCGAGCGCGCCCGGCTGAAGACCATCCTCAAGAAGATCGTCCCCGAGGACGCGGGCGTCATCGTGCGCACCGCCGCCGAGGGCGCGAGCGAGGACGAGCTGCGCCGTGACGTCGAGCGGCTCCAGGCGCAGTGGGAGGACATCCAGAAGAAGGCGAAGAGCGGCAACGCCCCGACCCTTCTCTACGGTGAGCCGGACATGACCGTCCGGGTCGTCCGCGACATCTTCAACGAGGACTTCTCCAAGGTCATCATCAGCGGTGACGAGGCCTGGGAGACCATCCACGGCTACGTGTCCCACGTGGCGCCCGACCTCGCCGACCGGCTGCAGCGCTGGACGTCGGAGGTCGACGTCTTCGCGACGTACCGGATCGACGAGCAGCTGATGAAGGCGCTCGACCGCAAGGTCTGGCTGCCGTCCGGCGGCTCGCTGGTGATCGACAAGACCGAAGCCATGATCGTGATCGACGTCAACACCGGCAAGTTCACCGGTCAGGGCGGCAACCTCGAGGAGACCGTCACCAGGAACAACCTGGAGGCGGCCGAGGAGATCGTGCGCCAGCTGCGCCTGCGCGACCTGGGCGGCATCGTCGTCATCGACTTCATCGACATGGTGCTGGAGTCCAACCGGGACCTCGTGCTGCGGCGCCTGCTGGAGTGCCTGGGCCGGGACCGTACGAAGCACCAGGTCGCCGAGGTCACCTCGCTGGGCCTGGTCCAGATGACCCGCAAGCGGGTGGGCCAGGGCCTGCTGGAGTCCTTCTCCGAGACCTGCGTCCACTGCAACGGCCGTGGCGTCATCGTCCACATGGAGCAGCCGACCACCGTGGGTGGCGGCGGCAACGGCGGCAAGCGGGCCAAGAAGCGCGCCCGCGCGGCCGAGGCCGCCGAGGCGGCGGAAGCTCTCGAGACCGCCGAGGCCGTCGAGACCCCGGCGGCCGAGGCCGAGCCGGAGTTCGAGACCGAGGCCGAGCTCGCCGCGGAGGTCGCCGCCCCGGTGGCCGTCGAGGAGCCCTTCCGCCCCGACGAGGAGCTGTACTCCAGCGTCGCGGAGGCCGAGGCCGCCGCGGGCCGCGGGCGTGGCCGTCGCCGGGTGACGCGCAAGGCCACGGCCCCGGCCGGTGCCCCGCGCGCCGCCCAGGAGCCCGCGCCGCAGCCGGCGCTCGCCGAGGTGGCTCCGGAGACCGTGGAGGTGGAGGCGGTTCCGGCCGTCGCCGCCGCGGCCGCCCCGGTGGAGGCTCCCGTGCAGGAGGCGGCGGAAGCGGCGCCCAAGGGCCGTACGCGCCGCCGTGCCACGCGTAAGGCGACGGCGCCGGCGCCCGCCGAGGCCCAGGCCCCGGCCCCGGCCGAGTCCGAGGCCCCGCGGCAGCCCGAGCCCGAGCCGGAGCCGGAGCTGCCGAAGCAGGCGGAGCCCGTCGCTGAGCCGGTCGCACCGGAGCCGGTCGCCGAGGAGGCCCCTCCCGGTGCAAGCACCGGCTCCACTGGAGCGGCTGACGCCGCGCCCCCTGCCGCGCCGCGTGCCCGGCGCCGCGTGGTCCGCAAGGTCACCGCTCCCGCCGGTTCCCCGGGGGGAGCGGCGGAGGCCGCGATCGTCGTGGTGAAGAGCGCCCCGGCCGAGCCGGAGGCCCAGGCACCGGACACGGCGGAAGCCGAAGCCGCGGCCGAGCCCGAGGCCCCGGCCGAGAAGGCGACCGCGCGCAAGACCGCCAAGAAGGCCACGGCCAAGAAGGCGGCCACCAAGAAGACGGCGGCCGCCAAGAAGACCGCGGCGAAGAAGACGACCGCCAAGAAGGCCGCCACGAAGGGCACCACGGCCAAGAAGGCGACGGCCAAGAAGACGGCCGCCGCCGAGCAGGCCGCCGCCCCCTCCGTGACGGCTGTCACGGAGGACTGACGGCAGACCGACGGGCCGGCCGCTGTTCGGCCGCCGGCCGGGGGAACGCTCCCCGGCTGACGGTTGAACACTTCGCAAGGCCCAGCGGAACGTTCCGCGTCCCGCCCCGGATTCCCCGGGGCGGGACCCGGATTTCGTTTCGCAATCGATGCCTTCAGGCGTTAACAGGCCCGAAATTGACGAGGAAATTCCTGATAATGTGACGCCGGTCGCTGCCGTGGGCGGGCCCCGCCCGGAGACTACGGCGGTGACCGACCCGGTTCCGGGACAGACCGGTCCCAGCAATCCTCGGTAGGGCGTCGGCATCGCGCCGGAGGGGTACGCGCGGCCTCGCGAGACGTCCGCTCACCCCCAGACCTCTGCCAAAAGAGCTCTTGCGGTGTTCATAGGAGGACGTCCATGCCGAGCATCAACGAGCAGCCCATCCCCGCTGCCCGCCCGGTCATCGGTGAAGAAGAGATCGAAGCCGCCGTACGCGTACTGCGCACCGGCCGCGTCGTGCAGGGCCCCGAGGTCGCGGCCTTCGAGGAGGAGTTCTCGGAGCTGGTCGAGGGCCGGCACTGCGTCGCCGTCAACTCCGGCACCTCGGCGCTGCACCTTCTGCTGATGGCCATGAACATCGGCCCGGGCGACGAGGTGATCGTCCCGTCCTTCTCCTTCGCCGCCTCGGCGAACGCGGTCCGCCTGGTCGGCGCCGACGTCGTCTTCGCGGACATCGAGCGGGACAGCTTCAACCTGGACCCCGCCGCCGTCGAGGCCGCCATCACCCCGCGTACCGCCGCGATCATGCCGGTGCACATCTACGGCAACCCGGCCGCCATGGACAAGATCATGGCCATCGCCGACAAGCACAAGCTCGCGGTCGTCGAGGACGCCTGCCAGGCGCACGCCGCGGCCCTGAACGGCACCCCGGTCGGCGCCTTCGGCACCGGCGGCACCTTCAGCTTCTACCCGACGAAGAACATGCACTCCCTCGAGGGCGGCATGGTCTCCACCGCGGACGCCGAGATCGCCCGCACCCTGCGCCTGCTGCGCAACCAGGGCATGGAGCAGCGGTACGCGAACGAGATCGTCGGCGCCAACATGCGCATGACCGACGTGAACGCCGCCATCGGCCGCGTGCAGCTCGGCAAGCTCAACGGCTGGACCGAGCAGCGCATCGCCAACGCCGCGTACCTCTCGGGGCACATCACCGCCGCGAACGTGGTCACGCCGGTCGTCGCCGAGGGCGCGCGCCACATCTACCACCAGTACACGATCCGCGTGACCGGCGGTGAGGGCGCCCGCGACGCCGCGATGGCGAAGCTCACCGAGGCCGGCGTCGGCAACGCCGTGTACTACCCCACCCCGATCCACCGGCTGAAGCCGTACTGGGAGCCGGACCAGAAGGCGGGCCGCACCTGGGACCTGCCCGAGACGGAGAAGGCCGCGGCCGAGGTCGTCTCGCTGCCCGTGCACCCCTCGCTGACCCAGAACGACCTGGAGCGCATCGTCACCGCCGTGAACGCGCTGGGAGAGAACCTGTGACTGCTGCTGGACTGCGGGCCGGCCTGATCGGCCTCGGCTCGATGGGACGCCACCACGCCCGCGTACTGGCCGGGCTCGACGGCGTGACTCTCGTCGGAGTCGTCGACCCGATGGGCGACAAGAACGGCTGGGCCCAGGGCGCGCCCGTCCTGTCCACCGTCGAGGAACTGATCTCGCTGGGCATCGACTACGCCGTCGTCGCCTGCCCGACCGCGCTGCACGAGGAAGTCGGCCTGAAGCTCGCCGAGGCCGGCGTGCACGCCCTGGTCGAGAAGCCCGTCGCGGACACCGTCGAGGGCGCCCGCCGCCTCGTCGAGGCGTTCGAGTCGCGCGGCCTGGTGGCCGGCGTCGGCCACATCGAGCGCTGCAACCCCGCGCTGCGCTCCCTGCGCACCCGCCTGGAGGCCGGGGAGCTGGGCGACGTCTACCAGGTCGTCACCCGCCGCCAGGGCCCCTTCCCGCACCGCATCGCGGACGTCGGCGTGGTCAAGGACCTCGCGACGCACGACATCGACCTGACCGGCTGGGTGACGGGCCAGGAGTACACCTCCATCGCCGCCCACACGGTGTCCAAGTCCGGCCGCCCGCACGAGGACATGGTCTCCGCCGTCGGCCAGCTGTCCGACGGCACGATGGTCAACCACCTGGTGAACTGGCTGAGCCCGCTCAAGGAGCGGTTCACCTCCGTCACCGGTGAGCGCGGCTGCTTCATCGCCGACACCCTCACCGCCGACCTCACCTTCTACTCGAACGCCGCCGTGGCGACCGAGTGGGAGGCGCTGCGCGCGTTCCGCGGTGTCGCCGAGGGCGACATGATCCGCTACGCCATCCCGAAGCGCGAGCCGCTCCTGGTCGAGCACGAGCTCTTCCGCGACGCCGTGCTCGGCGAGTCGGAGGACATCTGCACGCTGCGCCAGGGACTCCGTACGGTGGAGGTGGCCGCCGCGGTCCTCGAGTCCGCCAACAGCGGTGCCACCGTGCGGCTCTCCCCGGAGGACTCAGCGAGTTGACCACGCCCGATGTCACCGTCGTGGTAGCCGTCTACAACACGATGCCGTACCTGACCGAGTGTCTGAACTCGCTCGTCGGGCAGAGCATCGGCCTGGACCGGCTCGAGGTCGTGGCCGTCGACGACGGCTCGACCGACGACAGCGGCCGGGAACTGGACCGCTTCGCGGAAAAGTACCCGGGCACTGTCAAGGTGATCCATCAGGAGAACTCCGGCGGCCCCGCCGCGCCCAGCAACCGGGCGCTGGAGGTGGCCACCGGCCGGTTCGTGTACTTCATCGGCTCCGACGACTACCTCGGCGAGGAAGCGCTGGAGCGGATGGTCGCCTGCGCCGACAAGCACGGCTCGGACATCGTGGTCGGCAAGATGGTCGGCACCAACGGCCGCTACGTCCACCAGGCGCTCTACAAGCAGAGCGACCCGGACGTGAGCCTGTACGACTCGGCGCTGCCGTTCACGCTGGCCAACACCAAGCTGTTCCGGCGCGAACTGGTGGAGAAGTACAAGCTGCGCTTCCCCGAGGACATGCCGGTCGGCTCCGACCAGCCGTTCACCATCGAGGCGTGCGTCCGGGCCGCCAAGATCTCCGTCGTCGCCGACTACACGTGCTACTACGCGGTCAAGCGCGGCGACGCCTCCAACATCACCTACCGCGCCAACCACCTCGCGCGGCTCCACTGCGTCAGCGAGATCATGCGGCGCGCGGCGGAGCTGATCGAGGCCGGTCCGAAGCGGGACGCCGTCTTCCAGCGCCACTTCACCTGGGAGCTCGCCAAGCTCATCCAGGAGGACTTCCCCACCCTGGACCGGGAGACGCAAGCCCAGGTGTGCGCGGGCATCGCCCGGCTCGCGGACCTCTACTTCACCGACGCCATCCGCGACAAGCTCGACGTGAAGCGGCGCGTACGCATCGGGCTCGCCCAGCGCGGCGCCGTCGACGAGCTGGTGCGCGCCATCGCGGACGAGACCGAGCACGGCGCCCCGCCCTTCCTACTGGAGAACGGGCGCGCCTTCGCCCGCTACCCCGGCTTCCGGGACGCCCGCCTCGGGCTGCCCGACCGGCTCTTCGAGGTCATCGCCGAAGCCGTACCCCGGCAGCTGGCGGAGGGTACGGCGCTGCTGGCCGCCGACTGGGAGCAGGACGCCGAGCAGATGGCCGTCCGGCTCGCGGTGCGGATCCCCGTCACCGGCGAGACCGGCTCGGCCACCGTACGGGCGGCCGCCAAGGCCATGCCCAAGAGCGCCGACAAGCCCGGCGGCCGCCGGCTGCCCGCCGGCACCGACCTGCCGCCCGCCCCGCCCGGCGAGCAGACCCGCGAGGAGACGGCCGACGGCACCGGCACGGTGCTGCGCGTCCGGCTCCCCCTGGAAGCCCACCGGGCCAAGCTCGGCATCCGCGTCTACGTGGACGTGGCGGGCTCCGTGTACGAGATCCCGGTACCGGTCCGCGGCCTGCCGCTGCCGCTGGCCCGGCGCTGGCGCGAGCGGGTCCCGTACCGTGTCTCCGCCAACGCCAACCCCAAGGGGCGGCTGGTGATCACCACGGCTCCGCTCTGGGAGCCCTCGCCCGGCGTGGGCAAGCGACTGCGCCAAACGATGTCCCGTGTGAAGAGGAAACTGACCCGATGAATATCTGTGTAGTCGCGCTCGGCAAGATCGGCCTGCCGCTCGCCGTGCAGTTCGCCGCCAAGGGCCACAAGGTCATCGGCGCGGACGTCAACGAGAAGGTCGTCGAGCTGGTCAACGCCGGCACCGAGCCCTTCCCCGGCGAGCACGACCTGGACCGCCTCCTCAAGGAGACCGTCGGCGCCGGGCTGCTGTCCGCGACCACCGACACCACCGCCGCCGTCGCCCAGTCCGACGCCGTCGTGGTCGTCGTCCCGCTGTTCGTGGACGCCGAGGGCACCCCGGACTTCGGCTGGATGGACTCCGCGACGAAGGCGATCGCCAAGGGCCTCAAGCCCGGCACCCTCGTCTCGTACGAGACCACCCTGCCGGTCGGCACCACCCGCACCCGCTGGGCGCCGATGCTGGAGGAGGGCTCCGGCCTGAAGGCCGGCGAGGACTTCCACCTGGTCTTCTCCCCGGAGCGCGTCCTCACCGGCCGCGTCTTCGCCGACCTGCGCCGCTACCCCAAGCTCGTCGGCGGCATCGACGAGGCCTCCACCAAGCGCGGCGTGGAGTTCTACGAGCAGGTCCTCGACTTCGACGAGCGCACGGACCTGCCGCAGGCCAACGGCGTGTGGGACCTGGGCACCGCCGAGGCGTCCGAGCTCGCCAAGCTGGCGGAGACGACGTACCGCGACGTCAACATCGGCCTGGCGAACCAGTTCGCCCGCTTCGCCGACCAGAACGGCATCGACGTCAAGAAGGTCATCGAGGCCTGCAACTCGCAGCCGTACAGCCACATCCACCAGCCGGGCATCGCCGTCGGCGGCCACTGCATCCCGATCTACCCGCGGATGTACCTGTGGAACGACCCGGAGGCGACCGTCGTGCGCTCGGCCCGCGAGGCCAACGCCGCGATGCCCGAGTACGCCGTCGACCTGCTGGCCGCCGCGTACGGCGACCTGACCGGCGTCAACGTGCTCGTGTTGGGTGCCGCGTACCGCGGTGGCGTGAAGGAGACCGCCTTCTCCGGCGTCTTCCCGACCGTCGAGGCCCTCAAGGCGCGCGGCGCGGTGCCGTTCGTCTCCGACCCGATGTACACCGCCGAGGAGCTCGAGGCGCACGGCCTGACCGCCCACCGGGGCGAGAAGGTCACCGCCGCGATCCTCCAGGCGGACCACGCCGAGTACCGCACCCTGACCCCGGCGGACCTGCCGGACGTCACCGTGCTGGTCGACGGCCGCCGCACCACCGACCCGGCCGCCTGGAAGGGCGTGCGCCGCGTCGTCATCGGCGGCTGACGCTCTCCGACGTACTCCACCGGCGAGGCCCTGTCGCGTACCGCGGCGGGGCCTCGCCGCGTCTCCGGCGCCCACCGCCGAAGGCGCGCGAACGCATGACGGCCGGTTCCCCACAGGGGGAACCGGCCGTCGTGTGACGCGGTGCGGATCAGGACGCGGTGGTGTCCACCACCGGCAGGTGCTCGAACCTGGCACGGTCCATCTCGTTGGTGACGCGCAGCTCCGGATAGGCCTGCGCGATCCGCCACGCCGTCGGGGCCGCGTTGGTGTCGCAGGCGACCACGAAGTCCGTCGGGTCCAGCCGCAGCTGGGGCAGGATCTCCCGCTCGGCGATCTTCGCGTAGATGCGCGGGCGCACCACCCGGTAGCCGCGGTGGAACACCTTCTTGTGGAAGCTGCTCGCCAGCTTGCTGTGGGCGCGCCAGGTCGCCTTCACGGCGAGCTCGGGCGCCACCTTGTCGCGCTGCCGGCCGGCCAGCCGGTCCACGCGCCGCAGCACCGCGCGCGGGGCGCGGTAGACGACGAAACGCTCACCGCGCGGGATGAGCAGCCGCTGCTCGGCCTTCTCGATGTTGTGGACCTGCACGCGCTCGTCGAGCCGCGTACGCGTCCAGGCGCCCTCCCTGGCCGTGACCAGGTGCACCTCGACGCCCCGGGCGGCCAGGTAGTTCGCGTAGTCGGCGACGCGGCGGGGCCGGGCGGGGGTGTAGGCGAGGAGGAGGGCCCGGCCGGGAGCCGCCGCGGGGCCGGCCGCGCCGTCCTCCGCCTGCGCGGCCCGAGCCTCGACCGCCGCTACGGCCGCGGCGACCTCGGCGTCGACCGCGTCCTCGGGCTCCGGGTCCGGCTCGATGGCCGGGGCCCGGTCCTCGTACACCTCGATGAGCCGGCGGCCGACGACCGCGCGGCTGTACCGGGAGACCAGCACCTCGCGGGCCTTGTCCAGGTCCAGCTGGTCGAAGCGTTCGCGCAGCTCCCAGTAGGCGTCGACGATGACCTGGGGGTCGTCGCTGACGTCCATGAGCCCGCCGGCCAGTTCCTCTATGCCGGCGAGGGTCTCCTCGGGGCCGCGGCTGCGGGTGACGAGCACGGGCAGGCCCGCGGCGTTGGCCTCGACGACGGTCATGCCGAAGGTCTCGGCGCGGCTGGCGTGCACCAGGAGGTCGTACTGGTGCATGAGGCCGTTGACCTCCTCGGGCTGCACGGGCGGCAGGATCGTGAAGCGGTCGCCCAAGCCGAGCTCCTCCGCCCGCTCCAGCAGCTGCTCGCGCAGGGAGCCCGCGCCGACCATGGTCAGCGTGGCTTCGGGCTCCTTCTCGGCGACGAGCGCGAAGGCCTCCAGCAGCGGGACGACGCCCTTCGCGGGGAGCAGCCGGCCGACGTAGAGCCACTTGAGCAGCTTCTCGGAGGGCTTGGCCTCCGCGGTGAACCGCTCGAAGTCGATCACGTTCGGCACGATGCGGATCTTGCCGTCGTGGTGCGGGAACTCGCTCACGATCTGGTCGCGCAGGTGCTTGCTCACGCAGAGGAACTCGTCGGCGCGGTGCAGCACCTCGTCGTACAGCTTGCGCCCGGCCGGCTGCCGGAAGATCTTCTCCAGGAAGGAGGAGTGCTCGGTGACCACGATGCGCGCGTCGGGCCGGGCCAGGTGCATGGCCAGGACACCGCCGTAGATGCCGGTGTGCGCGTGGATCACGGGCGCCTCGATCCGGCCGGTGGGCAGGGCCTTGCGCAGCGCCTCCTCCTGGGAGGCGACCCAGTCGGCGTACCGGCGGCGGGCGCCGATCGGCACCGGCACGCGGGTGAGGACGCCCTCCGGGGTGTCCAGCACCGGGGAGAGCCGGCGCCGCTCCAGGAACCGCTCGGCGGTGGCCTTGATCGCGTCCTGGAGGAGCGGGTCGGCGCTGCCGGGCCAGTCCTCCGTGTGCAGGATCGAGATCCGGTCGTAGTGGTGCGCGACGGCCTCGTTGGCGGCCTGCACGAACGACCCGGCGAACGGGTTGTTGGGGGAGGGGTACCAGGGCGTGACCACCGCGAGGTCGGCCGGCTCGGTGACCCGCTCCGTGCTCTCGTACGGCTCCAGCCGGAACTCCAGGTCCGGGCGGCGGCGCAGGGCCGTCCAGGCGACCGGGAGCGCCTGCGCGTCGCCCGCGACGAGGAGGTCGGCGCCCTTCAGCGGCCCGTCCTTGGCGAGGACCAGCTTGCGGGCGGACCGCCAGGCGGAGCCCTTCTTGTTGAGCCCGGCCCGAAGGACCCGTACGCCGGGGATCTCCGGCAGGTCGTCCCACGCCGCGTGAGCGGAGACCACCAGGACGACCTCGCGTCCGGCGGCGGCCAGGTTCTCGACGTGGACGCGGGTGCCGCGGACCCGGGACTCCCCGAGCGCGAGATAGAGGACGTGGGTGCTCATCGGTGCTCCTCCACCAGCTTGCGCATCCGCTGTTCCCAGGGGCCGAGCGTCGCCGCACGGGTGTACTTGTGGGCGTGCTCGACGGCGAGCTCGTGCTGCGTGCGGTCGACTGCGCGGGCGGCCTCGGCGGCGGCGATGAACGACTTCGCGACCTGCTCCGCGGTGAGCTCACCGCCGGCGAACCAGAGCGGGTAGCCGTCGAGGACCTCGGTGGCGGCGATGTCGGGCTTGTGCACCGAGACGATCGGCTTGCCGGAGGCCATGTACTCGAAGACCTTGCCGGAGGTGACGTACCGCGCGCCCGGCACGCAGAAGACCAGCGCGTCGGTCTGCGCGTACACGGCCTTGGCCTCGGTCTTGCCGAAGGCGCCGTGGTAGCGCACCCCGATGTTCTCCTCCAGCGGCAGCCGTTTCGTCAGCGTCGCCACGTCGGCGGGGAAGAAGCCCAGGTGGCCGTGGATGTTCAGCTCGGCGTCCCGGAGCAGCGGGTGGCTGCGAGCGATGCGCCAGCCGTCGAAGAGCTCGTCGAGGGGAAGGTACGAGGTGACGGTGCCCAGGTAGCCGAAGCGCAGCGGGCGGTCCGGGGCGGGCGGGACGAACTCGGAGTCGCCGAGCAGCTCCGGCTCCCAGCCGTTGGGCACCACGGTCATGCGCTCGGCGGCGTACGGGTAGCGCTCGATGTGCCACTGCCGCATGCCGTCGTTGACGAAGACGGCCTCGGAGGCGTCCCGGAGGACCTTCGCCTCCCACTCGAAGGCCTTGCTGTCCTCCTTGAACTTCAGCTGCTCGGTGAACTGGTTGAAGGTCCACGCGTCGCGGTAGTCCACCGCGTACGGGATCTTCAGCAGCTTGCTGAGCATGTGCGCCGCGATGAAGGAGGCGAAGGGGTTCCCGGTGGCGATGATGAGGTCGAACTTCTCCTTGAAGTGCGCCTTCACGGCGTGGGTGAGGACGCCCGGGATCCAGGAGAGGTAGTGCTCGGGAAGGACCTTGGTCTGGAAGAGCTTGTAGAAGCTCGCGGCGAGGGTCGGGAAGTTGCGGCGCAGGCGGCCGAACTGCCGGACGTCCTTCTCCCACGCGTAGTACGCCATGGGGGGCCGGACCACCCGGACGCGCGGGTCGACGGTGTCCTCGAGGGAGGGGTCGCAGGCGTTCTGCAGGTACGTCTCGAAGAACTCGCGCGGGGCCGTGCAGACGGTTACGTCCCAGCCGGCTTCGGCGAAGTGGTTCGCAGTGGCGCGGCCTCTGAAGACACCACTTGCACGGCTGGGCGGAAAGAAATACGCGAGATACAGAACGCGTGGCCGGCGTCCGCTTGATCCGAGCGGCATGACAGTGGTGGAACCCTTCCCTCAAGGCAAAATGCGTCCATGCTATCGGACGCTTGATGTGCGTGTCCGGTTCTGCGGCGGAGCTGCGGTCGCCTGTGTGGCTGGTCACTCCGGGCGGCCGGCCCTCGGCTCAGCCTCAGGCGGAGAGGTCCCCGCGCTCGGCCAGGACCCCGTCCTTCTCCTCGTACAGCGCGCCGGTCTTCGGGCAGGCCCAGACCCCGGGCTCCCCGTCCCGCTCGACCAGCCGGACGCCCTCCCGGCCGACCCAGCCGATCCGACGGGCCGGGACACCGACGACCAGGGCGAAGTCGGGCACGTCCTTGGTGACCACGGCGCCTGCCGCGACCATGGCCCAGCGTCCGATGCGGACCGGGGCGACGCACACCGACCGCGCGCCGAGCGAGGCGCCCTCGGCGACCTTCACACCGACGGCCTCCCAGTCGCTGCCCCGCTTCTGCCGGCCCTCGGGGTCCACCGACCGGGGGTTGTGGTCGTTGGTGAGCACGACCGCCGGCCCGACGAAGACGCCGTCGGCGAGCTCGGCGGGCTCGTACACCAGGGCGTAGTTCTGGATCTTGACGTTGTCGCCGATGCGGACGCCGGTGCCGATGTACGCGCCGCGCCCGACCACGCAGGCCTCGCCGAGCCGCGCGTTCTCCCGGATCTGGGCGAGCTCCCAGACGCTGCTGCCGGCCCCGATCTCAGCGGTCTCGTCGACCTGCGCGGTGGGCTGGACCCTGTAGTTCACTGTCATGCCTTTCCCAGGTGCTCTTCGCCAGGTGAGCATACGTGCCGGGTCAGGGAGAGCGCCGCCACACCATCATCAGGTACGTGCCGTAGGCGCTCGAGACCAGTGTGCCCGTCACGACAATGGTGTACATGACAGCAGGTCGGGCGGCGGCGAGGGCTCGCGCCGCCGGGATGAGCAGCGGGAACGCGGGCAGCAGGAAGCGCGCCTTCGAGTGGAAGTAGCCCGCGCCGCCCACCGCTATGAGGAGGAGCACAGCGGCGTAGACGAGCAGGGCGGGGTGCAGCCGCTGCTGCACGCAGATCATGAACAGGACCACGGCCGTGATGACGGTCGCCGCTCCCACGACGGTGTTCAGACTGAGCGGCGCCTTCAGGAAGACGTCCGCGATCCGGTGGAGGGTGAAGACGCCGCCGTCGAAGGTGCTGCCCCACTTGTCCTGCACCTGGAAGTAACCACGCCAGTCGCCCGCCCGGTAGCCGACCCAGGCGAACCAGGCGAACCATCCGAGGGGCGCGATCAGGATGGCCGCGAGCAGGGACCCGGTGCGTTCCGGCCGCTCGGCGCCGTCCTCGCGGCCACGGCGGGAGGCGATCAGCGTCCACAGGGCGGTCAGCACCACCGCTGCCACGACGGCGGCCCCGGAGGGCCGCGTCAGCCCGGCGAGGGAGGCGAGCACTCCTGCGTACACCCATCGGCGGCCGACGGCCGCGTACAGCGCCCAGGCGCACAGGGCGGTGAAGACCGGCTCGGTGTACGCCATGGACTCGACCACGGCGTGCGGGGCGATACCCCAGAGCACGACGGCCACGATCGCGACACGACGGCCGGCCACGCGCTCGACCACCGCGTAGATCCCCCACGCGGCGAGCAGCGCGCCGAGGAGGGAGACACCCCACGCGACGGTGGCGACGGGGAGTGGCAGCACCTCGGAGACGGCGCGCACGACGCCCGGGTACAGAGGGAAGAACGCGTACTTGCACATCGGGCCCTGGACGACGCAGCCCTCGGCCAGGGGAGCCGCGTAACCGTACTGGGCTATGTGCACGTAGTAGACGGTGTCGAACCGCGACGCCAGGAGCGTGCCGAGGCTGGGGCCGTCGTCGCCCGCCCGCAGGGCGAGGGCGGCCACGCCGAGGATGCGGACCAGGGCGTACGCCGCCAGCGCCGGCCATGCGTGGGACGCGGCGCGGCCCAGGCGGGCGAGGAGGTTGTCGTTCGGGCGTCGTCGGTGGCGTATCGCCGATCCCGGAATGCTGAAACACCACCAAGCGCACCATCGGCGGCAACGCCCAGACGCTCGAGTGGACCGACACCGGCAAGCTCGCCAAGGCCACGGAGGCCAACGGCACGGCGACGACGTACCTCTACGACGCGGGAGGCAACCGCGTCCAGCGCAAGGACACGACCGGTACGACCGTCTACCTGCCCGGCATGGAGCTGAAGCTCTCGGTCGACGGCACGAAGAAGGAAGCCACCCGGTATTACTCGCACGCCGGCCAGACGGTCGCCGTACGTAGTGATGACGGCAAGGTCTCATTCGTCGCCTCGGACCACCACGGCACCGGCGAACTCGCCATCGACGCCACCACCGGCGCGGTCTCGCAGCGCCGCTTCGACCCGTACGGCGTCGAACGGGGCAAGGCCACCGGTACGTGGCCCGGCGAGAAGGGCTACGTCGGCGGCACGATCGACGCCTCGACGGGCCTCACTCACCTGGGCGCACGCGAGTACGACCCGACCATCGGCAAGTTCATCTCGGTCGACCCGCTGATCGACTACCTGCAGCCGCAGCAGATCAACGGCTACGCCTACGCGAACAACAGCCCGGTGACCCACGCTGATCCGAGCGGCTTGATCGTCCCTGGGTGCTACGAGGACGGACTCAAGTGCCACGGCGGGGTGCCTGTCGGCAAGTCCGACCCGGTCAGTAACGCGCAGTCCAAGGTGGACCAGGCTTCGAGGAACCTGGGGCAGGCGGAGGGCCAGCGTTCCGCCGCCAACAAGAAGATCAGATCGGCTGGCGAGAAGCTCGTCAAGATCATCCGCGACGAGCTCGGTGTGGACGCTGCATTCGACTGCGTCTCGACCGGAGACCTGGGCTCATGCGGCGAAACCCTGCTGAACATCGCAGGCAGCTTCGCGGGCGGCCTCGTCGGCAAGCTCCTCGCCAAGTACGGCCTGCCTTGGAAATGGGACGACGGCTACAGGCTGGCCAAGCGTGTCACCGGCCTGCTGGGTGACCTCGTCGGGGGCATCAAGGACCTCTGGGACGACGCGAACAAGGCGATCAGGCCAGAGATGGTCTCGCACGGGCGAAGGACGCACTTGGGGAGGCTAGAAAGCAGGCGGCAGCTGCTCTGAAGAAGCGCAAGCAGCCAGAGCCAGAGCAGTGCCACAGCTTCCTGCCCGGCACGAAGGTTCTGCTCGCCAACGGCACCACCAAGGCGATCGAGGACGTCGAGCTCGGCGACAAGGTCACCGTCACGGACCCGGACACGGGCGAGACGACGGTCCGCGAGGTGGCCGGCACGATCGTCACCGAGGACGACAAGCGCTTCGTCGACCTCACGATCGAAGGCACATCCGGCAAGCCGGAGGCCCTGATCGCCACGACGACCCACCCCTTCTGGGTGGAGTCCGAGGGCGAGTGGGTCGACGCGGGTGACCTGCATCCGGGCATGACGCTGCGCACCCCTGCCGGGGAAACGGTCGAGGTGGCGGACGTCCGCTACTTCGAGAAGCGCCAGCGGACGCATGACCTGACGGTCACGGGAATTCACTCATACTACGTGCTGGCGGGTACGGATCCGCTTCTTGTCCATAACTGCGACGAGAAAATGGACTTCGTGCATGGAACTCATTCAGGGCATGCCGATAATATCGCTACCAACGGTTTAAGCGAGGAAGGTGCAAGTGCCGCCTATCATGGTGGCAGCGTGGGCAAGCGAGGAAATCTCTTCACGTATCAAGTGACGCCCACCGATAAGGACACCTTGTCGGACGCCGCTACGTTCGGTGCAAATAGGCCGCGTCCGCCTGGTGCAAGGCCATCGGTTCTGATCTTCCAGATGTGTAAGTGCACGTACAATCGACTGAAAGCTGAAGGGCATATCACGACTCGTGTCACGGATGATGTTACCGGCCGGGTTGAGCACATATTCGGGCCTGGCGCAATGCCGCATCTCAACCTCATCCATCGCATGGATCTGTGATCTGCCTCGGTTGTAACTAGACTGTGGGCAGGGGTGGTCCTGGTGGAGCTACCAGGGCCACCCGCCCGCGCCAAATCGGATAAGTGGGCTGGACGGACCCCCGTTCCGCGTTAGGAGGTGCTGTTATGGGGAGTGAAGAAGGGGAGTCTGAAGTGGGTAGCGAGTATGAGTTGGCCAGGTCGTATATTCAGCAGTACCTAGAAATGTATGAGCAGGTGCTTGAGAGTGTCAGGCTGACGCATATGGGGTGCTCAGTGGCTGAGGTTCGGGCGGCTCTTATGGCGGCGGCCGAAGAGAGAAACTTGGAGATCCGGGCCGACGTCACTGATGACGCCGCTCGTCAGATTTCTCGCGAGGGCGTGTAGGAATCCCGCCCGTCTGATCGATGGTCCTTCGCTACACTGGGATCGTTGAGCCTCACTAGAGTCCGCCGCCCTGGTGTGTGCCCTTCGCTTCAGGTGCAAATGCTCTGGAAGCTTTGTCGGACAGGGCGGGTGCTGTCGGCATCTGTGTCGGAGCAGTGCTATGCCTCTTGCTTCCGGCGATGAAGACCGAGGTGCAGCCGGACTGCGGTTCATGCGGTCGACGAGGGAGCCCGGTTTGACCCCTCAAGCCGGGCCCCGTAACCTTGACCGTCGGCGTGTTTCCATGCGCGCCAGCTCCTGAGCACCTTCCTCCGCCGGGCCCCCGGGCTCGGGTCGGAGAGGCCGCTCATCCACCCGGAACAGTCACGGACCTCGCCGGTCCGTGCGAGCGGCTGGCATCAGGAGTTCCCGTTCACGAGCAAGGAGAGAACCGTGTACGCCATCGTGCGCAGCGGTGGTCGCCAGCACAAGGTTGCTGTCGGCGACATCGTTGAGGTTGACAAGATTTCCACTGCCAAGGTTGGCGACACGGTCGAGCTCTCGACCCTGCTCGTTGTCGACGGCGACTCCGTGACCAGCGACCCGTGGGTGCTGGCCGGCATCAAGGTCCAGGCCGAGGTCGTGGACCACCACAAGGGCGCCAAGATCGACATCCTGCGCTACAAGAACAAGACCGGCTACCGCCGTCGTCAGGGCCACCGCCAGCAGTACACGGCGATCAAGGTCACGACGATCCCGTCGGCCGCGAAGTAAGGGACTGAGGAGACATGGCACACAAGAAGGGCGCATCGTCCACCCGGAACGGTCGCGACTCCAACGCTCAGCGGCTCGGCGTGAAGCGCTTCGGCGGTCAGGTCGTCAACGCCGGTGAGATCCTGGTCCGCCAGCGTGGCACCCACTTCCACCCGGGCACGGGTGTCGGCCGTGGTGGCGACGACACGCTGTTCGCGCTGCAGGCCGGTGCGGTTCAGTTCGGTACGCACCGCGGCCGCAAGGTCGTGAACATCGTTCCGGCTGCCTAAGCCACTTACGAGAGGCGGACCTCACTTCCCGTATCGGGAAGCGGGTCCGCCTTTCGCTTGTT
This sequence comes from Streptomyces sp. NPDC045431, assembly GCF_040646655.1. Lineage (NCBI taxonomy): Bacteria > Bacillati > Actinomycetota > Actinomycetes > Kitasatosporales > Streptomycetaceae > Streptomyces > Streptomyces sp. NPDC045431. The sequence continues at coordinate 110,672 of NZ_JBEZAQ010000001.1, forward strand.
GCACCGAAGACAATTCCTACGTAACTGGAGGCATAGGACATGACCACCTTCGTGGACCGCGTCGAGCTGCATGTCGCCGCGGGTAACGGAGGCCACGGCTGTGCCTCCGTTCACCGGGAGAAGTTCAAGCCGCTCGGCGGCCCCGACGGGGGCAACGGCGGCCGTGGCGGCGATGTGATCCTGGTCGTCGACCAGTCGATCACCACCCTGCTGGACTACCACCACTCCCCGCACCGCAAGGCCACCAACGGCAAGCCCGGCGAGGGCGGCAACCGCTCCGGCAAGGACGGCCAGGACCTGATCCTGCCCGTGCCGGACGGCACCGTCGTGCTGGACAAGAACGGCGAGGTCCTCGCCGACCTCGTCGGCCACGGCACCTCGTACGTCGCCGCCGAGGGCGGCCGCGGCGGCCTCGGCAACGCCGCGCTGGCCTCCGCGCGCCGCAAGGCGCCCGGCTTCGCGCTGCTCGGCGAGCCCGGCCGGTCCGGCGACATCGTCCTGGAGCTCAAGACCGTCGCGGACGTGGCCCTGGTGGGCTACCCCAGCGCCGGCAAGTCCTCGCTGATCTCGGTGCTCTCCGCCGCGAAGCCCAAGATCGCGGACTACCCGTTCACCACCCTCGTCCCGAACCTGGGTGTGGTCACCGCCGGCTCCACCGTCTACACGATCGCCGACGTGCCGGGCCTCATCCCGGGCGCCAGCCAGGGCCGGGGCCTCGGCCTCGAGTTCCTGCGCCACGTCGAGCGCTGCTCCGTCCTCGTCCACGTCCTGGACACGGCGACCCTGGAGTCCGACCGCGACCCGGTCTCCGACCTCGACGTCATCGAGGAGGAGCTCAAGCAGTACGGCGGCCTCGACGACCGCCCGCGCATCGTCGTCCTCAACAAGATCGACATCCCGGACGGCCAGGACCTCGCCGACATGATCCGCCCGGAGCTGGAAGAGCGCGGCTACCGCGTCTTCGAGGTCTCCGCCGTGGCCCGCACGGGCCTGAAGGAGCTCTCCTTCGCGCTCGCCGAGATCGTCTCGAAGGCGCGCGCGGCCAAGCCCAAGGAGGAGGCGACCCGGATCGTCATCCGCCCGAAGGCGGTCGACGACGCGGGCTTCTCCGTCACGCGCGAGGAGGACGGCCTCTTCCGCGTCCGCGGTGAGAAGCCGGAGCGCTGGGTGCGCCAGACCGACTTCAACAACGACGAGGCCGTCGGCTACCTGGCCGACCGCCTCAACCGCCTCGGTGTCGAGGAGGAGCTGATGAAGGCCGGCGCCCGCTCCGGCGACGGCGTGGCGATCGGCCCCGAGGACGACGCGGTCGTCTTCGACTGGGAGCCCACGATGATGGCGGGCGCCGAGATGCTCGGTCGCCGCGGCGAGGACCACCGCTTCGAGGCCCCGCGCCCCGCGGCCCAGCGCCGCAAGGACCGCGACGCCGAGCGCGACGAGGCACAGCGCGAGTTCGAGGGCTTCGAGCCCTTCTAGCCCTTCCAGATCGGAACCACCCGCGCCCCGGCCCCCGGAACCCGCCGCACCGGCCTCCGGGGGCCGGGGCTTCGCGGTGCCCGGCACCCCGCGAGCCGGCACCCCGCGAGCCGGCACCCCGCGGGCCGGGGCTCAAGCGCCACACCGGCCTCCGGTCCTCGGCCCGGTCCTCGGCCCGGGCCGGCGGCCGGACCGGTGCCCGGCGCCACAGCGGCCTCCGGCGCCCGGCGCCTCGCGCACCGCGTCTCGCGGCGCCCGGCACCCCCCACCAGCCGGCTCGGACGGATTGCCTCCGCTCGCGCACAACCTCAGCCGTCGAACAGCCGTCTAGCTACGAGGGGCCGAGCAGAACCGCCCCCGGCACATCGAACGGAGCGTTGATGAAGATCTCCTTCCTCATCCACACCATCTACGGCATCGGCGGCACCATCCGCACCACGCTCAACCTCGCGGAAGAGCTCGCCGACCGCCACGAGGTGGAGATCGTGTCGGTCTTCCGGCACCGCGACATCCCGCTCTTCGACATCGACCCCCGCATCACCGTCGTCCCGCTCGTCGACACCCGCCCCTCCTCGCCCACCAACGAGAAGGAGCACCCGCTCCTGCTCCAGCCCGCCGAGTTCTTCCCCCGGAACGAAGCGCGCTACAAGGAGTACGGCAAGCTCACCGACGAGCGCGTCCGGGCGCACTACGCCACCGCGGGCTCCGACGCGGACGTCGTCATCGGCACCCGCCCCGGACTCTCCGCGTACGTCGCGCAGTTCGCGCCCTCCGGCGCCGTGCTCATCGGCCAGGAGCACATGACGCACCATCACCACAAGACGGCCCTGCGCAAGGAGATGTACGCGCACCTCGACGCGCTCGACGCGTACGTCACCGTCTCCGAGGGCGACGCCCGGGTGTGGCGCGAGCGGATGCCGCTGCCCGCCACGCGTGTGCTGGCCATCCCCAACAGCGTGCCGGAGCCGCCCGTCGCGCCGTCGGACGTCTCAGGGAAGACGGTGGTCGCCGCCGGGCGGCTCTCCCCGGAGAAGCAGTACCACGTCCTGATCGACGCCTTCGCCAAGGTCGTCAAGGCCCGTCCCGACTGGGACCTGCGCATCTACGGCTGGGGCACCGAGCGGGACAAGCTCCTCGCCCGCATCGAGGAGCTCGGCCTCTACAACAGCGTCCGCCTCATGGGCCCGCACTCGCCCATCGAGCCGGAGTGGGCGAAGGGCGCCATCGCCGCGTCGACCTCGCGCCACGAGTCGTTCGGCATGACGCTCGTCGAGGCGATGCGCTGCGGCCTGCCGGTAGTCTCCACCGACTGCGACTACGGCCCGCGCGAGATCCTCAAGGACGGCGAGGACGGCATCCTCGTACCCGTGGGCGACGCCGACGCGGTCGCCACCGCGCTGCTGAGCCTCATCGACGACGAGGAACTGCGCCGGAAGATGGGCGCCGCCGCCCTGCGCAACGCCCGCCGCTTCCACCCCGCCCAGGTCGCCGAGCAGTACGAGGAGCTCTTCGGCGAGCTGCGCACCGCCGCCGCCCAGCGCGCCGAGGCCGGCGGCTACGCCCCCGTCGCCGACTGCGTGGTCGAGCCCGACGGCGCCGTGACCGTCACGCTCGCCGGCCCGCACCGCGACGGACTCCACCTCGCCTGCGTACGCACCGACGACCGCACCGACGACCACCGCTTCCCCTTCGACTCCGAGGGCCGCGCCACCATCCCGGCGGACGCCGTGTTCCACGAGGGCATCTGGGAGGGGTCGGTGGAACTGCCCGGCTCCGGGCGCCGCGTCCGCATCACCACCCGCTCCATAGACCAGCGCGGCGCGATGCGCGCCCGGGACCGCGTCACCGACGGCGTACGCACCCTGGTCCCGTACCCCAGCAAGCCCAAGAAGCAGCTCCTGCTCCGCTCCTGGGTGCGCCCCGTCCACGCCGAGGCCGCCGATGTCCAGGTCTCGCGGGGGGAAATCACCGTTTCCGGTGAACTGATCGGCGCCGCGCCGGCACCGGACGCCCCCACCCTGATCGTGCGCCGCCGCGGCCGCGGCTCCGTCGACCTCACGTACCCCGGCACCTGGCAGGGCGACGGACGGTTCCGCTTCACCTTCCCGGCCGCCGGCCCCGCCGCCCACCAGACCGCGGCCAACCAGTGGTGGGACCTGCTCGTGCGGTACGCGCCCGGTGCCGAGCCCGTCCGCCTCGCCCGCGTCCTCGACGACATCGTCGACAAGGGCCCCGTCTTCGGCTACCCCGGCACGCGGCTGCGCAAGAAGCGCCCCTACGCCCTGCTGCGCATCGCGGCCCGCAGGCTGCGGGGCCTCCCGCAGCAGTACGTGCGGGTCCGCCCGGCGTACGCCGACACCAACGACCTGCTGGTCAATGTCGCCGATGTGCCGGTCAAGTAACCGGCTCCGCACACCGCCATCACACTCCGCCGTCCCCCGTGTGGCGTCGGTCACCGAACGCCCTTCCGGATACCGGAACAACTCCCCAGGCCACGCGGTGAACAGGGGGTGTCCACCCGGTGCCGGGGGCCTGCTGTCCGCCTTGCGGGACGGTCACGGAGAGTGCGACCATCAGCCCGTCCCCCCGTCGTCGCAAGGTAGGTCGTTCTGTGTCAGCGCCGCATGAAGCCAAGACCCGCACCACAGCAGTCGTCCTGGCCGGTGGTACCGGCCAGCGGGTGGGCCTCGCGATTCCCAAGCAGCTGCTGAAGATCGCGGGCAAGGCGGTCATCGAGCACACGCTGACGATCTTCGAGCAGGCCGAGTCCGTCGACGACGTGATCGTGCTGATGGCGCCCGGTTTCGTGCCCGACGTCGAGAAGATCATCGCCAAGGCCGGACTGACCAAGGTCACCCGCGTCCTGGAGGGCGGCGCCACCCGCAACGAGACGACCGAGCGCGCCATCCGCGCCCTCGGTGAGGGGCTCGCGGAGGGCGAGGACCGCAACGTCCTCTTCCATGACGCTGTCCGTCCGCTTCTGTCACAGCGTGTGATCAAGGACTGCGTCGAGGCCCTCGACCGCTACCAGGCCGTCGACGTCGCCATCCCGTCCGCGGACACGATCATCGTGACCCGCACCCACGGCGAGGACGGCGAGTTCATCACCGACGTCCCGGACCGCTCCCGGCTCCGCCGCGGCCAGACCCCGCAGGCGTTCAAGCTCTCCACGATCCGCAGGGCGTACGAGGTCGCCGCCGGCGACCCGAACTTCCAGGCCACCGACGACTGCTCCGTCGTGCTGAAGTACCTGCCCGACGTGCCGATCCACGTCGTGCCGGGCGACGAGTACAACATGAAGGTGACCCAGCCGGTCGACGTCTTCATCGCCGACAAGCTCTTCCAGCTGGCCTCCACCGCCGCGCCCCGCCAGGCCGACGAGGCCGCCTACCGTGAGCAGCTCTCCGGCAAGACCGTCGTCGTCTTCGGCGGCTCGTACGGCATCGGCGCCGACATCGCCGCCCTCGCCGAGCGCTACGGTGCCACGGTGTACGCGCTGGGTCGCTCCACCACCGGCACCCACGTGGAGAACCCCGACCACGTCGACGCCGCGCTGGCCAAGGCGTACGCCGAGAGCGGCCGCATCGACTACGTGATCAACACCGCGGGTGTGCTGCGCATCGGCAAGCTCGCCGAGACCGACAGTGCCACCATTCAGGAAGCGCTCAACGTCAATTACCTCGCGCCGGTGCACATCGCCCGCGCGTCGTACAAATACCTGGTCGAGACCAAGGGGCAGCTGCTGCTCTACACCTCCTCCAGCTACACCCGCGGCCGCGCCGAGTACAGCCTTTACTCCTCGACCAAGGCCGCCATGGTGAATCTCACCCAGGCCCTCGCCGACGAATGGGCCGGCGATGGAATCCGGGTGAATTGCGTCAACCCCGAGCGCACCGCGACCCCCATGCGTACGAAGGCGTTCGGCCAGGAGCCGGCCGGCTCGCTGCTGTCCTCCGAGGCCGTGGCGCGGACCTCGCTGGACGTGCTGTTGTCCGAGCTCACCGGCCACGTCATCGACGTACGACAGCAGGACCCGACCGCCGGCGCGAGCGAGGCGTCGGGCTTCGAGCAGGCCCTGGCGTCCGTTCTGGACCGTCAGGGAGATGTGTAATACTCGGCGGATCGCAGAATCTCATGATCTGGATCGCTTGATGTGCAATTCGGGCCTCTGTGTCGCCTCACCGCGAATACAGGGGCCCGAGTTCGTGAACCCCCGGGTTCACGGGCCTCGAGTTCATGAACCACCGGTTCATGGGCCCGTGGCTCCTGAACCCCCCCGCATCGCAATGAATAAACCGGCACCCCCCTCTGGAGCAGGTTCTTCGTGATTTCGACCGCCATTCGCCTGGTACGCGTGGGCAGCGCGTCGGAGCTGGCCGCGGCAGTCCTGATGGGACTGGGCTATCCGTGCGTCATGCTCGCCGCGCTCATCCCGAACCTCTGGTTCTTCGCGGCCGCCGGTGCCGTGACCTATGTCGCGGACTGGTATCTGCACCAGAAGAAGAGCTACTTGATCAACCGGCTGAGCAAGGTCAGAGCCGGCCTGCCGATCCGCTTCCTGCTGCGCCAGCTGCTGCTGATCCTGCTGCTCGCCCGCGAGAACCTCGCCGAGCAGCCGGTCTTCTACGCCGCCGTCGCCTGCTTCCTGCTCTTCTACGGCCTCCAGGCCCCGCAGGGCGCCCTCGCCACCCTCATCCGGCTGCGGCGCACCATGCCGGTCGTCACCCGCAACATCGACCTGCACGCCGTGCGCATCCCGGACGCCCCGCCGCGCGCCCTGCTGAATCGGTCCGCCGAGAAGATGCTGCACCTCGACATCCCGGCCGTCGCGGGCGTCATCATCGCCGCCGCCACCGGCGCCAACACCGTCGCGTACGCCGGTGTCGCCGCCACCCTCGCGCTGGGCCTGCTCTACACCCTCGTCCTCGTCCCGTACCTGCGCCGCGGCCGCCGCGTGCCGGCCGCGGGCGCGGTCCTCAAGGCCGTCGGCACCTGGCTCGGCGAGTACCAGCCGACCGTGGCGCTGTACTTCTCGGGCTCCGACGACTCCGCGTACCAGGTCAACATGTGGCTGGAGACGATGGAGCAGGCCGACGGCCGGCCGATCGTCATCATGCGCGAGCGCAACCTGGTCAAGAAGCTCAACCCGACGTCCGTGCCGGTCCTGTGCGTGCCCGGCGGGCAGCACCTGATGGCGATGGACTTCTCCTCGATCCGCGTCACGCTCTACGCGGCCAACGTCGGCAAGAACATCCACATGCTGCGCGTCCCGACGATGAAGCACGTCTTCATCGGGCACGGCGACAGCGACAAGCTCGCCAGCGTCAACCCCTTCTCCAAGGTGTACGACGAGGTCTGGACCGCCGGCCAGGCGGGCCGCGACCGGTACGCGCTCGCCGACGTCGGCGTCCGCGACGAGGACATCGTCGAGGTCGGCCGCCCGCAGCTCGCGCCGATCACGACCTGGACGGGCACGCCGAAGAACCCGATCCCGACCATCCTGTACGCCCCCACCTGGGAGGGCTGGGACAACAACCCGGGCAACACCTCGCTGCTGCTGGCCGGCGAGAACATCATGAAGCGGCTGCTCAACGCGCCGAGCCCGGTCCGCGTGATCTACAAGCCGCACCCCTTCACCGGCCTGGTCAACAAGAAGGCCAAGGCCGTCGACGAGCGGCTGCAGAAGATGGTCGCCGCCGCCAACGCCGCCCGCGCCGCCGACCCGCGCTGGGCGAAGGAGATCGCCGCCGCGCAGGCGTCGCAGAGCGCGGCGCGCGCCGAGCTCACCCGTATCGAGGCCCGGATCGCCGAGCTCTGCCGCCCCGGCCGCAAGGGCGGCGACGAGGCCGAGGAGTCGCGCGTCTCGCTCGCCGATCCGCACCGCCTCGCCGAGATCAAGCGGCTGCGCGCGCAGTGGAACGACGCGTACTGGCGTTCCTTCGGCTGGTGGGAGCACCGCGTCGTCACCGGCCCCGAGCCGAAGCTCTACGACTGCTTCAACGAGTCCGACGGCATGGTCTCCGACATCTCCAGTGTCGTGTCGGACTTCATCGCGAGCGGCAAGCCGTACGCCGTGACCGACTCCGCCGAGCTCGGTGTCGACGAGTTCAAGCGCCAGAACACCGCGGTCCGTGCCGCCGTGATCCTCTCCAACAGCGCCGCCGAGCTGGACGAGCTGCTGGCGGCCGTGGCCGACCCGGCCGCCGACCTCCTCGCGGCGGAGCGGCGGCGGCTCAAGCGGTACCTGCTGGGCCCGGACGAGCCGACCTCCATGGAGCGGTTCAACGCGGCGGTCCGCGCCCTCGCCACCAAGGCGGAGGCCCGCAACCGCGGCGTGGCGCAGCGGCTGGGCGGCCAGCGGATCGGCGAGCTGGACGCGGAGGCCACGGCGGGAGCGGACGTGGTGACCGACACCGTGGCCGAGAAGGGCGCGGAGGAGACCACGGAGGAGGCGGCCGCCCCCGTCGCGACCTGACGCGGCGCGGACGTACATCGCCGTACTCCGCCCGTACATCGCCGTACTCCGCCGTACTCGCCGTACACCGCGGTAGACGCCCGCGTACACACAACGGCCCGTAAGTCCCTCGTACGAAGGGGACTTGCGGGCCGTTGTGCGTGCCGACACATGCGCGACACGGCTCGGGGGCACCATGACGCACTGACGGACGGCCGTCGTCCGTTTACCGTTCACCGCTTACCGCCGTAGTGGGTGCCGATGCCTGAGACCACTCCCGACGCTTCCGTCACCCCCGATGTCAGCGTGATCATCGGGGCCTACGAAGCCATGCCGTACCTGGTCAAGTGCCTGGACTCGGCCGAGGCGCAGACCATCGGCCCGGAGCGCATGGAGATCATCGCCGTCGACGACGGCTCGACGGACGGCACCGGCGAGTACCTGGAGGAGTTCGCCGCCCGGTCGGCCGTGCCGACGAGGGTCGTCCGGCAGGCCAACTCCGGTGGCCCCAGCGGCCCGCGCAACACCGGGCTGAAACTGGCCCGCGGCCGGTACGTCTTCTTCCTCGACGCCGACGACTACCTCGGCGAGGAGGCCCTGGAGCGGCTCGTCGCGATGGCCGACAGGGCGGGCACGGACGTGGTGCTCGGCAAGACCGTCGGAGTCAACCGCAACGCCGCCAAGTCGATGTGGGGCCGTACCGTCGAACGCGCCGACATCTTCACCTCCAACGTCAAGTACACGCTCAGCGCCCAGAAACTCTTCCGGCGGGAACTGCTGATGCGCCACGGTATGCGCTTCGACGAGTCGCTGCGTACGGGCGAGGACGCGCTGTTCACGCTGGAGGCGTACCTGCGCGGCAACGGCGTCTCGGTGGTCGCCGACTACGTCTGCTACTACCTGGTGGGCCGCGAGGACGGCAAGCACGTGACGAAGAGCGGGAGTTACACCCTGCGCTTCGACTCGGCGAAGGCCCTGATGGAGCTGATCGCCCGGCTGGTGCCGAAGGGCCGGAAGCGCGACCTGCTGATGCTGCGACCGTTCATCGTCACGCTGCTGCCGCAGTTCGGACCGGTGCTGCTCAAGCAGTCGCCCGAGGTGCTGCGCCACAAGATGGAGCTGGCGGCGCCGCTGATGGCCGCGTACTGGACACCGGGTGTCGCGCGCCGGCTCAAACCCGAGGACCGGCTGCGGCTGACCTGCGTGGCGCTGAACAAGCCGGAGGCGCTGCGGGAGGTGGTCGCGTACCTGAAGGCGGGCACGCCTCCGGAGCGCGTGCGCCGCTGGGGCCGCGCGTACCTGGCGTACCCGCACTTCCGCGACCCGGTGGCGGGCATCCCCGACGCCGCGTACGAGCTTCGCGGCGCCGGGGGCCCGCGCGCCGCCGTCCACGCGGCCGCCCGCCGCATCCTGCGCCGCGCCTACCGCCGGACCCGGCGCCTCGCGGGCACCGCCCTGCGCCGCCTGCACCTGCGCGGCCCGCGCGCCACCACCGGTACGCCGCGCACGGCGACTCCCGGAGAGGCGGCCCGAGAGGTGGCGTGACGGCCGGGCGCGGGCGGGGAGCGGACGGGCGGGCGGCCACGCGCGGGACCCGGCTGCGCGCGGCGCTTGGGCGCGGCGGCCGGGCGGGCGGGCGGGCGGCCATCGGGCGGAGGGGTTCGGCTGCGCGGGGGCACGCGCGCGGGTGACGCGTACGCCGAGGGGATCGGATTCGGCCGCTTTCGCGCCGGCTCGAGCCCGGCGCCCCAGCAGCGCCCGCGCGCCCGCGCGGAGAGGGGCCCGCGCGCCCGCCCCCGGCGGGGTCGGGTGCCCGCACGGAGAAGGGCCCGGTGCGGCGGCGGCGTGTCCAGTGCGCTGTCCACGCGCTGAAACACGCGCGCGCCGACCACCGCCCCTGGCATAGATTTCCCCACGTGACAGCAGTGGCAAGGCAGTACGTAACGGAAGCCCGCAGGATCGTCGTCAAGGTCGGCTCCTCGTCCCTGACCACCGCGTCCGGCGGCCTCGACGCCGACCGCGTCGACGCCCTCGTCGACGTACTCGCCAAGGTCCGCAGCGAATCAAGAGGGGCGGCCCGAAGGGCCTCGGTTGAGGGTGGTGGTGGGCGACGGGTGGGCGAAAAGGAGATCGTCCTGGTCTCCTCCGGCGCCATCGCCGCCGGCCTCGCACCCCTCGGCCTCGCCCGCCGCCCCAAGGACCTGGCCCGCCAGCAGGCCGCCGCCAGCGTCGGACAGGGCCTGCTCGTCGCCCGCTACACCGCCTCCTTCGCCCGCTACGGCGTACGCGTCGGCCAGGTGCTGCTCACCACCGACGACACCAGCCGCCGCGCCCACTACCGCAACGCCTACCGCACCCTGGACCAGCTCCTCGCGATGGGTGCCGTACCGGTCGTCAACGAGAACGACACCGTCGCCACGGACGAGATCCGGTTCGGCGACAACGACCGCCTCGCCGCGCTCGTCGCCCACCTCGTCCGCGCCGACCTGCTGGTCCTGCTCTCCGACGTGGACGGGCTGTACGACGGTGATCCGTCGAAGCCCGGAACCTCGCGGATCGAGGAGGTGCGCGGACCGGAGGACCTGGAAGGCGTGGAGATCGGTTCCGCGGGCAAGGCGGGCGTCGGCACCGGCGGCATGGTGACCAAGGTGGAGGCGGCCCGGATCGCCGCCGCCGCGGGCATCCCCGTCGTTCTGACCTCCGCCAGCCGGGCCGCCGACGCCCTCGCGGGCCGCGACACCGGCACGTACTTCCGGCGCACCGGCCGGCGCTCGGCGAACCGGCTGCTGTGGCTCGCCCACGCCTCGACCCCGCAGGGTGCGCTGCTCCTCGACGAGGGCGCCGTACGCGCCGTGGTGCAGGGCAAGAAGTCGCTGCTCCCGGCCGGTATCGCGGGCTTCGAGGGCGACTTCGCGGCCGGCGACCCCGTCGAGCTCCGCGACGCCGCGGGCCGGGCCGTCGCCCGCGGGCTGGTGAACTTCGACGCCAAGGAGATGCCGCAGCTGCTGGGACGTTCCACCCGAGAGCTCGCGAAGGAGCTGGGTCCGGCATACGAGAGAGAAGTCGTACACAGGGACGATCTGGTCGTCCTCCAGCCCCAGAACGGCTGAAAGTCCCGCCATCCGCCGGAGACCTTCACCAAAACAGCCCCACGTTCCGCTCAGGACTGGTCAACTTTGTGTCGGGGGGTAAGCGGGGTGACAGCACGAGAACGCATCAACAGGAGGCCGCCGGTGAGACGAGCGCGCCCGGGGGCACTGCCCCGAGGGACGACCGAACGCGCCCTGACGAGTGTCGAGGCCGGGGCCGATTTCGCCGACGCCGGGCTCGGTGACGCCGCCGTCAGCGACGCGGAGGCCGTCCGCGAGCCCGACCGGCAGCCCCGGGACCGCCAGGTGTCGAAGCTCTGGCACATCACCCTCAGCGTCTCGGGCCAGGAGGCGCCACTGGCGGAGGTCAGGCGGGCCCTGGAGCAGCTCGCGCACGACCACCCGTTCCTGCTGACCAGCAGATACGCCAACGACCACGCCGAGATCCGGTACTGGGAAGAGGCCCGCGACCTGCACGACGCCGCCGCGGTGGCCCTGCGGCTGTGGGGTGAGCACCGGCAGAGCGCCAAGCTGCCGCCCTGGGAGATCGTCGGCCTCGAGGTCATCGACCGGGAGACCTACCACCTGCGGATCGCGGAGGGGTACGGCCCGCCACCGGCGGCTCCCGTCGGCGTCCACCCGTACTGACCGGTGCTCGCGGCGGGCCGGTCCCGAGGGGCGGTCGCCGTGGGCCGGTCGCTGCGGGCCGGCTGCTGCGGGGTGGTCGCCGTGGCCGACCGCTGGATGGTCGCCGTGGGCCTGTCGCCGCCTGTCGCCGGTTGCTGCGGGCCGGCTGGTCGACGCGCGCCGGTTCGCGCGCGCCGGTTCGCCGGGGGACGATTCCGAGACGGGCGTCTCGCAGTGCGGGATATGTGACGGATGCCCGCCCTCCGCGCATTACCCTGCGGGCATGACCTCGCACTCCGCCCCCACCCCCTCCATCACGCCGTTCGACGACATGTCGCCGGTCGTCCGCGCCGCCTACCGGGCCCGCGCGGCCGCCGCCGACATCGCGCCGCTGCCGCGCGCGACGAAGGACGACGCGCTGCTCGCCATGGCGGACGCGCTGGAGGTCCGCACCAACGAGATCGTCGAGGCGAACGCCGAGGACGTGGCGCGCGCCCGCGAGGCCGGGACCAGCGAGTCGATCATCGACCGGCTCACGCTCACCCCGGAGCGCGTCCGGGCCATCGCCGCGGACGTCCGCGACGTCGCCGCGCTGCCCGACCCGGTCGGCGAGGTGGTGCGCGGCTCGACCCTCCCCAACGGCATCGACCTGCGCCAGGTCCGCGTCCCGCTCGGCGTCGTCGGCATCATCTACGAGGCCCGGCCCAACGTGACCGTCGACGCCGCGGCCCTGTGCCTGAAGTCCGGCAACGCCGTACTGCTGCGCGGCTCCTCCTCCGCGTACTCCTCGAACACCGCCCTCGTCCGCGTCCTGCGCGACGCCGTCGGCGGCGCCGGGCTCCCCGCCGACGCCGTGCAGCTGGTGCCCGGCGAGTCGCGCGACTCGGTACGGGAGCTGATGCGCGCCCGCGGCCTGGTCGACGTCCTGATCCCGCGCGGCGGCGCCTCGCTGATCCGCACCGTCGTCGAGGAGTCCACCGTCCCGGTCATCGAGACCGGCACCGGCAACTGCCACGTCTACGTCGACGCCCAGGCCGACCTCGACATGGCCGTCGACATCCTGATCAACTCCAAGGCGCAGCGGCCCAGCGTCTGCAACGCCGCCGAGACGCTCCTCGTCCACCGCGACATCGCCGACGCCTTCCTGCCGCGCGCCCTGGAGGCCCTCGCCGAGGCGGGCGTCACCGTCCACGGCGACGAGCGGGTCGTCTCGTACGGCGACGGCTCCAAGGCCACCGTCGTGGCGGCCACGCCGGAGGACTGGGAGACCGAGTACCTCTCGTACGACATCGCCGCGGCCGTCGTCGACTCGCTGGAGGCCGCCGTGGCGCACATCCGGCTCTGGTCCTCCGGTCACACCGAGGCGATCGTCACCACCTCGCAGGCCGCGGCCCGCCGCTTCACCCAGCTGGTGGACTCGACGACGGTCGCCGTGAACGCCTCCACGCGCTTCACGGACGGCGGTCAGTTCGGCTTCGGCGCCGAGATCGGCATCTCGACGCAGAAGCTGCACGCCCGCGGCCCCATGGGCCTGCCGGAGCTGACGTCGACGAAGTACATCGTCACGGGCGACGGCCACACCCGGTAGTGGTGCGAGGGCAGGGAGGTTTCGCACTCTCCCTGCCCAAACCGCCCTCCCGCGACTACCCTGAAGGCGTGCCGGACGACGTGGGGGGCAAGCCGTTCCAGGACGGCTGGGAGCCCGACGACGACCGCGGGGGCGCGGACCAGGACTTCGCCTCCGTGGTGTTCGACGAGGACTTCGTACGGGCCGCCGCATTCCACGAACCGACCGCCGTCGAGCGGCTCTTGGCCGCCGCCCAAGCCCGTGCCGCCTCCACTGACACCGACGGCAACGCCGACGGCGCGTACGGGCCCGCCCCCGCCTGCGGCTGCGAAGGCGAGTACGGCGACGGCGACGACCGCTGCCGGGGCCACTGCCAGGGACCGTACGGCCCGCACGGCGGCACCCTGCGCCCCTACCGGCCCAGCGCCCGCTGGCACCGCCCGGTGGCCTGGGTCCTGGCCGTGCTCCTGGGCGTCGGCATGGTCGCCCTCGCCTTCGCGGCCGTGTACCGGGGCGCCTCCGGCAGCCGCGACGACCAGGTCCCGGCCCCGGCGACGACCGGCGCGACCGGCGTGACCGGGAGGACCGGCTCCGACGAGCCGCACGCGACCGCGTCCGCCCCGTCGGCCTCCGCCGCCCGCACCGCCCCGGCACCTCTCCCGGCGGCACCGCACACGCCCTGAAACCGCCCTGAGCGCCCTCCCGGGGCGCGTTTACGGGAGGTCCCGCCGACCTACCCTGAAGGTATGGCACGGAGTGGCGACCCGCCCGAGGGGGCGCCCGAGGGGCTCCCTGGCGGTGGCGAGGACGAGTACCGATCCGTCGTCTTCGACGAGTCGTTCGTCCGCGCTGCCCGACTCCAGGAGTACTCCGCGCGGGAGCGCCTGGCCGAGCACACCGAGGCCGTACGCCGCCGCCCCGCCTGGCGGCCACGCGGCGGCTCCCGCCCCGGCGCGCTCGCCCTCGTCCTGGTCGTCGCCCTGGCCTTCGCCGCCGCCATCTACGCGGGCGCCCGCCCCTTCCAGCCACTGCCCGACCGGCCCGCCGAGCCCCTGCGCAGCACGATCGTCCCGCTGGCCCCGCGGGGCGCGGTCCCGGGCGGCGACCCCGACGACCTGTACGCGCGCAGCCCCGCCGCCGCGTTCCACACCGGCGCCGCCGGTGTCGCCCTGCCCTCGGCGCGGCGTACCACCCACTTCACGGAGAGCCAGGTGGTGGCCGCGCTGCACACTGTGCAGGACTACCTGGTGCGGTCGGCGCTCACCCCGGACGTCCTGACAGGAGGCTCCGTCCGGCCGGTGCGGCTGCTGCTCGACCCCGACCAGCTGGCGCAGTTCGACCGCAGCGTCACGTCGCCGGCCGACGATGGGCGGCACGCGGCGACCGGCTGGCTGGTGCGGTTCGACCCGGACGAGGTGGCCCTGGCGACCACCGCCGTACGCGCACGCGGCACCATCCGCGTGACCGAGGGGCTGTCCGACGCCCTGGAGGTGACGACGGACCACACCTTCGTCTACGCGCTCCGCCCGGCCGCGGCGGACGGCGACACGGCCGCCGCCTCCCTCTTCACCGTCCGGCGCGAGCTGCGCTTCCGCTTCGACCGCGAGGACCTGCGGATGCACCGCACCGAGCTGGTGAGCAGCCACGTGCTGGCGGGACCGCAGTCCTGCTCGGCCGACGCGGCGGGCGCGATGCGACCGCTGCTGGCCGGCCGGAGCGCCACCACGGAGGGCCCCGCGGTCACCGATCCGTACGCCAGGGACCGCGCCGCCACCCCGCTCTGCGGCACCCTGGCCCCCCACGCCCAGCCGACCGGCTGAACCCGGCGGCCGGCTCAGGCGCCGCCGCGCTCGCCGCCCGCCGTACCCCCGCCGCTTCCCGCGCTGCCGCCATCGGCTCCGTTGCCGCCATTTCCGCCGGTGAACCGGTCGCGGAGCTTCCCGCCCAGGTCACCGGCGCCGCCGGCTATGTCCCCGACCAGCTTCATCAGCGGGTCCTTGCTGGTGCGCACCGACTCGGCGTAGTGGGACGCCGACTCGCGGAAGGAGTCCGTGACGGAGGTGTCCTTGTCGTCCGCGCGCCGCGGGTAGTGCCCGTCCATGATCCGCTGGTAGTCGCGGCTCTCCGCCCACTTCTTCAGCTCGGCCGCCCGGACCGTGGTGAACGGGTGGGAGCGCGGCAGCACGTTGAGGATCTTCAGCACCGAGTCGCGCAGATCGCCCCCGGCCTCGTACTCCTCGGCCTGCTCCAGGAACGCGTCCACGTTCATCTCGTGCAGGTGGTTACCACCCGCGATCTTCATCAGGCCGCGCATCGACGCCCGCAGGTCCTGCCCGACCAGCAGCCCGGCCCGGTCCGCCGAGAGCTCCGACTTGCGGAACCACTCCCGCAGCGCCGTCACGATCGCCATGATCGCCACGTTCCCCAGGGGTATCCAGGCGACCTTGACCGCGAGGCCGGTGAGGAACAGCAGCACCGTGCGGTACACCGAGTGGCCCGACAGGGCGTGGCCCACCTCGTGGCCGATGACCGCCCGCATCTCCTCCTCGTCCAGGAGCTCCACCAGCCCGGTGGTGACCACGATGATCGGCTCGTCGAGGCCGATGCACATGGCGTTGGGCTTCGGGTCCTGCGTGACGTACATCGACGGGACCTTCTCCAGGTCCAGGATGTAGCAGGCGTCGCGCAGCATCGCGTGGAGGTGGGCGAACTGCGCGTCGCTCACCCGCACGGAGTCGGAGAGGAAGAGCAGCCGCAGACTGCGCTCCGGGAGCAGGCCGCTCAGGGCCTTGAAGACGGTGTCGAAGCCGCTGAGCTTGCGCAGCGCGACGAGCGCCGAGCGGTCCGCCGGATGTTCGTATGCGCGCGAGGAGATGCCCGGAAAGCGCGTGCGCTGCCTGCTCGGCACGTTTTCGGCACTGCTGTCTGCCATGGATGATGCCCCCTCTTCGTACGAGCCCCGCCTCGTCCCCCTGACGCACCCCAGAGTAGGTGCTGGCGCCCTCGGGCAGGCGGCCTGTGGATAACTGTGAACTCAGACGCGGGGGACGGCCCGGAAGATGACAACGCCTGAGTCGGCGTGAGCGTGCCCGCAGCGCCCGCATACGATGTGCGCGAAGTCTCCGCTCCGATTCCCGATGGATAGGCCTTCCGAAGATGAGCATCGCCAGCACCGCCGCCTCCCTCGTCACGCTCGCCGAGGGCTCCGAGCACGGCGGCAACCACGAAAGCCTCAGCCCCTACCTCACCGGTATCGGTGCCCTCGTCGCGCTCCTCCTGCTGCTGTGGATCACCACGCGTTTCAACCGCGACCGCTGAGCCCCGGGCCGCCGGGACGGGGTGCGCCGCCGTGCCAGTAGGCTCTGCACGCATGGGAGACCAGGAAGTGCCTACCAGTCCCGGCAAACGCCGACTCGGCGTGATGGGCGGGACGTTCGACCCGATCCATCACGGACACCTGGTGGCCGCCAGCGAGGTGGCCGCGCGGTTCCACCTGGACGAGGTGGTGTTCGTACCGACCGGACAGCCGTGGCAGAAGACCCACAAGACGGTGTCCCCGGCGGAGGACCGCTATCTGATGACGGTCATCGCCACGGCGTCCAACCCGCAGTTCTCGGTCAGCCGCCTCGACATCGACCGGTCGGGACCGACGTACACCATCGACACCCTGCGGGAACTGCGTGCCCTCAACGAGGACACCGACCTCTTCTTCATCACCGGGGCGGACGCGCTCTCCCAGATCATGCCGGGATGGCGCAACGCCGAGGAGCTCTTCTCCCTCGCCCACTTCATCGGGGTGACGCGCCCGGGCCACGACCTGTCGGACGACGGGCTGCCCAAGGGCGGCGTGACCCTGGTCGAGGTGCCGGCGCTGGCCATCTCGTCCTCGGACTGCCGGGCGAGGGTCGCGGCGGGCGATCCGGTCTGGTACCTGGTGCCCGACGGCGTGGTGCGCTACATCGACAAGCGCCAGTTGTACCGCGGCGAGTGAGCCACGGAGAGGGGCACCGGTGAACGACCAGCAGAACCCGTACGACCCGTACTACCCGCCGCAGCCGCAGATCGTCGGCTACGACGAGTACGGGCAGCCGGTGTACCAGCAGGCCCAGCAGCAGTACGACCCTTACGCGCAGCAGCAGCAGGCGCAGGGGCAGGTGCCGCAGCAGCAGTACCAGCAGGGGTATCAGCAGCAGGGACAGCCGCAGGGCCAGGGCTACGGGTACGAGTCCTACGACGGCTACCCGCAGGGCTACTCGCAGGACCAGGCGGCCCAGATGCCCCAGGCACCCCAGGGGTACGGGTACGACGGCTACACCGGCACCGGTTACGACGCCGGCCGGCAGTGGATCCCCCAGCAGGCCGAGCCCCAACCCCAGCCCCAGCCGGTGTCCCCGCCCGAGCCGCAGCCCGGGCCGGAGCGTGCGGCGACCGCGTCGCCCTCCTCCGTACCCGGCACGCGCCGGCCGGTGCCGCCCGCGCCCGACCGGGAGGGTGAGCGGGAGGCCGACCGCGAGTACCGCACCGAGCAGTTCGCCTTCGTCGAGGATCCGGACGAGGACTCCGAAGACGTCATCGACTGGCTCAAGTTCACCGAGAGCCGCTCCGAGCGGCGTGAGGAGGCCCGTCGCCGGGGCCGCAACCGGGTCATCGCCCTGGTCGTCGTCCTGACCGTCGCCCTCATCGGCGGCGTGGGCTACCTCTGGGCCTCGGGCAACCTGCCCGGCCTCGGGGGCGAGGAGGCCAAGCAGGGCGGCACCGCCGCCGGCGGCGGCCCGCAGAAGCGCGACGTGATCGTCGTCCACCTGCACAACACCAAGAGCGACGACACCTCCACCGCGCTCCTGGTCGACAACGCCACCACCAAGCAGGGGACCACGGTCCTGCTGCCGAACGCCCTCTCCGTCGCCCACGACGACGGCACCACCACCACCCTCGCGAAGTCCGTCGACGAAGACGGCTCGGCCGGTACCCGCGAGGCCATCGGCGCGCTGCTCGGCACGGAGATCTCCGGTACGTGGCGTCTCGACACGCCCTACCTGGAGAACCTCGTCGAGCTCGTCGGCGGCGTCGACCTCACCACCGACACCGAGGTACCCGCCGCCAAGAAGGGCGAAGCGCCCCTCGTGCCGAAGGGCGAGAACCAGACGCTCAACGGGCGCATGGCCGTCGCGTACGCCACCTACCGCGGCGCGGGAGAGGCGGAGGCGGCGCAGCTCCAGCGGTTCGGCCAGGTCGTGTACGGCGTCCTGCGCAAGATGTCGGACGACCCGCGGGCCGCCACCGTCACCGTGGAGACGCTCGCGCAGATCCTCGACCCCTCCCTGCCCGAGAAGGACCTGGGCGCCTCGCTGGCCAAGCTCGCCGAGCACGCCAAAGGCGGCGACTACAAGACGGAGCTGCTCCCCGTCCAGCAGGACGGCACGCTCAGCGAGGAGGCCGCGCGGAGCGTGGTCAAGGACGTCCTCGGCGGCTCGGTCACCGCACCCGCACAGGGTTCCGCCGTGCGCGTGGGCGTCAAGAACGCGTCGGGTGACGAGGACGCCACCGAGAGCGCCCGGATCGCCCTGGTCAACGGCGGCTACGCCGTCATCGACGGCGGCAAGGCCGACTCCGTGTCGTCCTCGCAGGTCATCTACGGTGATGCGGCCCAGAAGGCGAAGGCCGTGGAGGTCGCCAAGACCCTGGGCCTGCCCGCCGAGGCGGTCGAGAAGGGCACGACAGCGGCGAACGCGGACGTCACGGTCGTCCTCGGCCGGGACTACGAGTGAGCGCGTGAGCTAATCGTTTGCCGGGCTGTCGGCGGTACGTGAGACCCTGGGGGTGTTCCCGACCGCCGACGAAAGCCTGCTTGTGACCGCCACTGACCGTTCCATCGAGCTCGTGACGACCGCCGCCCAGGCGGCGGCCGACCGGCTCGCGCACGACATCATCGCCTACGACGTGAGCGACGTCCTGTCGATCACCGACGCCTTCCTGCTCGCCTCCGCGCCCAACGACCGCCAGGTCAAGTCGATCGTCGACGAGATCGAGGAGCGGCTCAACAAGGAGCTGGGCGCCAAGCCCGTCCGCCGTGAGGGCGACCGCGAGGCCCGCTGGGTCCTGCTCGACTACGTCGACATCGTCGTCCACGTACAGCACAGCGAGGAGCGGGTCTTCTACGCCCTGGAGCGGCTGTGGAAGGACTGCCCCGAGCTGCCGCTGCCCGAGGACGCCGTGAAGACCCGCGGCAAGGCCGAGGAGCACGCCCGGCTCATGGGCGCCGAGGGCGCGGACGGTGAGCTGAGCTGAGCGGCACCAAGGGCGGCAGGGGCCGCCGCATAGTCCTCTGGCGCCATGGCCAGACCTCGTGGAACCTGGAACGCCGCTTCCAGGGCTCCACGGACATCGAGCTCACCGAGACCGGCGTCGCCCAGGCGCGCCGGGCCGCCAGGCTGCTCGCCGCGCTGCAGCCGGACGCGATCATCGCCTCCGACCTGAAGCGCGCGGCCGCCACGGCCGGCGAGCTGTCCGCGATCACCGGCCACCAGGTCAGCCACTACTCCGCGCTCCGTGAGACGTACGCGGGCGAGTGGCAGGGCCTGACGCACGACGAGATCGTCGGGCGGTACGGCGAGCAGTACGCCGCGTGGAAGCGGGGCGAGCCGGTGCGGCGCGGCGGCGGCGAGCTCGAGACCGAGGTCGCCGACCGGGCCGCTCCGGTGGTCCTGGAGCACGTCGAGAAGCTGCCCACGGACGGCACGCTCGTCGTGGTCAGCCACGGCGGCACGATCCGCACGACCATCGGCCGGCTCCTCGGCCTGGAGGCGCGCCACTGGGAGAGCCTCGGCGGTCTCTCCAACTGCTGCTGGTCGGTCCTGGGCGAGGGAGCCCGCGGCTGGCGGCTCCTGGAGCACAACGCCGGAACGCTCCCCGAGCCGGTCCTCGGCGACGACGACTGACGACGGCCCACGAAGTCGCGACGCGGTCCCGACGGCGCTCACGGACCCGGATTTCACTTTCCGGCAGGTGGCAGGCTAAAGTTCTTCTTGTTCGCAGCGCGGAGCGCGAAGAACACGAGGGGCTATAGCTCAGTTGGTAGAGCGCCTGCATGGCATGCAGGAGGTCAGGAGTTCAATTCTCCTTAGCTCCACAAGCACCGGATCCCGTCCCCACCTGGGGGGCGGGATCCTGCGTTTCGGGGCCTTCCTCTGGCGGCCCATGCGCGCAGCTTCTCGCTCGCCCGGTCCCGTTGATCGACAGCGCTACCGAGGTCATCCGTATCTCGCTCACGGATTGGTGCTGCTGGTCCTCGGCGCCCCTGGGACGGCTGATCGGCGTCGCGACCTTTGGCACACTCTTCCTCAGCCGCTTCCCTGCGCCGGGGGCGTACGCGTCAGCCGAGGCGCTGTGGGTATGCGCCCTGGCGCTGGCCACCGCGTCGATCATGGGAGCGGCCGCCGGCCCGGTCCGCCGACCCCGCTGCCCCCCTTGCGGGGCCATGGCAGAATCGGACGGCCGGAGGGGGACGACGTCCGGACGGGAGGGAGTGCGCGATGGCCGCTAGCAGTTTCGAGGAACCGACTGCCCGGCTCGCCGCGTCGTCGCAGACGAACGTTGGCCTCAGTTGCCCCTCGTGCGGCTCCTCCCACGTCGCCCAGATGCTCGGTGACAACGGCGGAGTGTCCTATGTGTGCACGTCCTGCGGCCACAGCTGGAGCTGACTGATGGGTGCGCACAGGCGGAAATGCGACTGGTGCGGCAGCGGCACGCCGATCGTTCGCGACATGGACCCGGTCAACCCCGCGTACCAGTACTGGTGCGAGGAGTGCGCGCGGGCCCTGATCATAAAAGGCGACCCCATCGAGACCTACCGGGAACTCGAAGGGGAGCCCATCTACGGGCGCCTGCTCGACGAGCACTGCACCCTCAAGCGGTTCTACTCCTTCGCCACGGCCTGACCGGCCTGAACCGGCTGCACGGCCTGGACAGCCCGGACGTCTCGGCCTGGTTGGCCGGCCTGACGGCGACGGCCGAGGCCCAGGCGTACCGCGAAGGCCGCCAACAGCCCCAGCCCCACCAGGGTGTAGAGCCCGGACAGCAGCATCTGCCCGGCGTTCTGGTGCAGTTCGAGCCGTACGGGGGCGGGCTGGTGAGGCACCCACCACAGGGCGAAGGACGCGAAGACCAGCCCGACGGCGGCCGTCCACGCCGTACTCACGCGGGTCGCCAGCAGGATCAGCATCGGCACGCACCACACCCAGTGGTGCGACCAGGAGATCGGGCTCACCAGCAGCGCCGTCGTCGCGCACGCCACCACCGCCATCGGCCGGTCCCCGCGCAGCGCGGCCAGCACCGCCACAGCCAGACCGGCGACCCCCACCAGGACCGCGGCGGCCAGCCACCAGTGCCCGGGGTCGGTGGTGTGCAGCAGCCGGGCCAGCACCCCGCTCAGGGACTGGTTGGCCGTCTCCTCCTTACGCCCCACCCGGCTGGTCTCGAAGATCATCTCGGTCCAGAAGCGGCGCGAGTCGTACGGGAGGATCACGGCGGACGCCACGGTCACCACGGCGAACACCCCCGTCGCCGTCGCCGCCTGCCGCAGCCACGCGTTCCACGCCCAGCCGTGCGCACGCGCGCGTGCCACCCCCACCAGCAGCAGGAAGGCGACGAAGAGCCCCGGCGTCAGCTTGACGGCCGTGGCCAGGCCTATGCCCACACCGGCCCACCGGTTGTTCTCCCGCCGGGTCAGGTCCCACAGCACCGCCACCGCGATGAGCAGGTTGATCTGCCCGTACCGCAGCGTCGTCCACACCGGCTCGCACCACACCAGCACCGCGGCCGCCCACAGCGCCGTCTCCGGCCGGTCCCGGCCCACCAGGCGCAGCGACAGCCGCACCAGGGCCAGCAGCAGGAGCAGGTTCCCCGCGGTGGCGAGGGTGCGCATCTCCGGGACGCCGAGCAGCGTCAGCGGCGTGAACAGCAGCGCCGCGAAGGGCGGGTACGTCGTCGGCAGGTTCGCCGATGTGGCGCGCATCGCATAGAGGTCGCCGCCCGCGAGTACGGTCTCGCCCTCCGCCCGGTAGACCGACAGGTCCAGCATCGTGACGTTGGCGGCGCGCTGCGCCACCCAGAAGGCCACGAAGGACAGCAGGCAGGCCGCCACCGCGGCGGGGAGGGGCAGGCCCCGCAGACGGGCGCGCAAGTTCAGGGTCACGGTCACGAGGGGCGACGCTACCGGCCGGAGCCCTTCCGGCCGTAAACGGATTTGGTGAACCACCGGGGGGACCGTGTAATGTTCTCTGTGTCGCCGCGAGGGAAACCCGCAAGGGAAACGGAGCGAACGACACACCGCAAGGGGCTATAGCTCAGTTGGTAGAGCGCTTGCATGGCATGCAAGAGGTCAGGAGTTCAATTCTCCTTAGCTCCACAAGCACCAGAGGCGGGCCATCCGGATCGGATGGCCCGCTTCTCTGTCTCCGGTCAACCCCGCCCGCTGCCCAGGGCCTTGCGGGCGGCGCTCGGCAGCGCCGGACGGCCCTGACGGCCGACGCGGTCCTCCTCGGAGCGTTCCAGGCGCAGCGCCAGTTCGGGACAGCGGCGTACGGCCAGCTGCGCGCGCGTGCGCAGGTGCACGGGCACGGACGCGTCCGCGAGCACCGGGTAGCCGTCCCGGCCCATCCGGATCAGCTCCGGCACGATGTCCGCGCACAGCCCGTGCCCCTTGCACAGGGTCCAGTCCACGGCCAGCTTCTCGCCGCTCGGGATGGACTCCTCGGCCTCCTGGTAGCCCGGCTCCGGCAGCGGCAGCACGCCGATCGTCGGACGCCCGCAGCCGCCGTGCAGCACGTGCGCGGCGAGATCGTCCGTGAACGCCGACAGCGTCGAGCCGAAGAAGCGCGCCGACCCGTCGGGGTGCTTGCACACGCCCCGGCCCTTCACCGCCTGTGTCACCTCGCGCAGCGCCTCCAGAGCGGCCGGTCCGCCGCCGTTCAGCACGTCCGACAGGCCCCCCGCCGCGGCCGGCAGGCCCAGTCGGCACGGGCCGCACTGGCCGGCCGTCTCCGCCGCCAGCCAGTTCGCCACCCGCTGCGCCTCACCCAGCGGACACGTCTCCGGGCCGATCGGCAGGATCGCGCCCGCCCCGAGGGAGCCGCCCACGGCCGCCAGGGACTCGCGTGAGACGACGGCGTTGTGCACGGCCATCGCGTCGATCCAGTTGCCGTGGTAGCCGCCCGTGAGGACGCCCTGGGGCTGCGGAGGGGCACCGGCCAGCTCCAGGACGTACCGCAGCGGGACACCCGTCGGGACCTCCACCACCATGGGACGGGCGACCGCGCCGGAGATCGTCAGCATCACCGTGCCGGGCTCGCTCTCCAGACCGGTGTGGCCGTAGCGGCGGGCGCCGATCCGCCCCGCGACGGCCAGCTGCGCGAACGTCTCCGCGTTCGACAGCAGCGTCGGCGCGCCGCCCACCCCGGACTCGGCGGCCCGCTCGCGGCGGCCCGGCGGGATCGCCGGACCACCGCCCGCCGCGCGGATCACGGAGGACGCCTCGCCGGAGACCATCCGTTCCGGAGTACGCACCACCCGCGCGCGCAGCTGCTGTCCGCGCCGGTCGGACAGGCCGCGCTCCGCCAGTGCGGCCCGGATGGAGATCTCCGTGGAGTTGCGGGTCACGGCGACGATCAGGGTGCGCGCGCCGAGCGCCTCGGCGGCCAGCAGGGCGCCGTCCAGGATGAGGTGCGGGGCGCGGTTGAGCAGGACCGTGTCCTTGCGGCAGGCCGGTTCGCCCTCGCTGCCGTTCACCACCACGACGGGCCGCACCCCGCGCCGTATCGCCGCCTTGGCGACCGCGCGCAGCTTCTTGCCGAACGGGAAGCCCGCGCCGCCCCGTCCTCGCAGGGAGATCTCCTCGGCGAGCTGGGCCAGCCGCTCCCCGGGTATCGGTTCGAGCGGGCCGTGCACCTTGAGGTGCATCTGCAGGTCCAGCCGCTCGACCAGGTCGAAGCCCTGGGTCAGGTGCGGGAGGCCGACGACGCGGACTTCGGGGACGTCGGGGAGCGGGGCGTTCACGGGCGGTCTCCTGCGGGTGCGGACCACGGTTCACCGGCCGGCGGGTACTGGAACGGGCCGGGAGCGGGGTCGGTGGGGCTGTTGTACGAGGGGGAGGGGGAGGAGGGGTACGAGACGGAGGAGGGGGCGGGGGAGGGGTACGAGGGCGGGGTGGGGGACTGGGCGGGCGGCGGAGGCGACGGGGTGGGCCAGTACCCGGGGCGGGTCGCGGGCTCGTCGGGGACGACGGGCAGTTCCTCCGTCATGGGGATGCGCTCGGCCAGCGGGATCTCCTGGGTGGAGAAGCCGGGGACGAAATCCGGGATACCTGGGATACCCGGGACATCAGGGGCGGCGGCCGGGGCACCCGGGGCGCTCGCGTTGCCGCGGGAGACCGCGCGGTAACCGGCGGAGAGACCGGCCCCCGCGGCCGGCCGTTCCGCGGCGACCGGGTCGTAAAGGGGAGCCCGGGACGGCGGCGGGTCGAAGGCGGGCGACGGCTGCGCGCGGCGTCGCCCGCCGAAGGGCCGGTCGGAGAGGCGTTCCGAAGGCCGTACGGAGGGGCGTTCGGAGGGGGAGAAGGACGGGGAGGGCGAGGGGAACGGGGAGGGGGACGGAGAAGGAGACGGTTCGGGGGCGGGCGCCGCGCCGGGCAGCGGCGACACCGACAGGTCGCGCCGGGCGGGCTCCGCGTCCCGCTGCGCGGCGCCCGGTCCTATCAGCGCCAGCAGGCGGGCCGCCAGGCGGTCCTGCACGGGCCGGGGCAGCAGCCGTACGGACACGGCCGCGGCGACGCCCGCGAGCGCCAGGCAGTACATGGTGACCACCCAGGAAGCTGCCGGGCGGCCCGCGTACAGGCCGTGGATCAGCGCCGCGCACCAGGCCGGGTACGCCAGCATGTGCAGCGGCCGCCAGCGGGCCGCGATGCTGCCGCGTCCGGCGAGGGCGCTCCGGGCGGCGCCGGTGGACGCGGCGATCACCATCAGCAGGCCCGCCAGGGACCCGAAGCCGATGAGCCCGGCCGTGCCGGACAGCCCGAGCCCGAAGGGGATGAGGGCCCCGATGAGCTGCGTGTGGCCCAGGGAGACCTTGACGGTGGCGTGCAGGAGGAGGAAGCCGAGGGAGGCGACCGCGGTGCTCCGGTGGACGGCCTGCGCGAGCAGCCGGTGACGGGTGGACAGGAGCAACCGGTCGGTGGCGATCAGACCCCATGCGACGGAAGCGGTGAGCGACACCAGGGACAGCACGCCCGTGGTGAAGTCCAGCGCGGCGCGGAAGCTGTCGCTGCCGCCCACCGCGAGCAGGGGTATGAGCACCACGGCCGCCACGGACAACCCGCCCTGCACCGGCCGGCTCATGCCGCCCTTCAGTGTGGGCGGCGATGAGCGGATTTTGCGATGAGGGTTCATGGGGAGCGACTCCAGTGGTGCGGAAAAGAGGTCCCGGAGCCGCATGCTAGGTCGACGCATACCAACCAGTACGAGGTTTGGGCCTTTATGGCTCGGATCACCGGCAACTGACTCTGGGGTTGCCCTGGATAGGGTCGATACGCGGAGTAACCGGAGCGGCTCCCGTGGCCGGGCCGCGGCATTCACGACACGCGCGCGGCACCCGTACGGCACGATCCACGCGGCACGCGCGCGGCACCCGTACGGCAGCGCACGTGAGATCCGTGCGGCACGCGCACGGCCGCCAGGGTGCGGCACCCACGCGGCGCCCACCCGGCACGGGCGGGGCACGGTGCGGCACGCGCACGGCTCCGTACGCCACCGCACGTGACATCCGCGCGGCACGCGCCGGGCACGGGCCCACACGGCGGAACCTCGGTGCGGCCCGTCCGGGCCCTGCGGTACCCTGGCGCCATGCGTGCCGTACGCCTTCTGCTTAGCGAGCCGCGCTGATCAGTCCCGACGGTTGATGAATCCGGTCGGAATCGGCGCGGCGTCCCCTCCTGTGCGAGGGGATTTTTCATTTCGTGGCAGAGACGATCGATGGAGCTTTAAGGATCATGAGCGAGACGAATTCCGCCGCCGAGGCGGCGGCCCCGCATCGTTACACGGCGGCCATGGCCGCCGACATCGAGGCACGCTGGCAGGACTTCTGGGACGCCGAGGGCACGTACGAGGCGCCGAACCCGAGCGGGGACCTGGCCGGTGACCCGGCCGTCGTCGCCCGCCCCAAGAAGTTCATCATGGACATGTTCCCGTACCCCTCGGGCGCGGGCCTGCACGTCGGGCACCCCCTGGGCTACATCGCCACCGACGTCTACGCCCGCCACCAGCGCATGACCGGTCACAACGTCCTGCACACGCTGGGCTTCGACGCCTTCGGCCTGCCGGCCGAGCAGTACGCCGTCCAGACCGGCACCCACCCGCGTGTGTCGACCGAGGCGAACATCGAGAACATGAAGGTCCAGCTGCGCCGGCTGGGCCTGGGCCACGACAAGCGCCGGTCCTTCGCGACGATCGACCCGGACTACTACAAGTGGACCCAGTGGATCTTCCTGCAGATCTTCAACTCCTGGTACGACGAGGAGGCGAAGAAGGCCCGCCCGATCGCCGACCTGGTCGCCCAGTTCGAGAGCGGCGAGCGCGCCGTACCGGGCTCCGTCCCCGGCTCCACGCTCCCCCTGCGCCTGGCGGCGCGGGAGGTACCCCCATCGTGGAGCGAGCTGACCGCCGCCGAGCGCGCCGACGTCCTGAGCGGCTACCGGCTGGCGTACGCCTCCGACGCGCCGGTCAACTGGTGCCCCGGCCTGGGCACGGTCCTGGCCAATGAGGAGGTGACGGCCGACGGCCGCTCCGAGCGCGGCAACTATCCGGTCTTCAAGGCGAAGCTGCGCCAGTGGAACATGCGCATCACCGCCTACGCCGACCGGCTGCTGGACGACCTGGACGCCCTGGACTGGCCCGAGGCCATCAAGCTGCAGCAGCGCAACTGGATCGGCCGCTCCGAGGGCGCGCGCGTCGACTTCGCCGTCGGCGACGACGCCATCACCGTCTTCACCACCCGCCCGGACACCCTGTTCGGCGCCACCTACATGGTGCTGGCGCCCGAGCACGAGCTGGTCGGCAAGATCGTCCCGGAGGCCTGGCCGGCCGGCACCCACGCCCTGTGGACGGGCGGTCACGCGACCCCGGCCCTGGCCGTCGACGCCTACCGCAAGCAGGCCGCCGCCAAGTCCGACGTCGAGCGCCAGGCCGAGGCCAAGGAGAAGACCGGCGTCTTCACCGGCGCGTACGCCACCAACCCGGTCAGTGGCGAGCAGGTCCCCGTCTTCATCGCCGACTACGTCCTGATGGGCTACGGAACCGGCGCCATCATGGCCGTCCCGGCGCACGACAGCCGTGACTTCGCCTTCGCACGCGCCTTCGACCTGCCCATGCGCTGTGTCGTCCAGCCCTCCGACGAGCGCGGCACCGACCCGTCCACGTGGGACGACGCCTTCGACTCGTACGACGCGAAGATCGTCAACTCGTCGAACGACGACGTCTCGCTGGACGGCCTGGGCGTCGTCGAGGCCAAGGCCCGCATCACCGAGTGGCTGTCCGAGAAGGGCATCGGCGAGGGCACCGTCAACTTCCGGCTGCGCGACTGGCTGTTCAGCCGTCAGCGGTACTGGGGCGAGCCCTTCCCGATCGTCTACGACGAGGACGGCGTGGCGCACGCGCTGCCCGAGTCGATGCTGCCGCTGGAGCTGCCCGAGGTCGACGACTACTCGCCGCGCACCTTCGACCCGGACGACGCCGACACGCAGCCCGAGACGCCCCTGTCGCGCAACGAGGACTGGGTCAACGTCACCCTGGACCTGGGCGACGGCCCGAAGAAGTACCGCCGCGAGACCAACACCATGCCCAACTGGGCCGGTTCCTGCTGGTACGAGCTGCGCTACCTGGACCCGCACAACGACTCGGCGCTGGTCGACCCGGCGATCGAGCAGTACTGGATGGGCCCGCGCGAGGGACAGCCGCACGGCGGTGTCGACCTGTACGTGGGCGGCGCCGAGCACGCCGTACTGCACCTGCTGTACGCGCGGTTCTGGTCCAAGGTGCTGTACGACCTGGGCCACGTCTCGTCGGCCGAGCCCTTCCACAAGCTGTACAACCAGGGCATGATCCAGGCTTTCGTCTACCGGGACGCGCGCGGCATCGCCGTACCGGCCGCCGAGGTCGAGGAGCGGGACGGCGCCTTCTGGTACCAGGGCGAGAAGGTCAGCCGCGTCCTGGGCAAGATGGGCAAGTCCCTGAAGAACGCCGTCACTCCGGACGAGATCTGCGCCGAGTACGGCGCCGACACCCTGCGCCTGTACGAGATGGCCATGGGCCCGCTGGACGTCTCCCGCCCCTGGGACACGCGCGCGGTGGTGGGCCAGTACCGGCTGCTGCAGCGGCTGTGGCGCAACATCGTGGACGAGGCGACCGGCGAGGTCACCGTCGTCGACGCCGAGCCCGACGAGGACACGCTGCGCGCCCTGCACAAGGCCATCGACGGCGTGTCCCAGGACATGGCCGCGATGCGGTTCAACACGGCGATCGCCAAGGTCACCGAGCTGAACAACCACCTGACCAAGTCGGGCGCCCCGGTGTCGCGTTCCGTCGCCGAGCGGCTGGTGCTGCTGGTCGCCCCGCTGGCGCCGCACATCGCCGAGGAGCTGTGGCACCGGCTGGGCCACACCGACTCCGTGGTCCACCAGGACTTCCCGGTGGCCGACCCGGCGTACGTCGTGGACGAGACCGTCACCTGCGTCGTCCAGATCAAGGGCAAGGTCAAGGCGCGGCTGGAGGTCTCCCCGTCGATCACCGACGCCGAGCTGGAGGCGCTGGCCCTGGCCGACCCGGCGGTCGTCGCTGCGCTGGGCGGCGCGGACATCCGC
This sequence comes from Streptomyces sp. NPDC045431, assembly GCF_040646655.1. NCBI lineage: Bacteria > Bacillati > Actinomycetota > Actinomycetes > Kitasatosporales > Streptomycetaceae > Streptomyces > Streptomyces sp. NPDC045431. Next base: position 139,789 of record NZ_JBEZAQ010000001.1, read on the forward strand.
AAGGTGATCGCGCGGGCGCCGAAGCTGGTGAACATCGTCCCGGCGTAGCGCGTTCCGGGCATAACGCCTGGGTGGTTTCCCTTACGGGCAGGTTGGGGGTTTCGATGGAACCCCCGACCTGCCTGTTCCGTTTACCGTGGAGGAACACGGGCGCGAGCGTCCGGCACCGAAACCGAGGGGACTTCATGGAAGCCGCGATCCTGATCCTGGCGCTGCTCTTCGTCGCCTTCGTCGCGCTGGGCGTGTACGTGTCCGTCAAGGTGGTCAAGGGCGTCAAGCGCGGCGTCGACCGCACGATCACCCAGGCGCGGCGCACCGTCGAGGACACCACCCTGCGCGCCAAGAGCTACGGGCAGGGCGGCGTCGTGGGCGAGCTGGCGCAGCTGCGGCTGAAGCTGCGCACCTCGATGCGTGCCACCCAGGAGGCGCTGGAGGCGACCGCGCGGGAGGACGCCTCGGTCAAGGAGTCGCTGGAGCTGTTCCGGCGGCTCAGCGCGCACGGGCACGAGCTGGACGAGGACCTGCGGCGCATGGAGCGGGACCCGGACCGGTCCAGGGTCGCGGAGCAGCTGCCGGGCCTGCGGGAGCGCACGCAGCGGATCACGGACTCGGCCGACTCCCTGCGGTGGGCGGCCCGGGACCGGGCGCGGAGGTTCGCCGACGACGAGCTGGAGACGCTGAGCGCCCAGATCGACATCGAGGCGGGCGCGCTGCGGCACTGGTCGGCGGAGCCCCCGGTGACGGCGGAGTCGTCGTCGGCGCAGACCGGGCGCGGTGCGGACCGCCGGGACGGCCGGGGCGCCGGTGACGGTGCGGACGGTGGCGACGACCTGACGTGGCCGGAGGCGCCCCCGGCGCAGGCGAACGGAGGCGCTGCGTCGGGCCAGGGCGAGCGGCCGGCGATCACGGCGCGCGACCCCCGGCAGCCGCACCCCTATTCATGGCAGAAGTCCACCCGACCCGAGACCACGAACTGACCCGAACCGAGCACGGCGGCGGGGGCGGACTGCCATGGGACGCCCGCCTGCGGGTAACCTCCCGCTCATGTCCCGCCATGTCGCTATCGTCACCGATTCCACGGCCTACCTGCCGCCGCAGACGATGGAGCGGCACGGCATCGCAGCGGTGCCGCTGACCGTCGTACTCGGCGACCAGGCCCTCGAGGAGGGCACCGAGATCTCGGCCCGCTCCCTCGCCCTCGCCCTGCAGAAGCGGCGCTCCGTGACCACCTCTCGGCCGAGCCCCGAGACGTTCGCGGCAGCGTACCGGGCGGCCGCCGAGCGAGGCGCCGACGGAATCGTCTCCCTGCACCTGTCGGCCGAGTTCTCGGGCACGTACGACGCGGCCGTCCTGGCCGCGAAGGACGCCCCGGTGCCGGTGCGGGTGGTCGACACCGGCATGGTCGCCATGGCGCTCGGCTTCTGCGCACTCGCGGCCGCCGAGGCGGCGGAGGCGGGCGGCACGCTGGACGACGCGGTCGCGGCCGCCGAGAAGCGGGCCGCCGGGACCTCCGCCTACTTCTACGTCGACACCCTCGACTACCTGCGCCGGGGCGGCCGCATCGGCGCGGCCCAGGCGCTGCTGGGCTCGGCGCTCGCCGTCAAGCCGCTGCTGGAGCTGGAGGGCGGCCGGATCGAGCTGCGCGAGAAGGTGCGCACGGCGTCGAAGGCCATCGCCAGGTTGGAGGAGATCGCCGCCGACCGGGCGGGCGCGAGCCGGGTGGACATCGCCGTTCACCATCTGGCGGCCCCGGAACGGGCCGCCGCACTGGCGGACCGGCTGCGCCGTCGGATCCCCGACCTCGCCGAGCTGCATGTCAGCGAGGTGGGCGCGGTGATCGGTGCGCACACCGGGCCGGGGCTGCTGGGCGTGGTCGTCTCGTCGTGGTGACGGCGTCGTGGTGATGGCGTCGTGCTGACGGCGTTGCGGTGACGGCGTTGCGGTGACGGCGAGCAGGCTCGGACGTCGCTCGTTCGGGTGAGCGGTTTTTCCACAACTCCTGGGTTATCCACCAATTTTGGGGCTGCTCGGCAGGTTCGGGCGTATGTGCGTACCGTGTTGCGCCATGACGAACCGAACACGCACAGTGACGAGTTTCGCGACGAGCGGGCCCGGGCGGATGCCGGGATCAGACGGACGGAGCCGTGCCCGCGCCCGCGCTCGTGTCCACGCCCGCGCCCGCGGCCGGGTACGGCGACAGGCCCACGACGGGCATGCGGCCACGGCACCCCGCCGACGTGCGGAGGCGCTCTTCGACGGTACGGGGGCCTTCGAGGCCTTCGACGGTACGGCGGCGTACGCGATGCCGCCGCCTCCGGGTGCGGCCCCCGCCGCGGCCGGACCGGCCGCACCGGAGACGGGGACGGAGACGGGGACGGCGTCGGCGGAACCGCGAGGAGCCCGCGAGCGGTGGTGGCCCGCGCTGCGCGACCGCTTACCGCTGTGGCTGCAGCTGCGGTGCGGGGTCGAGCCCAGGGCGCTCGCCGCGCTCGCGGTGGTACTGGTCGTGGCGGCCCTCGTGGCCGGACGGTACTTCTGGGCCGGGCGGCCGGAGGCCGTGCACGCTCCCGAAGTCGTCGGGGCGGCGGAGCCGGCGGCCGCCCCGACGCCTGGAACGGCCGGCCCGCCGGTGCCGACCGCCTCGCCCCCGGCCGTGGTCGTCGACGTGAGCGGCAAGGTGCGGCGGCCCGGCGTACTGCGGCTGCCCGCCGGGTCGCGGGTCGCCGACGCGCTGCACGCGGCGGGCGGTGTCCGGCCGGGCACGGACGTCTCCGGCCTCAACCGGGCGCGCGTGCTGATGGACGGCGAGCAGGTGCTCGTGGGCGTCACCCCCGCGCCGGCCGGGCCGGTCTCCGGTTCAGGCCCGGGCGGTGCGTCCGGTCAAGCGGGTGCGGCGGGTGCGGGGCCCGTGAGCCTCAACACCGCCACCGTCGAACAGCTGGACGCGCTGCCCGGCGTCGGGCCCGTACTGGCCCAGCACATCGTCGACTACCGCACCCGGCACGGGGGCTTCCGGTCGGTCGATGAGCTCCGCGAGGTCAACGGGATCGGCGACCGCCGGTTCTCGGACCTCCAGCCCCTGGTACGGCCATGACCCCCGGGACCGCCCCGGCCCGTGCACCGGTCCACGCCGCGTCCGGCCACCCGCTCGGTGCCGCCGACCCGCGCCAGGAAGGGCCTGCCGACCTGCGGCTCGTGCCTCCGGCCCTGGCCGCGTGGGGGGCGGCGGCCCTCGCGGTCGGCGCGCCGGGATGGTGGACCGTCGCGGGAGTGGCCGTCGGCGTCGCGGCGGCGCTCGGGCTGCTCGCCCGCGTGACGGTACGGCGGCGGCGGCGCGCGCGCTCGTCGCCCGGTGGGCGGTGGCGTGCGAACGTCACCGCGTGCGCCGCCGTCCTGCTGTGCGGCGCCGCGGGCGCGGCATCGGCCGGACTTCACGGGGCCGATCTGCGGCGGGGGCCACTGCCGGGGCTGGCGCGGGAGTACGCGCGCGTCACCCTCGACGTCACGGTCACCTCCGACCCGCGCCCGGTGCGGCGGGACGGCGGCCCGGCCGGGACAGGCTCGGTCGTCCTCGACGGCGAGGCGACACGCGTCGCGGTGACCCGCGGCGGCGCCACCAGGATCCGCACCCCCGTGCTGCTGATCGCGCCCGTCGAAGCCGGGTGGCAGCGGCTGCTGCCCTCCACCGGGGTGCGCGTGGCCGCGCGGCTGGCCCCGCCGCAGCGCACGGCGGACCGGTTCGCGGCCGTCGTACGCGTCGGCACCGGGCCACCGCGCGTGACCGGGCCGCCGAACGCGCTCCAGCGCACCGCCGGAAAGCTGCGCGCGGGCCTGCGCACGGCGACGGACGGGCTGGCGCCCGACGCCCGCGCGCTGCTGCCCGGGCTGGTCGTCGGCGACACCTCCCGCATCCCGCCCGAGCTGTACGACGCCTTCCGGGCGACCGACCTCACGCACCTGCTCGCCGTGTCCGGCAGCAACCTCAGCGTCGCGCTGCTGCTGCTCATCGGCAGGCCGGGCTCGGCGCTGCGGGCGGAGCGCGGCGGGCTGGCACCCCGGCTGGGGCTCGGGCTGCGGGCGACCGCGCTCATCGGCGGGGCGCTCACGCTCGCCTTCGTCGTGGTGTGCCGGCCCGACCCGAGCGTGCTGCGCGCCGCCGCCTGCGGACTGATCACGCTGCTCGCCATCGGGACCGGGCGCCGCAGATCCCTCATCCCCGCGCTGGCCGCCGCGGTGCTGCTGCTGGTGCTGTACGACCCGTGGCTGGCGCGCAGTTACGGCTTCCTGCTGTCCGTGCTGGCGACCGGGTCCCTGCTCACCCTCGCCCCGCGCTGGAGCACCGCGCTGCGGCGGCGCCGGGTGCCGCCCCGCATCGCGGAGGCGCTGGCCGCGACCGCGGCGGCCCAGGCCGTGTGCGCGCCCGTGGTGGTGGTCTTCGCGGCCCGGGTCAGCCTGGTGGCGATCCCCTGCAACCTGCTCGCCGAGCTCGCGGTGGCCCCGGCGACCGTCCTCGGCTTCGCCGCGCTCGCCGCGGCACCCGTGGCGATGCCGGCGGCCCGGCTGCTCGCCGAGTGCGCGGGGTGGCCGGCCGGGTGGATCGCCTCCGTCGCCCGCGCCGGGGCCGCGCTGCCCGGGGCGGAGGCCGGCTGGCCGGGCGGCTGGCGGGGTGGTCTGCTGCTCGCCGCCGCCACCGGTGCGGCCCTGCTGCTGGCCCGGCGGATGCCGTACCGCTCGCTCGTGGCCGCCGCCTGCGCGGCGCTGCTGCTGGTCGCGGTGGTGCGGCCGCCCCCGCTGGCCCGGCTCGTCACCGGATGGCCGCCGCCGGGATGGCTCTATGCGATGTGCGACGTCGGGCAAGGCGATGCGATGGTGCTCGCGGCCGGTCCGGGCGCGGGCGTGGTGGTGGACGCGGGGCCCGACCCGCGGCCCGTGGACCGGTGCCTGCGCGACCTCGCTGTGAGCCGCGTACCGCTCGTGGTGCTCACCCACTTCCACGCCGACCATGTCGCCGGACTGCCCGGGGTGCTGCGGGGGCGCGAGGTCGGTGCCGTCCAGACGACGAGCCTCCGGGAACCGGCGGGCCAGGCCGCGTTCGTCTACCGGACGGCCCGCGCCGCCGGGGTGCCCGTCATACCCGCGGCACCGGGGGAGCGGCGCCGGACCGGCGCCCTGGAATGGCGCGTGCTGTGGCCGGGAGCCCGGCCCGGCCCGGACCCCGAGGGGCCGAACGACGCCAGCGTCACGCTGCTCGTCCGCGCCGGGACAGGAGGTTCCCGGGTGACGCTTCTTCTCCTCGGCGACCTCGAACCGCCCGCGCAGCGGGGCCTTTTGCGGGCCCACCCCGACCTGCCGCCGGTCGACGTGCTCAAGGTGGCCCACCATGGCTCGTCCCATCAGGACCCAGGTCTGATGGACCGCGTCCGGCCCCGGCTCGCCTTGGTGTCGGCAGGCCGTGACAACGACTACGGCCATCCGTCACCGCGTACGGTCGCCGCCCTGCGCGACGGGGGAGCGGTGGTGCTGCGCACCGACCGGGACGGCCCGATCGCGGTCACCGGCACCGGGCGGGACCTGCGGGCCACGGCCCGGAACCGGCATTGAACAATGGTCCTGTGAACGATGTGAGACATGTGCTGGTGCTGCCCGACCGGGATGCCGCGGAGGAGGTGGCCGAGGCCCTCGGCGACCGGTTCGGGCTCGACGAGGAGCCGCAGTTGGTACGGGACGCGCTGGCCGGCGAGGACGACGCCGAGGACGCGCAGTGGCTGGTGGTCGTCGAGGACCCGGAGGCCCGGCTCGCTGCGGCCGAGCTGGACGAGTTCGCGGCCGAGTGGGACGGCTGGCGCGAGGAGCCGTAGACAGAGCTGTTGAGGGGGCCGGAGACGGGGCCGGAGACGGAGCTGCAGAGGAAGCCGTAGGCGCGGCCGCGGGAGGGGCCGGGCGGGGACGGGTTGTCGGTGGCGCGTGCGATCCTGGTTCGCGATGGCCACCAGAAAGAACGCGACCGACGACCCCCTCGCCCCCGTCACCCTGGCCGTGGGCCAGGAGGAACTGCTCCTGGACCGCGCGGTGCAGCAGGTGGTGGCGGCCGCCCGCGCCGCCGACGCCGACACGGACGTCCGCGACCTCACCGCCGACCAGCTCCAGCCGGGCATGCTCGCCGAGCTGACGAGCCCGTCGCTCTTCGCCGAGCGCAAGGTGTTGATCGTGCGGAACGCGCACGACCTCTCCGCCGACTCCGTCAAGGACGTCAAGACCTACCTCGGGGCGCCCGTCGAGGAGGACATCACCCTCGTTCTGGTCCACGCCGGCGGCGCCAAGGGCAAGGGCCTGCTCGACGCGGCACGCAAGGCAGGGGCACGCGAGGTCGCCTGCCCGAAGACCACCAAGCCCGCGGAGCGTCTGACGTTCGTGCGCGGCGAGTTCCGCGCCCTGGGCAGGTCGGCGACGCCCGAGGCGTGCCAGGCGCTCGTCGACGCGATCGGCAGCGACCTGCGGGAGCTCGCCTCCGCGGTGTCGCAGCTCACCGCGGACGTCGAGGGCACGATCGACGAGGCGGTCGTCGGCCGGTACTACACCGGCCGTGCGGAGGCCTCCAGCTTCAACGTCGCCGACCGGGCGGTGGAGGGCCGGGCGGCCGAGGCCCTGGAGGCCCTGCGGTGGTCCCTCGCGACGGGCGTCGCGCCCGTGCTGATCACCAGCGCCCTGGCGCAGGGCGTGCGCGCCATCGGCAAGCTGTCCTCGGCGCGGGGCGGCCGCCCCGCCGACCTCGCCCGCGAGCTCGGCATGCCGCCCTGGAAGATCGACCGCGTGCGGCAGCAGATGCGCGGCTGGACGCCGGACGGTGTGGCCGTGGCGCTCCGAGCGATCGCGGAGGCGGACGCCGGGGTCAAGGGCGGCGGGGACGACCCGGAGTACGCCCTGGAGAAAGCGGTCGTCGCCATCGCCCGCGCGGCCCGCTCCCGCCGCGGCTGACGCCGCCTCCCCCGGCTGTCGGCAGCCGTAGCGGTCAGCCGCTGCGCCGGGTACGGGCCAGGGCCAGCGCACCGAGGGCCGTGCCGATCAAGCCCACCAGCATGGCCACGTAGGCCCCGCCCAGCCCGTTGCCGGTGCCGAGGCCGCCGTCGGACGTGGCCGCGACCAGCCCACCGAGGGCCATGCCGATCAGCCCCGCCACCATGGCCATCACGGCCCCGACCGGTCCGCCGGCAATGCCGAGACGCCCGGCGGGGCGGGCCAGGGCCAGCCAGGCGATGACCAGGCCGGCCAGCCCCAGCAGGGCTCCCGTGGCGGCTCCGAGTCGCCCGAGGCTGAAGTCGTGGACATCGGCGGCCACCACCGACTGGGCCGAGGAATGCGCGGCCGCCGGTGTCGTGAGCACGGTGCCCATGAGCACGGTGGCCGCGAGCGGGGGAAGCGGGGTGGCGGTAAGCAAGCGGCGAACGGACATCGAGGTGCTCCTTCTCTTCCTACGACCGGTGTCGCCCGAGCATCCCCGCCCGCCCCGTCCCCGGTCGTCCGCCCCGCGCAGGCAATTCGCACTGCCGCCGCCACCGTGTCCGGCTACCGCAGGCGCCGCAGCAGGCGCGGAGGTACCGCGCGTGCGGTAGTGGCCGCTGGTCCGCAGGGCCGACTCGCCCGTAGCCGGCGGAGGCTAGGGTGCGCGCATGAGTGCTGGTGAGCCCGGTGTCCGGGCCCGCGTAGGAGACTGGGGTATCGCCGTCGGCGTGGCGGCGGCGCTGCTGACGACCGGGCTCTCCGGCCTCACCGGGCCGGCCGGGCAGCGTTCCGCCGTGACCGTTGACGTACTCGGGTACGCCCTGCTGGCGGTCGGCGGGCTGGCCCTTGCCGTACGCCGCCGGGCACCGGTCGCCGTCCTGGCCGTCACCGGGCTGTGCGCGGCGGGCTACCAGGCGGCAGGCTTCGATGTGCCCGCCGTCGGGTACCTGTTCGCCGTATACGCGGCCGTGCGGGCAGGACACCGGACCGTCACGGTGGTGACCAGCGTGGCCTTGCTCGCCCTCCTCCCGCTCGCTGCCCTGGCCTCGGGCCTGCACGACACGGGCCAGGCGTTCGCGCAGGCCCGAGGCGCCCTCGAAATCGCCTGGCTCGTCGCGGCCGGCGCCGCGGGTGAGGCGCTGCGGCAGGCCGAGCGGCGGGCGGACGAGGCCGAGCGCACGCGGGAGGAGACCGCGCGGCGCCGCGCCGACGAGGAACGGCTGCGTATCGCGCGCGAGCTGCATGACTCGCTCACCCACCAGATCTCGGTCATCAAGGTGCAGGCCGAGGTCGCCGTACACGTGGCCCGCAGGCGCGGCGAGGACGTACCGCCCGCCCTGCTGGCAATCCAGGAAGCCGGACGCGAGGCGGCCAGGGAGTTGCGGGCGACTCTGGAGGCGCTGCGCGACGACGACACGGCCCCGCCGCGTGGGCTCGACGACGTAACGGAACTGGTGGAGCGGGCTCGTGCCATCGGCCTGGACGCGACGCTGACGATCGAGGGGCGACAGGACGGCGTGCGCGTGCCGACGGCGGTGGACCGGACCGTCTACCGGATCGTCCAGGAGTCGCTCACCAACATCGCCCGTCACGCGGACGCCGCCACGGCGTCGGTGCGGATCGACTGCCGACCGGACACCCTCGCCATACGCGTCGATGACGACGGCCGAGCGACACCGGACACCGCCCCCACCCCCGGTCTCGGCCTGCTCGGCATGCGGGAACGCGTCACCGCCCTCGGCGGCCGCCTGCGCGCGGAACCACGCGGCGACGGCGGCTTCACCGTCCAGGCCGAACTCCCCGTGGAGAAGACGTCATGATCCGAGTCCTCCTCATCGACGACCAGCCGCTCATCCGCAGCGGCTTCCGCGCACTCCTCGACCTCGAGGACGACATCGAGGTGGTGGCCGAGGCCGCCGACGGGCGGGAGGGTGTGGAGCTGGCCGGGAAGCACCTGCCTGACGTCGCGCTCATCGACATCCGGATGCCGGTCGTCGACGGCATCGAGGCGACCCGGCGCATCGCCGCCGACCCGGCTCTCTCCCAGGTGCACGTCGTCATCCTGACCAACTACGGCCTGGACGAATACGTCTTCGACGCACTGCGCGCCGGCGCCGCCGGGTTCCTCGTCAAGGACGTCCTGCCGGAGGACTTTCTGCACGCCGTCCGTGTCGCGGCGCGCGGCGACGCCCTGCTGGCCCCGTCCATCACGCGCAAGCTCATCAACCGGTACGTCACCCAGCCGCACCCCGCCAACACCGTGCGGGGCCTGGAAGAGCTGACCGGCCGGGAGCGGGAGGCCGTCGCCCTGGTCGCGCAGGGCCTGTCCAACGACGAGATCGCGGGCCGCATGGTGATCAGCCCCATGACGGCGAAAACCCACATCAACCGCGCCATGGCCAAGCTCCACGCCCGTGACCGGGCCCAGCTCGTGGTCGTCGCCTACGAAACCGGCCTGGTGGCGCCGCGCGGCTCCTGAGACCGTCACGCGTGCCGGACGGCCTCGCCCGCCTCCTCCGGTACGCCGAAGGCCCCGGCCGCGGTCCTGGGGAAGGACCGAGGCCGGGGCCTTCGGATCACGATGCTGGGTCCGTACCCGCGTGGCGAACGCAGGCCGCGTACGGTCCCGGGGTGCCGGTCGGGAGCGGATGAGAGGGCCCGCTTGGGTCCCTTCCGGCGGCTGATCCCGTGGGATCAGGGTGAATCAGGATGGATCAAGAGCAGAAAGCTCAGCCCTGGAGGGAGGCAACCTTGGCAGCCAGCGCCGACTTCTTGTTGGCGGCGGCGTTCTTGTGGATGACACCCTTCGAGACGGCCTTGTCGAGCTTGCGGGCGGCCTCGCGAGCGGCCACGGTGGCCTTCTCGACGTCACCCGCGGCAGCAGCCTCACGGGCCTTGCGGATCGCGGTCTTGAGCGACGACTTGACGGCCTTGTTGCGCAGGCGCGCCTTCTCGTTCGTCTTGTTCCGCTTGATCTGGGACTTGATGTTCGCCACGAAAGAGCCTTTTCAGGTTCGTAAGGATTTCTTAGAGGAGTGTCTCAACGCTGAGAGGGCTATGAGACACAGCTGCCCACGGTACCAGTCGCGCTGCGAGCGGCCCAAACCGAGCGCCCGCCCCCGTCCGTGGGACCATGGAACCTACGTATCGATCCGACGTCGACCCGAGCAGAGACGCCAGCGTCTCGAGAATCAGGACCCTGCGTGCCCGCGACCCCTACCCACGTGCCCGAGCCGAGCCGTACCGACCCGGCGCTGATCCGCAACTTCTGCATCATCGCGCACATCGACCACGGCAAGTCGACCCTTGCCGACCGGATGCTCCAGCTGACCGGTGTGGTCGAGCAGCGGCAGATGCGCGCTCAGTACCTCGACCGCATGGACATCGAGCGCGAGCGCGGCATCACGATCAAGTCCCAGGCTGTGCGTCTGCCGTGGGCCCCGACCACGGGCCCCGGTCAGGGCAGCACCCACATCCTCAACATGATCGACACCCCCGGCCACGTCGACTTCACGTACGAGGTGTCGCGGTCCCTGGCCGCCTGCGAGGGCACCGTCCTGCTCGTCGACGCCGCCCAGGGCATCGAGGCGCAGACCCTCGCCAACCTCTACCTGGCGATGGAGAACGACCTCACCATCGTCCCGGTGCTCAACAAGATCGACCTCCCGGCCGCCCAGCCGGAGAAGTTCGCCGAGGAGCTGGCGAACCTGGTCGGCTGCGAGCCCGACGACGTCCTGCGGGTGTCCGCCAAGACCGGTCTCGGCGTCGAGGCGCTGCTCGACCGCGTGGTCAAGGACGTCCCGGCGCCGGTCGGCGTCGCCGACGCCCCCGCCCGCGCGATGATCTTCGACTCGGTCTACGACTCGTACCGCGGCGTCGTGACGTACGTCCGTGTCATCGACGGACAGCTCAACAAGCGCGAGCGCATCCGCATGATGTCCACCAACGCGACCCACGAGCTGCTGGAGATCGGTACGAACTCGCCCGAGATGCTCCCGGCGGACGGGCTCGGCGTCGGCGAGGTCGGCTACCTGATCACGGGTGTGAAGGACGTCCGGCAGTCCAAGGTCGGTGACACCATCACCACCCTGCACAAGGGCGCCACCGAGGCCCTCGGCGGTTACAAGGACCCGAAGCCGATGGTCTTCTCGGGCCTGTATCCGCTGGACGGCTCCGACTACCCCGAGCTGCGCGACGCCCTCGACAAGCTGCAGCTCAACGACGCCGCGCTCGTCTACGAGCCGGAGACGTCCGCCGCGCTCGGCTTCGGCTTCCGCGTCGGCTTCCTGGGCCTGCTCCACCTCGACGTGATCCGCGAGCGGCTGGAGCGCGAGTTCGGCCTCGACCTCATCGCCACCGCGCCCAACGTGGTCTACCGCGTCCTCATGGAGGACGGCAGCGAGCACACGGTCACCAACCCGAGCGAGTTCCCCGAGGGCAAGATCAGCGAGGTGTACGAGCCGGTCGTACGCGCCACGATCCTCGCCCCCAGCGAGTTCATCGGCTCGATCATGGAGCTGTGCCAGACCCGCCGCGGCACCCTCCTCGGCATGGACTACCTCTCCGAGGACCGGGTCGAGATCCGCTACACCCTTCCCCTCGCCGAGATCGTCTTCGACTTCTTCGACCAGCTGAAGTCCAAGACGCGCGGGTACGCCTCCCTCGACTACGAGCCCACCGGCGAGCAGGCCTCCAGCCTCGTGAAGGTCGACATCCTGCTGCACGGCGACAAGGTCGACGCCTTCTCCGCCATCACGCACAAGGACGCGGCGTACGCGTACGGCGTCCGGCTCGTCGCCAAGCTGCGCGAGCTCATCCCGCGGCAGGCCTTCGAGGTGCCGATCCAGGCGGCCATCGGCTCCCGTGTCATCGCCCGCGAGACGATCCGCGCCATCCGCAAGGACGTCCTCGCCAAGTGCTACGGCGGTGACATCTCCCGTAAGCGGAAGCTGCTGGAGAAGCAGAAGGAAGGCAAGAAGCGGATGAAGATGGTCGGCTCCGTCGAGGTGCCGCAGGAGGCCTTCATCGCGGTGCTGTCGAGCGACGAGTCCGCGGGCGGCAAGACCAAGAAGTAGCCGGGAGCAGCGAAGAAGCAGCCCCGCGCGGGTACGTGCGCCAAAGCGCCCGTTCGGTTCACGGACGGGCGCTTTTGCGTGCCCACGGACCGCACAGGTACTGCACAGTCGTTATGAACCGGGTATCAAGCGCCTGGCCGTAGCCCCTTACATGGCGGACGACGGCGCTCTAACCTGATCCCGCCCGAGGGTTACTCGCCAGTTAAACAACCACCCCGTCGTGCAGCCCTGCCGCAAGCCGCCGCCCGGAGGACGCCGTGAGCGACACCAAGACCCTGATCGAGAACCGGCCGCCCTCCGTGGCGTCCCTCTTCCTTGAGCGCGTCGCGAAGACCCCGGACGCCGAGGCCTACCGCTACCCCGTCCCCGCGGCCTCCGGACAGGGCCCCGACGACTGGAAGTCGCTCAGCTGGCAGCAGGCCGCCGACCGCGTGTACGCCGTCGCCGCCGGCCTCGTCGACCTGGGCGTCCAGCCGGAGGAGCGCGTCGCGCTCGCCTCCGCCACCCGCGTCGAGTGGATCCTCGCCGACCTCGGCGTGATGTGCGCCGGCGCGGCCACGACCACCGTCTACCCGCAGACCAACGCCGACGAGTCCGCGTACATCCTCGCCGACTCCGACAGCCGCGTGCTGATCGCCGAGGACGCCGCCCAGCTCGCCAAGGCCCGCGCCAAGCGCGCCGACCTGCCCCACCTCGCCCACGTCGTCGTCATCGACGCCGGCGCGGTGGAGGCGGACGAGGCCGACCCGGAGGGTTGGGTCCTCTCCCTCGCCGAGCTCGAAGAGCGCGGCAGGGCGTACCTCGCCAAGCACCCGGACGCCGTCAAGGAGCGGGTCTCCGCGATCACCGCCGACCAGCTCGCCACCCTCATCTACACCTCCGGCACCACCGGCCGCCCCAAGGGCGTACGGCTGCCGCACGACAACTGGTCGTACATGGCCAAGGCCATCGCCGCGACCGGCCTCATCACGGCGGACGACGTGCAGTACCTGTGGCTGCCGCTCGCGCACGTCTTCGGCAAGGTGCTGACCTCCGGCCAGATCGAGGTCGGGCACGTCACCGCCGTCGACGGCCGCGTCGACAAGATCATCGAGAACCTGCCGGTCGTCCAGCCCACCTACATGGCCGCCGTGCCCCGCATCTTCGAGAAGGTCTACAACGGGGTCGTGGCCAAGGCGCGGGCGGGTGGCGGCGCCAAGTACAAGATCTTCACGTGGGCGGCCGGGGTCGCGCGCGAGTACGCCAAGGTCACCCAGGACAACTTCCGCCGCACCGGCACGGCGAGCGCCCCCTTCGGCCTCACCGCCAAGCACAAGGTCGCCGACGCGCTCGTCTACTCCAAGCTCCGCGACGCCTTCGGCGGCCGGCTGCGCGCCGCCATCTCCGGCTCGGCCGCCCTCGCGCCCGAGATCGGCTACTTCTTCTCCGGCGCCGGCGTCCACATCCTGGAGGGGTACGGCCTGACGGAGTCCAGCGCGGCCAGCTTCGTCAACCCCGGCGAGGCGTACCGCACCGGTACGGTCGGCAAGCCGCTGCCCGGCACCGAGGTCCGCATCGCCGACGACGGCGAGATCCTGCTGCGCGGCCCCGGCATCATGGCGGGTTACCACGGGCTGCCGGAGAAGACCGCGGAGGTGCTGGAGCCCGACGGCTGGCTGCACACCGGGGACATCGGCGAACTGTCGGTCGACGGCTACCTGCGCATCACCGACCGCAAGAAGGACCTCATCAAGACGTCCGGCGGCAAGTACATCGCGCCCGCCGAGGTGGAGGGCCAGTTCAAGGCGGTCTGCCCGTACGTCTCGAACATCCTCGTCCACGGCGCCGACCGGAACTACTGCACGGCGCTGATCGCCCTCGACGAGCCCGCCCTCCTCGGCTGGGCCGAGGAGCACGGCCTGAGCGGCACGTCGTACGCCGACCTCGTGGCCAGGCCCGAGGTGAACCAGCTCGTGCAGGGGTACGTGGACCGGCTCAACGACGGGCTGCAGCGCTGGCAGACCATCAAGAAGTTCCGGCTGCTCCCTCGCGACCTGGACATCGAGCACGGCGAGCTCACGCCGAGCCTCAAGCTGAAGCGGCCGGTCGTGGAGCGCGAGTACAAGCACCTGATCGAGGAGATGTACGAGGGCGCCAGGGAGGCGTGAGCGGCTGCCGGGCTCACCGGCCGGCCCGTCCGTTCGCCCCGCCCCGCTGGCCCGGGCCCGCTCCGGCGGGCGCGGGCTACGGCCGAGGCGTGACTCGCGTGACCGGCGGGGCAGACGTGACTTCGGTGACTTCGGTGACTTCGGTGATTCCGGTGACACCGGTCACCGGAGTGACCGGTGTGAACGTCCCCCGCCGCCGCTCGATCGCCGCCGCGGCCCGCAGGCACAGGTCCTCCCGGTACATCCCGCCGATGATCTGCACGCCCTGCGGCAGCCCGTCGGCGACGCCCACGGGCACCGTCACCGACGGCGTACCGACGAACGTGTTCGCCCTGCACAACCGGAGCGCCGCCATCGTGCGGGCGTTGTCCTCCACGGTGCCGTGCATGGTGTCGGGGAAGGGCGCCGGCTCGGTCGACACCGGCCCCAGCACGAGCGGGAACCGCTCGAAGAGCCGGGCCCAGTCGCGCTGGACGCCCAGGCGGACACCGGTGAGCCGGAGGTACTCCGCGAGGTCGACGGGCGGGTGCTCCTGGAGGGTGTACTCCACATGCCGCCGGCTGTCCTCGGTGAGCAGGTCCCGCACCGCCGGCCACATCAGGGCGAACTCCGTGAAGATCAGCCCGTGGTAGGCGTCGACGGCCTCGTCCAGCCTCGGCACCTCGACCTCCTCCAGTGCGTACCCTGCGTCCTCCAGCGCCGCGGCCGCCGCCTCCACCCCGGCCCGCACGTGCGGGTGGACGCCGCTCCCGCCCGGGTCGGTGACGACGCCGACCCGGACCGGGCGGCCGGGCGCGAGGGGCGGCCCGTCGAGCGGGACCGGCGCCGCGCGCGGGTCCTGCGGATCGGCGCCCGCGAGGACCTCGTACACCAGCCGCAGGTCCGCGACCGAGCGCGCGAGCGGGGCGTCGACGGGGAACAGCTGGGAGGACAGCGTCGGGTCCTGCGGACCGATCCGGTGGTCGAGCGCGAACCTGCCGTACGAGGGCTTCAGCGCGGCCACGCCGTTGAACGCCGCCGGAACGCAGATCGACCCGCCCGAGTCGTTGCCGAGCCCGAGCGGCGCCATGCCCGTGGCGACCGCGACCCCGTCACCTCCGCTGGTTCCCCCGGGTGTCCGGGCCGGGTCCCAGGGGTTGCGGGTGGCGCCGTACAGCGTGCTGACGGTGTGCATGCCGGCGATGGTCATGTCGGGCAGGTTGGTCCGGCCGACGGGTATCGCCCC
The DNA here is from genome assembly GCF_040646655.1 of Streptomyces sp. NPDC045431. Classification (NCBI taxonomy): domain Bacteria; kingdom Bacillati; phylum Actinomycetota; class Actinomycetes; order Kitasatosporales; family Streptomycetaceae; genus Streptomyces; species Streptomyces sp. NPDC045431. The sequence goes on from NZ_JBEZAQ010000001.1 coordinate 155,235, forward strand.
GGCCCGGCGCAGCCGGCGCACCGGCGGCGCGTCCTCGGCGGGTACGAGACCGCGGAACCGGGGCACGCCGAAGGTCGTGGCCGAACCGGCGACGTGGATGTTCTCCTTCACCGTGAACGGCACGCCGGCCAGCGGGCCGAGCGGCTCACCCGCGGCCCGGCGGCGGTCGGTGTCCCGAGCCGCGGCGCGGGCGCCGGTGGCGAGGACCTGGGTGACCGCGTTCACCTCGGGGTTGGCCGCGTCGATACGTGCGAGATGGGCCTCGACGACGTCCACGGCGGGGACCTCGCCGCCCGCGACGGCATCCGCCAACGCGGAGGCGTTCCAGTGCCACAGTTCCTGATCCATGCGACGGCTCCTCGGCTGCTCACAGAGATACAATCCCGTATACGGATACAGGTCTGTATGTGAAGAGCGCCATCGGGTTTTCCCGCCCCTCGCGAAGGGCGAGCGGTGACGGGTGACGGGCGACGGGTGGCCGACGGCGGAGGGCAGGTCACGGCATGGCACCCCCCAAGCGACGCCTGACGCGCGAGGAGACCAGGAAGCAGACGCGGGATCGACTGCTGGAGGCCGCGGCCGAGCTGTTCACCGAACGCGGCGTCAACGGCACGTCCGTCGAGCAGATCGCCGAACGAGCCGGCTTCAGCCGCGGCGCGTTCTACGGCAATTTCGGCGACAAGAACGAGCTCGTACGCGAACTGCTCCTGCGCCGCACCCAGGCCGAACTGCGCGAGGTGCAGGCCATGGCCGCCGACGCCGCCTCCTTCGCCGAGGTGCTGGACCGGCTCCGCGCCTGGAACAGGGCCCGCGCCGAACACCTCCCCTCCTGGCTGACACTCCGCCTGGAGCTTCTCCTCCACGCGGTGCGCAACCCCGACCTCCGCCGGCCCCTCGCCGAGCGCGAAGAGCTCGCCCGGGGCGCCATCGGGGAAGGCATCCGGCAGGAACTGGTCCGGCGCGGCGTCGCCACCCCGCCCGCGGACCCGGCCTCGCTCGCCCTGATCGTCCACGCCCTGGAGGACGGCCTGCTGATCCAGCGGCTCCTGACCCCCGACCGGATCAGCGCCGAGGTGGTCGTCGACGCGGTGGAACTCCTCATCGACGCGTGGGCCGCCCTCGGCACCGCCCCGGAGTAGCGCTCGAAGTAGCGCTCCCGAAAGGTCGCCGGACAGCTCGCCGGACAGGTCGCCTCCCGAGCCGGGGGCCGCTTTTCGTGTCCTTCCCACGCCCACTTCGATGACTCGGCGCTTATGGGCGAGCTCGATCTGTCACTCTGTCGGTGTCCGAACCGGGAGCCGACGAGGAGAGCACGTGGGGTCCTTTCCAGCACAGCGGTCACAGCGGCCGCAGGCGCTCCAGCCCATGGATGCACTCGAGCCCAAGGACGCACTCGAGCCCATGGACCCGCCCATGGATCCGCTCCAGCCCATGGATGCCATGGCCTCCATGGCCTCGATGGCGTGCGCGGAGTCGCAGGACCATCTGCCACCCCGGCAGCCGCCACCCCACCACTCCGTGGCCCGCACCAGCCTGCCCGGCAACCCGCTCGCCCCCGGCGCCGCACGCCGCTTCGTACGGGCCGCGCTCGCCGACTGGACCGGCCTGGCGCTGCCCGCCACCGCCGCGATCACCGACCGCGTCGCGGACGACGCCGTGCTCGTCGTCGCCGAACTCGTCACGAACGCCGTCGTCCACGCGGGCACCACCGTCGAGCTCCTCTTCCGGCTGGAGGAGCCCGACGCCGACCAGCCCGCCGCCCTGGTCCTCGAAGTCTCCGACCACCACCCCGCCCGCACCGTCCGCAACGAACACCCCGCCCACGAGGAGGGCGGACCCGAGGAGTACGGTCGCGGGCTCCAGCTCGTCGCCGCCCTCGCCGAGTGCTGGGGCATCACCTACCGCCCCGGCCTCAAGACCGTCTGGGCCCGCCTCCCCCTCGACGGCTGGAACACCTGCCCCGTGCCCGGCCCCGAGCCGGCCATCCAGCGCGGCCTGCGCGCCGCCGAGATCCTCGCCCCCGCGCCCCGCCGCGCCGTCCGCGACGACCAGGAGTGGATCGGCAGCGGCGCGCTCACCTTCCTCGCCGAGGCGTCCGACCTCCTCGCGGGCCAGCTCGACGAGGACCTCGTCGCCGCGCTCGCCGGTCAGCTGCTGGTACCGCGGCTCGCGGACTGGTGCGCCTTCTGGCTGGAGGGCGACGGCGGCGAGGGCGGCGCGGCCGCCGTGCCCCGCCTCGCGCGCGTCTGGCACGCCGACGAGTCCGCCATCGAGCCGCTGCGCGCGGTCCTCCAGATGGAGCCGCCGAAGCTTCCCGGCCCCGCCCACACCGCCCCCGTGCCCGTCCCGTGGCCCGACCCGTCGGGCGACGGCCACGGCACCGCGCTCGCCCTGTGCCTCGTGGTGGGCGGCCGCGGGCTCGGCACCCTGATGATCGGGCGGCGCGGCACCAGCCGCATCCCGGACGCGGTCACCGCCCTCATCGAGGACTTCGCGCGCCGCGTGGCGCTCGCCATCGGCGCCGCCCGCCGGTACACGCGCCAGGCCACCATCAGCCGCGTCCTCCAGCGCGGACTGCTGCCCAGCAAGGTCGCCCAGATCCCGGGCGTCGCCAGCCACGTCGTGTACGAGCCCAGCGACGACGGGCTCGCGGGCGGCGACTTCTACGACGTCTTCCAGGCGGCGGGTCGCTGGTGCTTCATGCTCGGTGACGTCCAGGGCAGCGGCCCGGAGGCCGCCGTCGTCACCGGCCTGGCCCGCCCCTGGCTGCGGCTCCTCGCTCGCGAGGGCCACCGCGTCGGCGAGGTCCTCGACCGGCTCAACCGGCTCCTCCTCGACGACGCCACCGAAGCCGCCGAGGCCGCCGCGCTGGTCGTCGCCGCCGCCGGGGGCCCCGACGCCCAGCCGGTCAGCCCCACCCAGTCGCGGTTCCTGTCCCTCCTGTACGGCGAGCTCGCGCCGCTCTCGCCGGAGGAGGGCGGCGGCGCCCGCTGCACCCTCGCCTGCGCCGGGCACCCGCTCCCGCTGCTCCTGCGCCCCGACGGCACCGTGTCGCCCGTCGCCGTGCCGCAGGTGCTCCTCGGCGTCATCGACGACGTCGCGTACGAGACCCACACCTTCCACCTCGCGCCCGGCGACACCCTGCTGTGCGTCACCGACGGCGTCACCGAGCGGCGCTCCCGCGCCGGCCGGATGTTCGACGACGAGGACGGCCTCGCCCGGACGCTCGCCGGCTGCGCCGGGCTCACCGCCCAGGGCGTCGCCGACCGGATCCGGCAGGCCGTGCACACGTTCGGCGAGGGGCCGGTCTCCGACGACCTCGCCCTCCTCGTCCTCCAGGCCGGGGAACCACGCGAGTGACGGACAATGGGCGGTATGCCTTCCGTACTGCCCGATGGCGAGCCCATGCCCGAGGACGGGGCGCTGCCCGCGTCCGCCCTGCTCGGGGCCGGTGAGCGGCCGCTCGGGTTCTATCTGCACGTGCCCTACTGCGCGACCCGCTGCGGCTACTGCGACTTCAACACGTACACCGCCACCGAGCTGCGCGGCTCCGGCGGCGTGCTCGCCTCGCGCGACAACTACGCCGAGACCCTCGTCGACGAGGTGCGCCTCGCGCGGAAGGTGCTGGGCGACGACCCCCGCCCCGTGCGGACCGTCTTCGTCGGCGGCGGTACGCCGACCCTGCTCGCCGCCGCCGACCTCGTCCGCATGCTGGGCGCCATCCGCGACGAGTTCGGGCTCGCGGACGACGCCGAGATCACGACTGAGGCCAACCCGGAGTCCGTCGGCCCCGCGTACCTCGCGGAGCTGCGGGAGGGCGGCTTCAACCGGATCTCCTTCGGCATGCAGAGCGCCCGGCAGCACGTCCTGAAGGTGCTCGACCGCACGCACACCCCCGGGCGGCCCGAGGCGTGCGTCGCGGAGGCGCGGGCGGCGGGCTTCGACCACGTCAACCTCGACCTGATCTACGGCACGCCCGGTGAGAGCGACGACGACTGGCGCGCCTCCCTCGACGCGGCGATCGGCGCGGGCCCCGACCACGTCTCGGCGTACGCCCTGATCGTGGAGGAGGGTACGCAGCTGGCGCGGCGCATCCGGCGCGGCGAGGTGCCGATGACCGACGACGACGTCCACGCCGACCGGTACCTGATCGCGGAGGACGTCCTGTCCGGGGCCGGGTTCGCGTGGTACGAGGTGTCGAACTGGGCCACCTCGCCGGCCGGGCGGTGCCTGCACAACGAGCTGTACTGGCGTGGCGCCGACTGGTGGGGCGCGGGCCCCGGTGCGCACAGCCACGTCGGCGGCGTGCGCTGGTGGAACGTCAAGCACCCGGGCGCGTACGCCGCCGCCCTGGCCGCCGGCCGCTCGCCGGGCGCGGGCCGCGAGCTCCTCTCGGAGGAGGACCGTCGGGTCGAGCGGGTGCTGCTGGAGCTGCGGCTCCGCGAGGGCTGCGGCCTGGAGCTCCTCAAGCCCGCGGGCCTGCTCGCCGCCGAGCGCGCGGTAAGGGACGGTCTCCTGGACCCCGGTCCTTACGCCGAGGGGCGTGCCGTACTGACGCTGCGCGGACGGCTGCTGGCGGACGCGGTGGTGCGGGACCTGGTGGACTGAGCCCCCGGGGAGAGCCGCGGCGGCCCTACGGCGCCGTGACGAAGTCGATCAGCTCCTCCACCCGCCCCAGCAGCTCCGGCTCCAGGTCCTTCCAGTCCCGCACCCGGGACAGGATGTGCCGCCACGCCGCTCCCGTGTTCTCCGGCCACCCCAGGGCGCGGCACACGCCCGTCTTCCAGTCCTGGCCCCGCGGGACAGCGGGCCACGCCGGGATGCCCACCGCCGACGGCTTCACGGCCTCCCAGATGTCGATGTACGGGTGCCCCACGACCAGCGTGTGGGCGTCCGTGACCTGTGCCGCGATGCGTGACTCCTTGGAGCCCGGCACCAGGTGGTCCACCAGGACCCCGAGGCGGGCGTCCGGGCCGGGCGCGAAGTCGCGGACGATCGCGGGCAGGTCGTCGACGCCCTCCAGGTACTCGACGACCACGCCCTCGACGCGGAGGTCGTCGCCCCACACCCGCTCCACGAGCTCCGCGTCGTGGCGGCCCTCCACATAGATGCGCCCCGCGCGGGCCACCCGCGCGCGTGCGCCGGGGACGGCGATCGAACCCGAGGCGGTACGGGTGGGCCGTACCGGAGCGGCGGAGGACGGGCGGACCAGGGTGACCGGGCGGCCCTCCAGCAGGAACCCGCGCGGGGCCAGCGGGAACACCCGGTGCTTGCCGAACCGGTCCTCCAGGGTCACCGTCCCCGCCTCGCAGCGGATCACCGCCCCGCAGAAACCGGTCCCCACCTCCTCCACCACCAGATCCGGCTCGGCGGGCACCTCCGGCACCGGGGCCGGCGGCCGCTTCCACGAGGGCGTCAGATCAGGGTCGTAACTGCGCATTCGGCAGACGCTACGACACCCCGAACCGCCGGGCCAGCTCATCGCGTTGGGCGCGTACGAAGGCGGCGTCGACCACCGCGCCGTGCCCCGGCACGTACAGCGCGTCCTCCCCGCCCAGCTCCAGGAGCCGGTCCAGCGCGGCCGGCCAGCGCGACGGGATCGCGTCCCGGCCCGCCTGGGGGTCGCCCGACTCCTCCACCAGGTCCCCGCAGAAGACGACCTCCGGGGCGCCGGGCACCAGCAGCACCAGGTCGTGGCCGGTGTGACCCGGCCCCACGTTGGCCAGCAGCACCTGCCGCCCACCCAGGTCGAGCGTCCACTCGCCGGTCACCAGGTGGTGCGGCCTGACCAGCACGTCCACCGCCTCGACGGCCTCCGCGGCGGCCACCCCGTGCCGGACCGCGTCCGCCCGCAGATCGTCCCGCTCACGGGCCAGCAGCGTGTCGACGCCGACCGCGCCGAACACCTCCGCCCCCGCGAACGCCGCCGTACCCAGCACATGATCGAAATGGGGGTGGCTGAGTGCGATATGCGTCACCCTCCGCCCCTCGCCGAGCAGCTTCTGCGCCTGCCCCCGGATCTCCGCCCCCTCGCGGAGCGTGGCCCCCGTGTCGAAGAGCAGAGCCGCGTCCTCACCGGCCACCAGGGCGGTGGTGGCGTCCCAGACGGGCAGCCGCCGACGGCCCACACCGTCGGCGAGCCGCTCCCATCCGAAGTCCTCCCAGCTGACGTCCATACCGTGACGCTAGCGCGGTAGCGTGGCCGCCGCCCTTGCTAGGGGCGTACCCCGGCGCCGTACACTGGCCGGGTGATACCTGGCACTCGGACCCGTCGAGTGCCAATGGACACCGAGTAACCGAAGCCAGCTGGAGGTGCGCGCGATGCTCAGCGAACGCAGACTCGAGGTGCTGCGCGCCATCGTCCAGGACTACGTCGGCACCGAGGAGCCCGTCGGCTCCAAGGCGCTCACGGAGCGCCACAACCTCGGCGTCTCGCCGGCCACCGTGCGCAACGACATGGCGGTGCTGGAGGAGGAGGGCTTCATCGCCCAGCCCCACACCAGCGCGGGCCGCATCCCCACGGACAAGGGCTACCGGCTCTTCGTGGACAAGCTCGCGGGCGTCAAGCCGCTGTCGACTCCCGAGCGCCGCGCGATCCAGAACTTCCTGGACGGCGCGGTGGACCTGGACGACGTCGTCGGCCGTACGGTGCGGCTGCTGGCGCAGCTGACCCGGCAGGTCGCGGTCGTCCAGTACCCGTCCCTCACGCGCTCCACCGTGCGACACGTGGAGCTGCTGTCGCTGGCCCCGGCCCGGTTGATGCTGGTGCTGATCACGGACACGGGCCGGGTGGAGCAGCGCATGGTGGACTGCCCCGCGCCGTTCGGCGAGCAGTCCGTGGCCGACCTGCGGGCGCGGCTGAACAGCCGTGTCGTGGGGCGGCGCTTCACCGATGTGCCGCAGCTGGTGCAGGACCTCCCCGAGTCGTTCGAGACGGAGGACCGCGGGACCGTCTCCACGGTGCTGGCCACGCTGCTGGAGACGCTGGTGGAGGAGACCGAGGAGCGGCTGATGATCGGCGGCACCGCCAATCTGACGCGCTTCGGGCACGACTTCCCGCTGACGATCCGGCCGGTGCTGGAGGCGCTGGAGGAGCAGGTGGTGCTCCTGAAGCTGCTCGGCGAGGCCAAGGACTCGGCGATGACCGTACGCATCGGGCACGAGAACGCCCATGAGGGGCTGAACTCCACGTCCGTCGTCGCGGTCGGCTACGGTTCGGGCGACGAGGCAGTCGCCAAACTCGGCGTGGTCGGACCGACCCGCATGGACTACCCCGGAACGATGGGAGCGGTACGCGCAGTGGCACGTTACGTCGGACAGATCCTGGCGGAGTCGTAGTGGCCACGGACTATTACGCCGTACTCGGCGTACGCCGCGACGCGTCCCAGGACGAGATCAAGAAGGCGTTCCGGCGGCTCGCGCGCGAGCTGCACCCGGACGTCAATCCCGATCCGAAGACGCAGGAGCGGTTCAAGGAGATCAACGCCGCCTACGAGGTGCTGTCGGACCCGCAGAAGAAGCAGGTCTACGACCTCGGCGGCGACCCCCTGTCCGCCTCCGGCGGCGCGGGAGCGGGCGCAGGCTTCGGCGCCGGCGGCTTCGGCAACTTCTCCGACATCATGGACGCCTTCTTCGGTACGGCGTCCCAGCGCGGCCCGCGTTCGCGGACCCGGCGCGGCCAGGACGCGATGATCCGGCTGGAGGTGGACCTCAACGAGGCCGCCTTCGGTACGACGAAGGACATCCAGGTCGACACCGCCGTCGTCTGTACGACGTGTTCCGGTGAGGGCGCCGCGCCCGGTACGTCGGCGCAGACCTGTGACATGTGCCGCGGCCGCGGCGAGGTCTCCCAGGTGACCCGGTCCTTCCTGGGCCAGGTCATGACGTCCCGCCCCTGCCCCCAGTGCCAGGGCTTCGGCACCGTGGTGCCGACGCCGTGCCCGGAGTGCGCCGGCGACGGGCGCGTACGGTCCCGTCGTACGCTCACGGTCAAGATCCCGGCCGGTGTCGACAACGGCACCCGCATCCAGCTGGCCGGCGAGGGAGAGGTCGGCCCGGGCGGCGGCCCCGCCGGCGACCTGTACGTCGAGATCCACGAGCTGCCGCACGCCGTCTTCCAGCGGCGCGGGGACGACCTGCACTGCACGGTGACCATCCCGATGACGGCGGCCGCGCTGGGCACGAAGTGCCCGCTGGAGACGCTGGACGGGATGGAGGAGGTCGACATCCGGCCCGGTACGCAGTCGGGTCAGTCGATCCCGCTGCACGGGCGGGGCGTCACCCACCTGCGGGGCGGCGGACGCGGCGACCTCATCGTGCACGTCGAGGTCCAGACGCCGTCGAAGCTCGACGCCGAGCAGGAGCGGCTGCTGCGTGAGCTGGCGAAGCTGCGGGGCGAGGAGCGGCCGACGGGTCAGTTCCAGCCGGGGCAGCAGGGGCTCTTCTCGCGCCTGAAGGACGCGTTCAACGGACGCTAGCCGTCGGTGATCCGCGGGTGGATCCAGCGGTGATCGATGCTGACCGGTGCTGACCGGGGGCCTGCGCCCCCGGTCGGCTGCGTTCCGGGCCCCGGTGGTCCGGGCGCCTTCCGGGGGGTGTTCCGGGGCGTTCCGGAGGGGGCGAGCCCCCGGGAGGCACCCCAGCGGACCAGGGGGCGGAACCGGGGGCGGGCGGGATTCGGAGGCGGACCCGTGGCGTGACACCATGCGTGCATGTCCTCCGCACTGACCGATCTCTGCCGGTACCCGATCGTGCAGGCACCCATGGCGGGTGGTGCCTCCTGCCCGCAGCTCGTCGCCGCCGTGTCCGAGGCGGGCGCGCTCGGTTTCCTCGCCGCCGGCTACAAAACGGCCGACGGCATGTACCAGGAGGTCACACAGGTCCGGGGGCTGACCTCGCGGGCCTTCGGGGTGAACCTCTTCATGCCGCAGCCCGGGCACGCCGACGCCGCCGCCGTCGACGTGTACCGGCACCAGCTGGCCGGGGAGGCCAACTGGTACGACACACCGCTCGGCGACCCGGACGCCGGACGCGACGACGGCTACGAGGCCAAGCTGGCGATCCTGCTCGACGACCCGGTGCCGGTGGTGTCGTTCACCTTCGGCTGCCCCACCCGCGAGACCCTCGACGCGTTCGCCCGCGTCGGCACGTACACCGTTGTCACCGTCACCTCGGCCGAGGAGGCGCTGGCCGCGCAGCTCGCGGGCGCCGACGCCGTCTGCGTCCAGGGCGTCGAGGCCGGCGGCCACCAGGGGACGCACCGCGACGATCCGGGGACGGACGCGTGCGGCACCGGGCTGCTCGCGCTCATCGCGCAGGTCCGCGAGGCCGTCCAGATACCGATGATCGCCGCCGGCGGGCTGATGCGCGGCAGCCAGATCGCGGCCGTCCTCGCGGCGGGCGCGCAGGCCGCGCAGCTCGGCACGGCGTTCCTGGTCTGCCCCGAGTCGGGCGCGCACACCCTGCACAAGCAGGCCATGACCAACCCGCTGTTCACGCGCACCGAGCTGACCCGGGCCTTCTCGGGGCGGCCCGCGCGCGGTCTGGTGAACCGGTTCATGCGGGAACACGGGCCGTACGCCCCGGCCGCGTACCCCGAGGTGCACCACCTCACCAGCGGCCTGCGGAAGGCCGCGGCCGCCGCGGGCGACCCGCAGGGCATGGCGCTGTGGGCGGGCCAGGGGCACCGGCTCGCCCGCGAGCTGCCCGCCGCCCAGCTCGTCGAGGTGCTCACCACCGAACTGCGGGCCGCGGCGGCCACGCTCGCGCTGCGGGGGGCCGCATGACCGCGCCCGTGTTCGTCGTCGAGCACCTGGACCGGGTCACCGGCGGGAGCACCGTGACCCTCGACGGACCCGAGGGGCGGCACGCCGTCTCCGTACGCCGCCTGCGCGTCGGGGAGGAGATCGTCCTGACGGACGGCGCCGGCACCGGCGCGTACGGCACCGTCGCCGCCGTCGAGGGCAAGGACCGTCTCGACGTGGCCGTGAGCGAGGTGCGGGCCGAGCCCGGGCCGAGCCCCCGGATCACCGTCGTGCAGGCCCTGCCCAAGGGCGACCGCGGCGAGCTCGCGGTCGAGACCATGACCGAGACCGGCGTCGACGCGATCGTGCCGTGGGCCGCGTCCCGCTGCATCACCCAGTGGAAGGGCGACCGGGGCGCCAAGTCCCTCGCCAAGTGGCGTGCCACCGCCCGCGAGGCCGGCAAGCAGTCCCGCCGCCTGCGCTTCCCGGACGTCGCCGAAGCCGCCTCCATCAAGCAGGTCGCGCAGCTGCTCGCCGCCGCCGACTTCGCCGCCGTCCTGCACGAGGAGGGCGCCGAGCCGCTGGCCACCGCCGACCTGCCCGCGACCGGCGAGATCGTCCTGGTGGTCGGGCCCGAGGGCGGTGTGTCGCCCGAGGAGCTGACCGCCTTCGCGGAGGCGGGCGCACGGCCGTACCGGCTGGGGCGCAGCGTGCTGCGCACCTCCACCGCGGGGACGGCCGCCACCGCCCTGCTGCTGGGGAGGACCGGGCGCTGGTCGTGATCGTCACGGATAAGCTGCGTCCGTAGTGATGATCCGATTCGAGATGATCCGATTCGAGAAGGGGCCGGAGCATGGCCGGAGAGCCGCAGGACGACTGTCTGTTCTGCAAGATCGTGTCGGGGGACGTCCCGGCCACGATCGTCCGTGAGACCGAGACCACCGTCGCCTTCCGCGACATCAACCCGCAGGCGCCCACGCATGTCCTGGTGATCCCCAAGGCGCACCACCGCGACGCCGCCGCGCTCGCGGCCGCCGCGCCCGAGATCGCCGCCGACGTGCTGCGTGAGGCCGGTGAGGTCGCCGCGGAGGAGAAGATCGACTCCACCGGCTACCGCATCGTCTTCAACACCGGCACCGGCGCCGGGCAGACCGTCTGGCACGCCCACGCGCACGTCCTCGGCGGCCGCGGCCTCAACTGGCCCCCCGGGTAGTCGATACCGATGTCGGTCCGTGAACTCGTGGTGCTGGGCACCGCCAGCCAGGTGCCCACCCGCCACCGCAACCACAACGGCTACTTCCTGCGCTGGGACGGCGAGGGCCTGCTCTTCGACCCCGGCGAGGGCACCCAGCGCCAGATGCTGCGCGCCGGGGTCGCCGCGCACGACATCAACCGGATCTGCGTGACCCACTTCCACGGCGACCATTCCCTCGGACTCGCCGGCGTCATCCAGCGCATCAACCTCGACAAGGTCCCGCATCCGGTCACCGCGCACTACCCGGCGAGCGGGCAGCGCTTCTTCGACCGCCTGCGGTACGCCACCGCCTACCGGGAGACCGTGCGGCTGACGGAGGCACCGGTCGCCGACGACGGCGTGCTCGCCGAGACCCGCGCCTTCACCCTCGAGGCGCGCCGCCTCTCGCACCCCGTCGAGTCCTTCGGCTACCGGCTGACCGAGCCCGACGGCCGCCGCATGCTGCCCGCCAAGCTCGCCGAGCACGGCATCAAGGGCCCCGACGTGGGCCGCCTCCAGCGCGACGGCCGGCTCGGCGGCGTACGCCTGGAGGACGTCAGCGAGGTGCGGCGCGGGCAGAAGTTCGCGTTCGTCATGGACACCCGGCTGTGCGACGGCGTGTACGCGCTCGCCGAGGGCTGCGACCTGCTCGTCATCGAGTCGACGTTCCTCGACGAGGACGAGTCCCTCGCCATCGAACACGGCCACCTCACCGTCGGCCAGGCGGCCTCGGTGGCGCGCGAGGCGGGTGTACGCCACCTCGTCCTCACGCACTTCTCCCAGCGCTACGGCGACCCGGCCGTCTTCGCCCCCCAGGCCCGCGCGGCCGGCTTCGACGGCGAGCTGACCGTCGCCCACGACCTCATCCGGGTGCCCCTGCCCAAGCGCTAGGGTGTCCGCTCACGCCCGTCCGCCTGACGGCCCGCCCTGCGGGCGGGCGGACGCTACGGCTTCGACGGGCGTGTCGGGCGACGCCGACTACGCGCGCGGCAAGGTCCGCGCCCGTCTGGACACCCCGTGCCGTACCGATCCTGCGACCGGCTGGTCGTACACCGACGGCGGCGACAAGTACTGATCCGTCGTGGTCTGGGCCGGTCCTCTGCGCAGGGCCGGCCCAGACCGGTCTCGGCAGGACCGACACCTGGAACACGCCGCTGCCGCACGCGCCGAAGACTCGCGCCGGGTGTCGAGGCGGGCGGAGAGGTGTGTCATGGCCCGTTGACGGGCTACGGGAGAAACGGGAGAGCAGTGAGTCTTCATCGCTTGAGCTGTGACGAGTTGGTCAAAGACCATGGGGGCAGCTTCCAGTTGGGTCCTTTGTCCCTGGACGTCACTGACGGGGTGACATGCCTGGTGGGGCCGAACGGCGCGGGAAAGTCGACGTTCTTTGACTTGCGGCCGGCCTGGAGAAGCCCATGGCCGGCACGGTGACCTTGCAGGCAGGCGGTGACACCGAGCGTGCCCCGGCGTTGGGCTACCTTCCCCAGGAGCCCGAGATGCCTCCGGGGGCAACGTGTGAGGAGTTCCTGTACTACGTCGCCTGGGTCCACGAGATCCCTGCGAAGCGGCGGCACGAGGCTGTGCGCGAGGTCCTCGCCCAGACCAACCTCACTGAACGCAGAACAAGCAAGATCCGCACTCTTTCGGGTGGTATGGCGCGGCGGTTGGGGATCGCTCAGGCGCTGATCCACGATCCGGTGATGCTGCTCCTGGACGAGCCCACGGTGGGACTCGACCCGCGTCAGCGCATCGCGCTCCGGGAGACGATCTCCTCTCTCGCCGCCGGGCGCGTCGTCATCGTCTCCACCCACCTGGTCGAAGACATTCGCGGGCTGGCCGACCGCGTCATCATCCTGCACGGCGGCACGGTCGTCTTCGACGGCGACGTACCGACTCTCGAAGGTGAATCGGACCCCGAAGCGCCCGGGGACACCGATCTGGAACGTGCTATCGCGACTCTGATGGGGGCTCCGGAATGACGCTCCGGCTTCGTTATGCCCTCAAGACGCTCATCGGCCCCTGGGTCGTACTCCCCGTCATCGCCTTGGAAGTGGTCAATCTCTTCCAGCGCGGCATGCCCTGGCGAGGGGAGCCGCTGTGGACGGTGGATTGGTTCGCCATCTCCCTGTTCATCGTGGGCCCGCTCCTCGCCGGCGCGGCGGCGGTCGACGCCGCGCGACTGTCGAAGACGGGCAGCATCCATCTGGTGCTTGCCGTGCGACATCCGCATCGCCCCTACCTTCGCGCCGCAGCCTGGTGCATCGTCCCCGTGCTGGCGGTGCACGTTCTCGTCATCGCCGTGGGACTCGTCATCAGCGGCCTGCACGGCACCCCGCAGTGGGCCGGGCTGATCGGCGCGGTCGTCGTGCAGTGCCTGGCGGTCTGCTGCACGTGCGCACCCTCACCGAGGCCGCCGGCAAAGCCGGCCACACCGCGCTCGTGCCCCAGCGCATCGACGAGCTGAGCCGGACGTACCAGGTGTCGGACTCCGGCCGGGTCGGCCTGGAAATCCCCGCGGAGGCCTACGCATCCGGAACGGTGTCCATCCAGGACGTCGCCTCGAACCTGATCCGGCCGCTGCACTGCACAGCGATGTACAAGGAGCCCGGCCCCGGACAGAAGTACTGGGAACGCGAGTTCTCCCTCTATTTCACGCTCATGCACGCCGCCGGAATCAAGGTCGACCCCGCCGAGTTCCCCGTGCAGCCGCGCCTCCTGACGCCCGCCGAAACCGAGAAGATCATGAACGACTACGCCGACTGCGAGCTGGAAGGCGCATGAGCGCTCGTGCAGACCTCGTACGCGCCTGGGCCGGGGTCCATCCGACCCGTCCCGCCGCGGTACTCCTCCTGATCAGTGGCCTGCTCTCACTCCTCGGGGCGCAGGCGCTGATCGAGAGCCTGGGTTTTCTGCTGTTCGAGACGCCCGTATCGCTGCTGTTGCTCGTACCCGTCATCGCAGGGATCGCCGTCGGCGTCGGCACGAGCAGCGCCATCGGCGTTCCCCTGCCGGAACCCCGGCGGTTGCTGCCCGCGCGGCTCGGTTGGCTTCTGGCTCTGACCACTGCCGGCTGCCTCGCGGTCAGCGCCGGTCAGCTCGTGGCTCCAGCGATCACCTGGCAAGCCGGCGTGCGCAACCTTCTGCTGCATGCGGCGCTGGCCGTCGTCACGGTCGGTCTGGCCGGTCCGGCGATGGCCTGGGTGCCACCCGTCGCACTGACCCTCGCCAGCATGGTCTTCGGCTACCCGCCTTCAGAGCCTCGCTATTACTGGTGGGCCGCCATCATGGAGGAGACCGTGACGCCGGGTCAGTGGGCAGTGGCCACCGGCCTGTTCCTGGGTGCCGCGGTCGTCTACACGTGCCGTCCACTCACGGTCGGCTACATCGGCCGCCACTCCCGGCTTCACGCCGGTCCGGCACCCGCACGGCCCGGAGACGGGTGAGCCACTCGAGACCGCCAACCACCGGGGGATCCATGAACCAACTCTGGTCGATCATCGCGGCACTCGTCGCGGTCAACATCGCGGGCTTCCTCGCGGCTCTGCTCTTCATCAAGCTCCGCCGGATGCAGAGGAGGCGACGCGGATAGCGTGGCGCCGACACGTACGAGGCCTGCTTCAGCCTCGCCCACCCGCTCATGGAGTACGCCGACGAGCACGATGCGTGACCTGCCGCGCGTTACGCTGCGCAGACTCCCGGAAAGTGATCGAGGCAGGCAGGCAGGCACCATGGCACCCCTCCCCAAAGCGGAACTCCACCTCCACATCGAAGGCACCCTCGAACCCGAGCTCGCTTTCGCCCTCGCCGCCCGCAACGGCGTCACCCTGCCCTACGCCGACACCGAGGAGCTGCGCAAGGCGTACCTCTTCAGCGATCTGCAGTCCTTCCTGGACCTGTACTACGGGCTGATGGCCGTGCTCCGCACCGCCGACGACTTCGCCGAGCTCGCCGACGCCTACCTGGCGCGCGCCGCCGCGCAGGGCGTGCGCCACGCCGAGATCTTCTTCGATCCGCAGGCGCACACCAACCGCGGCATCCCCCTCGGCACGGTGGTGGAGGGGCTGGCCAGGGCCCTGGACCACAGCGAGGAGCGGCACGGCATCTCCACGCAGCTCATCATGTGCTTCCTGCGCGACCTGCCGGCCGAGTCCGCGATGGAGACGCTCCAGGCGGCGAAGCCGTACCTGAGCCGGATCGCGGGCGTCGGGCTGGACTCGGCGGAGGTGGGCCACCCGCCGTCGAAGTTCGCCGAGGTGTACGAGGCGGCCGCCGCGCTCGGGCTGCGGAAGGTCGCGCACGCGGGCGAGGAGGGCCCGCCGGCGTACATCAGTGAGGCCCTGGACGTGCTCGGCGTCGAGCGGATCGACCACGGGCTGCGCGCGGTGGAGGACCCGGAGCTGATGGAGCGGCTGGCGCGGGAGCGGGTGCCGCTGACGCTGTGCCCCCTGTCGAACGTACGGCTGCGCGCCATCGACATCCTGGAGCAGCACCCGCTGAAGCAGATGCTGGAGGCCGGGCTCCTGGTCACCGTCAACTCCGACGACCCCGCCTACTTCGGCGGCTACGTCGGCGACACCTTCCACGCGGTCCACGAAGCCCTCGGCCTGGACCAGGAGCAGCTGCGCGAGCTGGCCCGCAACTCCTTCACGGCGTCCTTCCTCGACCACGACGAGGAACGCAGGGCGCGTTACCTCGCCGAGGTCGAGGCGTACGACTTCGGCTCGCCCGAATCGGCCGACGCGGTCGACTCCGCGAGGCCGTAGGCCCGCTGCGTCGCGGCGGCCGGTCCGCGGAGGTCGGCCAGGTCGGCGACCGGGATCTCCGCGACCGGCTGCTCCGGGGCGCCGACCTGGGGCGCCAGCGCCGTGGGCGCCGCGGTGGCCGCGACCACGGCCGCGGGCGCGCCGCCCCGCCGCCGGATCGCGCCCGGCACCAGCGGGCGGCCCGAGGTGTGCAGGGCCACGGCGGTCATCGGCACGGCGAGCAGCAGCAGGAGCCCGCCCAGGGCCAGGCCCATGACCGGGTAGCCCGCCGCCTCCGACAGGAGGCTCCCGGTGACCGGGCCGCATGCCGTGCCCAGCGAGGACGCCGAGCCGACGAGCACCGCCCAGCGGCCGCGCGGGTCCAGCGAGGCGGCCAGGCCGATCACGTACGACAGGACGACCGGGTAGCAGGCGTTCCACAGGATCTCGCCGGTCGCGAAGGACGCCAGCCCCTCGGCGGAGGAGCTCAGCGCGATGCAGCCCGCGATGGCGACCGTGCCCAGGCCGATCGGCACCGCCCGGCCGAGCCGGGAGCCGAGCGCCCCGGCCGTCGTGACGCCCAGCAGCCCGGCGCCGAGGGCGGCCGCGAAGACCGCGCCCACCGTGACCTCGCTCAGGCCCGCCTGGGTGAGGCCGATGCGGCCGCTGACACCCCACAGGGCGTTCTGCGCCATCGACCAGCACACCATCGCGGCCGCCAGCACCACCCCGGCCCGCAGGCGCGGCAGCGGCGCGCTCTCCTCGCGTACCTCACCGGTGTCGTGGCCGGCCTCCAGCCGGGACGTCGCGGGCCACACCGCCGCCGCGGCGAGCGCGAGCGACGCGAACGGCAGCACGTGCCCGCCGCCCAGGTGCGGCAGCGTCAGGTACAGCGCGCCCGCCGTCGCCGAGACCGACAGCAGGCCCAGCGTGGACGTGCGGTGCGGGTCGGGTCGGCCCGCGATCCCGGCCGCGGCGACCGCCAGGGCCGTACCGGAACCGAAGCCGCCGACCGCGGCGCCCGCCACGACGAGCGGGACGTACGAGGTGAGGGCCGCGCCGCCGTAGCCGGCCACCGCCAGGGCCAGGCCGGCCCGGGCGAGGCGCCGGGGCCCGTATCGCTCCACGCGGGACGCGAGCGTGAACCCGGCGGTGGCGGAGCACAGCAGCAGCGTCGAGCCGACGAGCCCGGCTTCGGCGGGGGAGAGGCCGAGTCCGGCGGAGAGGCGGCCGACGACGGTCGGCAGGAGGTACGAGGCGAGGTAGCCGGCGGTGAAGAGCGCGACGAGGGGCCACGGGGCGCGCGGGCGCGAGGGCATGGGCGTTCCAGCGGACAGAAAGGCGGGAGGGGGAGGGGGAGCGAAACGAGGGGAGAGCGCTCGTGTCTGTCCACGGGTTCACGGAAGCGGACGTCGCACGGAAACGTCGCAGGGGGACGTCGTACGAAACGTCGCGGGGAAGCGGAACGCGCACGGGAACGCGCGCCAATTTGTATCAAGCGGGCGACGCGGGCGAGAAGCCGTACATATGTGATCTGCGTCACAAGCTGTTTGGGAGTCGGGAGGCCGGGTAAGGGGGGTGGTCCTCGGCGCGTCTTTCGCCCCCGCCGACCGCCCGGGTTCAGGCACACTGGCCACGTCCGTACCGCGACCGGGGAGCCCGCAGTGACCACACCCAGAGGAGAGCAGCAGCAACTACAACACACGGCTGGCGTCGACCCCTTGGCCCCCCTGCGCGCCCCCGGCGATCCCGCGTGCGACGTCTTCCTCACCGGCACGGTCTTCCTCGACATCATCTTCACCGGCCTCGACTCCGCCCCCGTGCGCGGCACCGAGACCTGGGCCCGCGGCATGGGCTCCAGCCCCGGCGGCGTCGCCAACATGGCGACCGCCCTCGCCCGCCTCGGTCTGCGCACCTCCCTCGCCGCCGCCTTCGGCGACGACCACTACGGCGACTACTGCTGGGACGCCCTGGAACAGGGCGAGGGCATCGACCTCTCCCGGTCGCGCACCGTCCCCGGCTGGCACTCCCCGGTCACCGTCTCCATGGCGTACGAGGGCGAGCGGACCATGGTCTCCCACGGCCACGAGGCCCCGCCCC
The DNA here is from genome assembly GCF_040646655.1 of Streptomyces sp. NPDC045431. Taxonomy (NCBI): domain Bacteria; kingdom Bacillati; phylum Actinomycetota; class Actinomycetes; order Kitasatosporales; family Streptomycetaceae; genus Streptomyces; species Streptomyces sp. NPDC045431. The sequence goes on from NZ_JBEZAQ010000001.1 coordinate 173,054, forward strand.
CGGAGGCCGCTTTCGGGCACCTGCCGGAGTACCCGCCCCGCGCGCGTGCCGCCGTCGCCTCGCTCGTACCCGGCCGCCCCGAGCCGTGGGTCGCCGAAGCGGCCCGCCACGCCACCCGGATCTTCGCCGACGTCGGCTGGGACGAGACCGGCCGCTGGGACCTCGCGGCCCTCCCCGGCCTGGAGCACTGCGAGGCGTTCCTGCCCAACGCCGAGGAGGCGATGCGCTACACCCGCACCTCCTGCCCCCGCGCCGCCGCCCGCGCGCTCGCCGACAAGGTGCCGCTCGCGGTCGTCACCCTCGGCGCGGAGGGCGCGTACGCCGTGGACTCCGGCACCGGGGAGACCGCCGAGGTGCCGGCCATCGAGGTGGAGGCGCTCGACCCGACCGGCGCCGGAGACGTCTTCGTCGCCGGGTTCGTGACCGGCACGCTCGCCGGCTGGCCGCTCGCCGACCGGCTGGCCTTCGCCGGGCTGACCGCCGCCCTGTCGGTGCAGGAGTTCGGCGGGTCGCTCTCCGCGCCGGGCTGGGTGGAGGTGGCGGCCTGGTGGGAGTACGTACAGGAGTGCGGCGACCAGGACCCCGAGGCGCTGCGCCGGTACGCGTTCCTGGAGTCCCTGCTCCCCGCCCCGATCCGGCCCTGGCCGCTGCGGCGGGCCGTGCCGACGATCGGCTTCCGCCGCCCGACCTGAACGGCGGCGGGGGACGGGAATGGCGGGCGGGGGACGGGGCAGGGACAGCGTGGGGTCGGAGCGGGGACGGGGTTACGGGAAAAGCCTTCGGACCTGTCAGTCGCACGACGTACGCTGGACAGTCCAGAGGGTCTCGATCGGCGAGAACCCTTCAGCAGGAGGTATGTGCAGGCCAGAGAGCCGGCCCATGACTCACACACCCACAGACCAGGACCAGGTCCGAGCCCACTTCACCGTGCCTGCCAAGCACCCCATGGTGACGGTGCTCGGTTCCGGCGACGCGCTGCTGCGCGTCATCGAGAAGGCGTTCCCGGCGGCCGACATCCACGTCCGGGGCAACCAGATCAGCGCGGTCGGCGACGCGACGGAAGTCGCCCTGATCCAGCGCCTGTTCGACGAGATGATGCTGGTGCTCCGCACCGGGCAGCCGATGACGGAGGACGCAGTGGAACGCTCCATCGCCATGCTCAAGGAGGAGACGGGGGGACGGGGCGTCGAGACGCCGTCGGAAGTCCTCACCCAGAACATCCTCTCCAGCCGCGGCCGTACCATCCGCCCCAAGACGCTCAACCAGAAGCGGTACGTCGACGCCATCGACAAGCACACCGTGGTCTTCGGCATCGGCCCGGCGGGCACCGGCAAGACGTACCTGGCCATGGCGAAGGCCGTCCAGGCCCTGCAGTCCAAGCAGGTCACCCGGATCATCCTGACCCGGCCGGCCGTCGAGGCGGGAGAGCGCCTCGGATTCCTGCCCGGCACGCTCTACGAGAAGATCGACCCGTACCTGCGCCCGCTGTACGACGCGCTGCACGACATGCTCGACCCCGACTCGATCCCCCGCCTGATGGCGGCGGGCACGATCGAGGTCGCGCCGCTGGCGTACATGCGCGGCCGGACGCTCAACGACGCGTTCATCATCCTCGACGAGGCGCAGAACACGAACCCCGAGCAGATGAAGATGTTCCTCACCCGGCTCGGCTTCGACTCCAAGATCGTCATCACCGGTGACATCACCCAGATCGACCTTCCGGGCGGCACCAAGAGCGGTCTCCGCCAGGTCCGGGAGATCCTGGACGGGGTCGACGACGTCCACTTCTCGATGCTCACGTCGAACGACGTCGTCCGGCACAAGCTCGTCGGCCGTATCGTCGACGCGTACGAGAAGTACGACAACCAAAACGGGAAGTAGCACACCAGCACCATGTCGATCGACGTCAACAACGAGTCCGGCACCGAGGTCGACGAGCAGGCGATCCTCGACGTCGCCCGCTACGCCCTGGGCCGCATGCGCATCCACCCGCTCTCCGAGCTCTCGGTGATCCTGGTGGACGCCGAGGCGATGGAGCAGCTCCACATCCAGTGGATGGACCTGCCGGGCCCGACCGATGTGATGTCCTTCCCGATGGACGAGCTGCGCCCGCCGTCCAAGGACGACGAGGAGCCCCCGCAGGGGCTCCTCGGCGACATCGTGCTCTGCCCCGAGGTCGCCACCAAGCAGGGCCAGGACGCCCCCACGCAGCACTCCATGGACGAGGAGCTCCAGCTGCTCACCGTCCACGGCGTGCTGCACCTGCTCGGTTACGACCATGAGGAGCCGGACGAGAAGGTGGAGATGTTCGGGCTCCAGGCGGCGATCATCGACGGCTGGCGGGCGGAGAAGGGCCTGACCGGCCCCTCCCCGGCGCCGACCGTCTCATGACCGCCCAACTGCTCCTCGGCGCGGTCGCGCTGGTCGTGGTCGCGTGGCTCGCCGCCTGCGCGGAGGCCGGCATCGCGCGCGTGTCCAGCTTCCGCGCCGCCGAGGCGGTACGGGCCGGGCGGCGCGGCGCGGCCAAGCTGGCCCAGGTCGCCTCCGACCCGGTCCGGTACCTGAACGTGGCGCTGCTGGTACGCGTCGCCTGCGAGGTGGCGGCCGGCGCCCTCGTCACGTACGTCTGCCTGAACGAGTTCGCCGAGACCTGGTCCGCGCTGCTGGTCGCGATAGGCGTGATGGTGCTCGTGTCGTACGTCGCCGTCGGCGTGTCGCCCCGCACCATCGGCCGCCAGCACCCGCTGAACACCGCCACCGCCGCCGCGTACGTCCTGCTGCCGCTGGCCCGCGTCATGGGCCCCGTCCCGCAGCTGCTGATCCTCATCGGCAACGCCCTCACCCCCGGCAAGGGCTTCCGCAAGGGCCCCTTCGCCTCCGAGGCCGAGCTGCGCGCCATGGTCGACCTCGCCGAGCAGGAGTCCCTCATCGAGGACGACGAGCGGCGCATGGTCCACTCCGTCTTCGAGCTCGGCGACACCCTCGTCCGCGAGGTGATGGTCCCGCGCACCGACCTCGTCTCCATCGAGCGCTTCAAGACCATCCGCCAGGCCCTGACGCTGGCGCTGCGCTCCGGCTTCTCCCGCATCCCCGTGACCGGCGAGAACGAGGACGACATCGTCGGCATCGTCTACCTCAAGGACCTCGTCCGCCGCACCCACATCAACCGCGACGCCGAGAGCGACCTCGTCTCCACGGCCATGCGGCCCGCCGCCTTCGTCCCCGACACCAAGAACGCCGGTGACCTGCTGCGCGAGATGCAGAAGGAGCGCAACCACTGCGCGGTGGTGATCGACGAGTACGGCGGCACCGCCGGCATCGTCACCATCGAGGACATCCTGGAGGAGATCGTCGGCGAGATCACCGACGAGTACGACCGCGAACTGCCCCCCGTCGAACCGCTCGGCGACGGCCGCTACCGCGTCACCGCCCGCCTCGACATCGGCGACCTCGGAGAGCTCTTCGGTCTCGACGCGTACGACGACGAGGACGTCGAGACGGTCGGCGGGCTGCTCGCCAAGGCCCTCGGCCGCGTCCCCATCGCCGGGGCGAGCGCCGTGGTCGACCTGCCGGACGGCCGCGCCCTGCGGCTGACGGCCGAGTCCCCGGCGGGCCGCCGCAACAAGATCGTCACGGTCCTCGCGGAACCGGCCCCAGAGCCGGAACCGGACCGGGAGGCGGCATGACTCCGGAGCGGCTGAGGGCCTTCTGCCTCTCCTTCAACGCCGCGGTGGAGGACTTCCCCTTCGGGCCGGACACCTCGGTCTTCAAGGTCGAGGGCAAGATGTTCGCCCTCGCAGCCCTGGACGCCCGTCCGCTGACCGTGAACCTCAAGTGCGACCCGGAGATCGCTGTGCGGCTGCGCGCGGAGCACCCCGCGATCGTTCCGGGCTGGCACATGAACAAGCGCCACTGGAACACCGTCACGGTCTCCGGCCTGCCCGACCGCCTCCTCCGCGAGCTCATCGAGGACTCGTACGACCTCGTCGTCGCGGGCCTTCCCCGTGCCACCCGGCTGCGCCTCGGCCACCCGTGAAGTGGGTTCTTTCGAAAGGCCGTTCGTAAATAGGCGGAGCCTTTGCCTCCGATGTGTGTATCCTCAGCCCGGCCGATCACCGGCGGGGAGGGGGGAACCGTGCTCCCCAGGAACATCCAAATCCCAAGGGGAGAACACATCTTCATGCGTACCCGCATTCGTCGCGGCGCTGCCGTCGCGCTCACCGTTTCCGCGCTCACCTTCACCGCCGCGTGCGGTGGCTCCGCCGACAAGGGCGGCTCCGACAAGGCCAAGTCCTCCGAGGCGCCCGGCAAGTCCGCGGAGAAGCCGGCGGAGGCCGCGGCGAAGCCGCTGACCGCCGAGCAGATGAAGGCGGGCGTGCTGGCCGTGGCGGACCTGCCCAAGGGCTGGGCCGACGCCCCGACCGAGTCCGGCAGCTCCCCGTACAAGGTCGACAAGTCCGAGTGCCAGCCTCTCACCGACATGCTGCAGAAGAAGGTCGCCGGTGCGACCGTCGGCGCCGAAGAGGACTTCCGCGGTGACAACGGCGCGAGCCAGCTCAACCACCAGGTCATGACCTTCTCCGGCACCGGCGCCGCGGACTTCATGAAGTCCGTCGGCACCGCCGCGGACAAGTGCACCTCCTTCAGCTCGGACCTGGAGGGCACGCCCATGGCGATCAAGGTCGCGAAGCTGGACGCGCCGAAGAGCGGCGAGGAGACCCACGGCGTCGCCCTGAGCATGGACCTCGGCGGCGAGATGGCGCTCACGATCAACGTGGTCGTCGCCCGTCAGGGCGCGGGCGTGAGCCGGGTCATGTACCTGCCCGGCGTCGCGAACGCCGGCAAGAGCGTCAACGACCTCGCCAAGCTCGCCGGCGACAAGTTCGCCAAGGCCGCCCAGGGCTGAATCTGATCGCGGACTTATCCTCGGGGCATGACGCAGACGACATCCGACCTCGGCCCCGAGGACCGCAAGATCATCACGTTGGCGCGCAGCGCCCGTGCCCGCAACGGTGTGCCCGAGGGCGCGGCCGTGCGGGACGAGACGGGGCGTACGTACGTCGCCGGGACCGTCGCGCTGGAGTCGCTGAACCTCAGCGCGCTCCAGACGGCGGTCGCGATGGCCGTGGCCAGCGGCGCGAAGTCGCTGGAGGCCGCGGCCGTCGTCACCGAGGCCGACGCCGCCTCGGACGCGGACCGCGCCGCCGTCCGTGACCTCGGCGGCCCGGCCACGCCCGTGCTGGTGGCCGGCCCCGACGGCGAGCTGCGCGCCACGGTGAGCGCCGGCTGATGGCGGGCACGGGGGAGAACGCCGGCGAGAAGACCGGCGAGAAGACCGGGGGCCTGACCTACCCCTGGCTCGTACTGGGGGTCGGCGCCATCGGCGTCGGCATCAACGTCGCCGACTGGTTCGTCGGGGACGGCCGGCCGCAGCCCTACGACGTGTTCCCGCTGCTGCTCGTGCTGTGGGCGGCTGGCGACCTGCTGAAGGAGCGCCGGCCGACCGCCGCCCGGGCGATGCGGGGGACCGCCGGGGTGGTGCTGTTCGCGGCCGGCCTCGCCGTCGGCGTCCCGGCCGCCGCGGCGGCCGCACGCGGTGAAACGTTCGCCTGGCTGGACCTGATCGTGGGCGTGCTGGTGATCCTCTACGCGGTCGCGATGGCCTCCGCGCTGGCCATGCGGAAGGGCAGCGGTACGTGAGGGTGCCCGCATCGGGGAGAATGGCCCCTATGAGCGCTCGTAATCCAGAAACCGAAACCACCCACAGGGCCGGTTTCGCCTGCTTCGTCGGCCGTCCCAACGCGGGCAAGTCCACCCTCACGAACGCTCTGGTCGGACAGAAGGTGGCGATCACCTCCAACCGGCCGCAGACCACCCGCCACACCGTGCGCGGCATCGTGCACCGCCCGGACGCGCAGCTGGTCCTGGTCGACACCCCGGGGCTGCACAAGCCGCGCACCCTGCTGGGCGAGCGGCTCAACGACGTCGTCCGCACCACCTGGGCCGAGGTCGACGTCATCGGCTTCTGCCTCCCGGCGAACGAGAAGCTCGGCCCCGGCGACCGGTTCATCGCCAAGGAGCTCGCCGAGATCAAGAAGACCCCGAAGGTGGCGATCGTCACCAAGACGGACCTGGTCGACTCCAAGACGCTCGCCGAGCAGCTCATCGCGATCGACCGGCTCGGCGCGGAGCTGGGCATGGAGTGGCAGGAGATCATCCCGGTGTCGGCGGTCGGCGGCAAGCAGGTCCAGCTCGTGGCCGACCTGCTGGTCCCGCTGCTGCCCGAGTCCCCGCCGCTCTACCCCGAGGGTGACCTCACGGACGAGCCGGAGCAGGTCATGGTGGCCGAGCTGATCCGCGAGGCCGCGCTGGAAGGCGTACGGGACGAGCTGCCGCACTCCATCGCGGTCGTCGTCGAGGAGATGATCCCGCGCGAGAACCGCCCGGCGGACAAGCCGCTGCTGGACATCCACGCCAACGTCTACATCGAGCGCCCCAGCCAGAAGGGCATCATCATCGGCCCCAAGGGCCAGCGCCTGAAGGAAGTCGGCACCAAGTCCCGCAAGCACATCGAGGCGCTGCTCGGTACGCCGGTCTTCCTCGACCTGCACGTGAAGGTCGCCAAGGACTGGCAGCGCGACCCCAAGCAGCTCCGCAAGCTCGGCTTCTGACGTAAGAAGACCACAGCAGACGGCCGAGGGGCCCGGCCGGGCGGGTGAGACCCCCGTCCACACCCGCCCGGCCGGGTGTCATGGGGCGATGCGCGGCGCGTTCAGCGTCGTCCCGCCCGTCCCGCCCGTCCCCGCCGGTCGCGACGTCCTGGTCGCGTCGATCACCGTCGCCACCCCCGCCGCCACGATGCGCGCCCAGGCGCGGTAGCCCGTCGGCGAGGGGTGGAAGCGGTCCCGGGAGATCCAGTCGCCGGGGACGTGCGGCGGGCCGCCCGACGGCAGGTGGACGACGTGCGGAGCACGGCGGGCCACCACGCGCAGCTGGCGGTCGAGCAGCCGTACGTAAACACCCAGCGGCGCCCGGAGCGCGCGGGGCAGCGCCGCCAGCCGGTCCGTGTCCGGCAGCCCCACCAGGACCACCGGCACCTCGCCGTCGAGCCGCAGCCCGATGTCCCGCACCAGCCGCAGGACGTCCGCGCGGAAGGCACGCGGGCGCCGCCGCCGCAGGGCGTCGTTCATCCCGGCGGTGACCACGATCAGGTCGGGCGACCAGCGGCGGGTGGGCTCGGTGAGCCGGTTCAGCAGGTCCCGCCGTACGGTTCGGACCGTCGCGCCCGACCTCGCCGCGACCCGCCAGTCCACGCCCCGCCCGGTCAACGCGGTCACCGCCGTGGCCAGGTGACCCGCCAGCGCCTCGCTGTGCCGGGCCGCGCCCACGCCCGCCGCGGTGGAGTCGCCCAGTACCAGCAGCCGCAGGGCGGGGCCGGTGCCGTGTGTCGTACCGCTGTCGCCCTCCGCCTCCGGCAGCCGGACCACCCGTGTGCGCAGCACCCGCTTCGTCAGCAGCACGCCGTACCCCCCGTCGCTCGCCATAACAGTGTTATACCCATAACAGCGTTATGCTGCTGCCGTGTCAACACCCGCATCAGGCGAGGCGGGAGAGTCCATCCGCCGCCGACTTCTCGACGAAGCCGCCCGCGTCCTCGCCGAACAGGGGCCCGCCGCCCTCAGCGCCCGCCGGCTCGTCAAGGCCGTCGGTGCCTCGACCATGGCCGTCTACACCCACTTCGGGTCCATGCCGGAACTCGTCCGCGCCCTGATGCGCGAGGGTTACGACCGCTTCCGCGCCCGCGCCGAAGCCCTCGTCATGAACCCCGCCGACCCGGTGGCCGACATCGCCGCCCTCTGCCGCTGCTACCAGGACTTCGCCGCCGCCGAACCGCACGTCTACGCCGTGCTCTTCGGCGGCTCCGAGCTCGCCGGCTTCGAGCTGACCGACGACGACCGCCGCATGGGCGTGTCCATGCTCCGCTTCCCGCGCGACGCCATCCGCCGCGCCGTCGCCGCCGGGCGCTTCCGCGCCGACGCGGACCCCGACCTCCTGGTCCGCCAGCTCTTCACCCAGATGCACGGCATCGCCCACCTCACCCGCGCGGGCTACCTCATGGGCGGCTACACCCCGGACCAGATCCTCACCGGCGCCCTGCGCGACTTCGCCGTGGCCGCCGGGGACCGCCCGGAAGCCGCGCGGAGCTCCGTCGCGACCGGACTCAGGCGCCTTCCCTGAGCACCCGGCTCACCAGCTCGCGCTGCGCGTCCGACAGGTGCGGGTCCGCGCAGCGCACCGTACGGCCGTCCACGCTGATCTCGTACTGGAAGCCGTCCGGCACCCCGGACGGCGGCGTCCCCCGGTCCGTGGCCAGTGCGGCCTCTGCCAGGGTGTGCCATTCGGCAGCGTCGCGGCGGACCGAGGTGTCCACCTCGGCCCGCCGCTCGATGCCCGCGAAACCGCCCGTGCGTGTGACCCGAATCCGCATGGGCCCTGTCTACTCCGTCGGCACCCCCACCGTCGACCAGGCCTTGGTCACCGCGTCGTGCTCCGCGCCCCCCGCGCCGTACCGCGCGCTCGCCGCGGCCACCGTCAGTTTGGCGAAGTCCGCGAACTCCGCGTCCACCGCCAGCTCGCCGCCGGTCAGCACGTCGTACCAGATCCGCCCGGCCCGCTCCCAGGGGTTGCCGCCGAGCCGGGTGGCGACCAGGTAGAAGGCGTGGTTCGGGATGCCGGAGTTGATGTGGACGCCGCCGTTGTCGGAACCCGTGTGCACGTAGTCGTCCATCGTCGCGGGCTGCGGGTCCTTGCCGAGGACGTCGTCGTCGTACGCCGTGCCGGGCGCCTTCATCGAACGCAGCGCCACGCCCTCGACGTCCGGGGCCAACAGCCCCGCCCCGATGAGCCAGTCCGCCTGCTCGGCCGTCTGCTTGAGCGCGTACTGCTTGACCAGCGAGCCGAAGACGTCCGACATCGACTCGTTGAGGGCGCCCGGCTGGCCGAAGTACGCCAAGTTCGCCGTGTACTGCGTGACGCCGTGCGCCAGCTCGTGGCCGATGACGTCCACCGCGAGGGTGAAGTCGAGGAAGATCCGGCCGTCGCCGTCGCCGAAGACCATCTGCTCGCCGTTCCAGAAGGCGTTGTTGTAGTCCCGGCTGTAGTGGACCGTCGCGTCCAGCGGCAGGCCCGACCCGTTGATCGAGTCGCGCTCGTACGCGTCCCGGAACAGCTCGAAGGTCGCGCCGAGACCGGCGTACGCGCGGTTGACGGTCGCGTCACCCGTCGGCTGCTGGCCCTCTGCGCGCACCTTCTTGCCCGGCAGCGCGGTCTTGTGCTCGGCGTCGTAGATCGTGCGCCGCGGTTTGCCGGCGGGCGCGTCGGCCGCCCGGGGTACGGCGGCGGCCCCGGTGACCGTGGTCAGGCGGCGCGCGGTGCGGTTGGCGGCGTCCGTGACGAGGGTGCGGCGGGCGGCCGCGGCGATCAGCGGGTCGGCGGAGCGGCTCAGCCGGTCCAGCAGGTGCGGCGGGACGACCGAGCAGAACGCCGGTGAGCAGCGGGTGAAGGGATCGGAGGTGCGCGTGGCAGGTGCGGTGGTCATGTTCCGCAATGTCGCAGTGCGTCACGCGCCTGTCACGGGGTGCGACGGCGATTCCTGAAAAGGAGTGATTCCTCACGCTTCCGTGATTACCGCGCGGAATCCCGCATACTGAAACAGACCCCCCGCCCACCGTGCCCCTCGGCTAGGCTGCTTCGCATCATGCGTTTCGGGCTGCTTCTCCTTAGCTGCCGCGGCGAGGGCCTGTAGTCGTAGGCCGACCCCCTCCCCGCGGAGTCTGGTGCTGCGTTCGACCCTGTCGGCCTCCCCCATAGCCCTTCGGACATGGGGGACCCCCAGATCAGGACACCCCAGGAGCCCTACGCAATGTCCCAGTCCCAGTGGATCGGCCGTCCCACGCCCATCACCAACGCGACGCACACCCAGAAGGCGTCCGGGATGCCCATCCACAAGTACCGCCCGTACGACGCCGTCGACATCCCCGACCGCACCTGGCCGGACCAGCGCATCACCAAGGCCCCGCGCTGGCTGTCGACCGACCTGCGGGACGGCAACCAGGCGCTGATCGACCCGATGTCCCCCGCCCGCAAGCGGGAGATGTTCGACCTGCTCGTGCGCATGGGCTACAAGGAGATCGAGGTCGGCTTCCCGTCCTCCGGCGAGACCGACTTCGCGTTCGTACGCTCCATCATCGAAGAGGGCGCGATCCCCGAGGACGTGACGATCTCCGTCCTGACGCAGGCGCGTGAAGACCTGATCGAGCGGACCGTCGAGTCACTGCGCGGCGCCCACCGCGCCACCGTGCACCTGTACAACGCCACCGCGCCCGTCTTCCGCCGGGTCGTCTTCCGCGGTTCCAAGGAGGACGTCAAGCGGATCGCGGTCGACGGCACCCGGCTGGTGATGGAGTACGCCGACAAGATCCTGGGCGACGAGACCACCTTCGGCTACCAGTACAGCCCGGAGATCTTCACCGACACCGAGCTGGACTTCGCCCTGGAGGTCTGCGAGGCGGTCATGGACGTCTGGCAGCCCGAGGAGGGCCGTGAGATCATCCTGAACCTGCCCGCCACGGTGGAGCGCTCCACGCCCTCCACGCACGCGGACCGGTTCGAGTGGATGTCGCGCAACCTGTCGCGCCGCGAGTTCGTCTGCCTCTCCGTCCACCCGCACAACGACCGCGGTACGGCGGTGGCGGCGGCCGAGCTGGCCATCATGGCGGGCGCCGACCGCATCGAGGGCTGCCTGTTCGGGCAGGGCGAGCGCACCGGCAACGTCGACCTGGTCACCCTGGGCATGAACCTGTTCTCGCAGGGTGTCGACCCGCAGATCGACTTCTCGCAGATCGACGAGGTGCGCCGCACCTCCGAGTACTGCAACCAGATGGAGGTCCACCCCCGCCACCCCTACGCGGGCGACCTGGTCTACACCGCCTTCTCCGGCTCCCACCAGGACGCCATCAAGAAGGGCTTCGACGCGATGGAGGCCACCGCCGCCGCGGCCGGCAAGACCGTCGACGAGATCGAGTGGGCCGTGCCGTACCTGCCGATCGACCCCAAGGACGTCGGCCGGTCGTACGAGGCGGTCATCCGCGTCAACTCGCAGTCCGGCAAGGGCGGCATCGCGTACGTCCTGAAGAACGACCACAAGCTGGACCTGCCGCGCCGCATGCAGATCGAGTTCTCGAAGATCATCCAGGCGAAGACCGACGCCGAGGGCGGCGAGGTCACGCCGAAGGACATCTGGGCCGTCTTCCAGGACGAGTACCTGCCCAACGCGGACGACGCCGCCGCTCGCTGGGGCCGCATCCAGCTGCGCTCCGGCCAGACCACGACCGACAAGGACGGCACGGACACGCTGACCGTCGAGGCGGTCGTCGACGGCCAGGACGTCGTCCTGACCGGTTCCGGCAACGGTCCGATCTCGGCCTTCTTCGACGCGCTGCAGTCCATCGGCATCGACGTACGACTGCTGGACTACCAGGAGCACACGATGAGCGAGGGCGCCTCCGCGCAGGCCGCCTCGTACATCGAATGCGCCATTGACGGCAAGGTCCTGTGGGGTATCGGCATCGACGCCAACACCACCCGCGCCTCGCTGAAGGCGGTCATCTCGGCCGTCAACCGCGCCGCGCGCTGACCCCCGCACCCTTCCGTACGCCGAACCCCGCCCGCCGACAGCGGGCGGGGTTCGGCCATGTCCGGTGGCGTTCTCTGGACGAGGTACTGACGCGGCATCACCGATGTGGCTAACATCACGCCCACGCGGCAAGGTGGCCGAGGCTAGATGGAGGTGCGACGTGCTGCCAGCACGAGGATCACGCGGCCGGAAATTGCGCATCTGCTCCATCTCCACCACGTGGAACACCATCGGTGACGGCGAGTTCTTCTGCCCCGGCTGCGGCGGCGACCGCAACTACCGGCGCCGCACAGGCCGCCGCCGGTTCACTCTTTTCGGTGTTCCGCTGCTGCCGCGGGGCATCGCCGGGCCCGTCGTCGAGTGCGCGGCCTGCCACGCGCACTTCGGCCTGGACGCCCTCGACCACCCGACGACCGCCCGCTTCTCGGCGATGCTGCGCGACGCCGTCCACACCGTCGCCCTCGCCGTCCTCGCGGCGGGCGGCGTCTCATCCCGTACGGTCCTGCAGACCGCCGTCTCCACGGTCCGCGCCGCCGGGTACGAGGACTGCACCGCCGACAGCCTCACCTCGCTCATCGAGGCCCTCGAAGCCGACACGGGCCGCTTCGTGACCGACACCGACGGCCCCTGCGGCGCCGCACTCGCCATCGAGCTCCACGAGGCGCTGGAGCCGCTCACCCCGCACCTCGCCCCGGCGGGCCGCGAGTCGATCCTGCTCCAGGGGGCGCGGATCGCGCTCGCGGACGGCGCGTACACCCAGGCCGAGCGCGAGGTGCTGACGACCGTCGGCAGCGCGCTGCGGCTGTGCGCGGACGACACCGCCCGCCTGATGGAGGCGGCGCGGGCGCCGTTCTAGGCACCCCCTAGGCTCTCGGGGGCGCGTCAGCTCGGCGCATGCGCGGATCGGACGAAGTGGTCCTCCGCGTCTTCCATTTCGCTGCTCGTCAGTTTCATCAAGGCCTCGTACTTTTCGCAGCCCAGGTAATACGCGCCCGTGTCATGGGAAAAGAAGAACCGGCCGGTCTCATCCATGAGAATGGTCGCCCCATCGTATGTGTCGTAACCGATGGGGAAGAGCCTGGTGCCCAGCTCTCCCGCCAGTTCGTCGATCTCCTCGGCGTCTCCCTTGAAGACGAGGTGCGGGGTGAACACCACGCGATTCTCCGGCGCCGTGTCGATGACGGCTCTGAGGAACGCATGCTCCCGGATGAAGGCGAGAGCGGGCATGGAGGGCTGGATGTCCACGCCGTAGGTCCGGTACCGCTCGACCACCGTCGCGATCGCCTCGGCCGCCTGTTCCCCGACGTCGCGGCCCGGGTGCCAGCCCGCCTCCCTCAGCCACGCGTCGACCTCTTGCGGTGTGGAGAGTATCGGCATCGTTGCTCTCGCTCCCTGTGTGTGCCGTTGCGGTGATCAACGGATGCACGGTTTACGGGATTCCCCGCAGGCCTTTACGGGATTCCTCGCCGCCGCCCTTTCCGCCGCCCGCCCCTTCCGCCGCCATCCCTTTCCGTCGCCGGCCCTGTCCGCAGGGAAGTCGGCGCACGTAGGATGATCAACATGTCTTCGGTTCTCCGGCGTACGGCCGCGCTCGCCGTCCTCGTCGCGCTGCTCCCCGCCGCCCTGTCGGGATGCACGGCCGACAAACAGCCCCGGCCCCCTGCGGGGGCGGGAGAGGGGAAACCGGCTGCCGGGCAGCCGAAGGGACTCGGCGACATCATCGTCGCGGGCCGGGCCGTCACGGGGGCGAAGCCGACCGGGCTGGAGAAGGCGCCCTATCAGCGCACGTACACCGACGGGGAGTTGTACGCCGCCGTCACCGGGTACCGGTCGACGACCTACGCGCAGAACGGTCTGGAAGCGGTCTACGAGGACGTCCTCGGGCCGGCCGCCCGTCACGGTGGACGCGCGCCCGGCGATGTGGTGACGACCATCGACCCGGCGCTGCAGAAGGCCGCCGCCGACGGGCTGGGCGGGCGCAAGGGCGCCGCGGTCGCCCTGGACGTGAAGAGCGGCAGGATTGAGGCCCTGGTCAGTGCTCCGTCCTTCGATCCCGCCACCTTCAGCGGGAACATGCCCGAGGACGCCGAGGCGTGGGAGGAGCTGGAGAGCGACGAGGACGATCCGAAGCTCAACCGCGCGCTGCGACAGGCGGTGGCACCGGGCGACACCTTCCACCTCGTCGTCGCGGCGGCGGCCGTCGAGCAGGACCTCTACAGCTCCGTGGACGCCCCGACCCGCAGCCCCCTCACCCCCGGCGTCCCCGCCCGCTGCGAGAGCGCGTCGCTGCGGACCGCCCTGCGGTTCTCCTGCGACAACGTCTTCGCCCGCATCGCGACCGACCTGGGCGAGGGCACCCTGGCCCAGGCCGCCGAGGCGTTCGGCTTCAACGACGACCGCCTCGACGTGCCCGTGCGGGCCGTCACGAGCACCTACCCGCGCGGTGCGGACGGTGAGGCGGACCTCGCGGCGACCGGCAACGGACTCGGCGGAGTGACCGCCACGCCGGTGCAGATGGCGACGGTCATGGCGGTCCTCGCCGGAGGAGGCGGTCAGGTCCGTCCGACGATGGTCGACCACGTGGTCCGGGCGGACGGGAGCATCCAACGGCCCGCAGCCGAAGGCGCCCCGGGCCGGGTCGTCGCACAGGCCACCGCCGACCAGCTGCGCTCGGCGCTGGGGCCCTCGGCGTCCCGGACGGCGTGGGTCGCGGCGGCGGCGGACGACGGAGACGGGGACGGGGCCGGGGCGGCCGCGTGGTCCGTGTCGTACGCCCGCACCGGTGAGGGCGGCCTCCTGGCGATCGCCGTGTGCGTCGAGGGCTCCGACGGCGCGGCGCCGGCCGTGCGCGTCGCCGAGCGGCTGAGCCGGGCCGCCGCGGCGCGCACGGGTTCCTGAGGGGTCCGCCGCCCGCGCGCCGGGCCGATTTCGGCGTGTCGCCTCCCCGCCGGGCACGGGACTGACAGACGCTGGACGGATGCTGCTACTGGGACGGTCGCAGGTCGAGGCGCTGCTCGACATGGACGCGCTGATCGACAGGCTCGCCCCGGCGATGGTGGACCTCAGCGCGGGGCGGGCCTCGGTGCCCGACCGGGTGGCGGCCGTCGTGCCCGAGCAGGACGCCTTCCTCGCCGCCATGCCGGGGTTCGTGCCGTCGGCCGGAATCCTGCTGAGCAAGCTGGTGTCGGTGTTCCCGCACAACACCGGGAGAGCGGCGGGGAGGGCCGGGAAGGCAGGCAGGGCCGGGGCCGGAGGTGCAGGCGGTGCGGGCGGTGCCGGAGGTGCAGGCGGTGCGGGCGGTGCCGGGGGTGCAGGCGGTGTCGCCGGGAAGCCGCTGCCGACGCACCAGGCGCTGATCGTGGTCTTCGACCCGGCGACCGGCGAGCCGACCGCTCTGCTGGACGGGACCGCCATCACCGCCGCGCGCACGGCCGCCGGTTCGGCGCTGTCGGCGCGGCTGCTGGCGCGGGACGACGCGGCGGTCCTCGCGCTCCTCGGCACCGGAGTGCAGGCGCGTACCCACGCCCGGGCCATGTGCAGGGTGCGGCCGGTCCGGGAGATCCGGGTGGCCGGGCGGGACCCGGTACGGGCCGGGGTGCTGGCCGAGGAGCTGTCGGCGGAGCTCGGCGTGGACGTCGTCGCCGCGCCCCACTACGCCGCCGCGCTCGACGGCGCGGACCTCGTCGTCGCCGCCACCCACCCCGTCGACCCGGTGGTACGCCGGGAATGGCTCACCCCCGGCGTGCACATCGCGTCCGTCGGGTTCAGCCGGGCCGGCCGCGAGGTCGACGACGCCACCGTCGCCGACGCGCTCGTCTGCGTCGAGTCGCGGCGGGCCGCGCTGGCGCCGTTCCCCGCCGGGAGCAACGACCTGCTCTACCCGATCCGGGACGGTGTCATCACCCCGGACCACATCCACGCCGAGCTCGGCGAGCTGGTCGAGGGCAGCAGGCCGGGACGTACGTCGGCCGACCAGATCACCCTCTACAAGTCGGTCGGCGTCGCCGTCCAGGACGCGGTGGCCGCGGCACTCGTGGTGGACGCGGCGCGGGAGCGGTCGGTCGGGGACCGGATCGACCTGGGCTGAAGCCCGGTCTGCCGGCCGGTTTTCGTCGTTGCGACGGGTGAGAGTGTGCCGGTACGTTGACGCGGTGACTGCCGGGTCGGCCATGGGCCACACACGAGTAGGGCACCCGGCCTCCGCGTGACGCCGGGGCGGGGCAGATCCCCGCCGTCTCTGTGTTCCTCCTCCGCGTACCCATGCGTCTTCTCCGGAGCAGAAAGCAGAGACCACACTCTTGCCCAACGATTTCAACCAGCCCGTCATCGACGAGTTCCGGGCCAACCACGGCCGCGTCGGCGGGATGTTCGAGGGAGCCCGGCTCCTCCTGCTGACCACGACCGGCGCCCGGTCCGGCAAGCCCCACACCACCCCCGTCGGCTACTACCCCGACGGCGACGGCCGCGTCCTGGTCATCGCCTCGGCCGGCGGCTCCCCCCGGCACCCCGCCTGGTACCACAACCTTCTGGCCAACCCCCGTGTGACCGTCGAGAGCGGCGTCTTCACGTACGAGGCCGACGCCACCGTCCTGACGGGTGACGCACGCGACCGGGCCTTCGCCCGCGCCGTGGAGGCCGACGCCGGGTGGGCCGACTACCAGGCCAGGACGGAACGGGTCATCCCCGTCGTCGCCCTCGATGAGGTCCCCGGCCCGCCGAACATCAACGCGACGTCCCTCGGGGAGGCCATCAAGGTCGTCCACGACGCGTTCCGGCGGGAACTGGGCCTCATCCGCAAGGAGATGGCGGAATCCGGGACCGCCGGCGGCCTCGGCACCCAGCTGCGCGTCAACTGCCTCACCCTCTGCCAGGGGCTGCACAACCACCACACCGGGGAGGACACGATGCTCTTCCCGATGCTCGCCGACCGTCATGCGGACCTCGCGCCGGTGATGGACCGGCTGAAGCGGGAGCACGAGCGGATCGCCGTGCTGCTCGCCGCGTTGCGGGACGCCGTCTCCGACGAGGAGGCGGACGGGCCCGGGGTCCTCGCGGAGGTCGAGCGGCTCATCGAGGAACTGGAGGAGCACCTCCGGTACGAGGAGGAGCAGCTGATTCCGCTGCTGGAGGCGTGAACAGGGCGGTGGCCCGGGTCCCCGCGGACCCGGGCCACCGCCCTGCGGCACGTACGGCCTACTCGGCGCTCGCGCGCAGCATGCCCTCGCGCTCGACGATCTTCACGCGCTCACGGCCCTCGGCCTCGCCCAGCGCGCGCTCGGCGGCGTCCAGCCGGTACCAGCCCTCCCACGTCGTGTACTCGACGCCCTTGCCGCGCAGGAAGTCCACGACGGCGTCCTCGCCCGGCGCCTCCGGGGTGAGCAGGCGGCCCTCGCGGTGGTCCTCCAGCAGGTTGGCGACCGTCTCGTTGGCGTCGCCCTTGGTGTGGCCGATGAGGCCGATGGGGCCGCGGCGGATCCAGCCGGTGACGTACGTCGACGGCATCGGCGCGTCGCCCTGGACGACGCGGCCGCCCTCGTCCGGGACGGTGCCGGAGACGGCGTCCCACGGCAGCTTGGGCAGCTCGTCGGAGAGGTAGCCGACCGCGCGGTAGACCGCCTGGACGTCCCAGGTGGTGAACTCGCCCGTGCCCTTCACGTTGCCCGTGCCGTCCAGCTCCGTGCGCTCGGTGCGCAGGCCGGTGACCTTGCCGTCCTCGCCGACGATCTCGGTCGGTGACTCGAAGAAGTGCAGGAACAGCTTGTGCGGCCGGTCGCCGATGTCGCGGATCGCCCAGTTCTCCAGCGTCTTGGCGACCATGTCGACCTGCTTGTTGGAGCGCCGGGCCTCGATCGAGCCGCCGTCGTAGTCGATGTCCTCGGGGTTGACGATGACCTCGATGTTCGGGGAGTGGTCCAGCTCCCGCAGCTCCATGGGGCTGAACTTCGCCTGCGCCGGGCCGCGGCGCCCGAAGACGTGGATCTCCTTGGCGCGGTTGGCCTTGAGGCCGTCGTAGACGTTCGGCGGGATCTCGGTCGGGAGCAGCTCGTCGGCGGTCTTGGCGAGGATGCGCGCCACGTCCAGCGCCACGTTGCCCACGCCGAGGACCGCGACCTTCTCGGCCTCCAGCGGCCAGGTGCGCGGCACGTCCGGGTGGCCGTCGTACCAGGAGACGAAGTCGGCGGCGCCGTACGAGCCGTCGAGCCCGACGCCCGGGATGGCCAGCTCGCGGTCCGCCGTGGCGCCGGTCGAGAAGACCACCGCGTCGTAGAAGGCGCGCAGGTCGTCCAGGGTGATGTCGGAGGGGTAGTCGACGTTGCCGAAGAGACGTATCTGCGGCTTGTCGAGCACCTGGTGGAGGGCGGTGATGATGCCCTTGATCCGCGGGTGGTCCGGGGCGACGCCGTACCGGATCAGGCCGAACGGCGCCGGCATCCGCTCGAAGAGGTCGATGGAGACGCCCGGGTCGGTGGCGGCCTCGGACTTCAGCAGCGCGTCCGCGGCGTAGATACCGGCGGGGCCGGCGCCGACGATCGCGACCCGCAGGGGGCGAGGCATGAGGATTCCCTTCGAGCGGTGGGTGGTCTGAGCTGTGGCTTCGTGACACCACTGCTCACCGCACTCTAAGTAAGGCTCACCTCACCTCGGTACCCGCCCCCCGCCTATGACCCCATAAGGCTGCCTTATGGGGCCTCTCGCCTCCGTGCATGAATCGCGCCACGCTGGAGGTATGAACGGTGGAGCGGGCTGGGGCACCAGACTGATGAACAGCTCCATCACCGGGATGTCCCCGTGGATGCTCTTCTCGCTGCTGGCCGGCCCCGGCCGTTACGTCCTGGCCGCCGCGCTCGCCGCCGCGGTGGCGCTCGCGCTCGTCCTCGTACGGCAACGGCCCGCCTTCCTCGAAGTGGCCGGTCTCGTCCTCTTCGCCGCCCTCACGGTCATCGGCATGATCGTCCTGCCGCCCACGCTGCGCTGGCTGGAGACGTACGCGGACGAGTTCGCCAACCTCACCCTCGTCGCCCTCGCGGCCGGCTCGCTCGCGGTGCGGGCGCCGCTGACGACTCCGTACGCGCGCCGGAAAGTGCCCCGGGAGTTCTGGCGCACGCCGGACTTCCTGCGCATCAACGTCGTCCTCACGGCGGCGTGGGGCCTCGCCTTCCTGGTCGCGGCCCTCGCGGGCGGGGTCGGCGACCTGCTGCTGCACAACCCCGAGAACCTGTGGACCGGCTGGATCGTCCAGCTCGCGGCGCTCGTCACCGCCGCGCGCTTCACCGAGTGGTACCCCGCGTTGGTGCGCGCCCGCCTCGCCCCCGCGACCGAGCCGAGGCCGCGCGTGTCGAGCCTGCTGATGCCCTTCGTGGGGCTGCTGATCCCGATGGGCGTGCTCGTGCTGGTCTTCGGCGCGGCGCCGAGGTGGTTCGCGGTCGCGCTGATGGTGATCGGGGTGGTGCTGGCGCGGGCGCTCAGGGCGGAGGTCGTGATCGAGGAGCGGGAGGGTGAGCGGCACGAGCTGAGGTAGCGCGGGCCAACGCGCGGCGAGCGAGGGTCAGGCCGAGAGCGCCTGCCGCTCCTCGCCTTCGCCCTCGTCGCCGTACGCGCACGCCACCACCAGCTCGTCCAGGGACAGCCCCAGCGCTCTCGCCAGCGCCGCCACGGTGAAGAAGGAGGGTGTCGGCGCCCGGCCCGTCTCGATCTTCCGCAGCGTCTCCGCGGACACCCCGGCCGCTGCCGCGATCTCCACCATGCTGCGGTCGCCGCGCGCCTCGCGCAGCAGCGCGCCGAACCGCTCTCCGCGCTGCCGTTCCCACGGGGTCAAGGGAGTTCTCACCATGCCCGTGATACTAATACCGGTATAAGAATGGGGAGAGGGGACACCGGAACATGGTCGAGATCAAGAGCGACGCGGCCCTGGACGCGATGCGGGAGGCCGGGCGCGTCGTGGCGCACGCCCTCGCCGCCGTACGGGAAGCGGCGGACATCGGGGTGTGCCTGCGGGAACTGGACGAGGCGGCCCGCGCGGTCCTCGCCGAGGCCGGCGCCCGCTCGCCCTTCCTCGGCTACCAGCCGTCCTTCGCGCCCACGCCGTTCCCGGCGGTCATCTGTACGTCGGTCAACGACGCCGTCGTCCACGGCGTGCCCACCGACTACCGCCTGCGCGACGGCGACCTCGTCAGCGTCGACTGCGGCGCGGTCCTCGACGGCTGGACCGGCGACGCCGCGATCAGCTTCACCGTCGGCACGCCCCGCCCCGCCGACGTGGCCCTCATCGACGCCACCCGGCGCGCCCTCGACGCCGGTATCGCCGCGGCCGTCCCGGGCAACCGCGTCGGCGACATCGGCCACGCCATCGGCGCCGTCGCCCGCGCGGCCCGCTGCGGCATGCCCGCGGACTTCGGCGGCCACGGCATCGGCCGCACCATGCACGAGGACCCGCACGTCCCCAACCGGGGCCGCCCGGGCCGCGGCTTCCCGCTGCGCCACGGCCTGGTCCTCGCCATCGAGCCGATGCTCATGGCCGGAGGCGGCGACGACTACCGCACCGGCGAGGACGGCTGGACCCTCCACACGACGGACGGCAGCCGCGCGGCGCACATCGAACACACGGTCGCCATCACGGACGCGGGGCCGCGCGTCCTGACCCTGCCCTAGGGAGTGTCCGCAAAGTAGCGTCGTCCGCCCGCCGGGCAGACGGGACTTTGCGGGCACTCCCTAGGTCGCGTACTGCCGCGAACTACTCGATCAAAGCGGCGAAGGTCCCGGTTCGGGCAGCCAGTCGCGCGCCGGGTCGTACTCCAGCCATCGGCTTCGCCCGGCTTGCGCCGCGCAGGCGGCGGTGAGGTCGCGCAGCCCCGGGTGCCCGTTGCCGGTGCGCCACAGCAGCGACCAGGCGTACAGCGGCGTGGGGCTCACCAGGGGGACGGAGCGCACCCCGGGGACGTCCGGCAGGGGCACGTCGGCGGGCAGCAGCGAGAAGCGCCGCGGCCCTTCCGCCACCTCGGCGAGGAAGTGGGCGAGGCCCAGGTTGACGCTCGTGGCGCTGGTCCGGATGCCGAACCGGTTGGCGAACCGGCGGAGGAAGTCGAGCCGGTCCAGCTCCCCGGGTGCCCACAGCACGCTGCCGCTCAGCTGGTCGGGCCGCAGCGCTGGTTCGGCCGCGAGCGGATGGTCCGCGCCGAGTACGGCGTCCACCGGCTCGAGGCGGACGAGGCGGTGCGCCAGCCCGGGGTGCAGCGGGGGGTGGACCCGGCCGAAGGCCGCGTCGATGTCGCCGTGCAGCAGTGCCGCCGTCACCGACCGCAGATCCCGCCCGTGCCCCAACACCAGCTCTCCGGCCCGTCCGGCGACCTGGGCCAGCGTCCGCATCGGCGCGTAGAGGTGCCCCCAGACGTCCACATGCAGCGGACGGTCCTTCCCGACCGCCGCCGCGACCGCGGCGTCGGCCGCGGCCAAGGCCTGCCGGGCCGGTGAGAGGAAACGCTGTCCGGCATCGGTGAGGCGTACCCCGGTGCCGCCGCGCAGGAACAGCGCGGTGCCGAGCAGGGACTCCAGACGCGCGACCCTCTTGGACAGCGCCTGCTGCGAGAGGGCGAGCGTCCCCGCCGCCCGCCCGAAATGCAGTTCCTCGGCGGCGCGCACGAAGGCACGTACCTGCGCCAGGTCGAGATCCATGGCCCTCACCATAGGCGACAACCGGAAGTTGTCGGCCTCGCCTGGTCGTTGTTGGATCGCGGGGCAGCCGCGGAGGTTGCATGCTCGGCATGCAGAGACTGATTCCCACGGGGGAAGCGGCGCGTCCGGTCGCCTTCGCCCAGGTCCCCCAGCCCATCCCGGAGCCCGGTGAGGCACTGGTCAAGGTGGAGGCGTTCGCACCGAACCGGGGGGAGACGTTCCTCCTCGAACGCCCTCGGCCGGGGCTGCTGCCCGGCAAGGACATCGCGGGACTCGTCGTCCAGGCGGCAGCCGACGGCTCGGGCCCCGGCATCGGCACCCGCGTGGTCGGGCATCCGGCGCAGGGCGGCTGGGCCGAGTACGCGGCCGTGCCCACGCACTCCCTCGCGGTGCTCCCGGACGGCATCGAAAGCTCACGCGCGGCAGCCCTGCCCCTCGCCGGGATCACCGCTCTGCGGCTGCTGCGTACGGCCGGTTCGCTGGCCGGCAGGCGCGTGCTGCTGACCGGCGCCTCGGGCGGGGTCGGCCACTACGTCACCGAGCTGGCCGTCGGGGCCGGAGCCGAGCTGACCGCGGTGACGGCCACGCCGGTGCGCGGCGAACGACTCGTGGAGCTGGGCGCGGAGGTGGTGCACGGGGTGGCGGCGGCACAAGGGCCGTTCGATGTGGTGCTGGAGTCCACGGGCGGGCCGGACCTCCCGGTGGCCCTCGCGAAGGTGCGCCCGGGCGGCACGCTCGTCTGGTTCGGCCAGGCGAGCCGTACCCCGGTGACCCTCGACTTCTTCCAGCTGCTCGGCGGGCCCGAACGCGTCACGATCCAGCACTTCCACTACGCCGGCGCTCCCTACGCCCCCGACCTCGCGGCACTGGTGCGCCTGGTGGAGCGCGACCGGCTGCACCCGGAGATCGGCCGGATCGCCGACTGGACGGAGACCGCCGACGTACTGGTCGACCTGCGGGAGCGCCGGATACGCGGCAAGGCCGTCCTGCTGACGGGAGGAACACGGTGAAGGCCCCCGAGTTCGCCGCCGCCCAGTGGTCACGTGCCACCGGCGCGGGCGTCGACCCCCACGAGTACCGGCGCGTCACCGACGGCCTCGGCTCCGTCGCCGACTGGGGGCCGGCCTTCGTCCGCACCGGACACGCCTACCTCCGGCGCGCCGAGAACGCCGGATCACCCGCCTCCGCGGGGGAGCACCTCCTGACGGCGGCCCGCTGGTTCCACCTCGCCACGCTGGCACCGTACGCGGAGGCGGGCCGTGCCGCCGCCGAGGCGGACCGGGCCCTGAGCCGGGCGCTCAACGCGCTGGAGCCCACCGCGCGGCGCGTGAGCGGTGAGGGGTTCACCGGGTGGTTGCGCGGGCCCTCCGACGCCCCCGGCACCGTGGTCGTCGTCCCCGGCCTGGACTCGGCCAAGGAGGAGTTCCTCGGGCTGGTGTCCGCGCTGCTGGCCAGGGGCCTGGCGGTGTTCGCGATGGACGGCCCCGGGCAGGGCGTGCTCGCGGCCACCACCACCCTCAGGCCGGACTACGAGCAGGTCGTCGGCCGGGTCATCGACGCCCTCGGCGTCGCACGCATCGGACTCGTCGGCCTCAGCCTGGGCGGCTATTTCGCGGCCCGGACCTCGGCGCTGGAGCCGCGCGTTGCGGCGGTCGCGACCGTCAGCGGCCCCTTCCAGCTGGACTGGGAGCAACTGCCCCCGCCCGTACGGGACATCATGGCCCGGCGCGCCGGAGGGGCCGATGCCGCCCGCGACTTCGCCCGCCAGGTCGCCCTCGCCGCCCTGGCGCCGCGCATCGCGGCCCCGCTCCTTGTCGTGGACGGAGGCGAGGATGTCATTCCCGGCGTGACGAACGGCGAGGCCCTGGCCCGTCTGGCGCCGCGCGGTACATACCTGTCCGTCCCCCACGGTGACCACCTCCTCGGCAACGCACGGCCCGACTGGCTGCCGCACCTCACGGACCACCTCACCGACCACCTCACGCACACCCTGAGGGGAGCACCGGCATGAACCGCTTCACCGGGAAGACCGTCCTCATCCCCGGTGGCACCAGCGGCATGGGCCTGGCGACCGCACACCGCCTCCTCGCCGAAGGCGCCCACGTCGTCGTCACCGGCCGCACCCGCGCCCGGGTGGACGCCGCCGTCCGGCAGCTCGGCCCCCGCGCCTCGGGGGTCGTCGCCGACACCGCGGACCTGGGCGCCTGTACTCGGCGACCAAGGCCGCCGTGCACAACCTGGCCCGGACCCTCGCCGCCGCGCTCGCCCCACGCGGCATCCGCGTCAACTCCATCAGCCCCGGGTACATCGACACCCCGATGTACCCCTACGCCGCACTGAGCGCGACGGAGGCAGCGGCGCTGACGGGCAGGATCGTCGCGGGCCGCTTCGGACGTCCGGAGGAGGTCGCGGCGGCCGTGGCCTTCCTCGCCTCGTCCGACGCGTCCCACGTCAACGGCCAGGACCTGGTCGTCGACGGCGGCCTGGTCGGCGCCGTACCCGCCTGACGCCCTGGCATTGGCCATGGATTAACTCCCCCGGAGGGGTGGGCCTTTGCCTCGAGCCCGCTTCTGCCGATGTAACGGATGGGCCGTCACCGCGAGGGCAGAAAGCGGGAAATAGACGGGGAAAGGACGGGGTTGGCGATGGAAGAAGTGAAGCGGCCGTCGATGGTGGGAACCGAGACCGCCGGGGCCATGGAAACGGCCATGGAAACGGCTGTGGGACCGGCCATGGGACCGGCCATGGAGACGGCTGTGGAATCGGCCGTGGAGGCGGTGGCCGAATCGCGCGCGGCACGAAGCGGCGTACCGGCGGACCGCCGCGATGTCGGGGGAAGGGATCCGGGAATGAGCGTGCCCGTGGGGTCGTACGTCGTGGAGATCAGTACGGGGCGTGTGGGGCGTGTGATGGGGCACGCGGGCCCGTGCCTCCAGCTGAGACCGTACGGGGGCGGACGTGAGTGGGAGTGTCCCCCGGAGGAGGTGCGGCCCGCGACGGACGCGGAGCGGCTCAGCGCGGCGACCGCGTACGCGAACGCCCGCAGCCGCGGCGAGGTGCCGTGACCCCGCCGGTGTGACCGGCCGCCCATGAGGCCCGCCCCCGGGCCCCGGTCCGGGTTCGGCCCCGGGCCCGGCGCCCCGCCGCGTACGGGACAATGACTCCATGACCCTGTTCCGCGACGACGGCATCGTGCTGCGCACCCAGAAGCTGGGCGAGGCGGATCGCATCATCACGATCCTCACGCGCGGCCACGGACGCGTGCGCGCCGTCGCGCGCGGCGTACGGCGGACGAAGTCCAAGTTCGGGGCGCGGCTGGAGCCCTTCAGCCACGTGGACGTGCAGTTCTTCGCGCGGGGCAGTGAGCTCGTCGGCCGCGGGCTGCCGCTGTGTACGCAGAGTGAGACGATCGCCCCGTACGGCAGCGGCATCGTCACCGACTACGCCCGCTACACCGCCGGGACGGCCATGCTGGAGACCGCCGAGCGGTTCACGGACCACGAGGGCGAGCCCGCCGTGCAGCAGTACCTGCTGCTCATCGGCGGGCTGCGGACCCTCTCGCGCGGCGAGCACGCGCCGAACCTGATCCTCGACGCCTTCCTGCTCCGCTCCCTCGCCGTCAACGGCTACGCGCCGTCGTTCGAGGACTGCGCCCGGTGCGGACTCCCCGGGCCGAACCGATTCTTCTCGGTCGCCGCGGGCGGGGTCATCTGCGGCGACTGCCGGGTCCCCGGCAGCGTCGTACCCTCTGCGGAGGCCGTGGGCCTGCTCAGCGCGCTGCTGACCGGCGACTGGGAGACGGCGGACGCGTGCGAGCCGCGCCACGTCAGGGAGGGGAGCGGACTGGTGTCCGCGTATCTGCACTGGCATCTGGAGCGGGGGCTGCGCTCCCTCCGGTACGTGGAGAAGTGACAAGAGGAAGTAGGAGATGGAGCGCATGGCACGACGCGGATTCCTGGGCCGGTCCCGCCGCGACTACAAGGACCCCGAGCCGCACCCGTCGGGCGCGCGCCCGCCGAAGTTCCCCGGCGAGCTGGTGCCCAAGCACGTGGCGATCGTCATGGACGGCAACGGGCGCTGGGCGAAGGACCGCGGCCTGCCGCGCACCGAGGGCCACAAGGTCGGGGCCGAGCGGGTGCTGGACGTGCTCCAGGGGGCCATCGAGATGGGCGTCGACGCCATCTCCCTGTACGCCTTCTCCACCGAGAACTGGAAGCGCTCCCCGGACGAGGTGCGCTTCCTGATGAACTTCAACCGGGACTTCATCCGCAAGACCCGCGACCAGCTCGACGAGCTCGGCATCCGGGTCCGCTGGGTGGGCCGGATGCCCAAGCTGTGGAAGTCGGTGGCCCAGGAGCTCCAGATCGCCCAGGAGCAGACCAAGGGCAACGACCGCCTCACGCTGTACTTCTGCATGAACTACGGCGGCCGCGCCGAGATCGCGGACGCGGCGCAGCGGATCGCCGAGGACGTCAAGGCGGGCAGGCTCGACCCGTCGAAGGTCAGCGAGAAGACGATCCAGAAGTACCTGTACTACCCGGACATGCCGGACGTGGACCTGTTCCTGCGGCCCAGCGGCGAGCAGCGCACCTCCAACTACCTGATCTGGCAGAGCGCGTACGCCGAGATGGTCTTCCAGGACGTGCTGTGGCCCGACTTCGACCGCCGCGACCTGTGGCGGGCCTGCCTGGAGTACGCCCAGCGCGACCGCCGCTTCGGCGGGGCCATCCCCAACGAGGAGCTGCTGGCGATGCAGGGCCGGCAGGACGAGGGCGGCGAGCGGGGCCCGCAGGCGTGACGTGGTTCCACAGGATCGTCGCGCTCGCGCTGTACCTGTTCGCCCTGGTGGTGATGAGCTTCAGCTTCATGGGGACCGTCGAGATGGAGTCGTTCCCCGGGCTGCGGCAGAACGACACGTTCGCCGTGATCGTCATGGGCGTCTTCGCGGTCGTGGTGGCCGGCGCCGCACTGGTGCTGGCGGGGTACCGCTCCCGCCTGGCCCAGGCCGCAACCGCCTGCGTGGTCCTGCTGCTGGCGTGGCGGGTGTACACGCTGGGGCCGGTGCTGCACTGCTGGAACCACAACAGCGTGGGACGCGGTGACGACGGCACGTACACCTGCTACGACCTCTGAGGGTCGAGGTGACATGGATGACGCCTTTGGCCGCGGGCGCGGCCAAAGGCGTCATCCATGTGCGAGGGGGTTGCGTCAGGCGTCGTTCTTCAGCGACGCCGCGCACTCCGTGCACGTGCCGAAGATCTCCACCGTGTGCGCCACGTTCACGAAGCCGTGCTCCGCCGCGATCGTCTCCGCCCACTGCTCGACCGCCGGGCCCTCGACCTCGACCGCCTTGCCGCAGACGCGGCACACCAGGTGGTGGTGGTGCTCGCCCGAGGAGCAGCGGCGGTAGACGGCCTCGCCGTCGCTGGTGCGCAGCACGTCCACCTCCCCCGCGTCGGCGAGCGACTGCAGGGTGCGGTAGACCGTCGTCAGGCCCACGGAGTCGCCGCGGTGCTTGAGCATGTCATGCAGCTCCTGCGCGCTGCGGAACTCGTCCACCTCGTTCAGCGCCGCCGAAACGGCGGCTCGCTGTCGGGTCGACCGGCCGCGTACGCCGGTAGGTCCAGCCGTCGCCACAGGTGCCTCCTTAGCCTCGGCCCGCTCGGAAAGTCGTGAAGTCCGTCGGGCCATTCTGCCAGGCCGTCCCGCGGGGCCCGGCAGACCGTACTCAGCCCTTCGCCGCCTTGACGTCGTCCGCGGCGTCCGCGGGGGCGACGTCGAGGTCGCAGACCTCCGGCTCGGGGCGCTCCGCCGCCCGGGCGCGGCGCCTGGCCAGCGGGGCGGCCAGGGCGGTCAGGACCACGAACACCGCGATGGCCATCAGGACGATGGTCGCTCCCGGCGGCACGTCGTTGTAGTACGTCGTGACCGTGCCGGCCAGCGTCACGCCCGTACCGATGAGCACCGCCACCGCGAACGTCGTACGGAAGCTGCGCGACAGCTGCTGCGCCGCCGCCACGGGGACCACCATCAGCGCGCTGACCAGCAGCAGGCCGACCACCCGCATGGCGACCGTCACGGTCACGGCGGCGGTGATCGCGACCAGCAGGTTCAGCGTGCGCACCGGCAGGCCGGTGACCCGCGCGAACTCCTCGTCCTGGCTGATCGCGAACAGCTGGCGCCGCAGGCCCAGCGTGACCAGCAGCACGAAGGCCGCCAGCACGCACATCGCGACGACGTCCTCGTCCGACACGGTCGACAGGGAGCCGAAGAGGTACGAGACGAGGTTGGCGTTCGAGCCGGTCGGGGAGAGGTTGATCAGCATGACGCCGCCGGCCATGCCGCCGTAGAAGAGCAGCGCCAGCGCGATGTCGCCGCGCGTGCGCCCGTACGTCCGGATCAGCTCCATCGTGACGGCGCCGACGACCGCCACCAGCGTGGCCATCCACACCGGGTTCGCGGACATCAGGAAGCCGAGGCCGACGCCGGTCATGGCGACGTGGCCGATGCCGTCGCCCATCAGGGCCTGGCGGCGCTGCACCAGGTGGATGCCGACGGCGGGCGCGGTGATGCCGACCAGGACGGCCGCGAGGAGCGCCCGTTGCATGAAGGTGTCGTGCAGGAGGTCCATGATCAGGTCAGCAGTCCCGTGCGGAGCGGCTCGTCGGCCGCGTGCGGATGTACGTGGTCGTGGCCGGGCAGCGCGTGCTGGCCGACGGCCCGCGGCGGCGGTCCGTCGTGGACGACGCACCCGTCGCGCAGCACGACCGCGCGGTCGATCAGCGGCTCCAGCGGGCCCAGCTCGTGCAGCACGAGCAGCACGGTCGTACCGGCCGCGACCTGCTCGCGCAGGGTCGAGGCGAGCACCTCCTGGCTGGTCAGGTCGACGCCCGCCATCGGCTCGTCCATGATCAGCAGGTCGGGCTCGGAGGCGAGCGCCCGGGCGATCAGCACCCGCTGGTGCTGGCCCCCGGAGAGGGCGCCGACGGAGTCCTTGGCGCGGTCGGCGAGGCCCACGAGCGCGATGGCCCGCTCCACGGCCGCCTTGTCGGCCCTGGACGGCCACCTCAGCCTCGTACGCGACAGGCGGCCGGAGGAGACCACCTCGCGGACGGTGGCGGGCACACCGCTCGCGGCGGTCGTGCGCTGCGGTACGTAGCCGACGCGCGCCCAGTCGCGGAAACGCTTCAGCTCCGTACCGAAGAGGGCGACGGACCCGCCGGTGAGCGGGACCTGGCCGATGACCGAGCGGACGGCGGTCGACTTGCCGGAGCCGTTCGCGCCGAGCAGGGCGACGACCTCACCGCGGTGGACGGTGAGGTCGACGCCGCGCAGCACGGGGCGGGCGCCCAGCGTGGCGGTGGCCGCGCGGACGGATATGACGGGCTCGGATATGACCGGGTCTACGACCGGCTCGGATACGGCGGGCTCGCTGCTCACGTCGCTGCCTCCGTTGCGTGCTTGACGTGCGAGGATGTCACTTGCTGCCGAGGGCCTTCCGCAGCGCGGCGAGGTTGGACTCCATCACCTCGATGTAGTCAGCGCCCTTGGACTTGTCCGTGATTCCCTCCAGCGGGTCCAGGACGTCCGTCGTGAGGCCGGCGTCCTTCGCGAGGGTCTTCGCGGTCTTGTCGCTGGCGAGCGTCTCGAAGAAGACGGTCGTGACCTTCTCCGCCTTCGCGACCTCGCGCAGCTCCTTGATCCGGGCGGGGCTCGGCTCGGACTCGGGGTCCATGCCGGAGATGCCCTCCTGGTCCAGCTTGTACCGCTCGGCGAGGTAGCCGAAGGCGGAGTGGGTGGTGATGAAGGTGCGCGTGGAGGTGTTCTTCAGGCCCTCGTCGAACTTCTTGTGCAGGGCGTCGAGCTTCTTCACCAGCTCGGCGGTGTTCTTCTTGTAGTCGGCGGCGTGGGCCGGGTCGGCCTTCTCCAGGGAGGCGCCGACGCCCTTGGCGACCTCGGCGTACTTCACCGGGTCCAGCCAGATGTGCGGGTCGGCTCCGGCCTCCTCGCCGTGGTGCTCTTCCTCGCCGTGGTGCTCTTCTTCGCCTTCGTGGCCGTGGTCGTGGCCGCCGGTGGAGGTGGAGTGCGCCTCCAGCTTGGTGAGGGTGGCCGCGTCGAGCGTGTTCTCGACGCCCGCCTGCTGGATCGCGTCGTCGACGGCGGGCTGGATGCCCTTGAGGTACAGGATGTAGTCGGCCTGGCCGAGCTCGCGGACCTGGCTCGCCTTGAGCTCCAGGTCGTGCGGCTCGACGCCCGGCTTGGTGAGCGTGTTGACGGTGACGTGGTCGCCGCCTATCTGCTCGGCCAGGAACTGCATGGGGTAGAAGGACGCCACCACGTCCAGCTTGCCGCCGTTCTCCTTCCCCTTGCCCGCGGCGCCCGACGCGTCCGAGCAGGCGGACAGCGTGACCAGGCCCAGGATCACGGCTCCGGTGACGGCGGTGGTGGGTATGAGGCGGCGTCGTACGTTCATGGGATTCATTTTCATCAAAAGTGGAAACGATTGTCAACAAACGTGGTATGTGGCCCAGCCCACCCCCGATTTGATCCAAGGCCCCCGCGCGCCGCTAATCTGAAGCATTCGCCCTTCCTCATCGTCGTACTGAAGAGAGCACCGTGGCCGCCGACAAGATCGACACCATCGTCAGCCTGAGCAAGCGCCGTGGCTTCGTCTACCCCTGCAGCGAGATCTACGGCGGTCAGCGGGCCGCCTGGGACTACGGGCCGCTGGGTGTCGAGCTGAAGGAGAACATCAAGCGCCAGTGGTGGCGTTACATGGTCACCTCGCGTGAGGACGTCGTCGGTCTCGACTCGTCGGTGATCCTGGCCCCCGAGGTCTGGGAGGCCTCCGGCCACGTCGCCACCTTCACCGACCCGCTCACCGAGTGCACCTCCTGCCATAAGCGCTTCCGCGCCGACCACCTGGAGGAGGCGTACGAGGAGAAGCACGGCCGCCTCCCCGAGAACGGCCTCGCCGGCCTCAACTGCCCCAACTGCGGCAACAAGGGCACCTTCACCGAGCCCAAGCAGTTCTCCGGCCTGCTCTCCACGCACCTCGGCCCGACCCAGGACTCCGGCTCCGTCGCCTACCTGCGCCCCGAGACGGCGCAGGGCATCTTCACCAACTTCGGGCAGGTGCTGCAGACCTCGCGCAAGAAGCCGCCGTTCGGCATCGCGCAGATGGGCAAGTCCTTCCGGAACGAGATCACTCCGGGCAACTTCATCTTCCGCACCCGCGAGTTCGAGCAGATGGAGATGGAGTTCTTCGTCAAGCCGGGCGAGGACGAGCAGTGGCACGAGTACTGGATGGAGCAGCGCTGGAACTGGTACACGGGCCTGGGTCTCCGTGAGGAGAACATGCGCTGGTACGAGCACCCCAAGGAGAAGCTCTCCCACTACTCCAAGCGCACCGCCGACATCGAGTACCGCTTCCAGTTCGGCGGCAGCGAGTGGGGCGAGCTCGAGGGCGTCGCCAACCGCACCGACTACGACCTGAAGGCCCACTCCAAGGCGTCCGGCAACGACCTGCTCTACTTCGACCAGGAGGCCCAGGAGCGCTGGACCCCGTACGTCATCGAGCCCGCCGCCGGTGTCGGCCGCACCATGCTGGCCTTCCTGCTCGACGCGTACATCGAGGACGAGGCCCCGAACGCCAAGGGCGTCATGGAGAAGCGCACCGTGATGCGCCTCGACCACCGCATCGCGCCGGTCAAGGTCGCCGTGCTGCCGCTGTCCCGCAACGCGCAGCTCTCCCCGAAGGCCAAGGGCCTCGCGGCGGACCTGCGCCAGAACTGGAACATCGACTTCGACGACGCCGGCGCCATCGGCCGCCGTTACCGCCGCCAGGACGAGATCGGCACCCCGTTCTGCGTCACCGTCGACTTCGACACCCTCGACGACAACGCGGTGACCGTGCGCGAGCGCGACACGATGAAGCAGGAGCGCGTCTCCCTGGACCAGATCCAGGGCTACCTCGCGAGCCGCCTCATCGGCTGCTGACGCACCCGCCGCACACGGCCTCGGGCGTCCGCTCCCTCACGGGGGCGGGCGCCCGTCGCGTACGCAGGCGTCAGCGGGACCGGTTCACGGATGGATCTTGCCGTCACCTAAGCTCGGGACACAGGGCGGCAGCAGGGCTGTGCAGGGGGGAGCGGAACACGTGACCAACATTCCGGAGACCGGGCGCACTCCGCGCGTGCGGATACGACTCGTCGTCCTCCAGGTGCTGGTGATCTCCCTGCTCCTGACCCTCGGCGGCCGCCTCTGGTACATGCAGATCCGCAACGGCCAGGAGTACGCCGAGGAGGCGTCCCGCAACCGCGTGCAGCAGGTCGTCCAGCCCGCCGTGCGCGGCTCGATACTCGACGCGCGCGGCGTACCGCTCGCCGACAACGAGACGCGGCTGGTGGTGTCGGCCTCGCGTACCGAGCTGATGAAGATGAAGGACGACGGCAAGGGCGTCCTCACGCGGCTCGCGGGGGTGCTGGGCATGGCACCGAAGGACGTCATGGACAAGGTCCGCCTCTGTGACTCCGACACCCCGCAGCCGTGCTGGAACGGCTCCCCGTACCAGCCGATCCCCGTCACCGACGAGGCCACCCCGAAGCAGGCGCTCCAGATCCGCGAGC
This sequence comes from Streptomyces sp. NPDC045431, assembly GCF_040646655.1. Lineage (NCBI taxonomy): Bacteria > Bacillati > Actinomycetota > Actinomycetes > Kitasatosporales > Streptomycetaceae > Streptomyces > Streptomyces sp. NPDC045431. The sequence continues at coordinate 205,046 of NZ_JBEZAQ010000001.1, forward strand.
GCGCCGAGGACTTCCCGGGCATCACCGCCGAACCCGCCGCCGTACGCCGCTACACCGCGCCCGGCGGAGCCCGTACCGCCCAGGTCCTCGGCTATCTGTCGCCGGTCACCGACCAGGAGATCGAGAAGGCGAAGCACACCGACTCGCCGTTCCTCCGCTCCGACATGGTCGGCCGCTCCGGCCTGGAGCGCACGTACGACAAGGCGCTGCGCGGCAAGGCCGGCATCACCCGGTACGAGGTCGACCACCTGGGCCGCGTCCTCGGCGAGGCCCGGCGCGACCCGGCCCGCCCCGGCTCCAACGTCGTCACCTCCATCGACGCGCGCGTGCAGGCGGTCGCCGAGTACGAGCTCAACGAGGCGATGAAGGCGGCCCGCAAGGAGTTCGACCGCAACACCAAGCGGAAGTACGAGGCCGACTCCGGCGCCGTCGTGGTCATGGAGGCCAAGACCGGCCGCATCGTGGCCATGGCCTCCCTGCCGGACTACGACCCCAACGCCTGGGTCGGCGGCATATCCGCGAAGGACTACGCCAAGCTCACCGGCGAGAAGTCCAACTTCCCGCTGCTCAACCGGGCCATCCAGGGCCAGTCGGCGCCCGGCTCCGTCTTCAAGGTCATCCCGACCACCGCCGCCGTCAACGCCGGATACCCGTTCAACGGCCGCTACGACTGCTCCAGTTCGTACTCCATCGGCGACCGGTCCTTCTCGAACTTCGAGTCCAAGGGCTACGGCATGATCGACCTCGGCCGCGCCCTCGAAGTCTCCTGCGACACCGTGTACTACCGGCTGGCGCACGAGGAGTGGCGCAAGGACGGCGGCACCAAGCCGAAGAAGAACGCCAAGGACATCCTCTACACCACCGCCCGCCAGTACGGGCTCGGCAAGGAGACCGGCATCGACCTCCCCAACGAGGTCAAGGGCCGCGTCCCGGACCGCCGGTGGAAGCAGGAGTACTGGGAGGCCAACAAGGACGCCTGGTGCAAGCAGGGCAGGAAGAACGGCTCGTACACGCAGCAGATCGCGTACGAGAACTGCGTCTCCTTCAAGGACCTGCGCGCCGGCGACTCCGTGAACTACTCCATCGGGCAGGGCGACACCCTCGTCACGCCGATCCAGATGGCCAGCATCTACGCCGCGCTCTCCAACGGTGGCACCCTCTACACCCCGAGCGTCGGCAAGGCGATCGTCAGCCCCGACGGCCGCGCGGTCCAGGAGATCAAGCCCAAGGCGCACGGCAAGCTGCCCGTCGACAAGAAGCTGCTGGAGCAGATGGGCGACGCCCTCGCCGGAGTCGCCACGCGCGGCACCGCCGCCTGGCGGTTCGGCGGCTGGCCGCAGGACAAGATCCCGATGCACGCCAAGACGGGTACGGCCGAGGTCTACGGCAAGCAGACGACGTCGTGGTTCGCCACGTACACCAAGGACTACTCGATCGTCATGACGATCTCCCAGGGCGGTACGGGCTCCGGCGCGTCCGGACCCGCCGTGCGCAACATCTACGACGCCCTCTACGGCCTCGACAAGCAGGGCAACCAGGACCTGGGGCGCGCCCTGCTGCCCCAGCCGCAGACGACGCTGCCGAAGATCCAGCCGGACGGCACGATCGACGCGCCGCCCGTCCAGCCGTACAGGCCGGCCAGGCCGTCCGGGGCGGCGGCCAAGCCGAAAAGCTGATGCGCGGCGGGGTGCCGGGGGCTACCGTCGACGGCATGTGGTTCTTCCAGATCTACGAGTGAGATCCCCCAGATACGACGTTCCGATCACTTCTCACCACGTTGGGAGACACCGTGGCCAAGAGCCGTAACAACCTTCTCGGCGTCGGCGGACAGCGCAAGAAGCTGTCCCGCGCCGACCAGCAGGGCTCCGCGCCGGCGCGCGCCGCCGACCGCAGGGCGGCCGCCGACCAGAAGCAGGAGCTGCTGCGCAAGATGCGCGAGCGGGCGGAGGGCAAGCAGCAGGAGAGCTGACGCCCGCCCCGCACGTACGGGGGACTGCGCGTACGGGGACGCGCGTACGGGGGAGCGTACGGGGGACTGCGCGTACGGGGGACGGAAGGGCTCGGGCGGATTGTCGCCCGGGCCCTTCCGTGTGCCGCCGTCCAGGGATGCCGGGCTCAGGGCGTCCGGCGGGGCGTGTGCGCGGGTGGGTGACAATGGGGGGCATGACCGCGTTCAGTCCTCTCTCCATCGGGCCGCACGTCGTGCAGCCGCCGGTGGTGCTCGCGCCGATGGCCGGCATCACGAATGCTCCGTTCCGCACCCTGTGCCGCGAGTTCAGCGGCGGAAAGGGGCTGTTCGTGAGCGAGATGATCACCACGCGGGCGCTGGTCGAGCGCAACGAGAAGACCATGCAGCTGATCCACTTCGACGCGAGCGAGACGCCCCGGTCGATCCAGCTGTACGGAGTCGACCCGGTGACGGTCGGCAAGGCGGTCCGGATGATCGTCGACGAGGACCTCGCCGATCACATCGACCTGAACTTCGGCTGCCCGGTCCCGAAGGTCACCCGCAAGGGCGGCGGCTCCGCCCTCCCCTACAAGCGCCCGCTGCTGCGGGCGATCCTGAACGAGGCCGTCACAGGCGCCGGCGACCTGCCGGTCACCATGAAGATGCGCAAGGGCATCGACGACGACCACATCACGTACCTGGACGCGGGGCGCATAGCCGTCGAGGAGGGCGTCACCGCGATCGCCCTGCACGGCCGCACGGCCGCCCAGCACTACGGCGGCACGGCGGACTGGGACGCCATCGCCCGGCTGAAGGAGCACGTGCCGGAGATCCCCGTGCTCGGCAACGGCGACATCTGGTGCGCCGAGGACGCGCTGCGCATGATGCGCGAGACCGGCTGCGACGGCGTCGTGGTCGGGCGCGGCTGCCTGGGCCGCCCGTGGCTCTTCGGCGACCTGGTCGGCGCCTTTGAGGGTACGGGGGCCTCGGCGGCGCCCACGCTGCGCGAGGTCGCGGACGTCATGGTGCGGCACGCGCAGCTGCTGGGGGAGTGGATCGGGGACGAGACGCGGGGCGTCATCGACTTCCGCAAGCACGTGGCCTGGTACCTGAAGGGCTTCGCGGTGGGCTCGGAGATGCGCAAGCGGCTGGCGGTGACGTCGTCGCTGGACGAGCTGCGCGCTCAGTTGAGCGAGCTGGACCTGGAGCAGGCGTGGCCGCTGGGCGCGGACGGGCCGCGCGGGCGGACGTCCGGCAACAACCGGGTCGTCCTGCCGGACGGCTGGCTCAAGGACCCGTACGACTGCTCGGCGGTCGTGGGCGCGGAAGCCGAACTGGACACCTCGGGGGGCTGACCGGCCGTCGCCGTCGCCGCCGCCCGCTCTGGCGCCGTTGTCGCCGGTCGTACCCCAGCCTGCCTGTGCTGTCGCCGGCCGTACCCCCGCCCACCTGCGCTGTTCGGCTGCGGGCCGGGCGGGGTGCGCCCGGCCCGCAGCCGGGCCTGTGTTTCCCGTCGGCACCACCCGCCCCACCCCGCCCCCACCCCGCACCCCGTGCCATCCGTGCCGGTGGTGCCGAGTGCGCGGGGAAGGGTCTGCGCGGGGAGGTGCCTGCGCGCGGAGGCGCCTCCACCTGCCCTACCGCGGTCCGGATGCTGGAATTTCCGGTGATCAGCGCGCGTGATTCTCGCCACCCCTGATAGGGGTTGCGCTCAGATGAGCGCATGCGGTGCGACTGTACTTTTCAAAGGGTGGCACCCAGTGCCACCTTTCTTGCGTTCAAGAGTTGAACTCACTTGGCTTACGGCTCGCTCAGATGAGCACTTCAGCTCAGGTTTTGGTCAACCGGCATTCAGGTGTTGAAGGAATGGACCCTCACCTTGTTACTCGCGAGTTGCCTGCGATCTGGTGGCGGACGGGTGGTTAAGGCCGCATGACGGGTAAGTGGACGTACCCAGAAGCCTTCGATCTGGGTATGTTCCTCGCCGTCAGGGCAGCCACCGAGTCCTCGAGGAGTCGAGACCCGTGTCGGAAATCAAAGATCAGAAGTTCGTGTACGACTTCACCGAGGGCAACAAGGACCTCAAGGACCTGCTCGGCGGAAAAGGTGCCAACCTCGCCGAGATGACCAACCTTGGTCTCCCCGTCCCTCCGGGCTTCACCATCACCACCGAGGCCTGCAAGGTGTACCTCGAGAGCGGCGACGAGCCGGTCGAGCTGAGGGACGAGGTCACCGCGCACCTCGACGCCCTCGAGAAGAAGATGGGCAAGAAGCTCGGCCAGGCCGACAACCCCCTCCTCGTCTCGGTCCGCTCCGGCGCGAAGTTCTCGATGCCCGGCATGATGGACACCGTCCTCAACATCGGACTCTCCGACAAGTCCGTCGAGGGCCTCGCCAAGCAGGCCGGCGACGAGCGCTTCGCGTGGGACTCGTACCGCCGTCTGATCCAGATGTTCGGCAAGACCGTCCTCGGCGTGGACGGCGAGCTCTTCGAGGAGGCCCTCGAAGAGGCCAAGGCCGCCAAGAAGATCACCGTCGACACCGACCTCGACGCGGGCGACCTGAAGAAGCTGGTCAAGCAGTTCAAGAAGATCGTCAAGGCCGAGGCCGGGCGCGACTTCCCGCAGGACCCGCGCGAGCAGATGGACCTCGCCATCAAGGCCGTCTTCGACTCCTGGAACGGCGACCGCGCGAAGCTGTACCGCCGCCAGGAGCGCATCCCGCACGACCTCGGCACCGCGGTCAACGTCTGCTCCATGGTCTTCGGCAACCTCGGCCCCGACTCCGGCACCGGCGTCGCCTTCACCCGCGACCCCGCCTCCGGCCACCAGGGCGTCTACGGCGACTACCTCCAGAACGCCCAGGGCGAGGACGTCGTCGCCGGCATCCGCAACACCGTGCCGCTGGCCGACCTCGAGTCGATCGACAAGAAGTCGTACGACCAGCTGATGCAGATCATGGAGACGCTGGAGAACCACTACAAGGATCTCTGCGACATCGAGTTCACCATCGAGCGCGGCCAGCTGTGGATGCTCCAGACCCGCGTCGGCAAGCGCACCGCCGGTGCCGCCTTCCGCATCGCGACGCAGCTCGTCGACCAGGGCCTCATTGACGAGGCCGAGGCGCTCCAGCGCGTCAACGGCGCCCAGCTCGCGCAGCTGATGTTCCCGCGCTTCGACGAGAAGGCCGAGGTCCAGCAGGTCGGCCGCGGCATCGCCGCCTCCCCGGGCGCGGCCGTCGGCAAGGCCGTCTTCGACTCGTACACCGCCGTCAAGTGGTCCCGGTCCGGCGAGAAGGTCATCCTGATCCGCCGTGAGACCAACCCGGACGACCTGGACGGCATGATCGCCGCCGAAGGCATCCTCACCTCGCGCGGCGGCAAGACCTCCCACGCGGCCGTCGTCGCGCGCGGCATGGGCAAGACCTGTGTCTGCGGCGCCGAGGAGCTCGAGGTCGACACCAAGCGCCGCCGTATGACCGTGCCCGGCGGGCACGTCGTCGAGGAGGGCGACGTCGTCTCGATCGACGGCTCCACCGGCAAGGTGTACCTCGGTGAGGTCCCGGTCGTGCCGTCGCCGGTCGTCGAGTACTTCGAGGGCCGCATGCACGCGGGCGCCGACGACGCCGACGAGCTGGTCCAGGCCGTGCACCGGATCATGGCCTACGCGGACCGGGTACGCCGGCTGCGCGTACGCGCCAACGCCGACAACGCCGAGGACGCGCTGCGCGCCCGCCGATTCGGCGCGCAGGGCATCGGCCTGTGCCGCACCGAGCACATGTTCCTCGGTGAGCGCCGCGAGTACGTCGAGCGCCTGATCCTCGCCGACACGGACGCCGAGCGCGACGACGCCCTCAAGGCCCTGCTGCCGCTGCAGAAGCAGGACTTCGTCGAGCTGTTCGAGGCGATGGACGGCCTGCCGGTCACGGTCCGCCTCCTCGACCCGCCGCTGCACGAGTTCCTGCCCGACATCACCGAGCTGTCGGTGCGCGTCGCCCTCGCCGAGGCCCGCAAGGAGCCGCACGAGAACGAGCTGCGCCTGCTCCAGGCCGTGCACCGGCTGCACGAGCAGAACCCGATGCTGGGTCTGCGCGGCGTACGCCTCGGCCTGGTCATCCCCGGCCTGTTCACCATGCAGGTGCGGGCCATCGCCGAGGCCGCGGCCCAGCGCATCGAGGCGAAGGGCGACCCGCGCGCGGAGATCATGATCCCGCTCGTCGGCACCGTGCAGGAGCTGGAGCTCGTCCGCGACGAGGCCGAGCAGGTCATCGCCGAGGTGCAGGCCCAGACCGGCGTCGAGCTGAAGCTCGCGCTCGGCACGATGATCGAGCTGCCGCGCGCCGCGGTGACCGCCGGTCAGATCGCCGAGTGCGCGGAGTTCTTCTCCTTCGGTACGAACGACCTCACCCAGACCGTGTGGGGCTTCTCCCGCGACGACGTGGAGGCGAGCTTCTTCACGGCGTACCTGGAGAAGGGCATCTTCGGCGTCAGCCCGTTCGAGACGATCGACAAGGACGGCGTCGGCGCGCTCGTGCGCAGCGCGGTCGAGTCGGGCCGGGCCACCCGCCCCGACATCAAGCTCGGTGTCTGCGGTGAGCACGGCGGCGACCCCGAGTCGGTGCACTTCTTCCACGAGGTGGGTCTCGACTACGTCTCCTGCTCGCCCTTCCGGATCCCGGTGGCGCGCCTGGAGGCGGGCCGCGCGGCGGCGCAGTCGTCGGGCAGCGACAGCCGCTGAGCCGAGCCGTGCCCGGCCGCTGAGGCCGGGTCCAGCCCGGCCCTGAGGCCGGGTCCAGTCCGGCCCTGACGCCGGGCCTCGCCCGGCCGCTGAGGCCGGGTCCTGTCCGACCGTCCCCTGGCCCCGCCCGGCCCGGACGGTCGGGCTCCGAGTCACCGGAGCCGCCGTTGGTCCCCGACCCTCACCGATCGGCGGCGGCTCCGGGTCGCAAGAGAGACGGGGCGGACACCTTGTGCGGAGGTGTCCGCCCCGTCGTATTTCGTCCGGGTATTTCGTTCAGGTGCCGAGGTGTATTCCCGCGGCGTTACGGGCGGTTGAATTCCGGGCTGTTGAAGAGCGGACTTCAGGTGCCCGCTCGAATTGCGCCATTCGCCCCGCAAACAATGGGCGGAGCGCGGCCACCGGATCCCCACCCGCCGACCGCGCCCCATTACCCCTGCCGGACAGGAGAGCCGCAACCTGTCAGGACCGCCGCCGGACGCGAGAAGCCCCCCACGGTCTTCACCACGTCACCTCGGTCCTGACGGTTTCCCGTCCGACGGCGTACAGCTTTTCGGTTTACACCCTGCCTCCGCGATGCGTTTCAACTGTGGCTGAAATGCCGTGGTGACGTCCTGTGATGGCGTGCATACTCAGTGGTGGGGGGTGATTGCGGATGCAACAGGTGGGGGTTCAGTGCTGCGTATACATTTCACCGGGGCCGACCTTGCCGGGGTTCGGATGGCGGCCCGGCCGGATGTGTTGTGGGAAACCGTCCTCAGCTTTCACCGATTGCGGGACCGGCGCGGTGCCCTCGTCTACGGAGAATGGCGCTCGGAAACCCGCACGCGGTTGAACGGTGAAACACGGTTGCTGGGGGCACTCGTCCCGCAGCGGGGCTATTTCCCGGACTTCCTGACGCCCCCCGAGGGGCTCGGCGGCCTCGACACGGCTCTGGAGGCCGTACGGGAGACCCCGCCCGCCCGGATCGGCACCGAGCTGGCCCTGCTCGCCGCCTCGCGGCCCGGCGCGGCGCCGCTGCCCGGTTGGGCCGCCGGACTCCGGGAGGGCCGCCCCGAGCCGTTCAGCCGGCTGCTGGGGGCGCTGCGCGGCTACCACCGCGCGGCCATCGAGCCCTACTGGACGTACATCCAGTCCCGTGTGGAGGCCGACCGCGCCGTGCGCGGCCGGGCGCTGCTCGACGGCGGCGCCGACGAACTGCTGGCCTCCCTGCCGCCGACGCTGCGCTGGCGCTCGCCCGTGCTGGAGGCGGACTACCCGGTCGACCGGGACCTGCACCTCGACGGGCGGGGACTGCTGCTGCAGCCGTCGTTCTTCTGCCGGGGCACCCCGGTCGTCTACCGCGACCCCGAGCTGCCGCCCGTGCTGGTGTACCCGGTGACGCACTCCGACGCCCCGGCGGCCGGCGAGCCGGCCGGCGGCGGCGCCGCGTCGTCCTCACTCGGCCGGCTCGTCGGGCACACCCGCTCCGCCGTCCTCAAGGCCATCGGCCACGGCGGCACGACCAGCGAACTGGCCCGCCGGGCCGGGGTGTCGCTCGCCTCCGCCAGCCAGCACGCGGGCGTGCTCCGCGAGGCGGGCCTGGTGGTCACGCTGCGCCAGGGCAGCTCCGTCCTGCACACGCTGACGCCGCTGGGCGCCGCCCTCCTGCACGGCGGCGCCCAGTACGGCCGGATCCCGCAGCAGCAGCGGCGGCGGAGTTACGCCCGGAACGGACCCGTCACCTCGTAGGTGATGCCGCCCGAGGAGCTGCCCGTCGTACCGCGCTGGCTGGAGAAGTACAGCCGCTTGCCGTCGGGCGAGAAGGCCGGCCCGCAGATCTCCGAACCGGACTGGCCCTCGATGCGCAGGAACGGCGCCACGACGTCGTCCGGCGTGACGATGCAGAGGTCCATCGAGCCGCCGTCCTCCGCGATGTACAGGTCGCCGGAGGACGCGCCGGTGACGTTGTCCACGCCGGTCAGCGGGGCGGTGCCGCTGGTGACGAGCGAGTCGTCGTAGGCCAGCTCGTAGGTGTGGGTGGTGAGGTTCAGCTGCCAGAGGCGGCCGTCGCCCTTGGTGGTGAACCAGACGGTGTCGTTGGCGTAGTAGCAGCCCTCGCCGCCGTTGAACTTCTTCGCGCCGGAGACCTGGCTGCGGGTGGCGGTGGGAGAGCCGTCCGGGTCCGGGACGTTCTGCCAGGTGAAGGAGCCCGAGGTGGCCGTGGACGCCACCAGCACCTGGAGGGTGCCGGAGGACAGGTTGCCCCAGGTGGAGGGGACGAAGCGGTAGAAGCAGCCGTCCGACTTGTCCTCGGTCAGGTAGATCACCCTGCGGACCGGGTCGGCGGCCGCGGCCTCGTGGTTGAAACGGCCCATGGCGGGGTGGCGGACGGCCGCCTTCACGCCCCAGGGGTCGGTCTCGTAGACGTACCCCGTGTCCACCTCCTCGCAGGACAGCCAGGTGTTCCACGGCGTCGCGCCGCCCGCGCAGTTGCGGTTGGTGTTGGAGAGGATGCGGTACGCGCCGGTGATGGCGCCGGTCGCGGAGAATTTGATCGCGCTCGCGCCGCCCGTGGAGGAGATCTCGGAGTTGGAGACGTAGATCCAGCCCGTGCCGTCCGCGAAACAGGCGCCGCCGTCCGGCGCGTTGTGCCACGTGTACGAGGTGGAGCCGACCTTCTGGCCGGACCGGGCTATCACCCGGCTGGTGAAGCCGCTGGGCAGCCGGATGCCGTTGGCGTCCGCCGCGCCGAGCGCCCCGTACGGGCCCGGGCCCGGCTGTGCGGGCGCCGCGTAGGCCGCGCCGCGCATCAGGGTGAAGCCGAAGGCGGCGGCCGAGCCGCCGATGACCGCTCCGCGCAGGAAACTGCGACGTTCCACTTGTCACTCCAGGAGGGGGTGTGAGACTGCCGCGCGGCCGGACGGCCGGCGGGGTCGCGCGCTTGGAGGAACCTAGAACTCCGGCATGGGTCCTGCATTGACGGTGCATCAACAACCGGTGAAGGGGAAGCGGCGGGAGGCCGGGCCGGTGGTCGACTTTCGGCCTTTTACGGTCAGGCTCGGTCCTGCTCGTGCGAACTCGATCGAAGTCGGTCGGACTTGCTCGGGGGCTCGGTTGGGGTGGGCTCGCCCACCGTGCGGGGGACTCGGCCGGGCCCGGCCGGTGTCGCCCGGCCTCAGCTCTCCAGCAGTCGCTTCAGCTCCGCCAGCCGCTCCCGCCAGAAGCTCCTGTACGCGGCGACCGCGTCCGCGTCCGGCAGTTTCGTGTGCCCCAGGCCGATCTGCGTCCCGCCCTCGCCCTTCGGGGTCAGTCGGACCGCGACACGGCTCGTCGCGCCGCCCCAGTCGGCGGTCAGCGACCGGCCCGGGCGGTGCATCCGCAGCGCGAAGTCCCCCTCCGGGACGTCCGGAAGCCAGCGCCGGCGCAGCTCCGGGTCGGCGAACGCCTCGGAGACCTGCTCCGGCGGGACGCTCACCGTCTTGCTGACGGACACCTGCCAGTCGCCCGCGCTGGACTGGCCGACCTGCCGCAGGCCCCGCTCCTGCTCGTACCCGACGGTGATCGACTGGGCGTGCCAGCCCGGCACCCCGTACGCCTCGACGAGGTGGCGGGCGATCTCGGTGTGGGAGCGCCCGGTCGCGGCGCCCCAGGCGTCGAGCAGGGCGAACCAGCCGTCCCAGTCCTTGCCGGTGGCGGCGGCCAGGGCGTCGCCCGACAGCTTCTGTGTGATCCGCCGGCCCGGGGAGCTCGCGGGGCTCATGAGGCCGACGCTAGGTGGGGGTGCGCGGGCCCGCAAGGTGAGGGAGATTTTTTTCGAGAGGTGTTCCGAGGGAGCGATGAGTTTCCGAGGAGTGCCGGGTCTACCCCTTCGAAAGCACACGGCGCCACGGCACACGGCGCACGCCACACGCCGCACGGCAACCGCACCGAACGGATGGATGACATGCCTCAGATGATCTTCGTGAACCTGCCCGTCAAGGACCTGGAGGTCTCCAAGGCCTTCTGGGGCAAGCTCGGCTACTCCTTCAACGAGCAGTTCACCGACGAGAACGCCGCCTGCCTGGTGTTCAGCGACACCATCTTCGCGATGCTCCTCACCGAGCAGCGCTTCAAGGACTTCACGAAGAAGGAGATCGCCGACGCGCGGACGTCGACGGAGGCGATCATCGCGCTGAGCGCCGACAGCCGGGAGAAGGTGGACGAGCTGGCCGACGCCGCCCTGGCGGCCGGTGGCTCCCCGGCCAACGACCCCCAGGACTACGGCATGATGTACGGCCGCTCCTTCCAGGACCCCGACCACCACCTGTGGGAGGTCATGTGGATGGACCCGTCGGCCGTCCAGGGCTGAGACGCGGGTCGGTCCGTTACGCCGCGGCGCCGCCGTCCACCACCAGATCGGTGCCGACCGTCGATCCCGCGTCCGGTGAGGCCAGGTACAGCACCGCCGCGGCGACCTCCTCGGCGGATGTCAGCCGGCCGAGCGGCGTGGTGAACCTGGCCGCGCGCTCCTCGTGCGTCTCGCCCGGCCGCAGGGACATCGGGGCGTCCGAGGCGCCGGGGCTGACCAGGTTGATCCGGATGCCGTCCCCGATGTGGTCCAGGGCGGCGGCGCGGGTCAGCGCGGCGACCGCCGCCTTGCCGGCCGTGTACCCGCCCATACCGGGCAGGCGGACGTGCGCGCCCAGGGTCGAGCCGACGTTGACGATCGCCCCGCCGCCGTTCGCCCGCATGTGGGCGATCTCGGCCTGGAGCGCGTACAGCACTCCGGTGACGTTGATGTCGAGCATCGCCTGCCAGTCCGCCGGGCCGAGGTCGGCGACCGGGCTGCCCTCGCCACGCAGCACGGCGGCGTTGTTGACCGCCACGTCCAGCCCGCCGAAGCGCTCGACGGTGCGCCGCACCAGGGCGCGTACGTCGTCGGCGCGGCTCACGTCGGCGGTGAAGGCGGCCGCCGTGCCGCCCTCCTTCTCGATCAGGGCGACGGTCTCGTCGAGGGTCGCGGCGGTGCGCCCGGCCACGGCGACCGAGGCGCCCTCGGCGGCGAAGGCGAGCGCGATGGCCCGGCCGAGGCCGGAGCCCGCGCCGGTGACGAGAGCGGTGGTGCCGGTGAAGCGTGCGGACATGATCGTCCCCTCCATTAATTTTTGACCGAACGTTCCAATTTGAGGGCGGAAAAGAAGGGCGCCCGTGCCTCGGGCACCCCTCGTCGAGCCGTTGTGGCCGGTCTGTTGTGGCCGGCGTGTGGTCAGTCCAGCAGCGTCAGGGCCTGCTCGGCCGCGTCGCGCACCCGTGCGGGATCGCCGGACGCCTTGCCCACGACGCGCAGACCCTGCATCAGCACCAGCAGCATCCGGGCCAGCGCGCGCGGATCGCGGTCGGCCGCCAGCTCCCCCTGGGCCCGCGCCCGCACCAGTGCGGAGTGCAGCATCGTCTCGATGTGCTCCCAAGCGATCTCCACGCGGCGGGTCGCGGCCCGGTCGCGCGGGGCCAGTTCGGCCGCCGTATTGGTGAAGAAGCAGCCGGTCAGCCGCTCCGCGTCGGAGGACGCCTCGGCGGCGAACCGCCGCACCACCGCCCGGACGGCCGGCAGCGCCGGACCCGGCCGGGACAGCTCGTCCATCAGGCGCGGTTCGCGGGCCTCCGCGTACCGGTCCATGGCCTTCAGGTACAGCTCGTGCTTGCTGCCGAAGGTCGCGTAGATGCTGGCGCGGCCGATGCCGAGGCGGTCCACGAGGTCCGCCATCGACGTCGCCTCGTAGCCGCGCTCCCAGAACAGCTCGAGGGCCGACTGGAGCGCGGCGTCCGGATCGAATTCCTTGGTCCTGGCCACGGACAGGACCCTAGATCAAACTGGAACGTACGGTCAAGAAACCGTGGCCAGCTTCCGCGTACGCACCGGGAAGACCGCCACCGCGACCTCCTCGTCGTCCAGGCACCGCCCCGTCTCCAGGTCGAAGCGCTGCTTCAGCAGCGGCGACGCCACGAACGGCCGCCCGCCCGCCGAGCCGAGAAGCCCGCGCGCCAGCACCTGGGCGCCGGTGAAGGGGTCGCGGTTGTCGATCGCGTACCAGCGGCCCGCCCGGTCCTGGAACAGCGCCACCTGGCGTCCGTCGGGCAGCAGCGCCGCCATGCCGCGCCCTGGGGTCAGCGCCGAGGCCTCGCAGATCGGCAGCCAGGCGTCGTCGTAGGAGAGTTCGAGCATCATCGGGCGGAAGCTCCTTCCAGGGGTTCCAGCGTCAGGATCGTCAGGTCGGGCTTGATCTGGCCGCGCTCCGGTACGAACTTCACCGACGGGTCCGGCGCGTCCGGGGCGTTGACGAAGGAGACGAACCGGCGCAGCCGCTCGGGGTCGTTCAGGGTCTCGGCCCACTCGTCGTGGTAGCTCGCGACATGCGCGGCCATCTGCGCCTCAAGCTCGTCGCAGAGGCCGAGCCTGTCGTGCACGATCACGTCGCGGAGGTGGTCGAGGCCGCCCTCCAGCCGCTCCAGCCAGGTCGCGGTGCGCTCCAGCCGGTCGGCGGTGCGGATGTAGAACATCAGGAACCGGTCGATCAGCCGGATCAGCTCCGCGTCCGACAGGTCCTGGGCGAGCAGGTCCGCGTGGCGGGGCGTGGCGCCGCCGTTGCCGCCGACGTACAGGTTCCAGCCGTTGGCGGTGGCGATCACGCCGAAGTCCTTCGACTGGGCCTCGGCGCACTCACGCGCGCAGCCGGAGACGGCGGACTTGAGCTTGTGCGGGGCGCGCAGGCCCCGGTAGCGCAGCTCCAGGTCGATGGCCATCTTCACCGAGTCCTGCACGCCGTAGCGGCACCAGGTCTGGCCCACGCAGGACTTCACCGTGCGCAGCGACTTGCCGTACGCGTGCCCCGACTCGAAGCCCGCGTCCACCAGTCGCGCCCAGATCGCCGGCAGCTGGTCGACCCGGGCACCGAACAGGTCGATCCGCTGACCGCCCGTGATCTTGGTGTAGAGGCCGAAGTCGCGGGCCACCTCGCCGATCACGATCAGCTTCTCCGGGGTGATCTCCCCGCCCGGGATGCGCGGCACGATCGAGTACGAGCCGTTGCGCTGCATGTTCGCCAGGAAGTGGTCGTTGGTGTCCTGCAGCGCGGCCCGCTCGCCGTCGAGGATGTACTCGTTGTGCAGGCTCGCCAGGATCGACGCGACGGCCGGCTTGCAGATCTCGCAGCCCTCGCCGCCGCGCGCCTCCTCCCGCCCGTGCGAGTCGAGCAGCTGCCCGTACGACGTGAAGCGCATGGTCCGGACGATCTCGAACAGCTCGCTGCGGGTGTACGAGAAGCAGCCGCACATGCCGCTGTCGGCGGGCTTCGGCAGCAGCTGCTGGATCACCTTCACGCAGCTGCCGCAGCCCGTGCCCGCCTTGGTGCACTTCTTCACCTCGGGCAGCGAGGAACAGGCGCAGATGGCGCCCTTGGTGACGTTGTGGCAGGAGCAGATGATCGCGTCGTCGGGGAGGGCGGACGGGCCGAGCGTCACCGGCGCCCCCGCGCCCGCCGGCAGCACCAGCTGCTCGGGCGCGACGGGCGGCTTGGTGCCGGTCATCGGCCGCAGCATGCCGTACGACTCGGCGTCGCCGACGAGCACACCGCCGAGGAGCACGCCGTCCGCGTCCACGACGAGCTTCTTGTAGACGCCGGCGCGCGAGTCGGAGTAGACGACGTCGAGGCAGCCCTCGGCCGTGCCGTGCGCGTCGCCGAAGGAGGCCACGTCCACGCCGAGCAGCTTCAGCTTGGTGGAGGTGTCGGCGCCCGTGAAGGCCGCCTCGGCGGACTCGTCGGCGATCGCCGCGGCCGCCGTCAGCGCCATCTCGTAACCGGGCGCCACCAGCCCGTACACCCGGCCGTCGGCCGCCAGGGCGCACTCGCCGATCGCGTACACCGCCGGGTCCGACGTACGGCACCGCTCGTCGACGGCGATGCCGCCGCGCTCGCCGACCGCCAGGCCGCAGTCGCGGGCCAGCTGGTCCCGGGGGCGTACGCCCGCCGAGAAGACCACCAGGTCGGTGCCGATCGTGGAGCCGTCCGACAGCGCCATGCCGGTCACGGAGCCGTCCTCCGTGAGGACCTCCTGCGTACCGGTTCCGGTGTGGACGATGAGGCCCATGTTCTCGATGGTGCGCAGCAGGGCCGCACCGCCGCCCTCGTCCACCTGCACCGGCATCAGGCGCGGCGCGAACTCCACGATGTGCGTCTCCAGGCCCAGGCCCTTGAGTGCGCCCGCCGCCTCCAGGCCGAGCAGCCCGCCGCCGACCACCGCGCCGGTCCGCGCCGTCTTCGCGTACTCCTCGATGGCGAGGAGGTCCTCGATCGTGCGGTAGACGAAGCAGCCGGTCGCGTCCTTGCCCGGAACGGGCGGCACGAAGGGGTACGAGCCCGTCGCCAGGACGAGCGTGTCGTACGCGATCACGCGGCCGGCGCGGGAGGTGACCGTCCGCGCCTCGCGGTCGATGGTCTCGGCCGGGTCGTCCAGGTGCAGCTCGATGCCGTGCCGCGTCATGAAGCCGTCCTCGACCATGGAGAGGTCGTCGGGCGTCCTGCCGTCGAAGTACGAGGTGAGCCGGACCCGGTCGTACGCGGGGCGCGGCTCCTCGCAGAAGACGACGATCCGGGCCCGCTCGGTGACGCCCCGCTCGGCGAGGGCCTCCAGGAAGCGCTGGCCGACCATGCCGTGGCCGATGAGGACGATGGTGGGCTGGTGGGCCATGTTATGAGCCTCCGTCATGGGTGAGCAGGTGGAGCAGGGGCGCTTCCGGAAGGGCCTCATCGCCCTCCCAGGCCCGGGCGAGCGCCCCGACCGCGCCGAGATCGCCGAGCAGGACCCCGCCGACGAGCCGGTCGCCGCGGACGACGACCTTCCGGTACGCGCCGCTGGTCGCGTCGGCCAGCCGCACGGTGTCGTCACCGGGCAGCGGCGTCGCCTCGCCGAACGCCGCCAGTTCGAGGGCGTCCATGCTGAGCCGGGTCAGCGCGCGGGTGCCGCGGTAGGCGCCGGTGCCGTGCAGGAGGACGTCCGCGAGGACATCGGCCTGCTCCAGCGCGGCGCCGGCCAGGCCGTAGAGCCGGCCGTCGTGCTCGGCGCAGTCCCCGACGGCGTGGATGTACGGGTCGGAGGTGCGCAGCTGGTCGTCCACGACGATGCCGCGCCGCACGTCGAGACCCGCCTCCAGGGCGAGCCCGACGCGCGGCCGTACGCCGCAGGCGATGACGACGACGTCCGCGTCGAGCACGAAGCCGTCGGCGAGTTCGACGGCCTCGACGGCGCCGTCCTCGCACCGCAGGCCGCGGACGCGGCACTCGGTGTGGACCTCCACGCTCAGGTCCGCCTCCAGATGGCGGCGCAGCAGCCGCGCTGCCTCCGCGTCCAGCTGGCGCTCCATCAGGTGCTCGCCCTGCTGGGCCAGCACCACCTCGGCGCCCCGGGCGGCCAGGGCGCGGGCCGCCGACACGCCCAGCAGGCCGCCACCGATCACCACCGCCCGGACCCCGGGGCCGACCACCGCGTCCAGCGCCATGCAGTCGTCGAGGGTGCGGAAGGCGTGCACCCCGGAAGGCAGCCGGTCGCCGCCGAGGCCGCGCAGCGGCGGGAGCACCGGGTTCGAGCCGGTGGCCAGCACCAGCCGGTCGTACGCGAACGCCTCGCCGCCCGCGCAGTGCACCACCCGCGCGGCGCGGTCGATGGCGGTCACCCGCACCTCGTGCCGCGACCCCTCGTCGCGCGGCGTAGGCAGGGCGATGACCTCGGGCCCGTACCGCCCGGCGAGGACGTCCGCGAGCAGCACCCGGTTGTACGGGGCGTGCGGCTCCTCGCCGAGCAGGGTGACGGGCAGCCGCTCGGCGAGGCGTGCGCCCGCCGTGCCTCCGCCGATCACCACGATCCGTGAACTCATGCTCAGCAGCGTGCGTCGGCGGTGTTTCCCGGCCGCATCCCGTTTGTTTCGCGCGCGGAAAGCTGACCTCAGCGGGTGGGGGCGGGGGCGGTGAGGCTGTGAGGGACGGGAGCGGGGGGCGGCAAGGGCGGCAGGAGAGAGCGGGTGACCTCAGAGGAACCTCAAGTCTCACGCATTCATGGACGGGGCACCTATCTCGTCCCCTAGGGTCATGGTCATGCCCGACATATCGCTGACCACCCTGGTCTTTCTCTGTGCGGCCGCTCTCGTGGCGGGCTGGATCGACGCCGTGGTGGGTGGTGGTGGTCTGCTGCTCCTGCCCGCGTTGCTCCTCGGAGTTCCGCACGTACCGGCCCCCCAGGTCCTCGGCACGAACAAGGCGGTGGCCATCGTCGGCACGACGGGTGCGGCCGTGACGTACGTCCGCCGGGCGCCGGTGCGGGTGTCGGTACGGACGGCGGCGCGGGTCGGGCTGGCGGCCCTCGCCGGCTCCATGGGCGGGGCGTTCTTCGCGGACGGGATCGACGATGAGGCCCTGCGGCCGGTGATCATGGTGGTGCTGCTGGGGGTGGCGGCGTTCGTGATGCTGCGGCCGTCGTTCGGGACCGTCGGGGACAGGGGCCCGGTGACCCGCGCCCGCGTCGTGACGGCGATCGTGCTCGTCGGCGGCGGGATCGGCTTCTACGACGGGCTGTTCGGTCCGGGGACGGGGACGTTCCTGGTGCTGGCCCTCACCGCGGTGCTCCATCTGGACCTGGTGACCGCGTCCGCGACCGCGAAGATCGTCAACGTGTGCACCAACGCGGGTGCGCTGGCGATGTTCGCGTACCAGGGGAACGTGCTGTGGCGGCTGGCCGCCGTCATGGCGGTGTTCAACCTGGCGGGCGGCATGCTGGGCGCGCGTACGGCGCTCAGCAAGGGCGCGGGCTTCGTGCGGGGGGTGCTGCTGGTGGTCGTCTTCTCGTTGGTGGCCAAGCTCGCGTTCGATCAGTGGTACTGAACAGGATGCTGGAGATAAATTTACTTCCATGGCAAATTTATGTTGACATGCCGCGTGCGGCGGATCTAAGTTTGCGTCCGTCGCAATTTTGCGGTGGCGGGGGCGTGGCTCGCTCCTCCGTCCGCTTCGAGCAAAGGACCCACGTGCAGATCACCGCATCCGCCGTCTCGCTCACCGTCGACGACGTCGCCGCATCCTCTGCCTTCTTCACCGCACACCTCGGATACGAGGAGCGGATGGCCGCCGACGGCTTCGCCTCGCTCGGCCGCCCCGACGCCGCGGCCGACGTCGTCCTGCTGCGCCGCGGCACCGAGGTCCTGCCGGCCGACCAGCGCGACCGGCACGCCGGTGGACTGATCCTCGCGTTCACCCTCGAGGGCGGCATCGCGGAGGAGGAGGCCAGGCTCCGGGCCGAGGGCGTCGAGATCACCATGCCGCTGCGCGAAGAACCGTGGGGAGAGCGGCTCTTCCAGATCACCGACCCCAACGGCGTGGTCGTCCAGTTCGTGGAGTGGGCCGCGGCGACCGAGGAAGGTGGCGTATGAGAGTGCTCCAGACCGTCGCCCTGACGACGTCCACGCTCGCGGCCGGGCTGATGGCAGGGCTGTTCGCGGCTTTCGCCTACGCCGTGATGCCCGGTCTGGCGCGCTCGGACGACCACGCGTTCGTCCAGGTCATGCAGAACATCAACCGGGCCATCATCAACGTCTGGTTCCTGATCCCCTTCCTGCTGCCGCTGCCCCTGCTGCTCCTCGCGGCCTTCCTCGCCGGGGGCGGGCCGAACGCCGGCGCCGTCCGCCTCTGGGTCATCGCGGCGCTCGTGCTGTACGCCGCCGCCTTCTTCGTCACCGGGACGCAGAACGTCCCGCTCAACGAGGCGCTCGACAAGGTGGCCGCCCTCGCCGCCGACCACGACCGACTCGCCGCCGCCCGCGCCGCGTTCGAGGAGGCGTGGGTCAGGTGGAACACCGTACGAGCCCTCCTGCACACCGCGGCCTTCGGCTGCACGGCCTGGGCCCTGCACCTGCACGGCTGACCGAACCGCCTCCTGCCGCCCCGGGCCCCGCGGCCGTCATCCGCTCCCCACCGCAGTCCGCACCGTCATCTGCTCCGCCGCCATCTGCTCGCCGGCTTCCGTTTCAGCGTCATCCGCTCCACCGACGTCCGCTCCACGAAGGGTCTCCATGCGCAAGCTCGTCTACTACATCGCCTCCACCCTCGACGGCTTCATCGCCGGCCCCGACGGCACCGACCCCACGGGCCCCGACGGTTTCTGGCCGATCACGCCGGACTACATCCAGCACATGTCCGCCACCTACCCCGAGACCCTCCCCGGCCCGGCCCGCGAGGCGCTGGGCATCACGGCCGAGGGCACGCACTTCGACACCGTCCTCGAGGGCCGCAAGAGTTACGAGATCGGCCTGGCGGCCGGAGTCCCGGACGCCTACCCGCACCTGCGCCACCTCGTCTTCTCCACCACCCTCACCGAGGTGCCGGCCCCGGCCGTGGAACTCGTCGCAGGCGACCCCGCCGCGAAGGTCCGGGAGCTGAAGCAGGAGAGCGGCGGCAAGGACATCTGGCTGATCGGCGGCGCGGGGTTGGCCGGTGCCCTCTACCCCGAGATCGACCGGCTGATCGTCAAGCTCAGCCCCCTCACCATCGGCAACGGCATCCCGCTCTTCTCCCGCGACACCGCCTTCGACCCGCGGGGCTGGAAGCTCACCGACCACACCGCACTGGAGAACGGCGCCTTCTTCCTCACCTACGACCGATGAGGTGCGCGTACGCGACGACGTTGCCCTGGTAGCCGGCCCTCGCGTCGAACTCGCCCCCGCAGGTGATCAGGCGGAGTTCGGCGCGGTGGGCGGCGCCGTAGACCTTGTGGTCGGGGAAGTCGTCGTTGTCGTACACCTCGACCGCGTCGACCGCGAAGACGGCGGTGCGGCCGTCGAGGCGGGTGACCTCGACGCGATGGCCCTTCCTGAGCGCGCCGAGGGCGTAGAAGACGGCGGGGCCGTCGGCGTTGTCGACGTGACCGGCGATGATCGCGGTGCCCTTGGCCCCGGGCGGGGTGCCGTGCTGGAACCAGCCGGCGATGTTCGGGTCGCCGACGGGCGGGACCTCCAGGCTGCGGTCGGGGGCGAGGCCCAGGCGCATGACGGGTGCGTCCACGCCGATGTCGGGGATGCGCACGCGGACGGGTGCGGAGGGCGGCAGGGGGCCGGCGGCGGCCTCGGTGTGCTGGTGCGGGCCGCCGGCGGCGAAGGCTTCGGCGGCGGAGGGCGCGGGCGGCGTGACGTCGGCGGAGCCGTTCTGGACGAGCCACACGCCGACGACGGCGGCGATCACCACCCCCCATCCCTTGCCGCTGCGGCTCCCGCTGCCGGAGCCGGAGCCGGAGCCATAGCTGCCGGAGCCGAAGCCATAGCTGCCGCTGCCGCTGCCGCTGCCGTTGCCGGAGCCGAAGCCATAGCCGCCGCTGCCGCCTGCGCTCATGGGGCTTTCCCGCCTCCTGTGCCGTGCGTGCCCGTGGTGCTCCCCGCCCGCACCGCGGCCTCGGGGCGCGCGCGGCGGGGGGGCGGGGAGCGGAGCGGCGGGTCAGTGGCCCTGCGCGCCGCTCGCCCGGCGGCGCAGGAGCCAGACCCCGCCGACGGCGGCCGCGGCCAGGACGGCCGCACCCGCCGCGATCTGGGCGGTGTCGGGGCCGACGCTGCCCCCGACACCGGTCTTGACGGGTCCGCTCGGAACGTGGCCGACACCGCTGGCGTGCCCTTGTTCCTGCGCCTGCTCCCGCGGCTGTTCCGGCAGCTGCTGCTGCGGCGGCTGCTCCTGCGCGTGGCCGCCGGTCTCCTTGCCGCCGATGTCGGTCCCGCCTGTGCCGCCGGTGCCGCCGCCGGCGGCCTGCGTGACGGTCAGGTCGCCGGTGGCCGTCTTGCCGTTCTGGCACGCCACGCTGATGGCGTACGTGCCCGGCTTGGCGTGCGCGGGCACCCGGAACTGCCCGATCACCACTTCTTGGTGGGTGCCGGGCGCCAGCTTGAACTCGCCTGCGCCCAGGGAGCCCGCGTCGCCGACGCCCTTGCCGTTCTTGCCGCAGGCGGTGGTGTTGACGGTGACGGTCTGGCCCGGTGCGGCGCTCGACGGGTAGACCTCCAGCCGCCCGAGGTCTCCGGCGTACGCGGTCGGCGAGGCCACGGCGATGCCGCCGAGCGAGGCGACCGCCAGCACGGTACCGGTCAGCGGGCGGATGGTGGTGCGCATGAGGGGTCCTCCGAGCGAGCGGGCGGTGTCCTTGTCCCATGGGTAAGGCCGCGACCCCCGCGCCCGCATGCCGATGACGGCTCGGTTACCGGTCGCCGCGCCGACTTCGTACGGGCGTTTCCGCAGGTCGGGACGGCACCGAGGGGGAAGGAGGCGCGGCCCGCGCCGCGCGCACCGAACGGGTGACCCCGACCGGCGAAAGAGAGGCTTGACCTCAAGTTTGGTTGAGGTAGGAGGCTCCTCGGCATGGACATCACCAACGCCACGCCGCTGAAGCTCGCCGTCATCATCGCCAGCAACCGCGAGGGCCGCTTCGGGCCCGTCATCGCCGACTGGTTCCTCTCCCGGACCGCCGAGCGCGACGACTTCACCGTCGACGTCGTCGACCTCGCCGCCACCGACCTGCCCACCGCCCTCTCCCGCGAACCCGGCCCGGCGGCCCGCGCCGCACTCGCCGAGGTCAGCCCCAAGCTCGCCGACGCCGACGCGTTCGTCGTCCTCACCCCCGAGTACAACCACTCCTTCCCCGCCGCCCTCAAGAGCCTCATCGACTGGCACTTCACCGAGTGGCAGGCCAAGCCCGTCGGCTTCATCTCCTACGGCGGCATGTCCGGCGGCCTGCGCGCCGTCGAGCAACTGCGCCAGGTCTTCGCCGAGATGCACGCCGTCACCATCCGCGACACCGTCTCCTTCCACAACGCCCACGGCCACTTCGACGAGACCGGCCGGCACAAGGACCCCACCGGCCCCGACGCCGCCGCGAAGACGATGCTCGACCAGCTCGCCTGGTGGGCCCACGCCCTGCGCGACGCCAAGTCCGTCCGCCCGTACGCCGGCTGAGGCGCGCCCCCATGGTGCTGACCCGACTGCTGCGCGCCCGCCTGCGCCCGTACCGGCGGACGATCGCGCTGCTCGTCCTCCTCCAGCTGACCCAGTCCCTCGCCACCCTCTACCTGCCCACCCTCAACGCCGACATCGTCAACAACGGCGTCCTGCGCGGCGAGACCGACCGCATCCTGTCCACCGGCGGCGTCATGCTCGCCGTCACCCTGCTCCAGGTCGCGGCCGCGGCCGCCGCCGTGTACTGCGCCGCCCGCGTCGCCATGGGCGTCGGCCGCGACCTGCGGTCCGCCGTCTTCCGCCGCGTACAGGACTTCTCCGTACGGGAGATGGGGCGCTTCGGCGCCTCGTCCCTGATCACCCGCACCACCAACGACGTCACGCAGGTGCAGACGTTCACCGTCCTCGCCCTCACCCTGCTCGTCGCCGCGCCCCTGATGTGCCTCGGCGGCATCGCGATGGCCGTCGGCCAGGACGTACCGCTCGCGCTGCTCCTACTCCTCTTCGTACCGCTGCTCGGCGGCTCCGTCGGGCTCATCGTCCGCCGCCTGCCGCCGCTGTTCCGCAGCCTGCAGGAACGGCTGGACACGGTGAACCGGGTGTTGCGCGAGCAGATCACCGGCACCCGCGTCATCCGCGCCTTCGTCCGCGACCGGCACGAGCAGTACCGCTTCGCCGGCGCCAACGCCGAGCTGATGAACGTCGCGCTGCGCGCCGGGCGGCTCATGGCGCTGATGTTCCCGACGGTGCTGCTGGTCTGGGAGGCGGCCACCGTGGCCGTCATCTGGTTCGGCGGGCTGCGACTCGACTCAGGCTCCCTGCAGGCCGGTTCGCTGATCGCCTTCCTCGGCTACCTGATGCAGATCCTGATGGCCGTGATGATGACGATGTTCCTGATGATGCAGCTGCCGCGCGCCGAGGTCAGCGCCGAACGCATCCAGGAGGTGCTCGCCACCGCCCCGTCCGTCGCCCCGCCCCTCGCACCCGTCCACGCGCTGCGCGGCCCCGCCCATCTCGACATCCGCGCGGCCGACTTCAGCTACCCGGGCGCCGAGGAACCGGTGCTGCGCGGCGTGGACCTGGTCGCCCGGCCGGGCCGTACCACCGCCGTCATCGGCTCCACCGGCAGCGGCAAGAGCACCCTGCTCAACCTGGTGCCCCGGCTCTTCGACGCGACCGGCGGCGAAGTCCGCGTCGGCGGCGTCGACGTCCGCGACCTGGATCCCGAGGCGCTGGCGCGGACGGTCGGGCTCGTACCGCAGAAGCCGTACCTCTTCTCGGGGACGATCGCGACGAACCTGCGGTACGGCGATCCGGACGCGACGGACGAGGAGCTGTGGCACGCGCTGGAGGTCGCGCAGGCCGCCGACTTCGTACGGGAGCTGGGGGAAGGGCTGGACGCCCCGGTCTCCCAGGGCGGCACCAACCTCTCCGGCGGACAGCGCCAGCGCCTCGCCATCGCCCGCGTGCTGGTCGCCCGACCGGCCGTCTATCTCTTCGACGACTCGTTCTCGGCACTGGACTACGCCACGGACGCGCGGCTGCGGGCGGCGCTGGCGGCCGAGACGGCGGACGCGACGGTGGTGATCGTCGCCCAGCGGGTGTCGACCATCCGCGACGCCGACCGGATCGTCGTCCTCGACGAGGGCCGCGTCGTCGGCACCGGCACGCATGAAGCGCTGCTGCGGGACAACCACACGTACCGGGAGATCGTGCTCTCCCAACTGACCGAGGAGGAAGCCGCGTGAACGCGGAGGAGAAGCCGACCCCCGAGGGGCGGGCTGCGCCCGCGGGGCGGGCCGCATCCGAGCGGCGGGCCGCACCCGAGCGGCGGGGCCCCGTCGTGCAGCGGGGGCCCGGCACGGTGGCCACGCCGTCCCTCGAACGCTCGCTGGACTTCCGCCGCTCCGGGCTCCGGCTGCTGCGTACCCTCGCCCCCGAGCGCCGCCTCGTCCTCGGGGTCCTCGCCGCCGGCACCGCCGCCGTCGCGCTCGCCGTCACGGCGCCCAGGATCCTGGGCCACGCCACCGACCTGGTCGTGGCCGGCGCGGCGAGCCCCGCCGGCGTGGACTTCCGGGCCGTGGGCGAGGTCCTCGCCCTCGCCGTCGGCGTCATCGCCGCCTCCTCCGCCCTCACCTGGGTGCAGATGCGCCTCGCCATGACCGCCGTCCAGCGGACCGGCCACCGGCTGCGCGAGCTGGCCCAGGCGAAGCTGGCGCGGCTGCCGCTCGCGTACTTCGACAAGCAGCCGCGCGGCGAGATCCTCAGCCGGGCCACCAACGACATCGACAACATCACCCAGACCATGCAGCAGGCCTTCAGCCAGATGGTCCGCGCGCTGCTCACCCTCGTCGGCGTGCTGGCGATGATGTTCTGGATCTCGCCCCTGCTCGCGCTCATCGCACTCGCGACCGTTCCCGTCTCCGTGGTGGTCGCCACCCTCATCGGCAAGCGCGCCCAGCCGCAGTTCGTCCGCCAGTGGGCCGTCACCGGCAAGCTCAACGCCCACGTCGAGGAGGCGTACACCGGCCACGCCGAGGTGCTGCTCTTCGGCCGCAGACGGCAGGCCGTCGTGGCCTTCGACGAGCTCGGCGAGCAGCTGTACGCGTCGAGCTTCCGCGCCCAGTTCATGTCGGGGCTCATCCAGCCCGCCACCGCCTTCGTCGGCAACCTCAACTACGTCCTCATCGCGGTCGTCGGCGGACTGCGCGTGGCGTCCGGGACGCTGTCGATCGGCGACGTACAGGCCTTCGTGCAGTACTCGTACGAGTTCAACGGCCCGATCTCGCAGGTCGCGGCCATGGCCAACCTCCTCCAGTCCGGGGTGGCGTCGGCCGAGCGGGTCTTCGACCTGCTGGACGCGGAGGAGGAGCGCGAGGACGAGGTGCGGACCCCGACGTCGGCGGCCGCCACCCGCGAGCGCGGCAAAGCCGGGAGGGTCTCCTTCGAGAAGGTCGCCTTCCGGTACGAGCCGGGCAAGCCGCTCATCGAGGACCTGTCGCTGACCGTGGAGCCCGGCCAGACCGTCGCCATCGTCGGCCCGACCGGCGCCGGGAAGACCACGCTCGTCAACCTGCTCATGCGCTTCTACGAGACGACCGCCGGCCGCATCCTGCTCGACGGTGTCGACGTGTCGACGACGTCCCGGCGCGAACTGCGTTCCGGTATCGGCATGGTGCTCCAGGACACCTGGCTCTTCGGCGGCACGATCGCCGACAACATCGCGTACGGCGTGCCGGGCGAGGTGCCGCGCGAGCGGATCGTCGAGGCGGCCATGGCCACCCACGCGGACCGCTTCATCCGCACCCTGCCCGACGGCTACGACACCGTGGTCGACGAGGAGGGCGCGAACCTCAGCGCCGGCGAGAAGCAGCTCCTCACCATCGCCCGGGCGTTCCTCACCGAGCCGTCCATCCTTGTCCTCGACGAGGCCACCAGCTCCGTCGACACCCGCACCGAGCTCCTCATCCAGCGCGCGATGGCGTCGCTGCGGGAGGGCCGGACGTCGTTCGTGATCGCGCACCGGCTCTCCACCATCCGGGACGCGGACGTGATCCTGGTGATGGAGGCGGGCCGCATCGTGGAGCAGGGCACGCACGAGGAGCTCCTCGCGTCCGGGGGTGCGTACGCTCGGCTGTACGCGGCGCAGTTCGCCGCCGCCGTATGACCACCGTGGAGGAGAGACGACCGTGACCCTGGCCCTGACCGTGCTCACCACGACCGACAGCGCCGAGAAGGCCGAGGAACTGGCCCGCGGCGCGGTGGAGGCGCGGCTCGCCGCCTGCGCGCAGATCTCCGGCCCGGTCACCTCCGTCTACCACTGGAAGAACGCCATCGAGACCAGCCAGGAGTGGCAGGTGTTCTTCAAGACGACGGAGGCGTCCTACGACGCGCTGGAGGCGCACCTCGTCGCGGCGCACGACTACGAGACGCCCGAGATCATCGCCATGCCGGTGGTCCAGGGCAGCACGGGCTACCTGGCGTGGCTGCGGCAGGAGACGTCGGCGCGATGACGATGAACGAGCTGCCGTTCTTCGTGTACGGGACGCTGCGGCCGGGCGAGTACAACCACGATCTGTTCCTGCGCGGCCGCACGGCGGCCGAGGAGCCGGCCCGGCTGCCCGGCGCGGTCCTGCACGACGGCCCCGGCTACCCCTACCTGGCGCGCGCCGAGGGGCGGGGTGAGGTCGCGGGCGAGCTGATCAGCGCGGCGCCCGGCGAGTACGGCGCCCTCCTCTCCGTACTGGACGGCCTGGAGGAGTACCTGGGCCCCGGCCACCCGCTGAACCTGTACGAGCGCGAGGTCTGCGACGTACGGCGGACGCGGGACGGGCGGACGGTGCGGGCGTGGGTGTACGTCGCGGCGCCGGCGGCGCGGCTCGGCCCGCCGATCGCGGGCGGCGACTGGCTCAGCCGTCCGCGGCCGGAGGATCGTTCGGGGTGGCAGGGCCGGCCGCGGACGGAGGGGCAGCCGCAGTCGGCGGGCCGTCCGCCGCTTCGAGACGTACCGCGCACACCTTGAACTCCGGCATGCGGGAGGTCGGGTCGAGGGCGGGGTTGGTGAGGGTGTTGGCCCGGCCCTCGCCCGCCCAGTGGAACGGCATGAAGACCGTGTCCGGCCGGATGCCGGTGGTGATGCGGGCCGGGGCCACCGCCCGCCCGCGCCGCGACACGACGGCCACCGGCTCGCCCTCGGCGACGCCCAGCCGCTCGGCCAGCCGGGGATGCAGCTCCACGAACGGGCCGGGCGCGGCGGCGTTCAGCTCCGCGACCCGCCGGGTCTGGGCGCCCGACTGGTACTGCGAGACCACACGCCCGGTCGTCAGCACCACCGGATACTCGTCGTCCGTCTCCTCACCGGCCGGGCGGTGCGTGACGGGTACGAAGCGGGCCCGCCCGTCCGGGGTGGCGAACCGCTCCAGGAAGAGGCGCGGCGTGCCGGGGTGCGCCGGCTCGGGGCAGGGCCAGAAGACCCCGTCCTCCTCGGCGATGCGGCGGTAGCTGATGCCCGCGTAGTCGGCGGGGCCGCCGGCCGAGGCGCGGCGCAGCTCCTCGAAGACCTCCTCGGGGTCGGCGGGGAAGCCCTTCTCCCAGCCGAGCAGCTCGGCGAGGGCGTTCATGACCTCCAGGTCACTGCGTACGCCCTCCGGGGGGTCGATCGCCCGCCGGCGGAGGATGACGCGGCCTTCGAGGTTGGTGAGGGTGCCGGTCTCCTCGGCCCACTGGGTGACGGGCAGGACGACGTCGGCGAGCGCGGCGGTCTCCGACAGCACCACATCGGCGACGGCGAGGAAGTCGAGGGACTCGAGCCGCTCCTGGATGTGCGCGGCGCGCGGCGCGGAGACCACGGGGTTGGACCCCATGAGGAGGAGGGCCTTGATGTCGGTGCCGAGCGCGTCGAGGAGTTCGTAGGCGCTGCGGCCGGGGCCGGGGAGGCTGTCGGGGTCGACACCCCAGACGCCGGCGACGTGGGCGCGGGCGGCGGGGTCGTCGAGCTTGCGGTAGCCGGGCAACTGGTCGGCCTTCTGGCCGTGCTCGCGGCCGCCCTGCCCGTTGCCCTGCCCGGTCAGGCACCCGTAACCGGACAGGGGTCGGCCGGCGCGGCCGGTGGCCAGGCACAGGTTGATCCAGGCGCCGACGGTGTCGGTGCCCTTGGACTGCTGCTCGGGCCCGCGGGCGGTGAGGACCATGGAGCTGTCGGCGTCGCAGAACATCGCGACGGCCTCCCGCAGCTGCGGCACCGGCACGCCGGTGATGCGCTCCACGAGCGCGGGCCAGTGGGACATCGCGGCGGCGCGGGCGTCGGCCCAGCCGGTCGTACGCTCCCGGATGAAGTCCTCGTCCGTGCGGCCCTCGGCCACGACCAGGTGCAGCAGCCCGAGGGCGAGCGCGAGATCGGTGCCGGGGCGGGGAGCCAGGTGCAGGTCGGCCTGCTCGGCGGTACGGGTGCGGCGCGGGTCGACGACGATGAGACGGCCGCCGTTCTCCCTCAGTTCGGTGAGGTAGCGCAGGGCCGGCGGCATCGTCTCGGCGAGGTTCGACCCGACGAGGACCACGCAGCCGGTGCGCGGGATGTCCTCCAGGGGGAAGGGGAGTCCCCGGTCGAGCCCGAAGGCCCGCTGGTGCGCCGCGGCGGCGGAGGACATGCAGAAGCGGCCGTTGTAGTCGATCTGCGAGGTCCCGAGGACGAGGCGGGCGAACTTGCCCAGCGCGTACGCCTTCTCGTTGGTGAGCCCGCCGCCCCCGAAGACCCCGACGGCGTCGGCCCCGTGGCGCTCCCTGGTGCCGCGCAGCCCGTCGGCGACGGCACGCAGAGCCTCCTCCCAGGTGGCCGGCTCGAGCCTGCCTGTGGCGGGGCGTCGGACCAGCGGCCCGACCAGCCTGGCCTGGGAGGAGAGCACCGCGGGCGCGGTACGTCCCTTACCGCACAGGGCCCCCCGGTTCACGGGGAAGTCCGCGCGCTCCACCACCTCGACGCCTTGTCCGGCGCCCTGCCCGGCGGGCCGCAGGTTCATCCCGCACTGCAGGGAGCAGTACGGACAGTGCGTGGGGGTGGTGGCGGTGAGCATGCCCCCGAGCATGCGACGCCCGTGTTACGCCCACGCACCCGCCGCATTACGCCCCCGGTACGTCCCTCTCCATGTGGTGGGGTCCGGCCGGTGAGCCGGGGGTCGTCGGGCGTCTCCGGGGGGCGCTCCCGTGCGGGAAGGGGCGTGGCGGGGGAGGCCCGGGGGGAGGGCCGGGGCGGGGGAGGTACCGCCGTCAAGGAGACGCCAACGCCTCCGCCACACCCGGCTCCTCACGCCCCAAGAACCTCGGCTCCGGCTCGAACACCGCGTCCACCGCCGCCTTCCCGGCCGCCGCCAGCTCCCTCACCTCGCCGTAGTACCAGACCGAGTCGTGCGGCTCGGCCACGCCGACCCCGTACGAGTCGACGCCCGCCTCCCGGCACAGCGTCACGGCCCGCTGGATGTGGAAGCCCTGCGTCACCAGGACCGCGCGGTCGACGCCGAAGACCTTCTTCGCGCGCACGCACGAGTCCCAGGTGTCGAAACCGGCGTAGTCGCTGACGATCCGCCCGTCCGGAACGCCCCGCTCCCTCAGGTACGCGCGCATGGCGTCGGGCTCGTCGTACTCGACGCGGCTGTTGTCCCCGGTGACGAGGAGCACCTTCACCTTGCCGTCCCGGTACAGCTTGGCGGCCGTGTCGAGGCGGTGGGCCAGGTACGGGGTCGGCCGGCCGTTCCACAGGCCCGCGCCGAAGACGACGGCGACGTCGTGGGCGGGGACGTCGTCGGCGGTGCGCAGCCGGCTGTCGGCGACGGCGTGCATCCAGGTCGTGGGCGCGAGCGCGAGCACGCACCCGAGCATGACGGCCTGCACCACCCGCCGCTGTCCCCGCCGGCTCCGTGGCGGCAGCGGCAGCCGCGTGCGTCGCATGTACGAACCTCCGTTTGGTGTTCCCGCCCTGTCCACTCCGACGCGAAAGGCCCCGGCGCGGTTCACCCGACGACGAGTTCACCCGACAACCGGCCCGCCTGCGCCCGGCTGGGCAACCGGCTCGCCCTACGCCTGGCTGGATGGGCAACCGGCCCGTCGCGCGCCCAACCGGGCAGGCAACCGGCCCGGCGTAACGCCGGACTCAGCCCGCGGCCGGCTCGGCCCCGGGCGGCCGCCTCCCGTACAGCAGGCTCGCCAGCCCCGCGCCGAGGAGCCCGCCGACGAGCTGCGCCGCGATGAAGCCCGGGAGCGAGGCCGGGGCGATCCCGGTGAACGAGTCGGTCAGAGACCGGCCGACCGTCGCCGCCGGGTTGGCGAACGACCCGGACGACGTGAACCAGATCGCCGCCGCGATGTACGCCGCCACCGCCACCGGCGCCAACCCGGCACGCCCGATCCGGTCCAAGCCCTGGATCAGCAGGACGAGCCCGGCCGTGGCGACCGTCTCGCCGAGCAGCAGATGCCCGTCCGACCGCATCTGGGTGGACCAGCTGCCGGGCGCCCGCCCGAACATCGCCTCGGCGAGCAGCGCCCCGGCGACCGCTCCGGCCAGCTGCGCGCCGATGTACAGCGCCACCTCGCGCCCGAGCAGCCCGTCCCCGTCGCGTCGCCGGGTCCACCAGACGCAGAGGGTGACAACGGGGTTGAGATGTGCCCCGGAGACCGGCGCGAACAGTGCGATGAGCAGGCCGAGCCCGATCGCCGACGCCAGCGAGTTGGCGAGCAGCCGCACGCCGACGTCGTCGCTGAGCGCGCTGGCCTGCAGGCCGGAGCCGATGATGACGGCGACCAGTGCCGCGCTGCCGACCAGCTCGGCGACTGCGCGGCGGGGCAAAGCCCGGTCCGTAGCCATGAGTACCCCCAAGTCCCGATTCAACGGAAAATATATTCCGTGTTTCGGAAAGTTCGATAGGGGGCAGGGTAGCGTCACCACACCTGTCACGATCGCCACATGAAGCGCGAAGCAGCCGCCCGCAACAACGCCGAGTGGTGCGATGCGATGTGCAGGGCCCATGGGCTCCCAGGTGGGACGTTCGGTGACCGCGCCTGGACGCACCCGCGCCGCACTCCGCCGTACTACCCGGACGCCGTCACCCTCGCCCCCGGTGCATCGGACACCGAGATACGCGCCATGCTGGACGCCGTCGACCGGAGCACGCCCGGCTGCTCGGTCAAGGACAGCTTCGCGGAGCTGGATCTGACGCCACACGGCTTCGAGGTGCTCTTCGAAGGACAGTGGATCCACCGCCCCGCTGCCCTCGCCGCCCCGGGACCGGTCACCAGAGCGTGGGAACCGGTCGAGACCGTCGCAGAGCTCGCCGCCTGGCAGACGGCCTGGAACGGTGGCGACCGCATGGACCTCTTCCGCCCCGCGCTGCTCGCCGACCCGGCGACCACGGTCCTCGCCGGCCGCGCGGGGGACGGCCGTATCGTCGCGGGAGCCGTCGTCAGCCGCACCGCCGCCACCGCCACCGCCACCGCCGACGCCACCGCGGCCACCACCGGCGTGGTCGGCGTCTCCAACCTGTTCGGCCCCGACGCTTGGCCCGGCTGCCTCGCCGCGATCGCCGACCGCTGGCCGGGCATGCCGGTCGTCGGGTACGAGCACGGCGACGACCTCGCAGCCGCCCTGCGTCACGGCTTCAAGGCCACCGGCCCCCTACGGGTCTGGCTCTCGTCATCAGCCGTCCCCGGCCCCGTCCCCGTCTCCGACCCGTGCCCCGGCATCAGCCCCGAGCTCGCCCACGCCGCCGACACCAGCGAACGCGACGCTGCCGACACGTAGACGGCCGCGGCCAGCCAGGCCGGGGCGAACGCGCCCGAGTCCGCGGGCAGCAGGCGCCCCAGTGCGTCCAGGCTCCGTGCCGTGGCCGCGTCCTCGAGCTCCTGCGCGCACCGCGCCCCGGTCGTGAGGCCCACGGCGCGCAGCCTGCGCGGCAGGTCACCGTCGGCCGCGGCCGCCGCTACGGGGCGGCCGCCCGCCACCGCACGGTCCACCGCGCGGCGCAGCAGGTCCAGCTCCAGCGGCAAGGTCTCCGGCGACGTCCCGGGCGACGTCCCGGGCGACGCGTCGGGCCACGCCTCCGGCACCGGCGGCCCGGAGGCCGCGAGCGCCCCCGCGGCGGGTAGGTCCGTACGGTTCAGCCTCCGCAGGCCCAGGTCCGCGCGGACCGGCTCACCGTCGTGACCTGCCCAGGCCGCCGCGAGCGCCCGCACCGCGCCGGCCGGATCAGCGGCGGCCCGGGCGATCAGCCTCAGCCGCAGGCCCGGGCGCGCGGCGAGCAGCCGCAGGTTCTCGGCGTACGGCAACTCGGTCCGTTCGTCCGGCGCGTACAGCGTGACGACCGGCCCGCCGTCGACGGCGAAGCGGGCGCGGCCGCCATCGCCGACGACCGTACCCGTGAGGAACAGCAGGTCGCCGCCCGCCGGACGTTCGTCGGCGGGCTGCGCCAGCCAGTCCAGGGCGGCATCCAGCTGGGCGGACGCCGGACGCCCCCAAAGTGTGGCGAGCGGCGGCTCGTGCCAGGCGCACCCCGCCGCCCGTACGGAACGCACCGACCCGCCGCCGCCGATCCGGCCGTCAGCCGAGACGGTCGGCGAGGTGAGGATGACCCCGCCGCCGTCGCCCAGCTCCCGCAGCGGCAGCGCGGAGCCACCCGGCACCAGAGCCGTGGCGGACGCTTGGACCGCCCGTTCCGGGCCGCCGGGCGCCACGTCCGACACGGTGTGGAAGGAGCCGTCCGGCGTGACCGCGTACACCGTCGCACCCGCGTACCCCGACGCCGTGACGACCGGCTCGGTGAACAGCCCGTACAGCCGCAGCGGCTGGGACGGCCGGTACTCGCGCCGCACCGGGCCGCCCAGCACCGCCGCATCCGGACGCTGTACGGAGTCGAGGAGCGCGGCCAGGTCGGCGGACAACTCGGGCAACCGGAAGGCCGGGTCCTCCGATCGCGCCTCTCCGAGGCGCCGCGCGACGCGTACCGCGACGGCGGCGGGCCGGTGCAGCCCGGCGAGCCGCGCGGAGTGCGCCGCCCGCAGTAGCTCGGCCCGCACCACGGCTCCCGCCCCGGCCACGCCCGCGGCGAGGACCGCCACCGCGGCGTCCCCGAGCGCGTGCAGCGCCACCGCCTGCGCGGCGGTGAGCCCGCCGTCTCCGCACGCCGTCCCCGGGCCGTCGCTCGCGCCCTCGCCCGTACCCGGCCCCTGCCTTTGCCCCGGCTCCGGACCCTGCTCCTGCGCTTGCGCTTGCGCTTGCTCCTGCGCTTGCCGGGGACCGGGCTGCTCTGCCGGCACGGCCGCCGCCTCGGCGGGGCCCTCCTCCGCGACCGGCGCACGGGACAGGACCGCCGCACGGTGCAGGCAGGCCGGGGCCAGCAGGCAACTGCACACCGCCGCCTCCGCCGACGCCACGACACCGGCGGCCGCCGTCGTCAGCGTCACCACCGTGTCGTCACCGGCGCGGACCAGCACACCGTCGGCCGTGCGCCCCACCGGCCAGCCGGCCGCCTTCGCCACCGCGCCGTCCACGCGCTTGCGCAGCCGTGCGGGCAGCAGGTCGAGCGCGGTCGCCACCACCTCCGCGGCCACCGGAGGCAGACCAGGGGAAAGTTCCGTCACCGCTGCGTACCTCCTACGCGTTCGCCGACCCAGCGGGCCAGTTCCAAGGGGCTGAGCGCGGCGACCGGCATGCCCGCCGCCACCAACAGCCCCGCCACGCCCGCCGAATACCGCGGCCGCCCCTGGTCGTCGAGCGAGGCGCAGCCGAGGACGTGGCAGCCCGCGTCCACCAGCGCCCGCACCTCCGACAGGAGGGGACCGACCGGGCCGCCCTCCTCGAAGTCGCTGACCAGCACGACGAGCGTGCGCGACGGCACCGTGACCAGCTCGCGGGCGTGCCGCAGGCCCCGCGCGATGCTGGTGCCGCCGCCGACCCTGACTTCCAGCAGGAGGCTCAGCGGGTCGTCGACGTGGCCCGTCAGGTCCAGCACCTCGGTGGAGAAGGCGACGAAGTGCGTACTGAGCGCGGGCACTCCCGCGAGGACGGACGCGGTCAGCGCGGACCAGATGGTGGACGCCTCCATCGACCCGGACACGTCCACGACGAGCACCAGCCGCCAGTCCGCCTGCCTGCGCGCCCGGCTACGGAACACGGGCCGC
Source organism: Streptomyces sp. NPDC045431 (assembly GCF_040646655.1). Lineage (NCBI taxonomy): Bacteria > Bacillati > Actinomycetota > Actinomycetes > Kitasatosporales > Streptomycetaceae > Streptomyces > Streptomyces sp. NPDC045431. The sequence goes on from NZ_JBEZAQ010000001.1 coordinate 238,381, forward strand.
TCGGGGAGGACGGTCACCGCGCCCGTCACCGGGTCGCGGCGGGCCGAGGCCAGATTCGCGCGCAGGGTGCGCGGCAGATCCAGCGGCCCTCCGGGGCGCCGCGTGGGACGCGGATGCGCGAGCCCGGTCAGTGCGGGGCGCAGCCGGTTGGCGAGCGCCTGCGTCAACTCCCGTACGAGTCGGGCGACCAGCGGCCGCAAGCGGGCGAGCCGCTGCTCCGACAGGCCCCCCGCGTACGACAGGACCGTACGCAGCAGCTCCACCGAGGGGCGGGCCGCCTCGGGGTTGAGCTCCAGCGCGGCATCCAGCCGCCCCGCGTCGGCCGCAGCGGCCAGGACCTCCTCGCGTACGCCGGGCCCGAACAGCGCGGCCAGCTCCTCCGACCAGGACCGTACGTCCGGGAACGGTGCCCCGTCGCCGGCTCCGGCCCCGTAACCGGCGGCCTCTTCGCCTCGCGAGCCCTCTCCGCGGCCCCGCCCGTACAGTTCGTCGAGCGCCCGGGCCAGCCGCCCGGCGGCCCCGGTCAACTCGCGCGCCCGCCCGAGCAGCAGCCGCCACCGCTCTCCGGCGGTGAGTGCCCCCGCCTCGGGCATGCCCGAGCGCACCCCGTCGGGCGCCGCCGGACCCATACCGGCCGGATCCACGCCGGCCGAGCCGGCCCCGTCGGCAGCAGCTTCGCCGTCGGAACCCCTGCCGCGGGAGGCCGCGCCGGCGGGGGTCGCCCGGTCGGGGGCTGCCCTGTCAGGGGTCGCGCGGTCGGGGGTCGCGCCGAAGCCCCTTGCCGCCAGTGCCTCGCGGCCCGCCAGGTCCGCCCGGGCGAGGAGCGCGAGCGCCGCCGGATCGCGTATCTCGGCCGGCAGGGAGCCGGACGAGGCGCAACCTGTGCGGTCCTCGACTACGGCCAGCAGCCGTGAACGGGCCGCGGGCGACAGCGTGTCGAACCCGGCTCGCAGCGCGGGCAGGCGGTCCAGGAAGGCGCGGTCCGGCCAGGTCTCCACCCGTTCGAGCAACGGGTCGAGGGCGCGGCCCGCTTCCAGGAGCGGCGCCGCCGCCAGCAGGGCCCCGCGGAGCAGACCGGTCAGTTCCGCCCGCAGCTCGGGCGTCGTGGCGCTGTCCGCCCGCGAGGCCAGCCGCATTCCGAACTCCCCGGCGTCCCGCTGCGCCAGCAGCACGCGCGCCGCGCCCGCCGCCCCCCGGATCAGGGGCGTGGCTCCGGCGTCGAGCCGGGCGAGGGCGTCGGCCAGCCGCAGGCCGCCGCCCGACGCGGTGTCGGCCTGCGCCGCGAGGGCGACGAGCGCGCGGGCGTCCTCCGGATCCGTGGAGCCGGCCAGCCCGTCCAGCGCACGGACCCCGGCCGCCGCGAGTTCCTCGTACGCCGCGTCCACCGCGTCACGCTGCCACCCCTGGGGCAGGCCCGGCACATGACCGGACCGGAGGCGGTCCAACAGCGCAAGGCCGTCGAGGAGTTGCGGCAGCGTGCCCGATGCGGGCAGCGCGACGGCCACCTCCGCGAGCCGCTCGGCCGCCAGACCGGACAGCGCGCACCGTGCCGCTTCCCGCAGGCTGTCCAGGACCTCGACCGCCGTCGGGCCGCCTTCACGCGCCTGCACCGCGTGCCGCTGCCGCAGCACCCCGGTGGCCGCCTGCTCGAGGGTCACTCCATGCACGCCCGCCACATCGAGCATCGCCGCGGTGGACGGCGACCAGGCGACCGTCCACCGCGTGGTGAGCGCGTCGGCCCCGCCTACGCCCGCGACATCGGCCTCATGCCCGTACGGCACTCCGCACACCGCGAGCCGCCGCAGGCAGACCTCCCGATCCCGGTCCAGCTCCGCGCGCAAGGCGTCCAGCCGCAGCTCACGCGCGGCGGGCGCGTCCGGCGTCGGCAGCGACAACCGCGACAACAGCGCCTCCACCGCCGGTCCCAGACCGGAGCGCGGCGTGCCGGGCGCGAGCCTCCCGCGCCGGTCGCCGACCAGGATTTTTTCCATCGCCGCGGCCACGACCCGGCCTCGCCCGAAGAGCCGGCCCTGCGTCAGCACGGACTGCGCGGCCTCCGCGAGCTCCCCGCGCCCGGCGGCGGGCAGCCCCCGCAGCGTGGCCAAATCCCGGGCCAGTCGCACGACTTCACGCGCGTCGGCAGGCCCACACGGGTGGCCCGCGTCCCGTACCGCGGCACAGATCCGTACCGCCGTCGACAGCAGGAGTTCGTCCATCAGCGCCAGGTCCCCCGCGGCGGCGTGGACGCCGTGCTGCCACTCCGGGTCACGGATCCCGGCGGGGTAGCCGGAGCGCTCGTCCAGCAGCCCGTACGCGTACGGCACGAGCGACGTGACCACCCCACCGGGGGCCACCTCACCGCGAGCCACCCCACCGGGAGCCACCTCACCGAGAGCCGAGTCGCCTGGTGCCGCCTCACCGGAGCAGGTCTCCTCGGAGGCACCCTCCCGCGTCACCGCCGGCAGCAGCGCAGGCGCATGGAACGCGCCGACGACGGCCGCCGCGCGCCAGCCCGCGTATGCGGCCAGCCGGCGCCGCATGTGCGCCTCCCTCCGGAGGTCGTACGGATCGACCGCCTCCTGGTCCGCCCTCAGCGCCCAGCCCACCACCAGCGCCGCCCGCCGCAACGCCTCGGGCGTCGCACCCGGAGCGGCGGCCTCGACGAGCCGGTCCCACAGGTCGTCCCCGGCCCGGCCCCCGGCCCGTGCCTGCAGAGCAGCAGCGATCCCCCGCTCGCGAGAAGTGAGAGCGGATGCGGAAGCGGAAGCCGCAACGGACGCCGACGCCGACGCCGACGTCGCCGACGGCCGAGCCGGCCCCGGCACCTGCACGGGCCCCGGTGCCGAAGCCCCCCGGCCCCGACCCCGAGCCCCCAACGGCAGATCGAACGGCACCACCTCGACGCCCGCCTCCCGCGCCCAGCGGATCGCGGCCAGCTCCGGCGAGAACTCCGCGAACGGCAGGAACACCAGTCCACCGTCAGCACCACCGCTGCCGGCCAGCGCCACCGGCGGCACCGTCGCCGGGTCCGCCAGCCACACCAGCCACGGCGCGAACTCCTCCGGCAGCTCCACCAACAGCACCTCCGGTGCCGCCTCGGCCAACATCGCCGGCACGGACGCCGCCAGCGCGGGGGAGTGGTGCCGTACCCCGATCAGGAACGGGTCACGGCACCCCGCCAGCTCCTCCACCGCCTCCGCAGGCCCGTCAGGTGAGCTCATCGCGCAGCTCCCACAGCGTCCGCCACAGCGGAGCCCCGCCCTCCGCACGGCGCCGCACCGGCCCGTCCCAGTACCCCAGCAGCCGCCCGTGGTCCGCCGGGTCGTCCTTGCGGACCGTGCCGAGGAGATGGCCCGGCAGCGTACGCACCACATCGCGGCCGTTGCCGAGGTACGCCGCGCCGAGCCCCATGGAGGTGGCGACCTGTACGGCCTCCGCCGTCGACATCACCGTGGACGGCCGCTCCACCTCCCAGCCCTCCGCGCTGCGCCCGGTGCGCAGGTCCCGGAACGCCGTGACCAGCGCCTCCAGCACCGCCTCATCCAGCGCGAACGCCGCCCCGCCGCGTGCCAGCGCCGCCGTGGCCTGCGCCCGCACCAGCTCCGTCTCGGCCGCCACGTCGTCGATGGGGCCGACGGTCTCGAAGTTGAAGCGCCGCTTGAGCGCGGCGGACATCTCCGAAACGCCCCGGTCGCGCAGGTTGGCCGTGGCGATCAGGGTGAAGCCGGGCGCCGCGTGCACCGTCCCGTCCTCGCCCTCCCGGCCCGGCTCACCCGTCCCCGCCAGCTCCGGCACGGACATGCGCCGCTCCGACAGGAGTGACACCAACGAGTCCTGCACCTCGGGCAGACAACGGGTCACCTCCTCGACCCGGGCGACCGCACCCCGCACCATCGCCGTCAGCACCGGCGAGGGCACCAGAGCCTCCCGGCTGGGCCCCTTGGCCAGCAGCATCGCGTAGTTCCAGCCGTACCGCAGCTGGTCCTCCGTCGTACCGGCGGTGCCCTGCACCGTGAGGGTGCTGGTGCCGCACACGGCGGCGGCCAGCAGCTCCGACAGCATCGATTTCGCGGTGCCCGGCTCGCCGACGAGCAGCAGTCCGCGCTCGCCGGCCAGTGTCACCACGCACCGCTCCACCAGCGCCCGGTCACCCACGAACTTCCGCGACACGACCAGACGCCGGCCGTCACCCGACTCCAGTGCCTCCCCACCGGAACCGCACACGAAGACCACCACCGCGCGCGGGGTCAAGCGCCACCCCGGCGGCCGCGGGCCGTCGTCGTACGCCGCCAGGAACGCCAGCTCCTCGGCATATCGGTCCTCCGGCAGCTCCACCTGCCGCCGAACCCCCTGGGCCCCGCCTGATCCCTCAGCCCGCACGCTCACGCTCATCGCCTTCCTCCCCGGCCGTCGCCCGTGCCGCGCCCACGGGCCCGGCTCTCGAACTCCTCGTATCCGGGCACGTCACCGTCGACGACCCGCCGCCACGCCGCCGCGTACACCTCGGCCACCGGGCGGTCCGGCACAAGGAAGGCGTATCCCTCCACCGAGAACAGCTCAGCCTTCCAGCTCTCCAGCGGCAGTCGCGGCGCCGTCCGCTCCAACCAGCCGCCGGGCAGGAACAACGACCGCCCCGCGCGGGGCCGCTTGGCCTCCACCACCAGGTCGGTAGCGGTCAGTTCGGCCCGGGCCTTCTTCAGCCGGGCCGGCTTCCACCCCGTCCACTCCGCCTGCTTGCGGTCCGTCGGGTCCGGAAGTGCGAGCAGCATCAGGTACAGCGCGGCCGCGTCCTGCGACAGCCCGTAGAGCTCCGCCGCCTGCTCCACCAGCTCGGGCACGCTGTACACCGGGTGCTGCGGCGCGCCCGCCATGCCGCCCGCCGGACAGTCCGCCGTCACCAGGGCCTCGAACTCGTCGCTCAGCAGTGTGCGGAACGCATCCAGCGGTCCCGACGGCCTGGACACGGCCGCCAGCAGCGTCAATGCCGGGTGGTCGGGGCCACTGTGCTCGCCCGCGCCCGGCAGCACCGCCGCCGACCGGAGCCACACCTCCTCCCACTCCGGCCTGTACTGCATCGGCGTGAGCACCAGGGCGTCCCCCACCTCTACGAGGCCCTGCCGGTCACCCCCGCGCTGAGCGGGCAGCCCATACGCCTCCCGGATCCGCGGCGCGCTGCAGCTGCCCTGTGTGTCCCAGCTGACACCCAGGTCCAGCAGCAGCCCCGGGTCCGCCAGCCGCTCGCGCAGCATCCGCAGCGTGGCGGGCAGCACCGCGCGCAGCGGGTCACCGAACGGCAGCCGGTACGCCAGCCAGCGCAGCATGTCCACGTACAACGTGATGCGGTTCCCCGTGAGCAGCTGCTCCGGCTCGGCGGCGGCGAGTCGGCCCGAGTCGGATTCGACGCGCTGTTCGGTACGGCCCGTGAGCTCGGGCTGCGCCTCGGGATTGAGCACGGCGTCGAGCATGCCGTTCTGCCGGGTCTCGGTGACGGCGCGGGCGACCAGCTCGGGCGGTAGCACGCGCCGCTTGCCCCGTGCGCGTACCCAAGCGTCGGTCAACGGCTCCAGGTCGAAGCCGGAGTCCCACAGCCCGGTGACGGCATCGGCGTCACGGGGAAGCAACAGGGCGGTGTAGCGCTGCCGATCGATGTTGGCCAGCGTCCTGAGGGTCGTCCTGGCCGCCTCCGCCTGCGCGGCCTTGGCCCCTAGCGGAGCCAGCATCTCCGCGGGCAGCAGGCTCTGCCGGTCCCACCCATCCACGCCCGGCATGCCGAGCAGCACCAGGGCCGCCGTAGGAGCGCTGATCCCCACCTGCTCCGCGAAGTGGAGCACCTGATCCGGCCGGTACGGCAGCGGGCCCCGCTCCCGCACCAGTTCCACCACGCGCCGCAGCGACGCGGCCAGCGGTGCGTCGTCCCGCTCCCCGAGCACCGTGGAATCGACCAGGGCGAAGCCGTCCCACGCCCCGAACGCGCCCGACGGGTCGTATTCGAGCCCGGCGTAGAAGGAGTGCTGTTCGTCCTGCCGCACCATGGCGAACAGCACCATGCGCCGGGCCGCCGACTGGTGCACCTCACCCAGTCGCTGCGTGCCGCCGGGCCGGGCGACCTTCAGCCCCACGAGCCGCAACCGCCCCCGCGGGTCCATCAGTACCGGCTCGCCGTCCACCATCACGGCACCCACCAGCTCCAGGAACTCCAGCAGCGCGGCCCGGTGCGCCTCCTCGGTCACCGGCGACGCGGCCCGCATAGCGAGCGCCGCGAGACCGCGCCCCGCGAACGACAGCCACGGCACCCCCGACCCGGGCAGCTTCACCTTCTCCGGCACGCCATCCGCCGGCGCGCCGAGAACGGCGGCCACCTGACGCAGCTGGTCGACGGCCGTGTGCGTGCCCGGGCCTCGACCCCAGAGCCCGTACGCGTTCGCCGCAGGGCCCAGGCCGACCATCGCACCCGCGAGCGCCTCGTCCTGCGCGAACCGCACCAACGGCTCCGCCTCAACAGGCGCCCGACGCCCTTGCTCCGCCTTCTCGGCGAGCTGCGTCAGCCACTTGCCGCACCGGGCCGCCTCCTCCACGAGCCTGGCGACACCGGCGACCAGCCCCGGGTGCGTCACCTCGGGCAGCACCCGCGCCACCGCCTCGGCGGGGGCCGCTCCCTCGGCCACGGCCGCCAGCAGCGCGGCGGCGTCCGCGTCCGTCACGGCACGCAGGCGCGCCGAGCCGCGCTCGTCACGTGGCCGCAGCGCGTGCCAGTACGCCAGCGGCGGCACCAGCGGCGTACCGGCCGCGTACCTGCCACCTCGGTCGCACAGCTGGACCTGCGCGATCCGCACGCCCTCCGCGTCGTACAGGTCGACGACGGTGTCGAAGCGCTGGGTCTCCCGCGGATGCAGCACCGCCCCGCCCGGCAGGCGCAGCGGCGGCAGCGGAACGCCCCCGGCGATCTGCTCGCCGTACGCCCCCGGCAGCGCCGGGACCGCCGGACTGCGGCTGCCGTCCACCGAACACGCCGTCATCGTCCGCGTCTTCGGGTTGTACAGCACCCACCAGCCCAGCAGCCCGTCCTTGCTGCCGAACGGCGACGAATCCAGGCCGGGCTGCACGGGCATGAGCCGGCAGTACCCCTCCAGCAGCCGCTCGCCGTCGGCCGCCCCGGCCAGGGCCGAGTCGAAGAAGGCGGGGGCCGCCGCACGGCCGCGCCGCGCGGTCACCGGGTCGTACTCCCACCAGCCGTCGTCGTGCAGCACCCACACCGAGACGCCGTCGGAAGCGACCTTCCGCCGCTCCTCGGCGAACGACGCGTCACCCGCGTGTACCGGCCGCCCGCCGTAGCAGCGTCCTCCTCCGGGCAGCGGCAAGGACGCCATGTGTGCCGTCAGCCAGTGGTCGTCCAGTCGGCCGGTCGGAACGAAGACGTCGGAGGGCCTCCCGGACCACACCGCGCGCCGGTCGGGGCCATGGCCGTTCGCCACCAGCCACTGGCCGTCCACGTACCGCACGGTGGGCTGGTCCCAGCCGCTGGTCTTCGCCGCGGGCAGTGTCAGCGGGCGTACGTCGAGAGCCTCGTCCGGGCCCACCACCGCGGCCTCGTTGCCGTTGCGCACGATCAGCGCCGGCCAGGCGTCCGCGAGCCGGTACCACTGCTCGGCGAGGAACGCGTGCCGCTGCCCCGCCGCCATCGGGTTGACCTTGCCGAGCTTCGGCAGCGTCTCCTCCAGGGCGGGCCAGCCCAGCTCGTCCAGCACACCCGCGCGCAGGGTCCGCGCCAGCGCGGCGGTCGGCGTGACGGCGGCGATCCGCTCCATCGCGGCGGGCGCCGCGGCCAGCACGGAGGGGCTCGAGAACTTCGCCAGCCGGCTCAGCTGCTCGCGCAACTCCGGCAGGCCGCACGCCCGCGACAGGTCGTCCGCGCGGTCCGCGATCCAGCCCGCCAGCACCCCGCGCAGCGCGGGGTGTTCCACCACCCGGCGCAGCCGAGCCGGGGCCTCGCCGTCACCGGCCAACTGCTCCACGGAACGGCGCAACATCCCCGTGAAACGCTCGTCCGCGGCCAGGGTCACCAGATCCCGGCGCCCCTCCGCTTCATCCCGCAGCCAGCCCGCCAGATCCGGGTAGCCGGTGGTGCTTTCCGCAGGCGGTTCCACCGGAACACCCAGCGACAGGCACAGGTCCAGCAGATCCAGGTCGGCGTCCATGCGCCAACTGCCGCCCGAGATCAGCCGTACCGGCACGCCGTCCCGTACGAGCCGGTCCGCGAGCCGCTCCACCAGGGCCAGCTCGGCCGCCAGCCGCGTCGCCCGCCCGTACCCGCGTCGGCGGTACGCCGCCCAGGCCGACAGCCATCCGGCGGCCGGAACCGTCCCGTCCAGCAGCATGTCCGTCGCGCCGCAGTCGTCCAGCAGCGTCAGCCAGGACGTCTCGAACTCCGCCCGGTGGTCACCGCTCCCCGTCGGCATCAGCTGCAGCAGCCGCTCCCGCACCGCCCGGTCCTCGGCCGCGACCGCCTCCAGGGCAGGCAGCGCCGACTTCCAGAAGCCCGCCGCCGCCCGGCTCACCGCGCCGGTGTGGATGATCTCCGCCAGCAGCGACCGCTCCTCGGCAGCCACGTCGAGCCGCGCCGCCTTCGCCAGGCGTCGCAGGTCCTCCAGCATGCCCGCGTACGGTGCGAGACCGGCCGCACACCGCTCCAGCGACACCGCCCTGAACTGCTCGTACGCCGTCGGCGCGGGCAGCCTGGCGGCCAGGCCCTTGGCATGCTCGCGCAGCGCCTTGCCGCTCAGCGCGCCCGCCCCTGCGAACTCCAGGAACACCTCGCGCAGCCGCTCCTCGTCCACGGCGAGCGCGTGCCGCTGCTCGGCGGCCCGCGCCTTGCCGAAGAACAGCGACGCGTACGAGCGCGACTCGGCGGCCAGGAAGAGCCGCGCCACCTGTTCGTAGTAGGTGGGAAGGAAATGCGGTACGGAACGGTCAAGGCGTTCCCCGATGCCCTCGAAGCCTTCCTTGGCCAACCCGGGCTTGGTGGCGACGAGCCGGGACAGGCGCTCCATCTCCTTGACGACCGCCAGGGCGTGGTGGCCGTTGTCCGGGTCGTGCACCAGTGCCCAGGCCGGGAAGCCGAGCGCCTTCCGCCGCACGCGCCCCACCGGCTCGGGGTCCTGCTCACCGGTGAACCCCAGGTACTCCAGGGACAGGTCCTCGGCGGGCCCGATCGCCTGCGGCACCAGCCGCACCACCGTGCGCCCTTCCAGCGCCGGGTGCGCGTACGCCCGCGCGGTCAGTACGTCCACATCCCCGGCAACGCCTCGGCCCGCTCCTTGCGGGTCGGCGCCTGCCTGCCCGGCGCCTGCCTGCCCGGAGCCGGCCTGGCCGGCGCCCGTCAGGTCCGCACCCGCACCTGCGGGGGATGCGCCCGTCCGGAGCGTGCCGGTCGCCCCCGGACCGGTCTCCGTACCCGATGCTGCACCGGCCCCTATGACTCCGCCGACTGCACTACCGGTGACCGTGTCACCGCCGGCGGCGACACCGTCGCTCTCACCACCCGCGCCGCCGGCCAGCGGCAGCACCGCGCCCGCGTCCAGCAGGCCGTCCAGTAGCCGGTTCAGCATCGCGTCCGACAGGGCCGCCAGGCCGGCCAAGAGCCCTACCGGCGCCCTCCCGTCGGCAGCCGCCACCGACACTCCGTCAGCCGCCTCCTCCGACACCCCGTTCAGCACCCCGCTCATCGCGCGTCCCCCTCTTCGTCCACCACACGCCCCGCGTACACCAGCGCGGCCATCCGCTCGCCCTCCGACCAGGCGACCGGCCCCACCTCCGCGAGCGGCAGCCGCCGCCCCGCCCGGTCACGCCACTCCAGCGCGCCGGTCTCCGTCTCCGCCTCCGGGTATTCGTCACCGAGCCAGTACGCCGCCTCCAGCGGTCGGCCCCCCTCGACCAGCGGGCACACCGCGAACCCGCCGCGCACCCGGTATCCCAGCGTGGCCGCCCGCGCCGTGGCGTGCCGCAGCTCCGCGAACCGCCCCCGCGCGTACGCGTCCCAGGACGTCTTCGGGCCCGCGCTCGCGCCTGCGTCCGGGAACTCGTCAGGCCGCCTCCACACCTCGCGGAACAGCTGCTCGGTACCCTGCTCGACCCCCAACTCGACCGCGAACTCCCGCAACTCCTCCAGGTCCTCCAGCAGCACCGGGTGGGGTATCAGCACCGCCTCGACGCCCTGCTCCGAGCCCAGCCGCACCGAGTCGCCGTCCAGGTCGACTATGCCCAGTCCACGCGCCGGATCCGGATCCGCGTCCCGGAGGAACCCGGCCCGCTCCACCTCGGCCGACCCGTCAGCGCCCACCGGCGCCACCACCAGGTCCCGCAGCACCCCCTGCCACGCCGCGTCCTGCCACACCCGGGCGAGCAACGGCACCGGAACCGGCAGCGAACGCACCAGCCAGGCGTCCACCTGCGCGCGGCACTCCGACTCGTGCCGCTCCAGCCACTCCGCCAGCTGCCGCAGCCGCACCACCTCGGCGTCGTCCCGCAGCTTCGCCGGCACCTGCTTCAGCGTGCGCCCCGCGGCGTTGCGGCACACCACCCGTGTGCCGTCCAGCGTGACGGCGTACCCGCCACTCTTCGTATCGATCCAGCCCATGGCGCGACCGCCTCCCCGACCTTCCGGTTCCGATGCCGATCACAGTAGGTGACGGGTCTGACAGCGCCCCCGCGAGCCCGTGAGCCTGTGGAAAACTTCCGTCACGCCCGCGCAACGGCCCCGCAACGTCCGCCCGTGACCATCGGTTCATGACGGAGCCGACAGATCCCCGCACCTGCAGCGCATGCACCTTCGACTCCACCGCCCACCTGCTCAGCCGCATCACCGAGCAACTCGGTGCGCAACTGAACCACCCGCAGCTGCGGCACCACCTTCACCGCAACGGAACGCGCAGGCCCATGACCACACCCGACCGCCCCACTCTCGTCGCCGTCGCGCACGGCAGCCGCGACCCACGAGCGCTGCCGGCCGTGTCGGCCCTGCTCGACCGGGTGCGCGAGCTGCGGCCCGGCCTGCGCGTCCGCCTCGGGCACATCGAACTGAACGCGCCTCTGCTCACCGACACCCTGCGCGACCTGGGCGGCGGTGACGCCGTCCTCGTACCGCTGCTCCTCAGCCGGGGCTATCACGTCAAGCACGACCTCCCCGGCGCGGCAGCCGCCGCCGAGCCGGGCCTGCGTGTACGCGTCGCCGCCCCCCTCGGGCCGCACCCACTGCTCGTCGAGGCGCTCTACGCCCGGCTCACCGACGCGGGGTGGCGCTCCGACCACGGCACCAGCCGCAGCACCGGCGTGGTGCTCGCCGCCGCCGGCTCGCGCGACCCCGAATCGGCTGCCGACACCCGCCGCACGGCCCGGCTGCTCAGCGAACGGCTCGGCGGCGTGCCCGTCGTCCCCGCGTACGCCTCCGCCGCCTCGCCGACCGTCCCTCAGGCGATCCGCGCGCTCACCGCCCGTGGCCGCCACCGCATAGCCGTCGCGTCCTGCTTCACCGCTCCCGGCCTGTTCGCGACGCGTGCAGCCGACACCGCGCCCTGGATCGCCTCCGCCCCGCTCGGCCCGCATCCGGCCATGGCCCGTCTCGTCCTGCACCGCTACGACCAGGCCATCGAGCGGGCCGAGACCAGCCGCGGGGCCACCGACTTCCCGCTCTCCCTGGAACTCGCTTCCGCTTGACGGGTTCGCTGTCAGTGCCTGCGGTTACCTTCAGTGCATGGAAGGTCCTGACGAGAAGGCTGGCGAGACGGCGTACAACACGACGCACCACGACGACGCGGCGATGCACCACGACGCCTACGACACCTATGACGCCGCGGCGACCGAGCGCTGGGCCGCCGAGCCCGACAAGCGGCCCGGCCGCACCGCCTTCCAGCGCGACCGCGCCCGCGTGCTGCACTCCTCGGCGCTACGCCGTCTGGCCGGCAAGACGCAGGTCGTCACCCCCGGCACCCGCAGCCCGGCCTGGGACGCCAGCCCCCGCACGCGGCTCACCCACTCCCTGGAGTGCGCCCAGGTCGGCCGGGAGCTGGGCGCCGCACTCGGCTGCGACCCCGACCTCGTCGAGGCCGCCTGCCTCGCCCACGACATGGGGCACCCGCCCTTCGGGCACAACGGCGAACAGGCGCTCAACGACTTCGCCAAGGACTGCGGCGGCTTCGAGGGCAACGCCCAGTCGCTGCGCCTGCTCACCCGCATCGAACCCAAGCGGTTCGTGCCCAGCGCGGCGACCGGGGACCTCGTCAACGTCGGCCTCAACCTCACGCGCGCCACCCTGGACGCCGCCACCAAGTACCCGTGGCCGCGCGGCGCCCACCCCACCGAGCCGGGCTCCCCGAAGTTCGGCGTGTACGAGGACGACCTGCCGGTCTTCGAGTGGGTGAGGCAGGGCGCGCCCCGCCACCGCAAGTGCTTCGAGGCCCAGGTCATGGACTGGTCCGACGACGTCGCGTACTCGGTGCACGACTTCGAGGACGGCCTGCACGCGGGCCACATCGACCCCAACATGCTGCTCGCCGAGCCGGAGCGTGCCGACATCTGGCGGGTGGCCATCGGCAGGTACGTACCGGAGGACACCGATCCGCAGGAGCTCGCCGACGCCCTCGACCGGCTCATCGAGCAGGAGTGGTGGCCGCACGGCTACGACGGGACGGCCGTCGCCCAGGCCCGCCTCAAGGACGCCACCAGCCAGCTGATCGGCCGCTTCTGCCTGGCCGCCGAGGGCGCCACGCGGCAGGCGTACGGTTCGGGCCGCCTCACCCGGTACGGCGCCGCGCTCGTCGTGCCCCGGGAGACCCGCAACGAGTGCGCGGTGCTCAAGGCCGTCGCCGACCGTTACGTCATGCAGCGCGCCGAGCAGGAGGCGCTGCGCGCCGACCAGCGCATCGTGCTCGCCGAGCTCGCCGAGGCGCTGACCATACGGGCGCCCGAGGGCCTGGACCCGCAGTTCCGCGCGCTGTTCGACGCGGCGCCGGACGACCGCGCCCGCAAGCGGGTCATCGTCGACCAGATCGCCTCGCTCACCGACGCCTCGGCCCGCACCCTGCACGCCCGCCTGGCGACGCATCGCTGAGCGGCCGTGGCCCCACCGCCGCGGCCGAGCCGCCATGCCCGGGCTGCCGCGGCCGGGCGGCTGGAGTCGACCGGCCGCACCCGATCGCCGTAGCCAAGCGGGACCATCACGGCGGCGTAGCGTGGAAAACGCCCTGAACCGCAAGGAGGTACCCAGTGGTCGACGCACCGCGCACCTTCGTCATCGTCGGCGGGGGACTGGCCGGCGCCAAGGCGGCGGAGACTCTCCGTTCCGAAGGCTTCACCGGCCGCGTCATCCTCGTCGGTGACGAACACGACCACCCCTACGAACGCCCGCCGCTCTCCAAGGGCTACCTCACCGGCAAGGAGGAGCGCGACAGCGCCTACGTCCACGAACCGAGCTGGTACACCGGCGCCGGGATCGAGCTCCACCTCGGGCAGCCCGTCACAGCGATCGACCGCGCCCAGAAAGCCGTGCACCTCAGTGACGGCACCACGATCCGGTACGACAAGCTGCTCCTCGCCACCGGCGCGGAGCCGCGCCGTCTCGACATCCCCGGCACCGGCCTGGCGGACGTGCACCAGCTGCGCCGGCTCGTCGACGCGGACCGCCTCCGGTCCACCCTCGCCTCGCTCGGCCGCGACAACGGCCACCTGGTCATCGCCGGGGCCGGCTGGATCGGCCTGGAGGTCGCCGCCGCGGCCCGCGGGTACGGCGCCGAGGTCACCGTCGTCGAACCGGAACCGACGCCGCTCCACCGGGTCATCGGTCCCGAGCTCGGCCAGTTCTTCAGGGAACTGCACGCCGACCGGGGCGTCCGCTTCCGCTTCGGTACCCGCCTGACCGAGATCACCGGGCAGGACGGCCTGGTGCTGGCCGCCCGCACCGACGACGGCGACGAGCACCCGGCGCACGCCGTCCTCATCGCCATCGGCGCCGCCCCGAACACCGCCCTCGCCGAGGCCGCCGGACTCGACCTGGCGGACCGACCCGAGGGCGGAGGCATCGCCGTCGACGCCGCCCTGCGCACCTCCGACCCCGACATCCACGCCGTCGGCGACGTGGCCAGCGCCCTGCACCCCCTGCTCGGCTTCCGGCTGCGCGTCGAGCACTGGGCCAACGCCCTCAACGGCGGCCCCGCCGCCGCCCGCGCCATGCTCGGCCAGGACGTCTCCTACGACCGGATCCCGTACTTCTACTCCGACCAGTACGACCTGGGCATGGAGTACTCGGGCTGGGCCCCGCCCGGCTCGTACGACCAGGTCGTCCTGCGCGGCGACGCGGGCAAGCGGCAGTTCATCGCCTTCTGGCTGAAGGAGCGCCGCGTGCTGGCGGGGATGAACGTCAATGTGTGGGACGTCACAGAGACCGTCCAGCAGCTCGTCCGTTCCGGCGCCCCCGTGGACCCCGAGGCCCTCGCGGACCCCGCGACGCCGCTCGACGCCGTCGTGCCAAGCCCGTAGGCCGTCGTGCGCCGCCCGTGGAACCGTAGAATTCGTGCGTGGCAGGCGGCAGGATCAACGATGACGACGTGAAGGCGGTACGGGACGCGGTCCCGATCGACGCCGTCGTGTCCGAGTACCTCCAGCTGCGCAACGCCGGCGGCGGCAACCTCAAGGGCCTGTGCCCCTTCCACGACGAGAAGTCCCCCTCCTTCCAGGTCAGCCCCAGCAAGGGCCTCTTCCACTGCTTCGGCTGCCAGGAGGGCGGCGACACCATCGCCTTCGTGATGAAGATCGACCACCTCTCCTTCTCGGAGACGGTCGAGCGTCTCGCCGCCAAGGCGGGCATCACCCTGCGGTACGAGGAGGGCGGGTACACCCCCGGCCACCAGCGCGGCGAGCGGATCCGCCTGATCGAGGCCCACAAGGCCGCCGCCCAGTTCTACGTCGAGCAGCTCGACAGCGCCGAGGCCGAGATCGGCCGGAAGTTCCTCGCCGAGCGCGGATTCGACCAGGCCGCCGCCCAGCACTTCGCCGTCGGCTACAGCCCCGCCGCCTGGGACCACCTCACCCGCTATCTGCGCGGCAAGGGCTTCTCCGACAAGGAGCTCATCCTCTCCGGCCTCTCGCAGGACGGCCGCCGCGGGCCCATCGACCGCTTCCGCGGACGCCTGATGTGGCCCATCCGGGACGTCGGCGGCGACGTCGTCGGCTTCGGCGCGCGCAAGCTCCGCGACGACGACAACGGACCCAAGTACCTCAACACCCCCGAGACGCCGATCTACAAGAAGTCCCAGGTCCTGTACGGCATCGACCTGGCCAAGAAGGACATCGCCAAGTCCAGCCGGGCCGTGGTCGTCGAGGGGTACACCGACGTGATGGCCTGCCACCTCGCCGGGGTCACCACCGCCATCGCCACCTGCGGCACCGCCTTCGGCGGCGACCACATCAAGATCCTTCGCCGGCTGCTGATGGACAACGGCTCCGCCCGCGTGATCTTCACCTTCGACGGCGACGCCGCGGGCCAGAAGGCCGCCCTGCGCGCCTTCGAGGACGACCAGAAGTTCGCCGCCGAGACGTACATCGCCATCGCCCCCGACGGCATGGACCCCTGCGAGCTGCGTCTCGCCAAGGGCGACGAGGCCGTCCAGGAGCTCGTCGAGCCGCGTACCCCGCTCTTCGAGTTCGCGCTGCGCCAGATCGTCGGCCGGTACGACCTGGAGACCCCGGCCGGCCGCGCCGCCGCGCTCGACGAGGCCGCGCCGATCGTCGCCCGCATCAAGAACGTCGCCTCGCAGCACGAGGTCGCCGTGCAACTCGCCGGCATGCTCGGCATCCTCGACACCCAGTTCGTCGTCCGGCGCGTCGCCCAGCTGGCCCGCTGGGCCCGGGACCGCGGCGGCCGGGGCCCAGCGCCCGCGAACCGCCCGGCACCCGCGCCCCAGGCGCACGCCCACGCCCCCACCGCTCCCTCCGGGCCCGCGCTCAACCTGCGCAACCCCGTCCACCAGACCGAGCGCGAGCTGCTCAAGCTCGCCCTCCAGTACCCGGCGCTGGTCTCGCCGGCCTTCGACGCGTACGGCGTCGACGAGTTCACCGCCCCGCCGTACGCCGCCGTGCGCCAGACCATCGCCGACGCGGGCGGCGCCGAGCAGGGCATCGACGGCAGCACCGACTACCTGACCCGAGTCCGGGACGCCGCACCCAACGACACGGTGCGCGCTCTGGTCACGGAGCTCGCCGTGGAGGCGATCCACGGGCGCGTGGTCGACGAGACGTACGCGGGAATGCAGCTCGTCGCCGTCCGCCTCCGTGCCGTGGACCGCCGCATCCGCGACGTCCAGGGCACCCTCACACGCCTCGGCGCCCACGGCGACCCGGAGCGTCTGGCGGCCGTTCAGAACGAGCTGTGGGTGCTCCAGCAGTACGCCCAGTCGCTCCGCAACCGCGGTTCCGAAGCACTCTGACCGCGTAACCGCCCGGTCACGCACCGCCCGCAAAAAGTGCTCGCACGCCCCTCGTGGCGGCGATGTGTCGTACCCCACACTAAGGGGCGGTGCCTGAGTCCTCGGAGCGCGGCCGGTCCATAGACGGTGGACCACTCACCCCCGCGGATCCGCTCATCGCGTACGGGACGGAACAAAGCGGCACGGCCGCCGCAGCCGTCCCGCTGCCGCACGCCCCCGAACCGGCAGCGATCACCCTGGAGGTCGCCCCCGTGCAGACCCAGACCCTGACCGACATCGACTCCGCCACGGCCGCAGCCACGGCTCCCTCCGCAGCCGCAGCCGCAGCCGCAGCCACTGCCACTGCCACTGCCACCGCCCTGGCCGTACCCGTGCAGGCCCTGTCGCCCCACCATCCGGAAGAACTCCTCGACGTCGCGGACACGGAGGACGCCTCCGACCTCCCGGAGATCACCGACATCGCCGACGTACCCCACATCGCCGAGGCCGCCGAGGCCGCCGACGTGGTCGAAGCCGTCGAGCCACCCGCGAGCCGCCCCGCCGCCACAGCCGGGACCGGCGGCAGCGGGCCCTCCGCCGACCTCTTCCGCCAGTACCTGCGCGAGATAGGCCGGATACCGCTCCTCACCGCCGCCGAGGAGGTGGAACTGGCCCGTCGCGTCGAAGCCGGCCTCTTCGCCGAGGAGAAGCTCGCCGGCACCCCGGACCTGGACTCACAGCTCGCCCTCGACCTCGACCGGCTCGTCGTCATGGGCCGCATGGCCAAGCGCCGCCTCATCGAGGCGAACCTGCGCCTCGTCGTCTCCGTGGCCAAGCGCTACGTCGGCCGCGGACTGACCATGCTCGACCTCGTCCAGGAGGGAAACCTGGGCCTGATCAGGGCCGTGGAGAAGTTCGACTACGCGCGCGGCTACAAGTTCTCGACGTACGCGACCTGGTGGATACGCCAGGCCATGTCCCGCGCCCTCGCCGACCAGGCCCGCACCATCCGGGTCCCGGTCCATGTCGTCGAGCTGATCAACCGGGTCGTACGGGTCCAGCGCCGCATGCTCCAGGAGCGCGGCCACGAACCGACCCACGACGAGGTCGCCGCCCACCTGGATCTGCCGCCCGAGCGGGTCGGCGAGGTGCTGCGCCTCGCCCAGGAGCCGGTCTCTCTGCACGCACCGGTCGGCGAGGAGGACGACGTTGCGCTCGGCGACCTCATCGAGGACGGCGACGCCACGTCCCCCGTCGAGTCCGCGGCGTTCCTGCTGCTGCGCGAGCACCTGGACGCGGTCCTCTCCACCCTCGGCGAACGCGAGCGCAAGGTCGTCCAGCTCCGTTACGGACTGGTCGACGGCAGGCCCCGCACCCTGGAGGAGATCGGACGGATCTTCGGCGTGACGCGCGAACGCATCCGCCAGATCGAGTCCAAGACCCTCGGCAAGCTACGGGACCACGCCTTCGCGGACCAACTGCGCGGCTACCTCGACTGACCGGTCAGAAACCCGCCAGAAGAGGCAAGGTTCAGGCGCAGGTGATCAGAAGTGACCGCACCTAGTCACGAGTGGTCGGCGGAGCCTTGCTTGCGGCGTGAGGCGTCCACCCCGGTGCCGACCGCCGTACCCAGGCCCAGCCCCAAGGCGATGCCCAGCCCCAGGTTGTCGCTCAGCTGGCCCAGGCTGATCCCCAGCGCCACCCCGATCGGCATCCACAGCGCCAGCCCCGTCCCCGCCCGGCTGCCGTCCGGCCGCGCGCCCTCGCCCGTTTCCGCCGTGTCCCCTGTTTCCGCCATGTCCCCCAACTCCCTTTGATGTGCTTCGCCGTCACGCGGCCGGTCAGTCCACCTCGGCGACCGCTTGCGCGAACTGCGCCGCGTACAGGCGTGCGTACGCGCCTTCCGCCGCCAACAGCTCCGCATGCGTCCCCTGTTCGACGATCCCACCATTCTCCATCACCAAGATCACGTCCGCGTCGCGGATCGTCGACAGCCGGTGAGCGATCACGAAACTCGTCCGCCCGTGCGCCAGCCGCGCCATCGCCTTCTGGATCAGCACCTCGGTCCGCGTGTCCACGGAACTCGTCGCCTCGTCCAGGATCAGGATGACCGGGTCCGACAGGAACGCCCGCGCGATCGTGATCAGCTGCTTCTCGCCCGCGCTCACCCCCGCGCCCTCGTCGTCGATGACGGTGTCGTACCCGTCCGGAAGCGTCCGGATGAACCGGTCCGCGTGCGCCGCCCGCGCCGCCGCCTCGATCTCCGCCCGCGAGACCTCGCGCGAGCGCGGCGCGCCGTACGCGATGTTGTCGGCGATCGTGCCGCCGAACAGCCAGGTGTCCTGGAGCACCATGCCGATGCGCGCCCGCAGTTCCTCGCGGGACAGCGCGGTCGCGTCCACCCCGTCGAAGAGGATCCGGCCGCCCGTCACCTCGTAGAACCGCATCAGCAGGTTCACGAGCGTCGTCTTGCCCGCGCCCGTCGGGCCGACGATGGCGACCGTCTGCCCCGGCTCGACCGTCAGTGACAGGTCCTCGATGAGCGGCTTGTCCGGCTCGTACCGGAACGACACCTTCTCCAGTGACACCCGCCCCGCCGGCTCGAAGACCCGCCCGGCCACCGGCGCGGCGTCCGGATCCTGCTCGTCCGCGTCCAGCAGCTCGAAGATCCGCTCGGCGGACGCGACACCCGACTGCACCAGGTTGGCCATCGACGCCACCTGCGTCAGCGGCATCGAGAACTGCCGCGAGTACTGGATGAACGCCTGCACGTCCCCGATGGACAGCGTCCCCGAGGCGACCCGCAGCCCGCCCACCACGGCCACCAGCACGTAGTTGAGGTTCGACACGAAGAACATCAGCGGCTGCATGAGCCCGCTGTTGAACTGCGCCTTGAACCCGGCCTCGTACAGCGCCTCGTTCTGCTCCCGGAAGCCCTCGGCCGTCTCCTCCTGCCGCCCGAAGACCTTCACCAGCGCGTGCCCGCTGTACATCTCCTCGATATGGGCGTTGAGCCGGCCCGTCGACTGCCACTGCCGCACGAAATGCGGCTGCGACCGCTTGCCCACCCTCGTCGCCACGACCACCGACAACGGCACGGTCACCAGCGCGACCAGAGCCAGCAGCGGCGAGATCCAGAACATCATCGCCAGCACGCCCACGATGGTCAGCGCCGAGTTGATCAGCTGGCCCATGGTCTGCTGCATGGTCTGCGAGATGTTGTCGATGTCGTTCGTCACACGGCTCAGCACCTCGCCGCGCTTGGCCCGGTCGAAGTACGACAGCGGCAACCGCTCGAGCTTCGCCTGGACGTCCTCGCGCATCCGGTACACGGTCCGGTTGATGACCTTGATCGACAGGCGCGTCGACACCAACATCGTCACACCGGCGCCTACGTACACCCCCAGCACCACCAGCAACACCGCACCCACGGCGCCGAAGTCGATCCCGTGCCCGGGCGTGAAGGCCACCCCGGACAGCATGTCCGCCAGCCCGTCGTCACCCTTCGCCCGCAGCGCCTCCAGCGTCTGCTCCTTGGAGGCGCCCTCCGGCATCCCGCGCCCCACCACCCCCGCGAAGATCAGGTCCGTGGCCTTGCCGAGGATCATCGGCCCGACCACCGACAGCGCCACGCTCACCACACCGGCCGCCAGCATCAGCCACAGCGTGGCCTTCTCCGGCGCCAGCTGCCGCAGCAGCCGCCTGCCCGACCCCTTGAAGTCCATCGACCTCTGGTCGGGGCCGCCGCCGGCCATCATCCGTCCCGCCGGCCCCGCCATCAGGCTGCCTCCGCTTCCGTCAGCTGGGAGAGCACGATCTCCCGGTACGTCTCATTCGCCGCCATCAGCTCCTGATGGCGTCCCGCCCCCACGACCCGGCCCTCGTCAAGGACCACGATCCGGTCGGCGTCGCGGATGGTCGACACCCGCTGCGCCACGATCACCACCGTCGCGTCCGCCGTCTCGGCCGCCAGCGCCGCCCGCAGCCGCGCATCCGTGGCGTAGTCCAGTGCCGAGAACGAGTCGTCGAAGAGGTAGATCTCCGGCCGCTGCACCAGCGTCCGCGCGATCGCCAGCCGCTGCCGCTGCCCGCCCGACACGTTCGTCCCGCCCTGCGCGATCGGCGCCTCGAGACCGTGTTCCAGCTCGCGTACGAAGTCGGCGGCCTGCGCCACCTCCAGCGCGTCCCACAGTTCCTCGTCCGTGGCGTCGGGGTTCCCGTACCGCAGGTTCGTCGCGATCGTCCCCGAGAAGAGGTACGGCTTCTGCGGTACGAGCCCGACCGTGCGCGCCATCAGCGCCGGGTCGAGCTCGCGCACGTCGACCCCGTCGACCAGCACCTCCCCGCCCGTCGCGTCGAACAGCCGCGGCACCAGCCCCAGCAGCGTCGACTTGCCGCTGCCCGTCGATCCGATGACCGCCGTCACCTCGCCGGGCCGGGCGACCAGATCGACCCCGCGCAGCACCGGCTCCTCGGCGCCCGGATAGCGGAAGTCCGCGTTCCGTATCTCCAGGTGTCCATGGCGGGCCAGCTTCCGTACCGGCGACGCCGGCGGCACGACGCTCGACTCGGTCCGCAGCACCTCCTCGATGCGCTCCGCGCACACCTCGGCGCGCGGCACCATCATGAACATGAAGGTGGCCATCATCACAGCCATCACGATCTGCATCAGGTACGCGAGGAAGGCCGTCAGCGCCCCGATCCGCATCTCGCCACCGTCGATGCGGTGCGCGCCGAACCACACCACCGCGACGCTCGACACGTTCACCACGGTCATCACCGTCGGGAACATCAGCGCCATCAGCCGCCCCGTAGCCATGGACACGTCGGTGAGAGCGCCGTTCGCCGCCCCGAACCGCTCCCGCTCGTAGGCGTCCCGCACGAAGGCCCGGATGACCCGGTTGCCGGTGATCTGCTCGCGCAGCACCCGGTTCACGGCGTCTAGCCGCTCCTGCATCGTGCGGAACAGCGGCCGCATCCGCTTCACGATGAGGGAGACGGAGACGCCGAGCACCGGCACCACGGCCAGCAACACCGCCGACAGCGGCACGTCCTGCCCGAGCGCCATGACGATGCCGCCCACGCACATGATCGGTGCCGACACCATCAGCGTGAACGACATCAGCACCAGCATCTGGACCTGCTGGACGTCATTGGTGGTACGCGTGATGAGCGAGGGCGCCCCGAACTGCCCGACCTCACGCGCCGAGAACGACTGCACCCGGTCGAAGACCGCCGCCCGCACGTCCCGGCCCAGCGCGGCCGCCGTGCGCGCCCCGTAGTAGACGGCGCCGATGTTGCAGACCACCTGCACCACCGAGACGGCGATCATCACGGCGCCGAACCGCAGGATGTAGCCCGTGTCACCGGTGACGACACCGTTGTCGATGATGTCGGCGTTCAGGCTGGGAAGGTAGAGGGAAGCGCAGGTTTGCAAGAACTGAAGGACCACCAACACGACGATGGGCCGCTTGTACGGCCCTAGGTGGCGTCGAAGAAGTTGTCTGAGCACACCATCAACTATCCCCACCGCCCGGGCCGGTTACGAGCCGATTTCCCGGAACAAGGGGCGGCGACGAGCCCCGGGCCGCCCGGGCCGAGGAAACCCGGGCCGAGAAGACTCGGGCCGCCCGGGCCGAGGAAACCCGGGAAAATCCGGGCGGGCGCTCAGGCGTCGAACGCGCCCGGGTGCAGCTGGTCCCGCGTCGCCCCGTACTGCTGCCGCACCGCCTGCCCCACGGCCAGCTCCTCGCCCGGCTCGAAGACCTGCATCGCGGCCGCCTGCCAGGCCGGCGGCACCTGCGGCGACAGCACGCCGTGCGACGCCCCCAGCGCCCACGCCGCCTGCCGCGCCGCGCCGAGCGCCGCGTAATCCGCCGGCTGCGGTACGACGACCTGGGCGCCGAAGATCGCCGGCGCGGCGGCCTGCACGGCGGGCAGCTCGGCGGCCGCCCCCAGCAGGAACACCCGCCGCACCTCCACTCCGCGCCCGCGCAGTACATCCATCGCGTCCGCGAGCGAGCACAGCATGCCCTCGAAGGCGGCCCGCGCCAGGTGCTCCGGCTTCATCGACTCGCGCCGCAGCCCGCTCAGGGTCCCCGCCGTGTGGGGCAGCTGCGGCGTCCGCTCGCCTTCCAGATACGGCAGGAGTACGAGCCCGGACGCGCCCGGCGTCGACTTCAGCGCCAGCGCCGACAGCTCCTCCAGGCTCTCCACGCCCAGCATCTCCGCGGTGCCGCGCAGCGCCCGCACGGCGTTCGAGGTGTGCACGACCGGCAGGTGCATCCCCGCCGCGTCCGCGAACGCCGTGATCATGCCGCGCGGATCGGCCAGCGCCTCGTGGTGCACGGCCATCACCGACCCCGACGCGCCGAGCGACACCACGGCGTCACCGAGCCCGAGTCCGAGCCCCAGCGCGGCGGCCATGGTCTCGCCCGTCCCGGCGGAGATCAGCAGCCCCTCGGGCGTGATACCCGCGGCCTCGGCGGGACCCAGCACCTCCGGCAGCGCGGCCTGGTGCCCCAGCGCCAGTTCCACCAGATCGGGCCGGTACGCACCGGTGCCGGCCGACCAGTAACCCGTACCGGAAGCCGCCCCCCGGTCCGTCGTACGGCGCGCCGGCCGCCCCAGCAGCTGCCACACCAGCCAGTCGTGCGGCTGCATCACCATCGCCACACGCGCCGCCGCCTCCGGCTCGGTACGCGCCAGCCAGCGCAGCTTCGCCACCGGCTGCGCCGCCTGCGGTACGCAACCGACGGCCTCGGCCCATGCCTGACGGCCGCCGAACGCCTCGATCAGGTCCGCGGCGGCCACCTGCGCGCGCTTGTCGTTGCCGACCAAGGCCGGCCGTACCAGGGCCCCCTGCGGATCCAGCGGCAGCAGCCCGTGCTGCTGCGCGGAGACGCCGATGGCCTGCACGCCTTCGAGCAGGCCGCCGGAAGCGGCCTCTCCGAGGGAGAGAAGCCACGCCTGCGGGTCCACCTCGGTGGCCTTCGGCTCGACGGGATGCGGCGCGTAGCCCTGTCGCAGTACGGCGCCCGTGTCCGTGTCACAGACGACGATGCGCGTAAAACCCGACGAACTGTCCAACCCGGCGACTATCCCCATGGGCATAGATTCTGCCGCACTCGGGACACACGTCGACCCGCCAGGCACCGTGGCCGGTCGCCACCCGTCGGGGTGCTACCGACCGGGGTGTCACCGGCCGGGGTGTCTGGCGGTCCACCGATCCACTGGCCACACGGCTCCGCGGCCCCGCGGCCCAACGGCCGAGCGGCCCGCCGGGCTCACGGGCTCACGGGCCACCCGGACAGGCCGCTGGCTCAGGTGTTAGTGGTCCCCCACTCGTCCTCACCACCCTGGCCGCGCTCCCGCAACGATCGCACCCGCTCGGCGACCGACTCGGGCACCCGGTCCCCGACCTTGTCGCTCACGGCGTGGAGTGCTTTCCCGGCCACCTCCCGCCCGGTGTGCGCGGCGGACTCGGCGGCGTTGCGCACAGCCGGGTTCTGGGAGATGTCACGCGCGGACTTCCGCAACTGTTCGTACCGCTCCCGGCCTGCCCGGGTGCCGAGCACGTACCCGACGGCCAGTCCAACGACGAACGCGAGCTTGTACCGCATGGCTGCCACCCTTCCGAAGGCGTTGGTGCTGGCCGCCTACCCGCGTGGCCGGAGATCACCCCGGGAACCGATTGGCGGAGCACCCCCCTGCTTGCGCTAATGTATGTGTCGCAGCGAGCGAGCGCCGCCCGGGAAGCCCCGGGTGGGTGCGTTCGGTGCAACGCAGCAATCCCCTGTAGCTCAATTGGCAGAGCAGCCGGCTGTTAACCGGCAGGTTACTGGTTCGAGTCCAGTCGGGGGAGCGCGATCCCCTGTAGCTCAATTGGCAGAGCATTCGGCTGTTAACCGGAGGGTTACTGGTTCGAGTCCAGTCGGGGGAGCGGTGCTGGAAGAGGACCCCTGGGAGGGGGTCCTCTTTCGCGTTTCCGGCGGGGAGCCGAGGCCTCCCGAGCCGATCCGACCGCGACGGGAACCGCGCAGCGCCCAGCGCAGTCTTCATGGACGTGCGTATGCCGACCATCCGGAGCAGGAGATCGTATGAGCGGCTATGCTGCGGCAGACGGCGCGCACAAATGTGCGCGACGCGCCGTAAGGGGCGGTAGCTCAGCCGGTTAGAGCAGCGGACTCATAATCCGTCGGCCGTGGGTTCGAGTCCCACCCGCCCCACCAAAAAGCAGGTCAGAGAAACGTTCTGACCTGCGCAAACGTTCCTCCGGGTGGCCGGATTCGGGACTCTGGGGCGACGGATTCCACTCCGTTGGCCGTTACTGCGGAGTCCTTGGGGCTGGGGCTGCCTCTGTGCTGTGACCTGCGGTGATGTTGTGACCGGAGGGGCGGCGGGGTGGCGTAGACCAGCGGCCAGGGGACACCCAGGGGACGCGAGGTTCGGGAAGTGCGGGTCTGCTGTGGCGGAGGCGAACAGGGGGCGCGTCAGGTCGCTGGTGAGATGTCCGGCGCGGGCGCGAGGGGCAGGGCGTTCGGCGCTGCATGGCGTGGGAGCGTTCACCACCGCACTGATCCTCCTGGCAGAGGTGGAGAGCATCGGGCGGTTCGCCTCGGCGCGCAGCCTCGCCTCGACGGTGCGGATCTCAAACCGTAGCGTGTGTTTCGCGTGCTGGGCTGCTGCAGTTCTGGGTGGCGTCGCCTCAGCGTCATGCGCGCTTCGGGACCGGTGCAGGTTCTTCGGGTCGTGTCAGTAGTGGTATCGAGCCTGGACGATGATCAGCTCATCGTCGGTCGGCTTGTACACGAGTCGGTGCGTGTCGTCGATTCTCCGGGACCAGTAGCCCGACAGGTCACCCTTCAGGGGCTCCGGCTTGCCGATGCCCTTGAAGGGATCGCGCATGGTGTCGTCGATCAGCTTGTTGATGCGCTTGACCATCTTGCGGTCGTTCTCGGCCCAGTAGGTGTAGTCCTCCCAGGCGTGGGTCGTGAACGAAATCTTCACGCACGCTCCGCATCGGGGTCGATCAGCTCGCGATGCTGGGCTTTGCCGGCCTCCGCCTCGGCGATGGAGTCGAGCAGGCGACGGGCGTTCTTGGGGGAGCGCAGGAGGTGCACTGTCTCGGTCCACGAACTGAAGTCCTCTTCGGACATGAGGACGGCGTTCCCCTTGCGGGACGTGATGTGAACCGGAGCGTGGTCCTCGTTGACCTGCTCGATCAGCGGGAACAGGTTCTGCCGCGCCTCGCTGGCGGTGATGGACATGCTTGCCGCCTCCCTTCTCGACTTGTACAAGATATAGTACGAGTCTTGATCGTGTCCACAAGGCAGCCCTTGTCGAGCCCGACGCGTGGCAGCTTGGGGTGGGGCACCGAGAGCATCGCTTGCGGCCTCTCATGGGGGGATGGCTGAGATCTTCGGGACTCCCCGACCCGCCTTCCGCGGTTGAATACCGGTGTGGCACCGAGAGTGGTGGGGTTCGGCGAGGACGATTTGCGGGCGCTGGCCGGGACTCGGTCCTTCGAGCGAGGGCTGGGGTACCTGGACGCGGTGAGCGGGCTGGAGGTGGGGGAGGGCTCGGTCACCGCCGTGGTGCACGGTACGGATGTCTACGAGGTGGAGCTCACCCTCGGCGGCGACGAGGGGGTCTCGGGGTGGTGTGACTGTCCGTACGGGCAGGAGGGCAACTTCTGCAAGCACTGTGTAGCGGTCGGGCTTACCGTGCTGCGGCACGTGAAGACGATCCCCCAGCAGCGAGCCGCGGCACGGGCACGGGCTTCCGGCTTGGAGGCGTGGCTTTCGGCGCTGTCGCGTGACGAGCTCCTGGCGCTGGTGCGGGAGCAGATCGCCGAGGACCGGGAATGGTGCAGGCGTTTGGAGCTGCGGGCAGCCGCTGCTCGTTGCGACCTCGGTACGGTCCGGGACCGGATCGTCGCCCTGACCGATCCGCGGCCGTTCGCCCGGTACGGATACATCGAGTACGCGGATACCTCCGGGTATGCGCGACAAGTCGCCGAGGCGGCGAGTGCGCTGCGCGCCCTGACCGCCGACGGGCAGGCGGCGCAGGCGGTGGTTCTGGCCGAGGAGGCGATCCGGGTGCTGGGGGAGGCATACGGGGAGATCGACGACTCCGACGGTGTGGTCGGAGAGGCCGCCGCCGCGGTGGCCGAGGCCCATCTGGAGGCTTGTGGGGTCGCCCACCCCGATCCGGCTCGGCTGGCCGACTGGCTGGTCGGCGCGGTGCTCGACGGCAGCAACGACGTGACAGACCTGGATCCGCTGGACTACGCCGACGCGCTGGGGCCGAGCGGGCTGGCCCGCATACGGCAGCTGGCGACCGAGGCGCTCAGGCGCAGGCCGTCCGGCTGGGCGGAGAGGTATCTGATGGAGCGTCTGATCAAGGCAGAGGGTGACGTCGACGCGTTGGTCGCTCTGCATGCGCAGGACCTCGGCCCGACCGGTGCAACCCATCTGCTCATCGCCGAGGAGCTGGAATCGGCGGGACGTGCGGACGAGGCGCTTGCCTGGGCGGAGCGCGGACTGCGGGCGTGCGCCGCCGAGACGTACATCGACGGCCGTCTGGTCGACTACGTGTGCGCGCGGTACGCGCAGACGGGGCGGGCGGCCGACGCGGTCGCGGTGCGCCGGGACCGGTTCCGTCTCGAGCGGTCCCTGGCCGCCTACCGGCAGTTGCGCTCCGTCGCCGGGGCGGCGGACTGCTGGGAGGCCGAGCGCGCGGCGGCGCTGGCTACCTTGGAGGAGGACGCCC
This sequence comes from Streptomyces sp. NPDC045431, assembly GCF_040646655.1. Taxonomy (NCBI): domain Bacteria; kingdom Bacillati; phylum Actinomycetota; class Actinomycetes; order Kitasatosporales; family Streptomycetaceae; genus Streptomyces; species Streptomyces sp. NPDC045431. The sequence goes on from NZ_JBEZAQ010000001.1 coordinate 265,605, forward strand.
GTCGTGAGCGCGGCGGCCGGTACGGCGGGCCCGTGCTGATCGACGCGTTGCTCGACGACGGCGACCTGGATGCCGCCTGGCGGGTGGCCGCCGGCCGCGCCGACGACCGGCAGTGGGCGCAGCTCGCCGATCGGTCGCGCGAGACGCGCCCGGCCGAGGCGCTCGGCGTGTACCTGCGGCTGATCAAGCGGTCGAAGGAGCCGACGGGTGAGCGCGCCTACGAGCGCCTGGCGCGGCTGCTCCAGGCTGCCCGTGACTGCCATCGCGCGCTGGGGACCGAGGACGCGTTCACCCTCTTTCTCGCCGACCTGCGGATGGAACTGAAACGCAGGCGGAAGCTGATGAGCATCCTTGACCGGCACGGGCTGTGAAAGGGCTCCGGCAGAGGCCCTCTCGGCGAGGGGAGAACGACAGGGACAGGGGCCGGCTCTCCCCGTGGGAAGGCAATTCCGCTGCCGGAGGCGAGATGATGCAGCCGGACGTCCCCAGTTCCCCTCACGGGAGGGCTCTGCTGCCCGCCAGGGGACATGCAGGGGACGGAAGGGCCCGGAAAGACCAGGAAGGCCGGCGCAGAGCCAGAACCGCGAAGCTCCTCTGACCTGCGGTTATGGGGCGACCGAGGCAAGAGTGGGGACAGACCGGAAGATCCGAAAGGGACTCATAATCCGTCGGCCGTGGGGCTCGAGTCCCACCCGCCCCACCACAGCAGTGGTCAGCAGAAACGTTTCTGTCCACGGAGGCGTACGAGCGCGCACCGCCGCTCCCGGCGGTGCCGCCGCTGAACCGCCGCGTGTCCGCCATGATCCTTCGTACGCTTCTCGTATGCCCCGCTGCGGATGTGTACGGGGTATGCGGGCTGCGGGCACGGCGCGGCTGCCGCGCGGGTGAGGCTATGCCGCCGAGGCGACGTCCCCCTGCTGCGCGGCAGCCCACAGGACGACGAGGCGCTGATAGATCCGGTGCTCGTCCGGGGACAGCTGCCCGCCAGCGCGCGCCCACAGCTCTCGGATCGCCGAGTTCAGGGCTTCGGCATCCGGCTGGACAGGAGAACGCAGGGTCTGGGACATGCCATCCAGCGTAGGGCGAGGATCCGATAATCCGGGCACTCGGCGGACGTGCGATCCGCCACGAATGCCGGCATACCGGTGACGCAGGCCACTCTACTGTCCACCGCCCACCCTCCTCCCACCCACCGGTCGCTCCGCTCCGGTCGGCTGCGCCGTGACCACACCGCGCCAGGCGTACGCGACGAGGGACGCGAGCAGGACGAGGAGGCCGCTCGCCCAGAGCGGCCCGAGGGCTCGGGCGCCGGTGGTGAGGGTGGCCGCGGCGAAAAGGGGCCCGGCGGCGGCGCCGATGTTGAGGGCCGCGGTCGCGTACGAGCCGGCCATGGTGGGGGCTCCCGCCGCCTCGTAGAGGACGCGTGTGATCAGTGTGCCGCCCAGCGCGAAGGACAGCGCGCCCTGTGTGAAGACGAGGACGAGCAGGACGACCGGCCTGTCCGCCAGCAGCGCCAGAGCCGGCCAGCCGGCGAGCAGGAGCGGCCCCCCGAGGGCGATCACCAGGCCGGGCCGCCGGTCGGACAGGCGTCCGGCGAGAGTGACGCCGGCGAAGGAACCGGCGCCGAAGAGCATCAGAGCTACGGGGACCCACAGCTCGCCGAGCCGGGCGACGTCGGTCACGACGGGGGCGAGGAAGGTGAAGCCGGCGAAGGTCGCCGCGTTGACCAGCGCACCGAGCGCCATGACGAGGACCAGCCGCGGCCTTCGGAGCTCTGCCAGCTCCGAACGCAGGGCCCCGCCGCCGGTGAGGTGCTCCATCGGGGCCCGCGCCGGGAGGCCCATGAGGATGCCGACCGCAGCCGGAAGGCAGAGCACGGCGATGGCCCAGAAGGTGGCACGCCAGCCGAGCAGTGTGCCGAGTGCCGATCCCGCCGGGACACCGGCGATGGTGGCCACCGTCGTGCCGGACAGCAGCACGGCCAACGCGCGTCCCTTCTTATGGGGCGGGACGAGTGCGGCGGCGGTGGTCAGAGCTACGGCGAGGAACCCGGCCTTCGCGAGGGCCGCGACCACCCGCGTCGCGTACAGCACCGTGAAGCTCGTGGTGGCGGCGCCCACGACATGGGCTGCCAGGAACACGAGGACGAACCCGAGGAGACTCCGCCGCCCTGGCCAGGTGCGGGCGAGCGCGGCCATGAGCGGGGCGCCGACGGCCATGCCGAAGGCGAAGGCCGAGGTGAGCGTTCCGGTCGCCGCGACGGTGACGCCGAAGTCGGAGGCGATGTCCGGCACAAGGCCGGCGAGCATGAATTCGGAGGTGCCCATGGCGAAGACCGCCATGGCGAGCAGATGCAGAGGGAGGGGCATCGAGGGCTCCGGGTGAGGAGAAGCGGGGGAAGGGCATCTCGTCACCGCGGTCAGCACCCGAAGACACGCGCGTCCGACCCGGCCGCGCACGCGCGCGGGAGGCACGCGGCGGGAGGGCAGGGGCGGCAGGGCTCAGTGGTTCAGGGGCCGACGGCGTGACCGAAAGCCCCCACCTCGTCCGACTCGGGGCTCGACATGGCCCGCACGTTACTCACCCACGCCGCCTCGTCGCACCCGGGTTTCCCGGCCGCCCGCGCGGCGGCGATGGTGGGGGCAATCAGAGCGCGAGTCGGCATATCGACATGTCCGGATGTTCACCTGCAGCGTGTGTCGATATATGTGATGAACCCTCACGAGTGTTGTGCTACTGGAATTCTATTAATCCCAAAGGGTGGCGCGAATTAAGATTTTCGGCGGCAGCGCACCAGAATGGCGGAACCCCCCGCCGCTGGAGGTCCCGTTGTCCCGTTCCGCCTCGTCCCCGTCGACCATCACGACCATCGGCCTGGCCCTGTTCGCCACCCGCTGGCTCCAAGCCCCGCTGTATTTCGGCCTCGTGGCCGCACAGGGGGTGTACGTCTACAAGTTCTTCAACGAGCTCTGGCACCTCGTCGACCACGTCGTCAGCGGCCAGGCGGACGAGACCTACGTCATGCTCGCGGTCCTCAAGCTGGTCGATGTCGTGATGATCGCCAATCTGCTGATCATGGTCATCGTGGGCGGGTACGAGACGTTCGTCTCGCGTATCGGACTGCAAGGGCACCGCGATCAGCCGGAGTGGCTGTCGCACGTCAATTCCAATGTGCTGAAGGTGAAGCTGGCGACGGCGATCGTCGGAATTTCGTCCGTGCACCTGCTTCAAATGTTCGTGGACGTTCATCACACGCCCCGGCACGATCTGTTGTGGGGCACCGTCATCCACATGGCGTTCATCGTCTCCGCGGCGATCCTCGCGTACATGTCCGGGCCGATGGCCGCGCACGAGCCCAAAGGTCATGGAGTGAAGGAGTCGCCGCACTTCGTCGTCCTGCCGCGCCAGCGGGACGGGCGGAAGGCGGACGAGAGGGATGTGAGCGACGGAAGTGACGACGTGGGTAACCGTGGTGACGGAGTCGCCCGAGCCGACGCGCCGGGGCGCGGAGGCGGCGGCGGGCGTGAGCGCGACGATGAGCGCTCCAAGGCGGAGGAGCTGATCCAGGCCGCCGGCTTTCCGGCCCGCAAGCTCCTGGAGATGTTCGACGAAGGGCACCTCCGGGCGCCCGACCCGCAGACCCTCGCTCGGCTTGGAAAGGTCGACTTCGTCACGCGCCGGGCCAACGTCGTACTCCTCGGCCCGCCCGGTACCGGCAAGACGCACCTCGCCATCGCCCTGGGGGTGCGGGCCTGCCAGGCGGGTCACCGGGTGCTGTTCGCCACCGCCGCAGACTGGGCCGACCGGCTCCGGGAGGCCAAGGCCGCGGGCCGGCTCGGAAAGCTGCTCGCGGAGCTCGACACGTATCCGCTGCTGATCGTGGACGAGGTCGGGTACGTGCCGTTCGAGGACGACGTCGCCCATCTCTTCTTCCGGCTGGTGTCGCACCGCTACGAGCGTGCCTCGCTGATCGTCACCAGCGACCGGCCCTTCGGCCGCTGGGACGAGGTCTTCGGCGACAGCGGTATCGCCTCGGCGACGGTCGACCGCCTCGTCCACCACGCGGACGTCCTCACCCTCGACGGCGAGAGCTACCGCTCGCGACGGCTGGAGCCGACGGCGGTCAAGGGGTGGGGCGGGCAGGGCTACTGACCGCTCCCGCCCTCGCCCCCGTCCTTGCTGTCGCCGCCGTGGTCGTGGTCGTGGTCGTCGTCGTACGGGTCACTCGATGACGAGCTCCACCGGAATGTTGCCGCGCGTCGCCTTGGAGTACGGGCAGTACGCGTGGGTCTTCTCCAGCAGCTCGCGGCCCGCCTCGCCCTGGAGGTGGTCCGGGAGCTCGACGCGCATCACCACGGCGAGCCCGAAGCCGCCGTCGCCGTCCTTGCCGATGCTCACCTCGGCGGTGACCGAGGCGTCCTTGACGTCGATCTTCTCCTGGCGGCCGATCGCGCCCATCGCGCTGGCGAAGCACGCGGCGTAACCGGCGGCGAACAGCTGCTCCGGGTTGGTGCCCTGCCCGTTGCCGCCTAGTGGCTTGGGGTGGGCGAGGGGCAGGTCTATGTGGCCGTCGGAGCTGATGGTGCGGCCTTCGCGGCCGTTGGCGGTGGCGACGGCGGTGTACAGGGCGTCCATGGAGGGGGCCGTCCTCTCGTGTGCGGGACTGGTGAGACTGATGACAGGTCTCTTTGTAGCGCACTATTCAGTTGTGCACAACTCAATGGTGCGCGGAGTACCATGGCTCCATGGACACGCCCGGTATCGCGCGCGACGAGGACTTCCTCCGCCTCGACCACCAGATCTGCTTCTCGCTCCACGCCGCCACCCGCGCCTTCAACGGCGTGTACCGCACCGCGCTGAAGGACCTCGGCCTCACCTACCCCCAGTACCTGGTCATGCTGGTCCTCTGGGAACACGGTGAACTGCCCGTGAAGCGCATCGGCGCACACCTGCGCCTCGACTCCGGCACCCTCTCGCCCCTGCTCAAGCGCCTCGAGGGTGCCGGCTACGTCGAGCGCCGCCGCAGCCCCGAGGACGAGCGGTCCGTGACCGTGCGTCCCACCGAGGCCGGGACGGCCCTGCGTGAGCGCGCCCTCGGGGTGCCGCGACGGATCGCCGCCGCGACCGGCATGTCACTGGACGAGGTCCGCGCCCTGCGTGCCCGCCTCAACGAACTGACCGCCGCGCTCGACCTCGCCGAGGTGGACCTGGCACAGGGCGACTGCCTGGAGGAGACGCCCTGATGCGCGGCGGCGTCACGTCACACGATGCCGCGCGCGATGCCCAGCTCCACGAGGTCCTGCGGGCGCAGCCGTAGCTGCTCGGCCGTCCGCGGGGCTTCCTCGGGAGGCCGTTTGAGTATCGCGGCCGCCAGCTCCGGGGCGATCACCGAGAAGTAGCTGTCGGGCGTCGCCCAGGTGTGGCCCGGGGCCGCGAGGGCCAGCGCCCCGCCCGAGCCGCCCTCGCCGATCAGCAGCGTCGTCACCGCCACCCGCGCCCCGGCGACCGCCGCGAACGCGTCCGCGATCGCCGCGCCCGCGCCCGTACGCTCCGCTTCGGCGTCGTTCGCGGCGCCCGGCGTGTCGACGAGGGCCAGCACGGGCAGGCCGAGCCGGTCCGCGAGGCGGATCACGCGGGCGGCCGTGCGGTACCCGGCCGGCCGGGTCGCGGTGCCGCACTGGGCGACGTACGCGACCGCCCGCCCGTCGGGGCGTATCCCCACGCCGGACAGCAGCCCCGGGTCCGTACCGCCGCAGCGGTCGCCCACCAACGGCAGCCGGTACGCGAAGTACCCGTCCAGGTACGCCGCGGCGCGCGGCCTGGCCGGGTCGCGCGCTTGGCGCACCGCGTCCCAGCCGCTGGCGGGGAGGGCGGCCGCATCCGACAGGGCGGAGGGCGGCTCCACGGGCCCCGGCGCGGGAGTCGTCAGCGCCGTCAGCCAGCGCGTGACCGTCTCGCGGAGTTCCTCCGGGCGCACGACGGCGTCGATGTGCCCGGCTGCCAGCTGGCCCTCGGCCGTGTACGCCGACGGGTCCGCGTCCGGCGGCCGTACGCGCGAGCCGGCGAAACCGATCTGCGCACCGGGCAGAGCCAGGATCACATCGGCGCTGGCACCGACCGTCGCCCAGCCGCCGCCGGTCGACGGATCCCGCAACACGGTGATGTGAGGCACGCCCGCCTCCCGCAGCAGCACCGTCGCGCGCGCCACCCGCTGGAGCTGGGTCAGCGCGACCATGCCCTCCTGCATACGGCTGCCGCCCGTCGCGACGAGCGAGACCAGCGGAACGCGCTGCTCGCGTGCCAGGCGGTAGGCGTCCTCCAGGCGGTCGCCGGCCCGTTGGCCCAGGGAACCTCCGAGGAAGCCGAACTCGAAGGCGAGCAGCGCGCAGCGGCGGCCGCCGACGGTCGCCGTGCCGTACAGGATGGACTCGTCCTCGCCCGTACGGTCGGCGGCACGCGCGTGTGAGGCGTCGTAACCCTGCCAGGACAGTGGCCCGTCGGGGGCGGTGTGCCGGGCGGGGGGCTTGTGCTCGACGAAGTCGTCGGTGAGGAGGGCGATCGCGCGGCGGGCCGGCAGGCGCGAGTCCTCAGGCCGGGAGTTCTCAGGCCGGGAGTTCACAGGCCCAGGGTTCTCAGACATGGAGGGCCCGCTTCACGACCTTGCCCATGTCGTTGCGGGGCAGCGCGTCGAGGTAGTGGACGGTGCGGGGCCGCTTGTGGGGGGCGAGCTGGGCCGCCACATGGTCGGACAGCTCGCGCGCGACGGGTGGGTTTCCGGGGTCCGCGGGGACGATCCAGGCCACGATCCGTTCCCCCAGGTCGGGATCCGGTTCGCCGGTGACGGCGGCTTCGCGTACGCCCGGGTGGTCCAGGAGCGTGTTCTCGATCTCACCAGCGCCGATCTTGTAGCCACCGCTCTTGATCAGGTCGGTGGTCTTGCGCCCCACCAGCCGTACCGAACCGTCCGCGTCCCGTACCGCCATGTCGCCGGTACGGAACCATGGGCCGTCGAAAGCCGCGGCGGTGGCGTCCGGGCGGTTGAGGTACTCCGTGAACAGGTTCGGGCCGCGCACCTGGATCTCGCCGACCGTCTCCCCGTCGTACGCGGTGATCTCCGAGCCGTCCTCCTCGACCAGGCGCAGCTCGACGCCGCGCAGGGGCACGCCGACCGAGCCGGGGCGGGGCTCGCCGTCGACGCGGATGCCGGTGTTCATCAGGGTCTCGGTCATGCCGTACCGCTCGATGACGCGCCGTCCCGTCGCGGCGGCGATCCGTTCGTGGTCGTGGACGGGCAGTGCCGCCGAGCCGGAGACCAGCAGCCGTGCGCCGGCCAGTGCCTTGGTCAGCTCCGGGTCGGAGGGAAGGGCCTCGGCGATGCGGTGGTACATCGTCGGTACGCCGAACAGCATGGTTCCGCCCGACGCCAGCTCCCGCGTGACCCCGTCCGTGGTGAACGAACCGAGGTGGCGTACGGACCCGCCGCGCCGGAGGGGGCCGAGGATGCCGAGGATCAGCCCGTGGACGTGGAAGAGGGGCAGGGCGTGCACGAGGACGTCGTCGGACGTCCACGCCCATGCCTCCTCCAACGCATCCAGCGACGCCGCGATCGCGCGGCGGGGGAGGACCGCGCCCTTGGGCGGGCCCGTCGTGCCGGAGGTGTAGACGACGAGGGCGGGGGCTTCGGGGTCCTGCGGCTCGGACGGAAGCAGGCCCTCCGGGAGCTCGGCCCCGTCCTTGGCGAGGGTGACGTCCACGCGCGCCACGTCCGCGAGCGGTGCCGGCAGGTCGTCGCCAGGCGCGGCGAGCACCAGGTCGGGCGCGCTGTCGGTGACGATGTGCGTCAGCTCCCGCTCGCCTGTCTTCGGGTTGAGCGGTACCGCCGGTACGCCGGCGAGCAGAGCGGCGACCACCGCGACGGCGGTCTCCGCGGTGGGCGTGGCCCACACGGCGATCCGCGCCGGCTGCCGGCTTTCCGGCCGGTGAGCGCCCGCCTCGTGGGTGCCCGGCTGGTGGGTGCCCGGCTGGTGGGTCGACGGGCGGAGTCGCGCGGCCAACGCGCCTGCCGCCGCGCTCAGTTCGCCGTACGTGAGCGTGTTCCGCTCGCCGAAACGCAGCGCGGGCCGGTCCGGCCGGGTGGCCAGTGCCGGAAACAGGGTGGTCACTCGTCGTCTCCTCGCTGTCGGTGGCCCCACCATTCTCTCCGCGCGGCGCCGCGGGGGAAGCGGGGTCAGGGCAGCGGCAGGGCCAGTTTCACCGCGTACGCCGCCACCAGGCCGTACCCGATGCGGAAGGTCCATGTCCGTACGCGGGCGGAGGCACGGGCTCCGGTGGCGCCGCTCGCCGCCACGAGCACCTGCTGCCACGCCAGCGACGCGACGAACACCCCGGCCACGAACACCGTCCCGGCCGCCGCGCCGCGCAGCGCGGCGCCCTGGGCCGTGGTGAGCGCCGCGAAGTAGAGGGCGGTGGTGGGGTTGATGAAGGTCAGCGCCGTGAACCGCAGGAACGTCCGTCCCGCGGTCTGGGGCTGCTGCGGAAGGGCGGCGGGCTCCGCTGATCCGGCCGACTCCGCCGTGTGCCGCGAGGCCCGCAGGCCGTGTGCGGCGATGCCCAGCAGCACGGCGGCGGAGACGAGCCGCACCCACGCCTCGACGCCGGACAGCGCCGCTGCGACGAGCGGCCCCAGCGCGGTGGCCACCGCCGCGTAGACCATGTCGACGAAGGCGACCGCCGACGCGGCGGCCCTGGCTCCGCGCCGGTCGCGCATGGCCTGCTGGACGAGCAGTACGCCGACGGCCCCCAGAGGCATGGCGACTCCCAGCCCGGCGGCCGCGCCCGCGAGGGCAGGGGTCCACATCTCGGTCATCGCGTCACTGTGGCGGCGTGGGCGGTGAGGGCGCGAGCGATTTTCGGCGGTCCCTGCCGTGGCGAGTTGTCGCCAAGGTGACAGCTCTCCCGCACAGGTGGTGATTACGCAGAGTAATAATGATGTTGCGGCGTGCTCCTGCGCCGACGCTCGACCGGAGGTGTACATGCGGTACTTCGCCACCAAGCTGGCCACGCTCGTCTCAGTTCTGATGCTGGCCCTCACCCTGGCTCAGCCGGCCCACGGGACCGAGGCCGGCAGCACTCCGTCGCGCGCCGCCGCGGCGGAGGCGGCGTACTTCGAATTCGACTACCCGCCCATGCGGGAGAAGTTCGTCTTCCAGCTCACCGACCCCACGAGGATTCAGGAGGCCAGGGACATCCTGAGCGGCAAGGAGAAGGACAAGATTCATGTCATGGGCCGGATCATCAAGCGGGCGGCGCCGTACAACCCCGGCTGGAGCTTCCACCTCGACCCCGGCACCATCCACTTCTTCGAGGTCGCCATCGAGGTGTGTGACGCGTCCGTGATGTATGTCGAGGACCACCTCGACGAGGCGGGCGGCGCCTTCCTGCCCGGCCTGTACTGGTGCCCCTGGGGTTCGCGCCTGCTGAGGGAGGTTCCCGCCCCGTAACGGCCGTCAGCGGGGCGACTGCCACGTCAAGGCGGCACTCCGACTGCCGTCGTCCGCCGTGCCGTCGTCCCTGACCACCAGGCGGACACCCGGGCGGCCGTCCGGCAGGACGGCCGTCGCGTCCACCTCGACGTCCACGCACGACACGTCCGTGCGGCGGTGGGCCGCGGCGAGCGCGGTGCGCAGGGTGGAGAGGAGCTCATCGGCCACCGGACCGCTCACCAGCGTGTCCACCGCGCCGGTGAAGTGGACCGAGGGCTGGAAGCCGAGGAGCGCGGCCGCGCCGCCCGTCTCGCGCAGCACGCGGCCGCGGAAGGAGCGGGGCACCTCCGCCGGGGGCTGCTGGAGCGCGAAGATGGCGGTCCTGACCTCCTGGATCGTCGAGTCCAGCTCGTCCACGGCCCGGTCCAGCAGGTCGGCATCCGGTGACCCCGGCTCCGCCCGCCGCCGGGTGGACTCCAGCATCATCTCGGTGGCGAACAGCCGCTGGACCACCAGATCGTGCAGGTCGCGGGCGATGCGGTCGCGGTCCTCGTACACCGCCAAGCGCTCCCGGTTCCGCCGCGCGTCCGCGAGTACGAGCGCGAGGGCGGCCTGGGAGGCGAACTGCGAGGCGAGCAGCCGCTCCAGCGCCGTGTAGGGACGGCCGCCGCGGCGGCGCGGTAGCGCGAGGGTGCCGATCAGCTTCCCGCCGCTCTGCAACGGCAGCATCATCGAGGGCCCGAAGCGCGTGCGTACGTGGGTCGTCATGCGGGGGTCGGTCGCGGAGTCCTCGACGAAGAGGGGTTCGCCGCTCAGCAGGTGCGCCAGTACGGGCGAGCCCGGCGCGATCGTCGTACCGATCAGGTCGCCCGGGTCGTGCGGGGTGGACGCGGCGACGATCTCCATGCCGCCCTCCTCGGTCGGCTGGAGGACGACACCCGCCGACGCGTCGGCCAGCACACGGGCCCGCTCGGCGACCGTCGTCAGCGCGTCTCCCGTGGAGTCGCCCACGGGATTGCCCGTGGAATCACCTGCGGTGTCGTCTGCGGCGCCGCCCATGGAGTGGCCCGCCGGCTCGCCCGTCAGCAGCGCGGTCGTCACGGCGGCGGCGCCCTCGATCCAGCGTTCGCGCTGCCGTGCCGTCTCGTACAGCCGGGCGTTGCCGATCGCGATGCCGGCCTGCGAGGCCAGCACACGCAGCATGGCGAGGTCCTCTTCGGTGAAGGTGCCGGCACGCTTCTCGGTGAGGTAGAGGTTGCCGAACACCTCGGTGTCGACGCGGATCGGTACGCCGAGGAAGGTCCGCATCCGCGGATGGCCGGGCGGTACGCCGCACGAGCGCGGATCGGCCGTCAGGTCGTCCAGCCTCAGCGGCTCGCCGTCCCGGATCAGCGCGCCCAGCACCCCGCGACGCCCGTCGGGCAGCGGGCCGACGCGCTGCCGCTCGTCCTCCGTCATCCCGTACGTGTAGAGCTCGGTGATCCGTCCCCGCTCCGGGTCGACGACGCCGAGCGCGCCAAACCGCGCGCCGGTCAGCTCGGCGGCGGAGTCCACGATCCGCTGGAGCGTGGTGCGCAGGTCGAGGTCGGTGCCGAGGCTCAGTACCGCCTGGAGCAATGACGGAAGCCTGCTTCCGCTCCCGCTCCCGGTCCCGGTCCCGGTCCCGGTCCCGCTCCCGGTCCCAGTCCCGGTTTCGCGCCCGTCCCCAGTCCCGGTCCCGCTCCCGGTTCCGCCCCCAGTCCCGCTTCCGGTCACTCCGCTTCGGTGAGCGGGTTCATCGTCAGCGGCTGGATGCGCCCCTCCAGCATCGCGCCGAGTCCCAGAACGGCGCAGATGTCGGGCCGTTCCGCGATGTGCACCGGCATGCCGGTCGCGTCGCGCAGCATCTGGTCCAGGCCCGGCAGCAGCGCGCTGCCGCCGACCATCATGATGCCGCGGTCGACGAGGTCGGCCACCAGGTCGGGCGGGCAGTCGCGCAGCACCTTGCCGATGCCGTCGAGTACGGCCGTCAGCGGAGTGTGCAGAGCCTGGCGTACGGCGGCGGTGTCGACGAGCACCGAACGGGCGAGGCCCGTGGCCACGTCACGCCCGTGGATCTCGGTGGACGCGGGCCCTGCAGGGGTCAGGCCGTTGCCGTGCAGGGCGAGCTGGAGGGGGCGTACGGACTGGCTCGGCAGCATCAGCTCGTGCTGGTGGCGCAGGTACTGGATGACCGCGTGGTCGATGGCGTTCCCGCCGACCGGGATGCGCTCTGCGGTGACGATCGCGCCGAGCGAGAGCACCGCCACCTGGGTGGTGGCCGCCCCGCACACCAGGATCATCGTGGCGGTGGGCTCCTCCACCGGCAGGCCGCAGCCGACGGCCGCCGCGATGAGGGTGTCGACGAGTTCGACGCGCCGGGCGCCGAGGCCGACGAGCGTCTCGACGGTGGCGCGCTGCGCGAGCGGATCGCTGTCGTGCGGCGTACAGGCGGCGGCGCGCAACAGCGGCTTGCGGCGCAGCTGGCGGCGGAGCTTCTCGCCCAGCAGGTGACGCAGCATCCGCTGGGCCATCTCGATGTCGACGACGGTGCCGCCGGAGACGGGGCGGACGACCCGGATGTAGTCGGGGGTACGGCCGGTCATCTTCTCCGCGAACTCGCCGACGGCGATCAGCGCTCCGGTGCGGGTGTTGACGGCGGCGACGCTCGGCTCGTCGACGACGAGCCCGACGCCCTTGACGAAGACCCGGGTCCTGGCGGCTCCCAGATCGACGGCGACATGGCAGCGGCGCAACTGCTCAAGACTGACGGTCACGGTGACGATCCTCCCGAGAGCGGTACGTCTTCGCATCGTCCGGTCACCGGGCGCGCGGCGCGCGCTGGGGGAGCTGACGGGGTGACAGGACCCGGGACCGTACGGGGCGGGTCTCAGGCGCCCGGGGAGGTCGGACCGCTCCGGGACCCCCCGTCACACGAGCCGTTGCAGCAACCCCCACGTGAACTCCGCCACGCACGCCTCTCCCTCCGGAAGCGTGAACGCCAGTCGCCACCTGGTCGGCGCGCTGCCCTCCTGTGGGCGCGCTGGCGGGAAGGCGCGGGCCACCTCGTCGACCGTGCAGCTCCACGGGCGCAGGTCGGCGGCCGTGCGCAGCTCCGGGCCGCGTGCGCCGGGGGCGCGTACGAGCCACTCGTTCCACACGCCCCGGCCTCCCGGCGCGGTCAGCACCTCGAAGCGCAGGTCAGGCCAGAGCGGCAGGCGCCACAGCAGCGCGTCGCACTCCAGATCGCCGATGCCGCGCCGGGCCCGCGACTCCGGCTCGCCCAGTACGGAGCGGTAGCGGGAAACGGCCCCCCGCCCGCCGGGCGCCCGCACCATGGCCTGCCAGCGGCGGTTCGCCTCGCGCATGTCGGCGATCGAGGCCCCGAGCTCCCGCCTGGCCTCCTCCACGAGCCCCGGCTGGAAGTCGGCCATCCGGCGCAGGAGCACCAGCTGGAAATGGACCGGCCCGAACGAGCCGGCGGAGGGTACGGAATCGGAGGGTCCCTTGTCCACCATGCGGACATCCTGCCCCGTTCCGGCCCCTAAAGGGTGTACCGAACGGACACGCCGAGAGTTGGCTGGTTCCTCACAGGATCCTCACAACACCGGCTATCTCCGGTGTTGTGTCCCCGCATACTCTGCGGGCGCCATGGATTTCTGCCACCAGTGTCAGCGGCACCTCAACGGCGCCCTGGCCTGTGCCGGCTGCGGGACGCCCGCCGAGGAGCTCCGGCACGACGACCCGCACACGCCCGCGGCGGACGACCTCGTCATCGAGCTGAGCCGTGACGAGGAACCGCCCGCAGGTCCTCGCCGTGCGCGTACCCAGGCCGATCGCCGCCGGGGCCGCACGGTCGGCCGCCGCGCCCGCAAGCGGCGCGGCCGCAAGGTCCTGATCGGCCTCGGCGCCCTGCTGCTGGCGGCCGGTGCGCTGAGCCTGGCCGAGCTGGCGATCGAGCATCCCGGCGAGGACGGCGCCGCCACCGCCGTACGGCAGGACGACATGGCCGAAACGGCGCAGCCGGCGCCGAACGAGCCGTCCGGTGACAGCGAGCGCCCCGACGGGCCCAGCCCGATCACCGCATCGGCCTCCACGGTCTCCGACCGGCCGTCCGGCGACGCCGAACCCGGCGAGGGTGACGGGGAGGGCGAGGGAGCCCAGGCGTCCGGCGCCCCCGGCGCCTCCGCGTCTCCCGGGGCCCCGAGCCCCGGAGCGTCCGATTCCGGCGCCCCCGACGCCCCGGCGGCGTCCGAGGCTCCGGGGGAGCCCGGCGCTCCCGCGCCGGAGGGCCCGGCTCCGGGCGAGCCCGACCCCGGTACCGACCCGGACCCCGGTCCCGACCCGGGCAACGATGACCCGCCCTCCGACCCGGCCCCGGAGCAGCCTCCGTCCCAGCCCTCCCCGGACCCGACGCCGACGGAGAGCTGCGACTGGTTCCTCTGGTGGTGCGTGTAGGGACCCCTGAGCGGAGCCCCCTGAGCCGGGCCGCGCCCCCTGAGTCGGACCCTGCGTCGGGATCGCCCCCTGAGCCGGGCTCCCCGAGCCGGGGTCGCTCACCGAGCCCCGGGCTCTACGCGGGATCGAGCCCCGCTCCCGGCCCTGGCCCCGCCCCCGGCCCTGGCTCCGTGCCCGGCCCCGCCCCCGGTCACGGCTCGCCCAGCATCCGCCGCAGTAGGTCCCGCAGCACCGTGCGCTCCTCCTCCGAGAGCGCCGCCAGCGGCTCGTTCGCGAAGTCCAGCGCGTCCCGCAGGCGCCGCGCCGTCGCGCGGCCCTCCTCCGTCGCGGCGGCCACCTTCACCCGGCGGTCCGCCGGATCGGGCCGGCGCTCCACCAGCCCGCGTGACTCCAGGCGGTCCACGATGCCGGTGACGTTCGACGGCTCGCACCGCAGGGACGTCGCGATACGGCGCATGGGGAGCGGCTGGAGCGTCAGCAGCCTCAGGACCCGCGCCTGCGCGCCGGTCAGCGAGTGCTGCGCCGCGGCCTGCTCGTACTCCTCGTGGTAGCGGGCCACGATCGTGCCGATGAGCTCCACCACCTCGAGGGTGAGCGGATCCGTACGCGGACTGTGCGTGGGTCTGTCCGTGCGCGATCTGTCCGGACTACCGGTGCTGCTGCTGGCCATGGACATCAGAATACCCATTTACTTGACAACCTGAAATATCCGGTCGCATGGTTGTTTCAGGTAGTGAAGCAATTTGAAGGATTGCTGAAGCACGTCTCAGGAGGCAACGCAGATGTCCGCTCTTCCCGCGTCCGGCCGTGAATGGCACCTCGTCGCCCGCCCGCACGGCTGGCCGAAGCCGGAGGACTTCGCGCTGCGCGAGGCGCCGGTCACCGAGCCCGGTGAGGGCCGCATCCTCGTCCGCAACCTGCACTTCTCGGTCGACCCGTACATGCGCGGCCGCATGAACGACGTGAAGTCGTACGTCCCGCCCTTCCAGCTGGACCGGCCCATGGACGGCGGCGCGGTCGGTGAGGTCATCGCCTCCCGTGCCGAGGGCTTCGCCGTCGGTGACCACGTCCTCCACGGCCTCGGCTGGCGCGAGTACGCCGAGCTCGACCCCAAGCACGCCACCAAGGTCGACGGCTCGATCGCCCCGCTCTCCGCGTATCTCGGCGTCCTCGGCATGACGGGCCTCACCGCGTACGCCGGCCTCTTCGAGACCGCCTCCTTCAAGGAGGGCGACGCCGTCTTCGTCTCCGGCGCGGCCGGCGCCGTCGGCAGCCAGGTCGGCCAGCTGGCCAAGCTCCGGGGCGCCTCGCGCGTCATCGGCTCGGCGGGCTCCGACGAGAAGGTCAAGCTGCTCGTCGAGGAGTACGGCTTCGACGCCGCCTTCAACTACAAGAACGGCCCCGTCGCCGAGCAGCTCAAGGCGGCGGCCCCCGACGGCATCGACGTCTACTTCGACAACGTCGGCGGTGAGCACCTGGAAGCCGCCATAGCCCGGCTCAACGTCCACGGGCGCGTCACCATCTGCGGCATGATCGCCGGCTACAACGACACCGAGCCGACCCCCGGCCCGCGCAACATGGCCATGGTCATCGGCAAGCGGCTGCGCCTCCAGGGCATGCTGGTCAGCGACCACGCCAAGCTTCAGCCGCAGTTCGTGAAGGACGTCGCCGGCTGGCTGGCGTCCGGCGAGCTCAAGTACAAGGAGACCGTCGTCGAGGGCATGGAGAACGGCGTCGAGGCCTTCCTCGGCATGCTTCGGGGCGAGAACACCGGGAAGATGATCGTTTCGCTCACCCGTTAGGCTCACCCCAGGCCGCCGCGATCGTGGGCGCGAGTCGCGGCGCAACACAGGAGGAAACCTCTTACATGTCCATCACGCAGTCCGACGTTCTGTACACCGCTGTCGCCACCGCCGAGAACGGCCGTGACGGTCGCGTCGCCACCAACGACGGCAAGCTCGACGTGGTCGTCAACCCGCCGAAGGAGATGGGCGGCTCCGGCGAGGGCACCAACCCGGAGCAGCTGTTCGCCGCCGGTTACAGCGCCTGCTTCCAGGGCGCGCTCGGCGTGGTCGCACGCCAGGAGGGCGCCGACATCTCCGGCTCGACGGTCACCGCCGAGGTCGGCATCGGCAAGAACGCCGAGGGCTTCGGGATCATCGTCAAGATCTCGGCGAACATCCCGAACGTGAGCGAGGCCACCGCCAAGGACCTCATCGAGAAGGCCCACCAGGTCTGCCCGTACTCCAAGGCGACCCGCGGCAACATCACGGTCGAGCTCGCGGTCTGATCGCACCCCGTGCCAAGGGCCGCACCCCACACGAGGGGTGCGGCCCTTCACGTTGCCACCCGGCCCCGTGACACGGCCGCCTCGCGCCCCGATCGGGTGACGCCATAGGGTGACCCCATGCGTGATCTCGGGGCGGGCTTCGGCTACGTGATGAAGGGCCAGCGATGGGTCGGCCGGCACGGCCGGTGGTTCGGGTTCGGGCTGCTGCCCGGCCTGGTCACCCTCGTGCTGTACGCGGGGGCGATGATCGGTCTGGTGTACGGCGCCGACGACCTGACCGCGTGGGTGACGCCCTTCGCGGACGACTGGTCCTCGCCCTGGCAGGGCCTGCTGCGCGGCTTTCTGACCGCGCTGGTCTTCGCCTTCGGCCTGTTCCTCGCCGTCATCACCTTCACCGCCGTGACGCTCCTCGTGGGCCAGCCCTTCTACGAGTCGCTCTCCGAGCAGGTCGACCGCACCGAGGGCGGCGACGTACCGGAATCCGGTCTGCCGCTCTGGCGTGAGCTGTGGATCTCCGCCCGCGACAGCCTGCGCGTCCTGGTACGCGTCGCGCTGTACGGCATCCTCCTCTTCGCCCTCGGCTTCGTCCCGGTCGTCGGCCAGACCGTCGTCCCGGTGCTGGGCTTCTGCGTCTCCGGCTACTTCCTCGCCGAGGAGCTCACGGCGGTGGCGCTCCAGCGCCGCGGCGTCGAGCTCAAGGAGCGCCTCGCCCTCCTGCGCGGACGCCGCATGCTCACCCTCGGCTTCGGCGTGCCGCTGGCGCTCGCGTTCCTGGTCCCCTTCGTCGCGGTGTTCCTGATGCCCGGCGCGGTGGCGGGCGCGACGCTGTTGGCCCGCGACCTGAGGGGCGAGACGAACCCGGACCAGGCGAACCCCGACCAGCCGAACGCGGACCAGGCGAACACGGCGTACCCCGGCCAGGCGCACCCGCACGGCGCGTACCCGGGCCAGGCGAACCCGTACGCGGCGTACCCGGGCCAGGCGAACCCGCATGCCACGCACCCGGATCAGGCGAACCCGTACGCGGCCCACCCGCCCGCGGGCCCCGACCCGCGTACCGCGACGCCGCCGAACCCGGACCCGCTCCGCAAGGGCTGACGCCATGGCCGAGCTGATCGCCGTCGCCGTCATCACGGTCCTCGCCGTCATCAGCCCGGGCGCCGACTTCGCCATGGTCGTCCGCAACAGCTACCTGTACGGCCGCACGACGGGCCTCTTAGCCGCGGCGGGCGTCGCGGCGGGCGTCCTCGTCCACGTCACGTACACGATGCTGGGCGTCGGCCTGCTGATCGCCGCCAACGCCGCGCTGTTCACGGTCATCAAGCTCGTGGGTGCCGCGTATCTCGTCTACATCGGCCTGCGCACCTTCTTCGCCCGCGCCGACCTGGAGGTCGACCTCGGGAACAAGGCGTCCCTGTCCCGCTGGGGCGCCCTGCGCACCGGCTTCCTGACGAACGTCCTGAACCCGAAGACCACGCTCTTCGTGGTGTCGACCTTCACCCAGGTCGTCGGCCCGGACACGCCGCTGTGGCGGCAGGCGGGCTACGGCCTGTTCATGTCGCTGGCCCACCTGACCTGGTTCGCCTTGGTCGCGCTGTTCTTCTCCCACACCCGCCTGCGCACCGCCATGCTGCGGGCGCAGAAGGTCCTGAACCGCACCATCGGCGGCACGCTGGTGGGCCTGGGCGTCGCCCTGGGCGTCACCAGCTCGCCTTGAGCGCGCGTCCGGTCAGCCCTTCGCCCCCGCCCCCGTCCCTGCCGCCACCGCGATGATCGACCGCACCTGGGCGGTGATGTCCGCGCGGTCGCGCAGGAACTCCGGGTCCGTCACCGCGTCCGTGTTGCCCGCGCCGAACCGCAGCACCGGCGTGTGGAGGTGGCCGCCCGGCAGGGCGGGCAGCCCCAGCCGGTCGCGCAGCAGGGTCGCGCGGTAGGCGATCTCGTTCGAGAGGTAGTCGCCGCCCCCGCCCGCGCGGGCCGTGGAGCCGGGTGTCGGACCGCCGGGGCGGACCACCGGGTCCGTCGCGCCGGCGGGGACCTCGGTCACCGAGGTGTTGTCGTACACCGGGAAGCGACCGGTGTCCGCCGCCGTGATGGTCGCGTACGGCAGGGTCGTCGTGGTCCACTGCGGCTGGGAGGCCGGGTCGGCGACGGGCACGGTCCCCGTGGACGAGGCGTTCTCGTTGTCGGGGAAACCGCCCCGCCATGCTCCGTTGAAGCGTTCGATGTCGAAGCGGCCGACCCGCCCCTGGCTCACCGTCGTGAAGAGGTCCACGCGCGGCAGGTGCGGGCGCAGGGCGCGCTCGACCGTGCCGTCGGCGAAGTCGCGCCAGCGTACGGGGAAGACCGCCGTCTCGACGCGGGCCCAGGAGCCGTCCGCCGTGCGGATCAGCGTGCCGTCCAGGGCGAGGGCCGCCGCGCCCGACGGGTTGCCGATGCGGATGTCGCGGTCCAGCGTGAACGGGTCGAAGCCCGTCATCAGGACGCGCTTCACGCCCCTCGCGGCCGGGAAGCGGATCGTGTCCTGCCCGCGCGAGGTGACCTCCAGCCGGTCCAGCAGCCGGGACCGCCGCGCGTCGGAGAGCGCGAAGCCCGGTTCCCAGGAGCGCAGCTCGCGGACCATGCCCAACCGCGCCCAGTACAGCGGCCGGTCGTCGTCCCGGCTCAGATCGCCGCCTGCGGGACCGCGCCCCTGCGCCCGGTCCACCGCGCGCCGCCACAGCCGCGACCCGTGGCGTACGACGGCACGCTCGGCCGCCTCGTACGAACCGGCCTCCTCGAGCGCGGCGGCGAAGTCCCCGGCCGCGGTGTCGAATCCACTCCGCCGCAGGATCTCCCGCGGTACGGCCCTGTCGAGGCGCGCCTCCTCGGCGGTGGGAACAGCGGCGGCCGGTTCCGCCGCCTGCACGGGCGCGGAGGACACGGCGAGGCCGAGGGCCAGCAGCGACGCCAACAGGACCGTACGTAAACGGGGCACAGGGGACACGGGACGCCATCCTTCCGTCGGGTCCCGGAACGCTACCGCGCCCCCAACAGCCTCAGGAAGTCCCGGAAGGCGGCCGGCATGTCCACCGACTCCGGGTCCAGCAGCCACTGGTACTGCAGCCCGTCCATCACCGCCGTGAGCAGCGGCGCCGCCTGTTCCGGCGTCAGCCCGCCCGGCAGGCGGTCCCCGTACTCGGCACGCAGCACCTTCGCCATCTCCCCGCGCACCTGGGCGTAGCGCCGGGTGAAGAACTCCCGCGCCGGGTGATCCTCCGTCACGCTCTCGCCGAGCAGCGCCGAGAAGGTCTGCACGATGCCGGGCCGCATCGCGTTGTACTCGACGAGGGAGCCGAGCAGGTCGAGCCGCCAGCCCTCCCGGGCGGCGCCGCCGGTGTCCCACTGGTCGCGCTCCTCCAGGACCGCGACGAGCAGAGCCTCCTTGGTGGGGAAGTAGTGCAGGAGTCCCTGCTGGGTGAGGCCGACGCGCTCGGCGACCGCGCCGAGGGTCGCGCCCCGGTAGCCGCGCTCGGCGATCACTTCGAGGGCCGCGCGCACGATCTCCGCCCGCCGCTCCTCGCTCCTGGCCCTCGCCGCTGCCATCGCCCGTGGCCCTTCCCTTCGTCGTGTCGCATGTCGCCGCGGGACCGACCGTACCGGCCCACGCAATATCACGGAGCCATAACGAAACCTACCGATCTACAAGTGTGTGGCCCACCATGGGCTGCACACGTCCATGGCGGTACGCCAACGCGTCAACGAGGAGGTACGACGGTGACGAGAGACCACACCCCGGAGCAAGCCGCCGCGCAGGC
Organism: Streptomyces sp. NPDC045431; assembly: GCF_040646655.1. Classification (NCBI taxonomy): domain Bacteria; kingdom Bacillati; phylum Actinomycetota; class Actinomycetes; order Kitasatosporales; family Streptomycetaceae; genus Streptomyces; species Streptomyces sp. NPDC045431. Next base: position 285,650 of record NZ_JBEZAQ010000001.1, read on the forward strand.
CGCCAAGCAGGCCGCCGAGCAAGCCCGCGAACAGGAGGTGGAAGCCGCCGAGCAAGCCCGCGAACAGGTGGTGGAAGCCGCGCTCCGCAAGCTCGGCCTGGACGCCAAGACCCGGCTGCTGGCCGGCCGGGACATGTGGTCGCTCCCGGCCCTCCCCGAGATCGGCCTCGCCTCCCTCGTCATGTCCGACGGCCCCATCGGCGTACGCGGCGTCCGCTGGACCGCCGACGACCCCTCCGTCGCCCTGCCGTCCCCCACCGCCCTCGCGGCCACCTGGGACCCGGTCCTCGCCCGCCGTGCCGGGCGCCTCCTCGCCCAGGAGGCCCGCCGCAAGGGCGTCCACGTCCTCCTCGCGCCCACCGTCAACCTGCACCGCTCGCCGCTCGGCGGCCGTCACTTCGAGGCGTACAGCGAGGACCCGTACCTCACCGGCGAGATCGGCACCGGCTACGTCCTCGGCGTCCAGGACGGCGGCGTCGGCACCACCGTCAAGCACTTCGTCGCCAACGACGCCGAGACCGACCGCTTCACCGTCGACAACATCGTGGCCGCGCGCCCGCTCCGCGAGCTCTACCTCGCCCCCTTCGAAGCGATCGTCAAGAACGCCCGCCCCTGGGGTGTCATGGCCGCCTACAACCAGGTCAACGGCGTCACCATGACCGAGCACGCCCACCTCCAGAACGACGTCCTGCGCGGCGAGTGGGGCTTCGACGGCTTCATCGTGTCCGACTGGATGGCCGCCCGCTCCACCAAGGGCGCCATCGAGGGTGGCCTCGACGTCGCCATGCCCGGCCCCCACACCGTGTACGGCGAGGCGTTGGCCGCCGCCGTCCGCGCCGGCGAGGTCGCGGAGGAGACGGTCGACCACGCCGTACGCCGCGTACTGCGCCTCGCCGCCCGTGTCGGCGCGCTGGACGGCGCGGAACCGGCCGTTCCGGAGTCCCGCCTGCCGGAGCCCGTCGACGGCGACGCCCTCGCCCGCGAGATCGCCCGCCGCTCCTTCGTCCTCGTACGCAACGAACGCGGCGCGCTGCCCCTCCCCGGTGGCGGCACCGTCGCCCTCATCGGCGCCGCCGCCCGCGACGCCCGCGTCCTCGGCGGCGGCTCCGCACAGGTGTTCCCCGAACACACCGTCTCCCCGCTCGACGGCCTCACCGCCGCGCTCCCGCCGGACAGCCTCACGTACGCGATCGGCGCCGACCCCAGCGACGAACTCGGCCCCGCCGGTCCCGGCTTCACCCTGCGCGCCGTCTGCCGGGACGCCGACGGCCGCGTCCTCGGCGAGGGCTCGCTGCCCAGCGGCCAGGTGCAGTGGATCGGCGACGACCTGCCCGACGGCGTCACCTACGACACCCTCCACAGCGTCGAGGTCACCGGCACCTTCACGCCCCGCGAGAGCGGCGAACACGCCTTCGGTACGCGTGGCCTCGGTGCCTTCACGCTCACCGTCGCGGGCGAGGTGCTCTACGACGGCGTCCAGGAGATGAGCGACGAGTCCGACCCCTTCGAGGCGTTCTTCGGCGCGCCCACCGAACGCGGCCGCGTCACCCTCACCGAGGGCGTCCCGGTCGAGGTGTCCCTCCTCCACCCGCTCGACCGCGAGCACGCGGCCCCGCTGCCGGGCGTGATGTTCTCCTTCGTCCACCTCGGCCCGCGCCGCGACCCCGACGAGCTGATCGCGGAGGCCGCCCGGGCCGCCCGCGCCGCCGACACCGCGGTCGTCGTGGTCGCCACCACCGAACGCGTCGAGTCCGAGGGCTTCGACCGCCGCGACCTGAAGCTGCCGGGCCGTCAGGACGACCTCGTACGCGCCGTGGCCGCCGCCAACCCGAACACCGTCGTGGTCGTCAACGCCGGCTCCCCGGTCGAGATGGAGTGGCGCGACGACGTCGCCGCGATCCTGCTCAGCTGGTTCCCCGGCCAGGAGGGCGGCGCCGCGCTCGCCGACGTCCTCCTCGGCGCCGAGGAACCGGGCGGCCGTCTGCCCACCACCTGGCCGGCCCGCCTCACCGACGCACCCGTCACCGAGGTCACCCCCACCGACGGCCGCCTGCCCTACGCCGAGGGCGTCTTCATCGGCTACCGCGCCTGGGAGCGGTCGGGCACCACGCCCGCGTACCCCTTCGGGCACGGCCTCGGCTACACCACCTGGGAGTACGAGTCCCTCGACGTGACCCCGGACCACGCCACGGTCAGGATCCGCAACACCGGCACCCGCCCCGGCCGCGAGGTCGTCCAGGTCTACGCCGCCGCCCCGGCGACCGGGGGCGCCGAGGGCCCGGCGCGCCGGCTGGCGGGCTTCGGATGCGTCGAGGCGGCCCCCGGCGAGGCCGTCGGCGTGGACGTCCCGCTGCCGCGCCGCACCTTCGAGATCTGGGACGAGGCGGCGGGGAGGTGGTCCGTGGTCCCGGGGACGTACGCGATCGAGGCCGGCCGCTCGGTCACGGACCGGCGCCTGAGCGCCTCACTGGTGGTGTGACGGAGGACGCTCAGCCGTGACCGTGCGGTACGCGATCTCGGCCAGCAGCCGCTGCCCGTCCCTGCTGGGGTGGAACCAGTCCGGGCTCAGCTGCTCGGCGGAGAAGCGGTACGCGAACACCGCACCGCCGTCGTACCGGCAGCGCGGGTCCTCGGCACAGACGTCCCGCAGGACCGTGTTGTACGCCACCACCCGCTCGTGCACCCGGGCCCGCCGCTGCTCGGCCGCCGCCGACAGGTCGTGTGCGTCGCCGAGCATCGAGCGGCACAGGCCCAGCTCCCAGACGCGGGCGCCGATCGCGTCGCCGCGCCCGGTGGACCAGAGGCGCTTGAGGTCGGGCACGCTCGACACGTACACCCGCGCCGTGGGCGCGGTCGCCCGCAGCCGTCGCATCGCCTCCTCGAAGGAGGCACGGAAGTCGGCGACCGGGGTCATCAGATCGGTGGTGTCCCGGCAGGCGTCGTTGGCGCCCGCCATCACCGCCACCAGCTCCGGCCGCTGCGCCGCGGCCCGGGCCATCTGCTCGGGCAGGTCCGCCATCCGGGAGCCCGAGCGGGCGAAGTTCCAGCGGTGGGTGACGCCGAACCGCGAGGCGAGGCTGTTCACCCGCTCGTCGGTACCGGTCGCCCAGGAGGCCTCGGGGCAGTCGGCGAGGAGGGCGCAGGCGTCGAAACCGCGCGTGATCGAGTCGCCCACGGCGGCGAGGGACGCCGGGCTGCGGTCCCACGCGTCCGACCGGGACGGGGACGGGGAGGGTGACGGGAAGGCGGAGGGGGAGGCGGAGGAGCGCGGGGGCGCCGTCCCCGTACCGGCCGGGGCGGGCGGGCTGCCGCACCCGGCGAGGGCGCACGCGGCCATCACGAGGACCGCCGCCCCCCAGCGGGCGGCGGCGGAACGCTTGTTCACGGCGGGCATCCCCCTGGCCCTTTCGTCGGCGTCCTGGCGAGTGAAAGCTTGGTGTCGACGGCCACCGGGACCGACCGTACGTCATACCGAGCCGCCCGGCGCACGGTAGCTTTTCCCCGTCGAACCTGAGGCGCCTTTGCCGACCGGCTCCGGTAAATTACATCACGTCACATGCTGTCCCTTTTGCGGAGTTTCGCTCCCGATGCTGTTTACTGAGGCCGCTGGGAAAGGCGAACCTCGTCCCACACTGGAGGTCCCGGTGACGACACGTGGAGTCCTGTACGTACACTCCGCACCGCGCGCGCTGTGCCCGCACGTCGAATGGGCGGTCGCGGGTGTGCTCGGCGGGCGGGTCCAGCTGGACTGGATCCGGCAGCCGGCCTCTCCGGGCACCTGGCGGGCCGAATTCTCCTGGCGGGGCGAACCGGGCACCGCCTCCAAGCTGGCCTCGGCGCTGCGCGGCTGGCAGATGCTCCGCTTCGAGGTCACCGCCGAGCCGTGCCCGACGGCGGAGGGCGAGCGGTACAGCGCCACGCCCGAGCTGGGCATCTTCCACGCCGTCACCGGAATCCACGGCGACATCCTGGTCCCCGAGGACCGCCTCCGCGCCGCCCTGGCCCGTTCCGCCCAGGGCGAGACCCAGCTGGAGGCGGAGATCGCCAAGCTGCTCGGCAAGCCGTGGGACGACGAGCTCGAACCCTTCCGCTACGCCGGTGAGGGCGCCCCGGTCCGCTGGCTCCACCAGGTGGTCTGACCTCCCGCACATACGGCTGTACGCGGTACGCGACCGGGCCCGCCCCCTCGCAGGGGACGGGCCCGGTCGCGTACCGCTGTTTTCGTCAGACCTGTTTTCGTCAGACCGTGCGGAAGGCGAGCACCACGTTGTGGCCGCCGAAGCCGAAGGAGTTGTTGATCGCGGCGATCGTGCCCTCCGGCAGCGAGCGCGGCTCGTCGCGGACGATGTCGGCGTCGACCTCCTCGTCCAGCTCGTCGACGTTGATCGTCGGCGGGGCGAGGCGGTGGTGCAGCGCCAGGACCGTCGCGACGGTCTCGATACCGCCCGCGCCGCCCAGCAGGTGGCCGGTCATCGACTTGGTGGCGGAGATCGCCACGTGGCTCAGGTCGTCTCCCAAAACCTTGCGCAGCGCCTTCACCTCGGCGACGTCACCCTGCGGGGTGGACGTCGCGTGCGCGTTCAGGTGCACGACCTCGGCCGGCTTCAGGTCCGTCGTGTCCAGGAGGTTCTGCAGCGCGACGGCGATCCCGCGGCCCGTCGGCTCGGGCTGCGCGATGTGGTGGCTGTCGGCCGACAGGCCCTGGCCCAGCACCTCGCAGTAGACCCGGGCGCCGCGCGCGGCGGCGTGCTCGGCGGACTCGAGGATGACGACACCCGCGCCCTCGCCGAGGACGAAGCCGTCACGGCCCTTGTCGTACGGGCGCGACGCCTTCTCGGGCTCGTCGTTGTTCTTGGACATCGCCATCATGTTGGCGAACGCGGCGACCGGCAGCGGGTGGATCGCCGCCTCGGTGCCGCCCGCGACGACCACGTCGGCGCGGCCGGTGCGGATCATCTCGACCGCGTAGCCGATCGCCTCGGCACCCGACGCGCAGGCCGAGACCGGGGTGTGGACGCCCGCCTGGGCGTTCACCTCCAGGCCGACGTTGGCGGAGGGGCTGTTGGGCATCAGCATGGGCACGGTGTGCGGGGAGACGCGGCGTACGCCCTTCTCCTTCAGCACGTCGTACTGGTCGAGCAGGGTGGTCACACCGCCGATGCCGGAGGCGATGACGGAGCCCAGCCGCTCGGGCCGGACCTTCTCGTCCTCGCCGGCGGGTGCGCTGTAACCGGCGTCCGCCCACGCCTCGCGGGCCGCGATCAGCGCGAACTGCGCCGAGCGGTCCAGCTTGCGGGCGAGCGGACGGGGCAGGACCTCGCCCGGGTCGACGGCCGCGGGGGCCGCGATACGGACGGGCATGTCGGCGAAGCGGTCGCCCTCCAGGGGCTTCACGCCGGAGCGACCCGCCAGCAGACCTTCCCAGGTCGAGGCGGCGTCGCCACCCAGCGGTGTGGTTGCGCCGATACCGGTGACGACCACGGTGCGATTGGTCGGGCTCACAGGAATTCTTTCTCCACGTGTATGAGGTATGCGTGAATACGGCGCCACCGCCGGGTGGCGGACCGATCAGCCCTGGTGCTTCAGGATGTAGTCGGCAGCATCGCCGACCGTCTTAAGGTTCTTGACGTCCTCGTCCGGGATCTTGACGTCGAAGCGCTCTTCGGCGGCGACGACGACCTCGACCATGGACAGCGAGTCGACGTCCAGGTCGTCGGTGAAGGACTTGTCCAGCTGGACGTCCTCGACCGGGATGCCGGCGATCTCGTTCACGATTTCGGCGAGACCGGCGACGATCTCTTCCTGAGTGGCGGCCATGTGGCGCTCCTTCGGTGTGTTCCTCAGAGGGTGTTTCTCAGAGGGTGTTTCTCAGAGGGGGTGGACTGTTCGTCCGAGTTCGTCCGGATGTCTCCGGGGAAAGCTCCGAACAGTGCCTAGGGGAGGGTAACGACCGTCGCGGCGTACACGAGACCCGCCCCGAAGCCGATGACGAGCGCGGTGTCGCCGCTCTTCGCCTGACCGGTCGCCAGGAGCCGCTCCATCGCGAGCGGGATCGAGGCGGCCGAGGTGTTACCGGTGGTCTCCACGTCACGGGCGACCGTGACGTGCTCCGGCAGCTTCAGGGTCTTCACCATCGAGTCGATGATCCGCATGTTGGCCTGGTGCGGAATGAAGACGTCCAGGTCGGCCGCCGTGATGCCGGCGGCGTCCAGCGCCTGCTGGGCGACCTTCGCCATCTCGAAGACGGCCCAGCGGAACACCGCCTGGCCCTCCTGCGTGATGGCCGGGAACTTCTCGACCGTGCCGTCGCGGTAATCGGTCCAGGCGACGGTCTGCTTGATGGTCTCGGACTTGTCGCCCTCGGAACCCCACACGGTCGGGCCGATCGCGGGCTCCTTGGCGGGGCCGACGACGACCGCGCCCGCGCCGTCACCGAAGAGGAAGGCCGTCGCGCGGTCCTCCAGGTCGGTCAGGTCGCTGAGCCGCTCCACGCCGATGACCAGCACGTACTCGGCGGAACCTTCCACCACCATGCCCTTGGCGAGGGTCAGGGCGTAGCCGAAGCCGGCGCAGCCGGCCGAGATGTCGAACGCCGCCGGCTTGACCGCGCCGATCTTGTCGGCGATCTCGGTGGCGACGGCCGGCGTCTGCTTGAAGTGCGAGACGGTGGAGACGATGACGCCGCCGATCTGCTCCGGGGTGACCCCGGCGTCCGCGATGGCCTTGCCGGCCGCCTCGACCGACATCGCCGTCACGGTCTCCTCCGGGGAGGCCCAGTGGCGGGTGGTGATGCCGGAGCGCGAGCGGATCCACTCGTCGGACGAGTCGATCGTCTCGAGGATCACCTCGTTGGGCACGACCCGGGTCGGGCGGTAGCCGCCGACGCCCATGATCCGTGCGTACGGGGCGCCCTGGCTGGGCTTGATCTTCGCCATGCTCTATGGCTCCTTGTCAGGCGGGCGTCGTCGTCGGGGCGTGCGTCACGCGGCCGGGCCGGCGTGCTCGGCGATGAGCGCGCGCGCCGCGTCGAGGTCGTCCGGCGTCTTCAGCGCGAGGGTCGCGACACCCGGCAGGGCGCGCTTGGCGATGCCGGTCAGGGTGCCACCGGGGCACACCTCCACCAGCGCGGTCGCGCCGAGCTGCTGGAACGTTTCCATGCACAGGTCCCAGCGGACCGGGTTGGCGACCTGCCCCACCAGGCGGGCGACGACGTCGGCGCCCGTGGCAACGGTACGCCCGTCCTTGTTCGACACGTACGGCACCACCGGGTCGGCCGGGTCGAGACCGTCTGCCGCCTGCTGGAGCGCCGTGACCGCGGGTGCCATGTGGTGCGTGTGGAACGCGCCGGCGACCTTGAGCGCCACCACGCGGCGTACGCCCTCGGGCTTGTCCGCCTCCAGCGCCGCGAGCTGCTCCATCGTGCCGGCGGCGACGATCTGGCCCGCGCCGTTGACGTTCGCCGGGGTCAGACCCAGCTTCTCCAGGTGCGGAACGGTGACCTCCGGGTCGCCGCCGAGCAGCGCCGACATGCCCGTCTCGGTGACGGCGGCGGCCTCGGCCATCGCCAGGCCACGCGTCCGGACGAAGCGGAGCGCGGCGGTCTCGTCGAGGACCCGCGCGAACGCCGCCGCGGTGATCTCGCCGACGCTGTGGCCGGCCACGGCGCCCGGCGTCACGTCACCGAGGGCGGAGGCCGACAGCAGACCGGCCGCCACCAGCAGCGGCTGGGCCACGGCCGTGTCGCGGATCTCGTCCGCGTCCGCCTTCGTGCCGTAGTGGACGAGGTCGAGCCCGATGGCCTCGGACCACGCGCCGACACGGTCGGTGGCCCCGGGGAGGTCGAGCCAGGGAGTCAGGAAGCCGGGCGTCTGAGCGCCTTGGCCGGGAGCGACGAGTACGAGCACCCTCACACTCTCTCTTGTGGACGGCTCCCACCGCCCGTGGGGACTGGGACGAAGAACCGTCGGGTGAATTGTTGGTGTTCGACAAAGTCTAGGGGCGGTTCACGCCTGCGTGTCCGCCTCGGCAAGCCGCCCGAGGATCAGGGCGATCCGCAGGGTGAACGCCGAGCGGACATCGGACGGCGACCAGCCGGTGACGTCCGTCACACGTCGGAGCCGGTAGCGCACGGTGTTGGGGTGCACGAACAGCATCCTGGCCGCGCCCTCCAGACTGCTCGCCTGCTCCAGATAGACGCTGAGCGTCTCCAGGAGCGCGGAGCCCGCCTCCTCCAGCGGTCTGTAGATCTCCTCCACCAGCTGCTCGCGCGCCGACGGGTCGCCGGCCATCGCGCGCTCCGGCAGCAGGTCGTCCGCCAGCACCGGCCGCGGCGCGTCCTGCCACGCCGAGCAGGCCTTCAGTCCGGCCGCCGCGGCCTGCGCGGACCGGGTCGCCGCCAGCAGGTCGGGCACGATCGGCCCCGCGACGACCGGGCCCGCGGCGTACGGGCCGATCAACGCCTTCGCCACGTGGAGCGGGTTGTCGCTGCCGCCCGCGATGACCACGAGCCGGGAGCCGAGCACCCCGGTGAGGACCTGGAGCTTGGCGTGGCGGGCCGCCCGGCGGATCGCCTCCACCGTCAGCTCGCTGTCGCCGTCCGGCGCGGTGCCGAGGATCACGCACACGTGCTCCGGCGAGTTCCAGCCGAGGGCGGCCGCCCGCGACACCGCGCCCTCGTCCGCCTCGCCCGACAGCACGGCGTTGACGACCAGCGACTCCAGCCGCGCGTCCCACGCGCCGCGCGCCTCCGCCGCCTGTGCGTACACCTGCGCCGTCGCGAAGGCGATCTCCCGGGCGTAGACGAGCAGCGCCTCGCGCAGCACCGATTCGTCACCGGGGGCGGCGACCTCCTCGATCGCCGACTCCATGACCTCGATCGTCGTACGCACCATCTCGACGGTCTGGCGCAGCGTGATCGCCCGGGTCAGCTCGCGCGGCGCCGTGCCGAAGACGTCGGTGGAGATGGCCTGCGGGGTCTCCGGGTGCCGGAACCACTCCGTGAACGCGGCGATACCCGCCTGGGCGACCAGTCCGATCCAGGACCGGTTCTCCGGCGGCATCGCCCGGTACCACGGCAGCGTCTCGTCCATACGGGCGATGGCGTTCGCCGCGAGCCGCCCGGAGGACTGCTCCAGGCGCTTGAGGGTCGCGGAGTGCGGGTGGGCGTCGTTCGCAGCGGGTTCAGGCACGGGACAAGACTGCCTTATCGGGACGGGGGAGTGACCAGCCGGTCTACCGTTGGCCTTGTGATTTCCGTTCAGCGCGCTGACGAGAGGTACGCCGGCGGCGACCCGGCGGCCGGCATAGCCACCCTGCACGCCTTCTCCTTCGGGCGCTTCTACGACCCCGACAACCTGCGCTTCGGCGCGCTCCTCGCCTGCAACGAGGAGCGGCTCGCCCCCGGCGCCGGATTCGCCGAGCACCCGCACAGCCATACCGAGATCGTCACCTGGGTCGTCGAGGGCGAGCTGACGCACCGCGACTCCGCCGGGCACGCGTCGGTGGTGCGCCCCGGCGACGTCCAGCACCTCAGCGCGGCGAGCGGGGTGCGGCACGAGGAGCGCAACGACGGTGACGTACCCCTCACCTTCGTACAGATGTGGCTCGCGCCACTCGAGCCGGGCGGGCAGCCGTCGTACGAGACCGTGCCCGGCATCGCCGACTCGACGCCGTACGCGGTGCCGGCGGCCGGCGCCAAGCTGCACGTGCGCCGCCTGAGCGCGGAGGGCGAGCGTACGGCGGTCCCGGACGCGCCCTTCGTGTACGCGCATGTCGTACGGGGACGGGTACGGCTGGCCGGCGAGGAACTCGGCCACGGCGACGCGGCCCGGATCACCGGCGCGGAGGGCCTGGAGCTGGTGGCGCTGGAGGCGTGCGAGGTGCTGGTGTGGGAGATGTCGGGCTGAGGGAACGGCGCGGGGCGCTCAGGCCGGTGCGGCGCGACGCGTGAGGAGGCGGGGCGCTCAGGCCGGTGCGGCGCGACGCGTGAAGAGGCGGGGCGCTCAGGCCGGGGCGCGCAGCTCCGCCAGCACCGCGTCCGTGAACGGGGGCCACGCCTCGGTCGCCCACGGCCCGAAGGCCCGGTCGGTCAGCGCCACGCACGCCGCGCCTGTGCCGTTCCCGCCCGCCCACCCGGCGTCCGGGTCGATCCACAGGAAGGTCCCCGACTGCCCGAAGTGCCCGAAGGTCCGCGGCGACGACGAAGCCCCCGTCCAGTGCGGCGACTTGGCGCCCCGGATCTCGAAGCCGAGGCCCCAGTCGTTGGGCCTCTGGTGGCCGTACCCCGGCAGGATGCCGGTCAGCCCCGGGTGGACGACCGACATCGCCTCCAGCACGGTCCGCGGGTCCAGCAGCCGCGGCGCCTGCACCTCGGCGGCGAACCGCACCAGGTCGTCGACGGTCGAGACGCCGTCCTTCGCGGGCGAGCCCTCCAGGGCCGTGTCCTTCATGCCGAGCGGCTCCAGCACCGCCTGGCGCAGGTACTCCGCGAACGGGATGTCCGTGGCCCTGGCCACATGGTCGCCCAGCACCTCGAACCCGGCGTTCGAGTAGATCCGCCGCGCGCCCGGCGCCGCCATCACGCGGTGCTCGTCGAACGCCAGCCCCGACGTGTGCGCGAGCAGGTGGCGCACCGTGGACCCCTCGGGCCCCGCCGGCTCGTCGAGCTCGACGGCCCCCTCCTCGTACGCGACGAGCACGGCGTACGCGGCGAGCGGCTTGGTGACCGAGGCCAGGGGGAAGCGCCGCCCCGTGGGGCCGTGCGCTCCGGCCGTCGTGCCGTCGGCGCGTACGACGGCGGCGGCAGCGGTGGGGACGGGCCAGTTCTCGATCATCGCCAGGCTCTGCATGCGTACGAGCGTATCGTCGGCGGCGCCTCGTTCGAATGCGCCCGCGATTCCGTCTTGGATCTTGCCCGGGAATCTCCTTGCTTCGAGTGCACTCCAACCTCCTAGCGTGGGGGCATGACGGTGATCGCAAGCACCCCCGTACGGACGCCGAACATCGAGGTCTGCGTCTCCGCGCCGCCGCCGCACCCGCGCCCCGACGGCCGGGACCGCTACACGATCAGCGAAGTCGCGGAGTGGACCGGGCTCACCGCCCACACGCTGCGTTGGTACGAGCGGATCGGGTTGATGCCGCACATCGATCGTTCGCACACCGGACAGCGCCGGTTCACCAACCGGGACCTGGACTGGCTCACGTTCGTCGGCAAGCTGCGGCTGACCGGCATGCCGGTCGCCGACATGGTGCGGTACGCCGAGCTGGTGCGCGAGGGCGAGCACACCGTCGAGCAGCGGCAGGAACTGCTGGAGCGGACGCGCCGGGACGTGCGGGCGCGGATCGCGGAGCTCCGGGACACCCTCGCCGTACTCGACCACAAGATCAACTATTACGCGGGCGTCCACGACAGGACGCCGGAGAGGGCCTGACAGCCTGATGAGCAGCACCGGTAGCACCAACAACAGCACCAGCAAGAGCAATAGCGACAGCAGCATCGAGAAGATCGCCACGGTACGGTTGGGTGGCGCGGACGGCCCCGAGATCGGTGTCCAGGGGTTCGGCGCCATGGGCATCAGCGAGTTCTACGGCGCCACCGACGAGGCGGCGGCCCGCGACACCCTGGACGCCGCGCTGGAGGCGGGCGTCACCCTCATCGACACCGCCGACGTCTACGGGCGGGGTGCGAACGAGGAGTTCCTCGCGCCGTTCGTCGCCGCGCACCGCGACGAGATCACGCTGGCCACGAAGTTCGGCATCGTACGCACCGACGACCCGACGTACCGGGGCATCCGCAACGACCCCGCGTACATCAGGTCGTCCGTCGAGGGCAGCCTGCGCCGCCTGGGCGTCGACGTCATCGACCTCTACTACATGCACCGCCGCGACCCCGCCGTGCCGCTCGCCGAGACCGTCGGCGCCATGGCCGAACTGGTCAAGGAGGGCAAGGTCAAGTACCTGGGCCTGAGCGAGGTGACCGGCGCCGAGCTGCGCGAGGCGCACGCCGTGCACCCGATCGCCGCGGTGCAGTCGGAGTGGTCGCTGTTCAGCCGCGACGTCGAGCGCAGCGCGGTGGGCGCGGCCGCCGAGCTGGGCGTGGCGTTCGTGCCGTACTCGCCGCTCGGCCGGGGCTTCCTGGCCGGGGTGTTCGTCGACGCGGTCAAGGACCTGTCGAGCGACGACTTCCGCAAGAGCCACCCGCGCTTCTCCGGCGAGAACGCCCAGCGGAACGCCGATCTGCTGGCCCCGGTACGGAAGGTGGCCGAGGCGCACGGGGTGACGCCGGCTCAGGTCGCGCTCGCGTGGGTGCAGCACCGGGCGTCCGTGCACGGCCTCACCGTCGTGCCCATCCCCGGCACGCGCAAGCGGGCCCGCCTGCTGGAGAACGCCGCGGCCACCCGGATCACGCTCGGCGCCGAGGAGCTGGAGCTGCTGGAGCCGATCGCCGAGCGGGTGGCGGGGGACCGCTACGCCGACATGACGTTCACGTCGGCCGCCCGCGAGGGCTAGCCGTCCGAGGGCGCTGGCCGTCCGAGAGGGCTGGTCGGCCGCGGCAGGCGGCCGGGGTGCGTGGTCAGTTCAGTGCGAACACCGCGAACCCGGCCGCGAGCAGCGCCGCCGCCGTACGGAGGGCTGTGCCGGCCCTCGTCCACGGCGACTCGAAGCCGCGCGCGTACCGCCCGATGACGACGAGCAGCCCGGCGAAGAGCGGCAGCCAGGCGAGCCGCGCCCCGACCCACCCGAGGGTGTCGGGCGCGGCCGTCAGGCCCGGCAGCGTGCCCGCGGTGAGGGACACCGGTACGGCCGCGGCGAGCATCGCCGTCTGGTGCCAGCACAGGATCGTCATCGCCGAGAGGTTGACGACCACGACCGGCGCCCACAGGGCGGGCCGCCGCAGAAGCCCGTCCAGCCGGTCGCGCAGCAGGATCGCGGCGCCGCTCTGCGCGGCGGCGAGGACGAGGACGAGCAGCGACGGCGGGTGCGAGTTGGTACGGGCCTCGCCCGGCACGCCGACCATCGAGGCCGGGTAGTCGAAGAAGCCGAGCAGCACCGCGAAGAGCCCCACCCCGCCGAGGAGCAGCCCCCACGCGTGCCGCCGGACGAGCCGCTGCTCGCCCCACGAGACGCCCAGTTGGTACGCGAAGAGCCAGCCGGGGAGGATCGTGAGCATGCCGAGCCAGGACGCCACGGCGTCGGCGTCGGCGTACGGCCCGTAGCGCAGGAGGTCGACGGCGGCGACCCAGCCGAGCAGCGGCGCCGCCGCCCAGGCACCGAGGCGGCGCGAGGCCCGCACGCAGAAGGGCGTGAGGGCGGTGACGACCGCGTACACCCCGACGAACCACAGCGGCTGGACGACCAGCGTCGACGCCGTGCGCAGCGTGGCGGCGGGCACGCCGGCGGCGTACAGCACCGGCAGCAGCACCGCCCACACCGCGGCGACCCCGAGCACCGGCCGGCCGAGCCGGGCGAGCCGCCCCCGCAGCCACGCGGCCGCCGAGCCGGTGCGCCTGCGGTACGACAGGACGGACGCGTAGCCGCCCACCAGGAAGAAGATGCCGAGCATCTGCAGCACCCAGCTGACGGGCGCGAAGAACCCGAAGGCGGTGAGGGGACTGGCGTTGTGCAGGCCCCCGTCACCGTCGAGGGTGAAGCCGCCGAGGAGCCAGTGCCCGAGGGGTACGGCGAGGAGGGCGAGGGCGCGCAACCCGTCGATGGCGCGGTCGCGATGCGCGGGCGTGCGCCCTTCGATGCGCGAGGCGAGGTCGAGGAGCCTGCTCATCGTGCGCGCCCCCCGTCCACTTTCACGTCCGCGTCCGTGATGGCGTCCGTGTCCGTGTCCGTGTCCGTGTCCGCGTCCACGTCCGCTTCGGCGATGGCGGCGAAGGCGTGCAGCGACCGCGTGCCGGGTGCGAAGTAACCGGTGTGGCCGTCCGCGTCGGCGGCGGGCACGGCTCGGGCGCCGAAGTCGGGGTCGGCCGGATCGGGGCCGTGGCCGACCCCGAGGACCTGGACGTTCGGGACGTCGTCGATCCAGTCCGACGGATCCTTGGCGGCCCAGACGCGGGCCGTGGTGTGGAGGTCGGCGACGTTCTCGGCGCGCATGCCGGGGGAGCCGAGCACGACGAGGTCCTTCGCCTTGAGCCGCTCGGCGGCCAGGCCGCACGCGACGGAGCCGTAACTGTGGCAGAACACGGCGGGTTCGGGAGCGCCGATGGCCGCGAGTCCGTCGGTCAGCCGGACCAGCCGCTCGGCCCCGGCCTCGGCGAGGTCGCCGGTGGCGGCGTCCAGCCCGATGCCGACGGGCGTGGTGTACCCGGTCCAGGCGATGACGGCCGTGTCCGTGGTCGCCCCGCGCAGCTGCTTCCCCATCCCGGCAGGCGTGCCGTACGGGTCGGTGGCTCGGTCGTACGTCCCCGCGTCGATGTCCGAGCCGGGCACGATGACCGCGATGTGCCGGCTGCGCGCCAGGTCCCCGTACACCTCGGCGACCTGGCCGCGGCCGCGCGGGTCGAACGCCAGGATCTGCCGCCCGGCGAGTCGGGCGTACCGCGCGTCACGGTGTACGGAGAGGGCGTTCGCCTCGTACCGCAGGGCCACGGGCGCACCGTCCAGGTTGCCCACCACGCCCGGGTGGCGCCGCGCGAGGTCGTGCCGCTGCGCGGCGCTGAGTCCGCCGAAGAAGGCGGCCACCTGCGCGGGGGTCGCCGTGGCCGGGTCGGGCAGCTCCCGCCCCAGCGACGTATCCGCTCGCCACGCGGCCGTACCCGGCGGTGGCCCGGTCACGGCCTGCTGTCCGCCGCCGGCCCCTCCGGTGGCCCACCCGGTGGTCCCGGCCACGGCGGCCAGCACCAGCACGGCGGTGATCGCGGCCCTCTTGTACGCCTTCCGGCGCGTCTTCCGGTGCGTCTTCGCGCGCGTCTTCGTGGACGTCTTCGTGTACGTCTTCGTGTACCGGCGCATCGCGCCCCCCTCTGTTTCCTTCGCCCTGTCCGGCGGGAGGAAGGTAGGGGCGCGGGCCAGACCGGAGCGTCACCCCGCGGAGCCATCCACGGGGTGATACCGGGGTACGGGGTGGCGGCGTCGGCAGTGGGTGGTGGGTGGTCAGCGGTGCGCGTCGCCGGGGGTCACCAGCCCGGACTCGTACGCGAAGATCACGGCCTGCGCCCGGTCCCGCAGGTCGAGCTTGGACAGCACCCGGCCGATGTGCGTCTTCACCGTCTGTTCGGCGAGGACGAGGTGGCTCGCGATCTCCTGGTTCGACAGGCCCCGGGCGACCAGCTCCAGGACCTCCGTCTCACGGGGCGTCAGACCGTTCAGGCGGAGGGAGTGGTTCCGGCGCGGGGCGGGCCGGGTCGCGGCGAAGTCGGCGATCAGACGGCGCGTCACCGAGGGTGCGAGCAGCGCCTCGCCCGCCGCCACCACCCGTACCGCCGCGATCAGGTCCGCCGGCGGGGCGTCCTTCAGCAGGAAGCCGGACGCCCCGGCGCGCAGCGCCTCGTACACGTAGTCGTCCACGTCGAAGGTGGTGAGCATCAGCACCCTCGGGCGGTGGACGTCCACACCGGGCGGCGGGTTCAGCACGTCGCGTGCCGCCGCCAGCCCGTCCATCTCCGGCATCCGCACGTCCATCAGGACGACGTCGGGGTGCGTGGAACGGGCCACGGAGACGCCCGCCCGCCCGTCGGCCGCCTCGCCGACGACGTCGATGTCCGGCTGTGCCGACAGCAGGGCGGCGAACCCCGCCCGCACCATGGCCTGGTCGTCGACGATGATCACGCGGATGGTCACACATGCTCCTTCACGCTCAGGGGCATGCGGGCCGCCACCCGGTACCCCCCGTCCGGCAGCGGCCCGGTGTCCAGCGTGCCGCCCGTCAACCGTACGCGCTCGCGCATGCCGACCAGTCCGTGCCCGGTGCCGCTCCCGGGCGCTTCCACGGGACCCCGCCGACTCCGCGCCGACGACATCGGATCCCCGGGCGGGCCGTTGACCACCAGTACCGTCAGCCAGCCGTCCGCCGACGTCACCGACACCCGCGTCGGCGCCCCGGGCGCGTGCCGCACCACGTTGGCGAGCGCCTCCTGCACGATCCGGTACGCGGAGAGGTCCACCGCCTGCGGTACGGCGCCGAGCGCCGAGGCCGCCGGCAGCGACAACTCGGCCGGCACCCCGGCCCGTACGGTCGCCTCGACGAGCTGCTGGAGCCGGTTCAGCCCGGGCTGCGGAGCCCGTTCGACCCCCGCGCCCGCGCCCGTACCCTCCGTACCGTCCCCTCCCTCCCGGCCGTCGCTGCGCAGCACCGCCAGCAGCCGCCGCATCTCCGTCAGCGACTCGCGCGCGGACGCGGCGATCGTCGTGAACTCCTCGCGCGCCGCCTCGGGGAGCCCCTCGATCCGGTACGGCGCCGAGTCCGCCTGCACCGTGATCACCGACATGTGGTGGGCCACCACGTCGTGCAGCTCGCGCGCGATCCGGGCCCGCTCCTCCAGGAGCGTGCGCCGGGCACGCTCGGCCTCGCTGATCGTCTCCTGCTCGGCCAGCCGCCGCTGCGCGTCGCGGCGTTCCCGCAGCGTCCCCGTCAGCAGCAGGATCACCCCGGTCAGGATGAACAGCAGCAGGTGGACGGCGCCGGCCCGCCGCTCCGACACCAGCTCGAAGGCGAATCCGGCCGCGCCCGTCACCAGCCACACGCCGAGGAGCGTGCGCCGCGACTCGCGCAACCCCACGGCCACCATGAGCACCAGGTAGCCGACCACGACCATCGGCGTCCACGGCCAGAGCCGCCCCGTCGCCTGGCCCGCGCCGAGCACCAGCAGCGCGCCGGCCACGTCGGCGGCCCCGATGATCCACCAGGCCTGCAGCGGCCGGCCCACGGCGAGCAGCAGCGGGGCGGTCTGGGCGGTGGCGAGGGCTCCGGCGAGCGCACCGTTCAGCTCGTAGTTCTGGGCGAGGACGGTGGCCGTCACGGGCAGCAGCACCGCGACGAACACGAGGGCGACGGCGTACGGGAGACGGCGGAGCCACGACGCCCCGGCGTGCGCGAACAGCGGCGCGCCGGGCCGGGTGGGGGTGATGAGCGCGGTCCCGAGCGCACGCAGGGACGCGCGCGCGGCATCGCGCAGCCGGGGTGGGGGTGGAGGCTTGGGCGCGGATGAGGGAGGGGGAGGGGGAGGGGGAGAGGGCGTCGGGAGGGTGGGCATGACGGATCAGCCTAGGCAGCGGCGTGTGCGGCCGCGTCATACCGGGGTATCAGGCGGCAAGCCCCCCGAAGTATCGGGTGGTCGTGCCGACGCCTGACGCCTGTGTGTCCAGGCCCGGCGGTGCAGCTCCGCCATGCCTCACAGCTCCGCCGTGCCGCAGAGCTTCGCCATGCTTAAGAGCCCTGCCGTGCCTCACAGCCTTCGCCATGCTTCAGAGCCCTGCCGTGCCTCACAGCTCCGCCAGCAGCTCCGCCTTCTTCGCCGTGAACTCCTCGTCGGTCACCAGCCCCGCCTGGTACAGCTCCCCCAGGTGCCGGATGCGTTCCGCGATGTCCGCCGGGTCGCGCCGCCCGGCTCCCACGGTCACCGGCACGGGCACGGTCGCCGGGCCCACGGCCGCGGAACCGTCCCTGCTCCCGTCCCGACCTCCGTCGCGTACCGCCGCGAGCACCGCAGCCGCGAAGGGCAGCGACTCGTGCACGGGCCCGTACCCGAGGCCGAAGACGACGGCGGCCGGGTCCTGGTCCGCCTGGGGCTCCGGGGTGTGGCCGCGCCGCAGCAGCCGGAGGTAACCGTCCAGGACATCGGGCGAGCGCCACTCGACGCCAGCGAGCTCCCGTACGGAGAAGGACTGGTCGCCGGCCTTCCACTTGGCCGAGGAGGCACCGGTCCAGAACCACCGGAACGCCACCTGGCTCCCGTCGAAGGACGCCTTCCCGTCGTACGCCTTGAACTGGAGCGGCGCCTCGGGGGCCGCCACCAGGAACCGCTCGGCGGGTTCGCCCGCGCGCGGCCCGAGCTGGGCGCGCAGTTCGTCCGCGTAGTACTCGGCGAGGGTCTCGCTGTCGGCGGGCAGGACGAGCCGATAGGGGTCGATGCCCTCCTTCAGCTGGCCGGCGGCCGCCTCCATCAGCGGATCGGCGCCCGGTCTCGGTACCGCGTGCAGCACGACGGTGCCGCGTTTGCCCGGGGAGAGGGTCACCGACGCCAACGCCTCGTGGGGAATGCGTCGTTCGCGCAGCGTCTGGAAGAGCTTCGGTGCGCGTATCCCCCGTTCGAAGCGGATGAGCACGGCGTCGGTTTCGAACTCCCAGGAAGCATGAATTCCGGCCAGCACATCACCCATGCGCCTCATCGTATGCGGCGTGCGCCCGCGCGTCGCCCCTCGAAAGTTCCGATGTGCGCCACACTGCGCGCGCCTCTACGCGCGTCAGGCGGCGCTCGAACCGGAGATTCCACTGCGGCAGGCGTCGTCGGCGCCACGCGCGCCACCGCTGTCGCCGTCGTCTCGCCCGTCGCGTCCGCCGCGTCCGTCGCTGTGGTCGCTGTGGCTGTTCTCGCCACTGCCGCCGCCCGCGCAGCTGACGCTGTCGTACGCGCCGACGCCTATCGCCGCGAAGTTCTCGAGGCTCTTGGTGCCCGGCTCGAAGTACCCGGCGTGGCCCACGGCACCGGACGCCGACAGCACGCGCGCGCCGAACTCCGGCGCCACCGGGTCGGCCCCGTGGCCCAGTCCGCCGACGTCCAGGTACGGCACGTCGGCGATCCAGTCGTCGGCGTCGCGCATGGCCCACACGCGGGCGCGGGTGCCGAGGGCGGCGGCGCTCTCGGCGCGCATGCCGGGGCTGCCCGCGACGGCGACGTCGGAGACGCGCTCGGGCAGGCGGCGCGCGGCGACACCGCAGACGACGGAGCCGTAGCTGTGGCAGAAGAGCGAGACCCGCGAGTCCCCGGGCAGCGCGCCGGTCATCGACACCAGCCGCACCGCGCCGTCGGCGGCGAGCCGCCCGGTGGCGGCGTCCATGCCGACCCCCACGGGCGAGGTGTAGTCGGCCCAGGCGATGACGGCGGTAGGGGTGGTGGGGGAGGCGGCGCGTTCGGCGGCGTACAGCGACTGGGCCATCCCGACGGGGGCGGTGTACTTGCGGGCGCTCTTCTGGAAGGTGATCAGGTTGGTGTCGACCCCGGGCACGATCACCGAGACGCGCTCGGCGCGGTCGAGGTCACCGAAGACCTGGGCCACGCGGCCCTTGCCGGACGGGTCGAAGGAGAGGATCTGGCGCCCGTCGCCCATGAGGGAGGTGAACCGGTGCGCGCGGCGCAGGGCTTCCTGGTGCCCGGCGGCGGACAGCCGGCTGTCCGCCGCCCGCTTGCGCTCGACGTCGAGGGCCCGGCCGAGGGCGTAGCGGTTGGCGCGGTAGCGCAGCGTGACGGGCGCGCCGTCGAGATTGCCCACGACGAGGGGGTGCTCGGCGGCGAGCCGTTCCCGCTGCGGGGCCTTGAGCGCCCGGAAGAACGCCGCGATCACGCCCGGCGGCGCCTCGGGGTCGGGCAGCTCATGCGTACCGATCCGGCCATTCCGCCATGCGGCCAGCGCGGCCTCGCGCGGCTCTCCCGGCGCCCCTTGGGGGCGTATCGCCGTCCAGCCGGTGGTCATGAGGAGGATGAAAACCACCGCGAGAGCGAGCAAAGTGCGCCAGACGGTGAGCGTGGGAGAGGAGTCGAAGGAAGTCACTGCGGGACACCCTAGGAGAAGCGCGTGGGGCCTCGCGAAACGGGTGACGTGGATCACGCTTAGGGGAGGGAATGCGGGGAAGCGCGGTCACCCACTGTGCGCGCCCCGCGCACCTGTGCGCCCGGGCGCATGCGACGGCGCGCCCGGCTCCGGCGGCGTACGCACCCGCTACGGCCCAGGCGTACGCCACGGCCCAGGCGTACGCCGCGGTTCTGCGTGTCCGGCTACGAGGCAGGTGCGCCCGAGTGGGCCGGGTCGCGCCAGGCGCCGGCGAGGGCCGGGCCCAGGTGGTCGAGATAGGACTCGGTGAGGGCGCGGATCGCCTCCAGGGAGGCGTCCTCCCCGCGGCCCCACAACTGGCCGGTGATCCGCATGACGCCGCTGAACGCGGCGACGGCGACGCGCGGCCGCGGGTCCGCGTCCACGTCCAGCCCCTCGCGGTCGGCGATGAGCCGGGCGATGTTCTCCTCCATCTCGATGGAGCGGCGCAGATGGACGGCGAGGAGCGCGGGCGTCGACTCGATCACCTGGAAGGTGCGCAGGTACAACTCGACCGGGACGACCTCGGTGATGGCCTCTTCGATGGTGTCCCAGGCGGACAGGAGGGCGTTGCGGAGGGCGTCGAGCGGGGCCTCGTGGGCGGGGCGGTCGCACAGCGCGGTCACGAAGTGCCGCTCGACCATGTGCTGGACGGCGAAGGCGACCTCTTCCTTGCTGGCGAAGTAGCGGAAGAAGGTGCGCTGCGAGACGTCCACGGTGGCGGCGATCTCGTCGACGGTGGTCCCCTCGTACCCCCGGGTGGTGAAGAGCTCCAGCGCGGCGCGCACGAGGGCGTCCCGGGTGCGCTGCTTCTTCCGCTCGCGCAACCCCACGACGGGCGGCTGCTCAACCGTCACTTGATGGCCCTTGTCTCGACACTTTCACCAGCTCAGGGTACCTGTGAGCGATATGACAGTTACCGGCGTGTGAATTGCTTTGTCAATTGTCAGTCGCTGACATTAGCCTCCCGGTATGACTAGTCAGACCACCGTCAAGACGCCGTCGCAGGGTCCGGGGGGCCCGCAGGGCCAGGGCTCCCCAGGGGCACCCGGTAAGGGGCTGCGCGGCCATCCATGGCTAACTCTCTTCGCTGTTGCCGTGGGTGTGATGATGGTCGCGCTCGACGGCACGATCGTCGCCATCGCCAACCCCGCGATCCAGCGGGACCTCAACGCGTCGCTCGCCGACGTGCAGTGGATCACCAACGGCTACCTCCTCGCGCTCGCCGTCGCGCTCATCACGGCCGGCAAGCTCGGTGACCGCTTCGGCCACCGCCAGACCTTCCTCATAGGTATCGCGGGCTTCGCGGGGGCGTCCGCCGCGATCGGGATGTCCGACTCGATCGCCCTGGTGATCGCCTTCCGTGTGCTCCAGGGCCTGTTCGGCGCGCTGCTGATGCCGGCCGCGCTCGGCCTGCTGCGCGCCACGTTCCCGGCCGAGAAGCTGAACATGGCCATCGGCATCTGGGGCATGGTCATCGGCGCGTCCACCGCGGGCGGCCCGATCCTGGGCGGCGTGCTGGTCGAGCACGTCAGCTGGCAGTCGGTGTTCTTCATCAACGTGCCGGTCGGCGTCGTCGCCTTGGTGCTCGGCGTGCTGATCCTCAGGGACCACCGGGCGGAGAACGCCCCGCGGTCGTTCGATGTCGTCGGCATCCTGCTGCTGTCCGGCGCGATGGGGTCGCTCGTCTTCGGTCTCATCAAGGCCGGCGAGTCCTGGGGCTGGGGCGGACGCAACACCTGGCTCTGCATGCTCGGCGCCGTGGTCCTCTTCGCGCTCTTCGCCGTCTGGGAGACGAAGGTCAAGGAACCTCTCATCCCGCTGGGCATGTTCCGCTCCGTCCCGCTCTCCGCGGGTGTCGTGCTGATGGTCCTGATGGCCTTCGCCTTCATGGGCGGCCTCTTCTTCGTGACGTTCTACCTCCAGGGCGTCAAGGGGCTCAGCCCGGTCGACAGCGGACTGCACCTGCTGCCGCTGACCGCGATGATGATCGTCTCCTCGCCGCTGGCGGGCGCGCTCATCACCAAGTTCGGACCGCGCGTCCCGCTGGTCGGCGGCATGGTCTGCACCGCCGCGGCCATGTTCGGCATGATCACGCTCACGTCGGGCACGGGCACGCTCGCGATGTCGCTGTGGTTCGCCCTGCTGGGCCTCGGCCTCGCGCCGGTCATGGTGGGCGCGACAGAGGTCATCGTCGGCAACGCCCCGCTGGAGCTCTCCGGCGTGGCCGGTGGTCTGCAGCAGGCCGCGATGCAGGTCGGCGGCGCGCTGGGCACGGCGGTGCTGGGTGCGGTGATGTCCTCCAAGGTCAGCGCCGAGTTCGCGGGCAACTGGAAGGCGGCTGGCATCCCGGTCCCGCCGGACCCGCGGCTGGAGGAGGCGGCGGAGTTCGGCATGGTCCCGTCCGAGCTGGCCAAGGCGCCCGGTATGACGCCGGATATGGCCGACCGGATCGGCGGGGTCATCCACGACACCTTCATGTCGGGCATGGGCATGGCGTTCACGGTGGCCGGCCTGGTGGCGGTCGTCGCGGCCCTGGTCGCGACCTTGACCAAGCGCGGCGAGAACGCCGAAGCGGGCGCGGGCGCCGCCCACATCTGACACCGCCGCCGCTCCCCACTTATCGGTGCGGTTTATCGGTGCGGTTTATCGGTGTGGTTTATCGATGTGGTGACTTCGGGCCCCGGCAGCACACGTCTGCCGGGACCCGAGGTGTGCCCCGCGGCGGTCGGCCACACGATCGGGTGAATGCAGCCGGGCCCCCTTCCGCCCCACGATCACGCTGCGTCACGCTATAGCCAAGTGATCGTCACGACACGTAACGGGGGACCCGTCATGCGTACCTACGCCACCGTCCTGCTCGCCTCCACCGCCGCCGCGCTCGCCGCGTGCGCGGTGGGGCTCGCCCTGCCGGCCAGCGCCGGCGCGACCGTCACCACCGCCCCCGCGGCCGCCGTGGCACCGCGGCTCGGACCATGCGACACCGGCCAGCTGTGCCTGTGGCCGAAGCAGGACTTCCGCGGCGGCCGGCAGACGTACGAGCTGACCGGCGTCGACATCGACAGCTGCGTCCCGCTCCCCGCGGGCACCACCGCCACCGCCGTCGCCAACCGCACCGGACGGCCCGTCACCACGTACCAGTCGGCCGAGTGCGCGGAGACCGGCGAGTTCGAGACGTATCCGGGCGGCGGGACCTGGGTGCCCGAATCCCCGTACCAGGTACGGGCTTTCAAGGTCTGGGAATCATGAGCCGGGGTACCCGGACCCCAGCGCGTGGAACCCCCGGTCACGCGGCCGGACGTGGTGGCGGACCGGGCCGGATCGCGCGGCGCGGGACCTCAAGGCCGATCGGAGGGTGCCTGGGCGTGGCGCTGGGGCGGGACGCCCGCCGACAGGCGGGCGACCTCCGCTCGCAGGTCCTTGACCTCCTGCGTCAGGGCTTCGAGGAGCGCCGTCTGGCGGCGCTCCTCCGCGTCGTCCCGCTCGAAGCGGGAGATGAACCACGCCGCGATGTTGGCGGTGACGACACCGAGCAAGGCGATGCCGGAGAGCATCAGTCCCACCGCCAGCACGCGCCCGAGCCCGGTCGTCGGCGCGTGGTCGCCGTACCCGACGGTGGTCATCGTAGTGAACGACCACCAGACGGCGTCACCCAGCGTCTTGATGTTCCCGTCCGGCGCGTCCCGCTCCACGTGCAGCACGGCCAGCGAGCCGAACATCATCAGCCCCACCACCGCGCCGGCCACGTACGTGGTCAGCGTGATCTGCGGCGCCATCCGGGCCCGCCGCCCGACCAGCAGCAGGGTGGAGACCAGCCGCAAAAGCCGCAGCGGCTGGATCAGCGGCAACAGGACCGCGGCCAGGTCCAGCGGGTGGCGGCGTACGAAGAGCCACCGCTCCGGCGCCAGCACCAGTCGTACGACGTAGTCCACGGCGAAGGCGCCCCACACCACCCACTCCACCACCAGACAGCTCTGGTGGACCCATGGGGCGGCGTCGGGCGCCACGATCGGTATCGCGTAGGCCACGCCGAACGCGACGGCGAGCCCCAGCAGCGGCGCCTGGGTGCGCGCCTCCCAGCGTTCGTTCATGTCCGGAATGCTAGGCGGGTGCGGGGAGACGCAGTCCCCCCGCACCTACCGCCGGGGCACCTACCGCCGGAGCGTTCGCCGGGGTGCCTACGCGTCGCCGCCCGCCGCGCCCGGGTCGGCCGCCGAGACGTCGAGGAGCTGGTAGCGGTCGATGGCCTGCTTCAGCGCCGAACCGTCCACCTTGCCCGCCCGCGCCAGCTCGGTCAGCACCGCCAGCACGATCGACTGCGCGTCGATGTGGAAGTACCGCCGCGCCGCCCCCCGGGTGTCCGCGAAGCCGAAGCCGTCCGCGCCCAGCGAGGTGTACGGGCCCGGGATCCAGCGCGCGATCTGGTCCGGAACCGACCGCATCCAGTCGGAGACGGCCACGAACGGCCCCTCCGCGCCGGACAGCTTGCGCGTCACGTACGGGACGCGCTGCTCCTCCTCCGGGTGCAGCAGGTTGTGCTCGTCGACCGCGACGGCATCGCGGCGCAGCTCGTTCCACGAGGTCGCCGACCACACGTCGGCGCGGACGTTCCACTCCTCCGCGAGGATCCGCTGCGCCTCCAGTGCCCACGGCACGGCGACGCCCGACGCCATGATCTGCGCCGGGACCGCGCCCGCCGCACCGGCGCTGATGCGGTGCAGGCCCTTGAGGATGCCCTCGACGTCCACGTCCGCCGGTTCGGCCGGGTGCTGGATCGGCTCGTTGTAGACGGTCAGGTAGTAGAAGACGTCCTCGCTGTCCGGCCCGTACATGCGGCGCAGACCGTCCTTGACGATGTGCGCGATCTCGTAGCCGTAGGCCGGGTCGTACGCGACACAGGCCGGGTTCGTCGAGGCGAGCAGCTGCGAGTGGCCGTCCGCGTGCTGCAGGCCCTCGCCGGTCAGCGTGGTACGCCCAGCGGTCGCGCCCAGAACGAAACCGCGCGACAGCTGGTCGGCCATCTGCCAGAACTGGTCGCCGGTCCGCTGGAAACCGAACATCGAGTAGAAGACGTACACCGGGATCAGGTGCTGGCCGTGCGTCGCGTACGCCGACCCGGCGGCGATCAGCGAGGCCGTGCAGCCCGCCTCCGAGATGCCGTCGTGCAGCATCTGCCCGGTCGGCGACTCCTTGTACGCGAGCAGCAGCTCGCGGTCGACCGCCTCGTACTGCTGCCCCAGCGGGTTGTAGATCTTGGCGCTCGGGAAGAAGGAGTCCATACCGAACGTGCGGTACTCGTCGGGCGCGATCAGCACGAACCGCTTGCCGAGCTCCTTGTCCCGCATCAGGTCCTTCAGCAGGCGGACGAACGCCATCGTCGTCGCGATCGACTGCTGCCCCGAGCCCTTCTTCACCGCCGCGTACGCCTTGTCGTCCGGCAGCGCCAGCGGCTTCGCCCGCACGACACGGGTCGGGACGTACCCGCCCAGCGCCCTGCGGCGGTCGTGCATGTACTGGATCTCCTCGGACTCCGGGCCCGGGTGGTAGTACGGCGGCAGCCCGTCCTCGAGCTCCTTGTCGGCGATGGGCAGGTGCAGCCGGTCGCGGAAGCGCTTCAGGTCGTCGACCGTCAGCTTCTTCATCTGGTGCGTGGCGTTGCGGCCCTCGAAGTTCGGGCCGAGCGTCCAGCCCTTGACCGTCTGCGCCAGGATCACGGTCGGCTGGCCCTGGTGCTCCACGGCCGCCTTGTACGCCGCGTAGATCTTCCGGTGGTCGTGGCCGCCGCGCCCCAGCATCAGGATCTGGTGGTCGGTCATGTTCTCGACCATCGCGCGGAGCCGGTGGTCGCCGCCGAAGAAGTGCTCCCGGATGTACGAGCCGGTCTCCGTGGCGTACGTCTGGAACTGTCCGTCCGGCGTGGTGTTCAGCTTGTTGACCAGCACGCCGTCGCGGTCCTGGGCCAGCAGCGGGTCCCAGGAGCGGTCCCAGATCAGCTTGATCACGTTCCAGCCGGCGCCGCGGAACTGCGACTCCAGCTCCTGGATGATCTTGCCGTTGCCGCGCACCGGGCCGTCGAGCCGCTGGAGGTTGCAGTTGACGACGAAGGTCAGGTTGTCCAGGCCCTCGCGGGCGGCGATCGACAGCTGGCCGAGCGACTCCGGCTCGTCCATCTCGCCATCGCCCAGGAAGGCCCAGACGTGCGACTTGGAGGTGTCGGCGATGCCGCGCGCGTGCATGTAGCGGTTCATCCGCGCCTGGTAGATCGCGCCGATCGGGCCCAGGCCCATGGAGACCGTCGGGAACTCCCAGAAGTCCGGCATCGACCGCGGGTGCGGATACGAGGACAGGCCGTCGGGGTACTTCGACTTCTCCTGGCGGAAGCCGTCGAGCTGCGTCCCGGTCAGCCGGTCCAGCAGGAACGCGCGGGCGTAGATGCCGGGCGACGCGTGCCCCTGGAAGAAGATCTGGTCGCCGCCGTCGCCCTGGTCCTTGCCGCGGAAGAAGTGGTTGAAGCCCACGTCGTAGAGGGACGCGGAGGAGGCGAAGGTGGCGATGTGCCCGCCGACGCCGATGCCCGGGCGCTGGGCGCGGGAGACCATCACGGCGGCGTTCCAGCGGGTGGCGTTGAGGATCTTGCGCTCGATCTCCTCATTGCCGGGGAAGAACGGCTCGTCCTTGGTGGCGATGGTGTTCACGTAGTCCGTGCTGCGCATCTCGGGCACGGCCACGCGCTTCTCGCGGGCCCGCTCGATGAGGCGCAGCATCAGATAGCGGGCCCGCTCACGGCCGCGTGCGTCGATGGCGGCGTCGAGCGAGTCCAGCCATTCCTTGGTCTCTTCGGGATCGAAATCCGGGACCTGGCTGGGAAGGCCGCCAATGATGATCGGGTTGCGATCGGATCCGGAAGCCACGCTGTTCCTTCTGGTCGGTGGAGCCTACGGGGAAGGGCCGGTAGTACGGTCGCGCCGCCACCATCGTCTACCCCGTGGAGGCAAACGTCATCTCTACTGTGAGGTAACCCCGGGGGGAGTCCCGGACCAAGATCCGGGGTGAATCGCAACCTTACGCCCGATTCGGCCCTGCGTTCGGCGGGATGATCGATCCTCTGCGGGCGCCAGGAGGGAGCAGAAGCCCCTAAAGTGGGTCAAGAGCCGCGGTTGCATGACGGGCGCGGGTGGAGCGGTACCTGGAGTTGGGGCGAGACGGCCCCAAAAGTCACCGTTTCGGCGGTCTCGGCCGCCGGGTACTTGCGCGATCCGCCCAGCACGTGTGGACTACGGCCAACGCCTCGCGTACGCGCGCGGCCGAAGCATTTCCCAAAAACACGATCAGGAGGCAAGCCGTGAGCGCGACCGCGGACCACGCGGAGGAGCGGACCAACCCGGCAGCGAAGCTGGGGTTCGAGCCCGGACAGGTGGTCCAGGAGATCGGCTACGACGATGACGTCGAGCAGGGGCTCCGTGAGGCAATCGAGGCCGTCACCGGCCAGGAGCTCGTCGACGAGGACTACGACGACGTCGCCGACGTCGTGCTGCTGTGGTTCCGTGACGAGGACGGCGACCTCACGGACGCGCTGGTGGACGCCATCGGTCTGATCGACGAGGGTGGGGAGATCTGGCTCCTGACGCCCAAGACCGGCCGGGACGGCTACATCGAGCCCAGCGACATCAATGAGGCCGCCCAGACCGCCGGCCTCTCCCAGACCCGGAGCATCAGCTGGGGCAAGGACTGGACCGGCAGTCGGCTGATCACGCCGAAGGCGGCCAAGACCAGTACCAAGCGCTGACCCCGCCGACTCACTCGAGAGCTCTCAGGGCCCCCGCCGACACCGTCGGCCGGGGGCCCTGTGCGTAGGGTGGACCCGGCCGGAGCCCCGCCCGGCCCGCCCGCGCTCACCGGCAGCCACCGGGCCACCGGAAGCCGCCGGGATGCCACCGGATGCCCACTGGAAGGGATTGCGTTTTCATGACGATCGAGGCGACCCGTGCCGCTGAGCCGATCACCGTCGGCACCAAGGCCCCCGACTTCGAGCTGAAGGACAACCACGGGCGCACCGTGCGCCTCTCCGACTTCCGCGGCGAGAAGAACGTGGTGCTGCTCTTCTACCCGTTCGCCTTCACCGGCGTGTGCACGGGCGAGCTCTGCGCGCTCCGCGACGAGCTGCCGGCCTTCGTCAACGACGACACCCAGCTGCTGGCCGTCTCCAACGACTCCATCCACACGCTGCGGGTCTTCGCCGAGCAGGAGGGCCTGGAGTACCCGCTGCTGTCCGACTTCTGGCCGCACGGCGAGGTGTCGCGCGCGTACGGGGTCTTCGACGAGGAGAAGGGCTGCGCGGTGCGCGGCACCTTCATCATCGACAAGGAGGGCGTGGTGCGCTGGACCGTCGTCAACGCCCTGCCCGACGCCCGTGACCTGAACGAGTACATCAAGGCGCTCGACACCCTCTGAACTCTTCAGGCCAAGAGCCTGCTCGTCTCGGGAACCGGTCACTAGGATCCAGTCGTTGATCCGATGCCAACGCACGACGGGGGCGCTGCCCCTGGAAACCAATGGAGGGACTCGTGGGAGTCAGCCTCAGCAAGGGCGGCAACGTCTCGCTGACCAAGGAGGCCCCGGGCCTGACGGCCGTCACCGTCGGTCTGGGCTGGGACGTCCGCACCACCACCGGGACGGACTTCGACCTCGACGCCAGCGCCATCCTGACCGGCGAGGACGGCAAGGTCCGTAACGACCAGGACTTCGTGTTCTTCAACAACCTCAAGAGCGCCGACGGCTCCGTCGAGCACACCGGTGACAACCTCACCGGTGAGGGCGAGGGCGACGACGAGCAGATCAAGGTGAACCTCGCGGGCGTGCCCGCCGACGTCGCCAAGATCGTCTTCCCGGTGTCGATCTACGACGCCGAGAACCGCCAGCAGTCCTTCGGTCAGGTCCGCAACGCGTTCATCCGCGTCGTGAACCAGGCCGGCGGCGCCGAGATCGCCCGTTACGACCTCAGCGAGGACGCCTCGACCGAGACCGCCATGGTCTTCGGCGAGCTGTACCGCCACGGCACCGAGTGGAAGTTCCGCGCCGTCGGCCAGGGTTACGCCTCGGGCCTGCGCGGCATCGCACAGGACTTCGGCGTCAACGTCTGAGCCCGCGGCGACACCCGCCGCGCAGTCTCGTCCGGCGCCGCACGCTTCCCGCGTGCGGCGCCGGACGTGCCTCATTGAGCAGTACACGGCAGTACAGGCAGTACACGGCAGTACACCTCAGGGGAGGACCACCGTCATGGGCGTCACGCTCGCCAAGGGAGGCAACGTCTCCCTCTCCAAGGCCGCACCCAACCTCACCCAGGTGCTGATCGGGCTCGGCTGGGACGCGCGCTCCACCACCGGAGCGCCCTTCGACCTCGACGCCAGCGCGCTGCTCTGCCAGAACGGCCGGGTGCTGGGCGACGAATGGTTCGTCTTCTACAACAACCTCACCAGCCCCGACGGTTCCGTCGAGCACACCGGTGACAACCTGACGGGCGAGGGGGACGGCGACGACGAGTCCTTGATCGTGAACCTCTCGCAGGTGCCCGCCCACTGCGACAAGATCATCTTCCCCGTCTCGATCCACGACGCCGACCAGCGTGGCCAGACCTTCGGCCAGGTCGGTAACGCCTTCATCCGCGTGGTCAACCAGGCCGACGGCCAGGAGCTCGCGCGCTACGACCTCAGCGAGGACGCCTCCACCGAGACCGCGATGATCTTCGGCGAGCTGTACCGGTACGGCGGCGAGTGGAAGTTCCGGGCGGTGGGGCAGGGGTACGCGTCGGGGCTCCGGGGCATCGCTCTAGACTTCGGGGTCAATGTTTCCTAAAGCACTGCTCCGGGTCGGCTCAAAACCCGGCGCGCACGGCGCGGGGGAGTCCCGTACCCGTACTTAAAACACGATGGGGTAGCCAGTGGTTCTGAAAACCTTCGGCTGGTCGTTCGCCGTCACGGCGCTCGGCCTCGCATTCGCCGCCTGGCAGTGGGGGTGGGAGGCGTTCGGGGTCGTACTGATCCTGTCGATCCTCGAGATCTCGCTGTCCTTCGACAATGCGGTCGTCAACGCCGGAATCCTCAAGAAGATGAACGCCTTCTGGCAGAAGATCTTCCTGACGATCGGCATCCTGATCGCGGTCTTCGGCATGCGGCTGGTCTTCCCCGTCGTCATCGTCGCCATCAGCGCCAAGGTCGGTCCGATCGAAGCGGTCGAGCTGGCCCTGCAGCAGCCCGAGCAGTACAAGAACCTCGTCACCGACGCGCACGCCGCGATCGCCTCCTTCGGTGGCATGTTCCTGCTGATGATCTTCCTCGACTTCATCTTCGAGGACCGCGACATCAAGTGGCTCGGCTGGTTGGAGCGCCCGCTCGCCAAGCTCGGCAAGGTCGACATGCTGTCGGTCTGCATCGCGCTGATCGCGCTTCTGGTCAGCGCCATCACCTTCGCCACCCAGGCACACACCAGCGCCGGACACGTCGACAAGTCGGCCACGGTGCTCCTCTCCGGCGTCGCCGGCCTGATCACGTACCTGGTGGTCGGCGGCCTGTCGGGTTACTTCGAGAACAAGCTGGAGGAAGAGGAGGAGCGCGAGCACGAGCAGGAGGAGAAGGCCAAGCAGCAGGGCAAGCCGGTCTCGGCGGTCGGCCTGGCCGGCAAGGCCGCCTTCTTCCTGTTCCTGTACCTCGAGGTGCTGGACGCGTCGTTCTCCTTCGACGGTGTCATCGGCGCCTTCGCCATCACCAACCAGATCTTCTGGATGGCGCTCGGCCTCGGCATCGGCGCCATGTACGTCCGGTCGCTCACCGTCTACCTGGTCCGCCAGGGCACGCTGGACGACTACGTCTACCTGGAGCACGGCGCGCACTACGCCATCGGCGCCCTCGCCGTGATCCTGCTCATCACGATCCAGCACGAGATCAGCGAGCTCATCACCGGCACCATCGGTGTGTTCCTGATCGCCGCCTCCTTCCTCTCCTCCGTCCGCCGCAACAAGCGGCTGGCGGCCGAAGGAGGAGCGGGACCGGACGACAAGAAGGCCGAGGTCCCGTCCGGAGTGTGACGACCTCGGCAACGAGGAACGCTCTGAGCGGGGCGGCCGGGTGCTCCCGGCCGCCCCGCGGCGTACGTCAGGAGAAGCGACGAGGGGCGGGGCATGGCTTTCTGGGACAACCTGTGGCGGAACAACGCGGCGCAGTTCGACTCCGGCAGCGCCGCGACGAACTCCATCGACCTCACCAAGCGGCGTCCGTCCGTCTCGCTCACCAAGCAGGGCGCCGCCACGGGCAACCTGCGCGTCAACCTCTCCTGGCGGATGCGCACCTCCGACATCGAGGGCCGCTCCAAGCAGAGCGGCCGGCTGCTGCGCAACCCCTCCAAGCTCTTCAAACCCGAGGTGGTCCAGGCTCACACCCAGGGCGTGGCCAATGTGGACCTCGACATCGGCTGCCTGTGGGAGATGGCCGACGGCAGCAAGGGCGTGGTCCAGCCGCTGGGCGGTTTCTTCGGTGACCTCAACTCACCGCCGTACGTGAAGCTCAGCGGCGACGACCGGTTCGGTGCGCCGTCCGGCGAGACGATCTTCGTCAACCTGGACCACCGCGACGCGATCAAGCGGCTGCTGTTCTTCGTCTACATCTACGACCAGACGCCGGCGTTCGACCGTACGCACGCCACGATGACGCTCTACCCGAGCAACGGCCCGCGCATCGAGATAGAGCTCGACGAGCGGGCCCCGCAGGCCCGCTCCTGCGCGGTGTTCCTGCTGGAGAACGTCAAGGGTGAGTTGACGGTACGGCGAGAGGTGCGGTTCGTTTACGGCTTCCAGGCCGAACTGGACCGGCTGTACGGGTGGGGTCTGCAGTGGGGGCGCGGCTTCAAGGCGGGCAAGGTCTGAGGCCGCGCGCCGCGCACATCACCGCCAGGTCACACACGCCACGCAGGTCACGCACGTCACGTCACGTCACGCACGTCATGTCCGTACGAACTGCGGCCCCATCGGCGGCAGCCGGAAGGCCGGGTCCGGCGCGGGGGCCGCGGCGGCGGCCGGCTGCGGATAGCCGTACGCGGGCTGAGGCGCGGGCGCCGAGCCGGGCTGCGGATACCCGTACGCCGGATCCGGGGCCGGAGCCGCGGCCGGGGCCGAAGACGGCTGGGGGTAGCCGTAGGCGGGCTGCGCCGAGCCGGGCTGCGGATAGCCGTACGCCGGAGGCGAGGTGGGAGCCGGGGGCGCGTTCGGCACCGGAGGCGCGCTGGGCGCCGACGAGGGCGCGGGTGTCTGCACCTGGGTGGGTGCCGCCGCGGATGCCGCCGCCGCTTCCGGCGTCGTCGCCCGGGGCTCCGGCTGCTCGCCCGGCGCCGCCGGCTCCGCACCCCCCGACTCCTCCTCGTCCACCGAGATCCCGAAGGCCGTCGCGAGGCCGATCAGGCCTGTCGGATATCCCTGCCCCACCGCCCGGAACTTCCAGCCATCCCCGCGCCGGTACAGCTCACCGCAGATGATCGCGGTCTCCTCGCCCGTCTCCGGCTTCACCTCGAAGACGGCCAGCGGCTCCCCGGCCGCGCCCGCGCCCGCGTCGTACAGCAGGATCCGCAGATCCCGTACGCGGTCGAAGGTGTCCCCGTCCGACGACGCCGCCAGGACCACCTGGTCCACCGACGCGTCCAGCGCCGACAGATCGGCCTCCACCGTGTCGGTCAGACCCTCCGCCACGCGCTTCTTCGACAACCGTCTGACCAGGCCCGACGGATGGCGCGGCTGGTTGTAGAAGACGAAGTCCTCGTCCGAACGCACCCGCCCGTCGGTGCCGAGCAGCAGGGCGGAGGCGTCCACGTCGGGGACCCCGGGACCGGGGGTCCAGCACAGTACGGCCCGTACGGCCGCGGCGTCGAGCGGGACGTTCGAGCCCTTCAGCATGGCGTGCGTCATGCCCGCCATCCTGCCTGGCGTCCCACGGGCCGGACAACGCGGGGGGCGGGGGAGTGCGGACGCATACGGGGGCGATAAGCAGACGAGTTACCTGAAGTTCATGACGGCGGGGAACCCACGACACCCGTCTCTACGTACTATTACCGGCCACATGTCATCACGGCCCTCAGGGCAGTTCGGGGAGTTATATGCGTCATTTCGGGCACATCCCGTCCGCTGCCCGGGCCGGACTCTTCCACCGGCAGCCGTGCGAGTTCACCGCGGACTCGCCGGCGAAACTCCTGGCGGCGGCCCTCGGGGCCACCCTCTACAGCCCTGCCACGCGTCCGCACCTCGCCGGCGATGTACTGAAACAGGTGGGGCGCGGGGTCGTATCGATGGTGCTGTGCCTGGAGGATTCCATTGATGACGGTGAGGTGGAAGGGGCTGAGGAGAACCTCGTCCGGCAGCTCACCGACCTGCACGCGCGTGGCGCGGAAACACCCCTGCTCTTCGTCCGGGTCCGCGAGCCCGCGCAGATATCCGACCTCGTACGGCGGCTCGGCGAGGCCGGCCGACTGTTGTCCGGATTCGTACTACCGAAGTTCACGGAGGAGCGTGGCGCGGCGTTCCTGGAGGCGCTCACGGACGCCGAGTCCGCCAGTGGGCGGCGGCTCTTCGCCATGCCCGTCCTCGAATCGCCCGAGCTGCTCCACCTGGAGACCCGCGCCGAGACGCTGACCGGCATCGGCCGGATCGTCGACAAGTACCGCGACCGGGTGCTGGCACTGCGGCTCGGCGTGACCGACTTCTGCTCCGCGTACGGGCTGCGCCGCTCGCCCGACATGACCGCGTACGACGTGCAGATCGTCGCGGGCGTGATCGGCGACGTGGTGAACGTGCTCGGCCGTTCCGACGGCACCGGCTTCACCATCACCGGGCCGGTGTGGGAGTACTTCCGGCTCGGCGAGCGCATGTTCAAGCCACAGTTGCGCCGCAGCCCCTTCATGGAGCAGCGCGCCGACGAGCTGCGCACCGCGCTGATCGAGCACGACCTCGACGGGCTGCTGCGCGAGATCGAACTGGACCGGGCCAACGGCCTGCTCGGCAAGACCTGCATCCACCCGTCGCATGTGATGCCGGTGCACGCGCTGTCCGTCGTCAGCCACGAGGAGTTCAGCGACGCGCAGGACATCCTGCGGCCGGAGCGGGGCGGCGGCGGAGTGCTGCGCTCCGCGTACACGAACAAGATGAACGAGGTGAAGCCGCACCGCGCCTGGGCCGAGCGGACCCTCCAGC
Source organism: Streptomyces sp. NPDC045431 (assembly GCF_040646655.1). NCBI lineage: Bacteria > Bacillati > Actinomycetota > Actinomycetes > Kitasatosporales > Streptomycetaceae > Streptomyces > Streptomyces sp. NPDC045431. The sequence continues at coordinate 319,626 of NZ_JBEZAQ010000001.1, forward strand.
GCGCCGAGGTGTTCGGCGTCGCCAGGGAGGACGTCGGCTTCGTGGAGCTGCTCACCGCCGGACTGGGCCTGTGAGGGCCGTGAGGGGGAACGACGACGTGGTGTGGTCGGGCACATGGGTGGCCGAGCGGCTGGGCGTCGAACTGGACGGAGACCCCGCGCTGCGCGAGCTGCTGGGCCTGGCCCTGCGCCGCAACCCCAAGCGAGCGCACCTGCTCGTCTCGAACGTGCTCGGCAAGCACGTACCGCAGAGCCCGACGGTGGTGTGGCGTTCCGGTTACGACCTCGGCGTCCGTGTCCGTGAACTCCTCGGCCCCGCCGAGGCCCGGCGCGCCGTCGTCCTCGGTTACGCGGAGACCGCGACCGGCCTCGGCCACTCCGTCGCGGACGGGCTGGGTGTCGCGCCGTACCTGCACTCCACGCGCCGCCCGGTGCCGGGGGTCCCGCGCGCAGGCGGCTTCGAGGAGTCCCACTCGCACGCCACCTCGCACCTCCTGCTGCCCGAGGACCCGGAGCTGCTGGCGGGCGGCGGGCCGCTGATACTGGTCGACGACGAGTTCTCCACCGGGAACACCGTGCTCAACACGGTGCGGGCCCTCCACGAGAGCCACCCGCGCGACCGCTACGTGATCGTGGCCCTGGTCGACATGCGCGCCCCCGACGACCGCGCCCGGCTGTCCGCCTTCGCCGCCGAGATCGGCGCCCGGGTGGACCTGGTCGCGCTGGCCTCGGGCACCGTACGCCTGCCGGAGGGCGTACTGGAACGGGGCCAGGCGCTGGTCGCCGCGTACCCGCCGCCCGCGTCGCCGGTCGGTACGCCCGGTGCCGCGAGCCCCGGCGCGGTGCGCCGCGTGGAACTCGGCTGGCCCGCCGGAGTGCCCGACGGCGGCCGCCACGGCTTCACGCCGGACCACCGCGCCCGCCTCGACGCCGCGCTCCCGGCCATGGCGGAACGCCTCGCGGAAGCGCTGGACCTGCCGGCGCCGGCCTCCATCCCCGCGGGCCCCGATACTCCACCCCGCGTGCTCGTCCTCGGCTCCGAGGAGCTCATGTACGCGCCCCTCGCGCTCGCCGTCGCCCTGGAGCGGCGCGCCGGAGCCCCCGAGGTGCGCTACTCCACCACCACCCGCTCGCCCGTCCTCGCCGTCGACGACCCCGGCTACGCCATACGCACCCGGCTCGTCTTCCCCGCCCACGACGACCCTGCCGACGGGCCCGGCGACCGGTACGTCTACAACGTCGCGGGCGCCGGCTTCGACGCCGTCGTCGCCGTCGTCGACTCCGCCGCCGACACGCCCGCCCTGCACGCCCCGGACGGGCTGCTGGCCCAACTCGCCGCCCACATACCGCGCGTCGTGCTCGCCGTCGTACCGTCGTACGTCCCGGAACCCGAACCCGACCCCGCATCCGACTCCCCATCCAACTCCGCATCCGAATCCGAAACGGACCTCATGCTGCCCGAGCCCCTCCGCGGCCCCGCCTTCTCCTCCTACGCCCCGGACGAGGTCGGCTGGCTCCTCCAGGACCTCTCCGACGTCGAGCTGGAGGCGCCCACCGAGGAGCGGGAGGAGGCGATCCAGCGCGGCGGCGCGCACTACGCCGAGTCGCTGCCCGTCGAGTACCAGCCGACGCCGCAGTACCAGGAGCTGTACCGGGCCGCGCTCACCGCGTCCGCTGTGCGCATCGCCCGCGCCGTCGGCACCGTCACCGAGACCGTCCTCGCGGAGCGGTCGCCGCGGCCGGTGCTGGTCTCGCTCGCGCGCGCCGGCACGCCCGTCGGGGTCCTCATGCGCCGCTGGGCGCGCCACCGCCACGGCCTGGACCTGCCCCACTACGCCGTCTCCATCGTGCGCGGCCGCGGCATCGACGCCAACGCGCTGCGCTGGCTCGCCGCCCACCACAACCCCGCCGACGTCGTCTTCGTCGACGGCTGGACCGGCAAGGGCGCCATCACCCGCGAACTGGCCGAGGCGCTGAGCGACTTCCCCGGCTTCGACCCGGAGATCGCGGTCCTCGCCGACCCCGGCTCCTGCGTGCGCACCTATGGCACCCGCGAGGACTTCCTGATCCCCTCCGCCTGCCTCAACTCCACCGTCTCCGGGCTGATATCGCGCACCGTGCTTCGCGCCGACCTGGTCGGCCCGGCCGACTACCACGGCGCCAAGTACTACCGCGAGCTCGCCGCGGCGGACGTCTCCCGCGACTTCCTCGACACCGTCACCGCCCGCTTCGAGGAGGTGACCGACGCCGTCGACGCCGACGTCAAGGAGCTCCTCGCCACCGACCGGACCCCGACCTGGGAGGGCTGGGCGGCAGTCGAGCGGATCAGCGAGGCGTACGGCATCCACGACGTCAACCTCGTCAAGCCGGGTGTCGGCGAGACCACGCGCGTCCTGCTGCGCCGCGTCCCCTGGAAGATCCTCGCCCAGCGCGGCGCGGGCGCCGACCTCGACCACGTACGCCTCCTCGCCCACCAGCGCGGCGTACCGGTCGAGGAGGTCGACGGCCTGCCGTACACGTGCGTCGGCCTCATCCACCCCCAGTACACGCGGGGCGCCACCGGCGCCGACGGCAAGGCGGTCTCTAGCCGATGACCGCCGTGACGATGGTCGCCAGCGACCTCGACCGCACCCTCATCTACTCGCCCGCCGCCCTCGGCCTGACCATGCCGGACGCCGACGCGCCGCGCCTGCTCTGCGTCGAGGTCTACCAGCACAAGCCGCTGTCGTACGTGACCGAGGCCGCCGCCACGCTCCTCGCCGACCTGCCGCGCCACGCCGTCTTCGTACCGACCACCACCCGCACGCGCGAGCAGTACCACCGCATCAAACTCCCCGGCCCGGCGCCGGAGTACGCGATCTGCGCGAACGGCGGGCACCTCCTCGTCGACGGCGTCACCGACGCCGGCTGGCAGCGCACGGTCGCCGGCCGCCTCGCCGACGAGTGCGCCACGCTGGAGGAGGTCCGTGCCCACCTGCTGGCCGCCGCCGACCCCGCCTGGCTGCTCAAGGAGCGGGTCGCCGAGGAGCTCTTCGCCTACCTCGTCGTCGAGCGCGCCCTGCTGCCGGCGGGCTGGGTGAAGGAGCTCGCCGAGTGGGCGGAGGAGCGCGGCTGGACCGTGTCCCTCCAGGGCCGGAAGGTGTACGCCGTGCCGAAGCCGCTCACCAAGAGCGCGGCCATGCGGGAAGTGGCCCGACGCACCGGCGCGTCCCGCGTCCTGGCGGCGGGGGACTCCCTCCTCGACGCGGACCTGCTGCTCGCCGCCGACCGGGCCTGGCGGCCGGGCCACGGGGAGCTCGCCGACACGGGCTGGAGCGCGGACCACGTCGACGTGCTGGAGGAGAAGGGCGTCGTCGCGGGCGAGGAGATCCTGCGCCGCTTCATCCGCTCCGCCGCGCTCCCGTACCCGGCCTGAGCAGCCGTACGGCCACGAAGACGACGACCGCGCCCGCTGCCGTCACCAGCACGGCGGTGGAGTAGAGGGAGACGTAGCGGGTGACGTCGGCCCAGTTGTCGCCGAGGGCGTAACCGGCGAGCACGAAGGCGGTGTTCCAGATCGCGCTGCCGGCCGTCGTCAGCACGAGGAAGAGGGGGAGGGGCATCCGCTCGATCCCGGCGGGAACGGAGATGAGGGAACGGAAGACCGGGATCATCCGCCCGAAGAACACCGCCTTGGTGCCGTGCCGGGCGAACCATGCCTCCGTCCGCTCGATGTCGGCGGCCTTCACCAGCGGCAGCCGCACGGCGAGGGAGACCATACGGTCCCGGCCGAGCGCCGCCCCGGCACCGTAGAGCGCGAGCGCGCCGATCACCGAGCCGGCGAGGGTCCACAGCAGCGCGGCGGTCAGGCTCATCCGGCCGGTGGCGGAGGCGAAGCCCGCCAGCGGGAGGATCACCTCGCTCGGGATCGGCGGGAAGAGGTTCTCCAGGGCGATGGCCACTCCGGCGCCTGGCGCGCCCAGCGTGTCCATGAGGCTGTTGATCCAGCGTTCCATGGAGCCACGCTAGGGACCGGTGGCTGAAGGGACCCTGAAGCCTTCCCCGCCGCCTCCGCCGAAACCTCCGGGAGGCCGCGGCCTCCGGCTAGCCGCAGCACCCGCCGCCGCAGCACCCACCGCCACCGCCACCGCCGGCGGCCGGTGCGGGCGCGGCCCCCTTCGAGGCGACGCCGCCGACGGCGACGGTCGACAGCAGCTTGACGGTGTCGTCGTGCCCGGCGGGGCAGGCGGCGGGAGCGGAGGACTCGGCCATGGGCCGGCTCAGCTCGAAGGTGTCGCCGCAGCTGCGGCAGCGGTATTCGTAACGAGGCATGGACCCAGGTTAACGAGGCGTACGCCCGTGCGGAGCCCGTCCGGCTCAGACCCCTCGCCTGCCGGCGCCCGGAGTCCCGCCGCCCCCAGCGCGCTCCTCCCTGATCAGTTCCACCACGTGCGCCACGGTCGCCCGCACGGCCTCGGTCTCCTTCAGGAAGTGCCAGTAGTCGGGGTGGGGGCCCGCCTCCAGCCCGGCGACGGCCCGCTCCAGTCGGGCGACCGAGTCGTCCAGGGGGCGCGCGTGACGGGGATCGGGGGTGTTGCGGCCGGCCATGGCGAGGCGCTGGGCGTCGCGGATGGCGAAGCGGGTGCGCTCGATCTCCTGCTGAGGATCCCCCGCCACGGCGTCGAGCCGCCGCAGCCGCTCACCGGCGGCCGATACGGCTTCGTCGGTGCTGTTCAGCACCGCCCGCACCGTGCCGAGGAGCGCGGTGGCGTCCGCCCAGCGCTGCTCGGCGTGAGCCTTGGCCGCCTCCTCCAGCTTCTCCTCCGCCTGACGGACGCCGCGCGCCGCCTGCTCGGGGACGGGCTGGAGGTCCTGCCAGCAGGCGAGGGTGAACCGGCGGCGGAGCTCACTGAGGACCGGCTCCACGGAGGCGGCGCGGTTGCCGAGCGCCTGCGCGCGGGTGCGGAGGGAGACGAGCCGCTTGGCCATCTCGGCGGCACGCTCCGGCAGCCGCTCGGCCTCCCCGCGTACCGCCTCGGCGTCGCGTACGACCCGGTCGGCGCGCTGCAGCGTCTCGGCGACACCGTGCCGGCCCGCGCCCTCGTTGAGCTTGGTCAGCTCGGGCGCGAGGGAGGCGAGCCGCGCCGCGAGATCGTCCGCGCGCATGCCGGAGCCGCGCACCGCGTCGAGAGCGGTGCTCGCGGACAGCAGCGCCGCCCGCGCGCGCTCCACCGCCGGCGCCAGCCGCGACAATTGCGTCTCCGCCTGGTCGAGCAAGGGCCGCAGCCCCTGCTCGAACCGGTCCAGCTCGCCCTTGACCCGCACGAGCTCGTCCTTGGCGCGGTCCAGCTCGCCCCGCGCCCTGGCGGCGGTGGAGCCGTCGAGGTCGTCCCGGTCCAGGTCGTACGCGTCCACCGCCGTGATGTACGCGTGGCTCACCTCGTCGATGCGCCGTCCGAGCTCCGCGAAGTCGTCCACGGCCCGCCGCGCGGGCGGCGACCCGTCGACCGCGGTGATCGTCTCGATGGAGATCCGCAGGTCCCGCTGCGCACTGTCCAGCTCGTAGAACGCCGCGGCCGCGGCATCCTTGGCCGCCTGCGCCTCGGCCCTCCGGCTGTCGCCCCGCCCGCCGAACCAGCGCCGGGTGCCGCCGCCCGCGAAGGCGGCCGGCGCGGCGGCGATCAGGAGCGGCACAGGCAGCAGCACCAGCGCGAGGACGTCCGTCGCGTACCGCCGCGCGTGTGTCGCCGTCACATCCCGCTCCCGTGCCGTGTCCGCCCCTGCCCGGTCATTCTCCCACCAGGTAAGGACGAACACACGGGCCGTTCAGTTCGCTCCGTCGGTGCACCGGATCCGCCCGGTCAGCGCGGCGAGTCCGCCGTTCGCACGGTGATGTGCCCGTTGTCGCTCCGTGCCTTGACTATGTGAGGGCTGCTCCCGTCGCGGGGCACGTCGACCTTCACCTCGCCGTGGTCACTGCGCGTCTCGACGGCGTACGCGGTCTTCCCGCGGGGCAGCTCCACCGTGATCTCGCCGTTGTCACTGGTGGTCTCCACCCGCTGAGGCGCCGCCCCGAACGCGAGCCGCATCACGCCGTTGTCCGCCCGCGCGATCACGCTCTTCGACACGGCCCGCTCCACGACGATCTCGCCGTTGTCGCTCTGCAGCTCCAGCGGCCCCGTGGCGTCCCTCACGACGACCCGGCCATTGTCGGCCTGCACCTTCAGCGCCGTACGGAACCCGTCGGCGCTCACGCTCCCGTTGTCCCCCTGCACGGTGACGGCGACCCCGCGTGGCACCTTCACCTCGTGCCGCGACTGACAGTCGCTGATCACGGCGTCGCACTTCACGCGCAGCGTGAGCTTCCCGCCCTCCAGCCGCCAAGTCGGCGTGGGCCCCTCGCCCGCGACGACCCACCCGTCGATCTGCCGGCTGACCTCCACGTCCTTCACATCGGCCGACACCAGCACCAGCTCGGAGTTCTCCGAGTCGATGGTCAGCACCTCCCCCTCGAACGCGAACACCTTCCTCTCGACCGGCGCGCCCGCCACATCGGCCTCACCGCACCCGGTGACCCCCACCGCGACGAGCGCGGCCCCGCCGACGGCGGCAAAAGTACGAATACGGCGACGCGTACGGCGTCCGGTCACGATGAACCCCCAGGTAGAGCTGCTGTGTCCCCTTTACGCTACGTAACCGCGCGCCCGACCGCGATCCGGGGACCCACCCTTCCCGGGGTAGGGACAACCCCCGCACGTCACTGTGGCCGGCCACGCCTCAGGCCACGGGTTTGCCACGGGTTTGCAGGACACACCAGGGAGCGATGTACGCTGTTGCCTCACTCCACGGGTGCGTAGCTCAGGGGTAGAGCGCTGCTCTTACAAAGCAGATGTCGGCGGTTCGAAACCGTCCGCGCCCACCAGTGCACAGAGACCCCCAGCCGATCATGGCTGGGGGTCTTCGCATCTCTGTCCGGCAGCGACGGCGATGCCGCTCACGGCCGGGAAGATGAGGTACCAGTCCTCTCGGCGCAGTTCTGCAGAGCCCCACTCAATGCGGACGACTCCCTGCGCCATGGAGCAGGCGTAGGCGACGAGGCTCGGCCCTAGAGTGGCTCCCCCGGAGTCGACGGTGTCTCTGCGGGACGGCTGGTCTCGGGTGTTGCCGTTTCGGGCGGGGCGGATCGGGTGGAGCGGGCATGTTCGTGGCGATGTCGCCGGTGGACGCGATGCTGGCCGGTCTTCAGCGGCGGCATGGCATGCCGTGGACCCTTGCCGCCGTTCTCTCCGTGGAGGGGGCGCCCCTGTCCGTGCCGGAGGTCGCGGAGTTGGTGGCGCGGCGGTGGAGGAACGTCGGGCGGTTGTGGTGGAGCGCCGCCGACGACGGGACGTATCGGTGGTGCGCGGCGGGGCGCGGGGAGGAGTCGCCGCCGGTGTCCGCGCTGCGGGTTCCGCCGGGTGGGTCCCTGCCGGGGGTGGTGTCCTCGTTGCTGGAGCGGGCTCTGCCCGAGCGGCCCGGGGGGTTGCTGTGGGAGGTGCGCCTGCTGCCGTGGCAGGAGGGTCGGCAGACGCTCGTGTTCCTCGTCCACCACGCCCTGCTGGACGGCTCGTCGGTGGGCACGGTGATGCGTCTGCTGTGCGACGACGCCGGTGGACTCACCGGTGAACAGGTCGCCGCCGCCCGGGAGACCGAGTGCGGTCCGCGGTTCGCACGGCGCCTCCGGGAGGAGGTCGCGTGCCTGCGCGGGGTCGTCGTCCCCGCGTCCGTCACGCGCCGCCCCACAGGGACGGGCCGGTCTGCGGCCTGGTCCACGGTCGACGACGACGTGGTGCAGCGGGCGCGGCGCGCCGCGGGCGAGGCGACGGTGACCGTGAACGACGTCGTGCTGGCCGCCTTCACGGGGGCTCTGCGCGCGGTGCCGGCCCGCCGGCCCGGGGCGTGGCCGCCGGTGAGGGCGTACGCGGCGGTGCCGGTCGACCTGCGGCCGCACTTGGGGCTGGAGCACCGGCTGGGCAATGTGGTGTCGTCGGTGCGGCTGCGGCTCCCCCTGGAGGTGGACGACCCCGTCGGCCGTCTGCGCGCGGTGCACCGCGCCATGGCCGTGAACAAGGCGCGCGGGCGGGCGAGGGGAGGGCTGTCCTTGGTGACGGCGCTGGGCTCGCGTCTCGGGCCGCGGGCGCTGGACACCGTCGGCGAGTGGCTGATGGCGAACCCCCGGATGGCCACCGTCTCCTGCTCCAACTTCCGGCTCAGCGAGGCGCCGCTGCGTCTGACCGGCCGGCGGGTCGGCGCGCTGCACGTGGTCTCCTGCCTCCCGCCCCGGATGGGCGTCCTGGCCGCCTTCACCTCGTACGCCGGCACCCACACCTTCTCCGTGACGGCCCAGCGGGAGAGCGCCACCCACGCCGTCCGACTCGCTGAGCGCTTCGCCCACGAGGTGGTCCGGCTGGCGTCGCGGGCCCCTCGCTAGTCTGTTCGGCGTGACAGCGTGCGCAGACCGGCAGTTCCCCTCCGCGCTCGCCGCCGCGCTGGCGGTCGGGTTCGACTACGCCGACGGTGACGGCGTCGACTTCGAGCCCTTCGAAGCCTTCCTCTGCGCCGAGGAGACAACCGACTGGTTTCGGGCGTGGACCGGCAACGGCGAGGTGGACGGCGACCACTTCCGCGTGTTCGGGCAGGACGGCTCCGGCGGGTACGCGGCGGTGTGGCTGGTCCGGCCCGGCCGGCCGCTGGTCGAGCAGCCCGTCGTCTTCCTCGGCTCCGAAGGGGAGACCGGCGTCGTCGCACGCGATCTGGGCGCCTTCTTGTGGCTGTTGGCCGACGGCTTCGGCCCTTGGGAGGCGGCCACCCCGTACGCGTCCGACCGGGGTCCCCGCCCCCATCGCGAACTGACGGCCGTCGCGGAGCGTTGGGCACCGAACCACCGGGCGCCGGCGGCTGCCGTGATCGAGCAGGCCGCGTCGGAGTTCCCCGACTTCGACGACCTCATCATGGGGCTCTGCCGCTGAAACCGGTTCGACGGCGGCCGCCGCGGTAGCCGATCATACGTTCATGCCCCTGAGAGACACCCTCGCCCGGGTCGAGGCCGACCTGGCCGTCGGCCGTGTGCCCGTCGCGCGCCAGCGCCTGCGCGGACTGGTGTCGTCCTTCCCGAACGACCTGGCGCTGCGCCGGCGCCTGGCCGAGGTGTACCGGCTCTACGGCGACGCCGCGGAAGCCGGCCGCTGGATGTACCTCGAGGAGGACCGGGACGAGGCCGAGACCGCCGCTTTCGAGGCGCGCTACCGCACGGCTTTGTGGCGCATGCGCGCACTCGCCTGGCGCGGCCCTGAGTCCCTCGCCCCCTCCGCCTTCGCGCGGGAGCAGCTGGCGGCGGTACGAGCAGCCTGTTCCGAGGCCGTGGGGCGCGACGTCGACTGGGACGCGGTGCCGTTCGACGAGGAGGTGTCCGAGGCGGAGAAGGGCGACGGCGGGTGGTCCGTCTCCGGCGTCCTGGCCGGGGCAGGCTGCCTGGTGGCGGTCCTCGCCTTCCTCGCGATCTGGGTCAACGGGCTCGTCGCCCTCTTCGACTGACCCTCCCGGCGGGCGCCGTCGTCCCTGCTCACTGGCAGACCACGGCATGGGTATGTTCAAGCGGGTCGGCAAGCGGGAGAGCGCGGCACAGGGTCAGGCCGCGCCTCAAGCCGCCGACCTGAGCGAGCTGCTGCTGCAGGGCGAGGACATGATCGAGCAGTCGGCTCGCGCACACATGTCCTGGGGGCTGGGGTCGGCCGACCGGTGGGGCCTGGACCAGGAGACCGGCCTCATCACCTGGACCTTCCCCGACCGGACCGCGACGGCTCCCGCCCAGATCCTCGGCAGTTTCAGCCCGTCGTCACGCTCCTGGCTGTGGGCCTGGGCGAGCGAAAGCATCCTTCCCGGCATGAGCCGCGACGCCGGACGTTCCGGGACTGGGCCGAGACCCACGGCCACGGGGGACTCGCCCAGCCGGAGATCGACGCGGACGAGTCGACCGCCTCCGCCCTCGTGGCCGTCGCCGTCCGGATCACCGGGGCGACCGGCTACTACCGGGCCCCTGGGAGCAACTCCGTCCTGATCATCACGTTCGGACCGGTCACCCTGACGGCCGCGGACGGCAGCACCTCCACGTTCACCGTCGGTATCGACTGACGCGCTCACCGCGCGCCGTCGACCGGCATCGCCTCCACCCGTACGCCCAGCTGTGCCGCGAACGCCGGCGCGAGGTCGAGCAGTTGGGACGGGCTGATCACCGCGCCGGAGAGGCGGTCGACGCCGCGCGCGATGTCCAGGTCTCCGGCCGCCCGCAGGTCCACGTCCGCCATGAGGGCGCCGCTGAAGTCGGCCTGCCGCAGTGCGCAGTCGCGGAAGGCCACCCGCTCCAGTCGCGCCCCCGCGAAGTCGGGATCGACCAGTACGCAGCCGTCGAAGACCACGTCCTTCAGCCGGGCCTGCCGCAGGTTCAGGTAGTCGATCTTGCCGCCGCGTACGACGACCCGCTCCAGTGTCGCGCCGTGCAACTGGAGCCCGCCGAACCGCACGTCGGCCAGCTCCACATCCCGGAGCGACGCCTCGGCGAGGTCGACACCGATCCCGCGGACGCTCGTCAGGAGGCAGTCGGCGAACCGCGCCCGCCGCAGGGAGGTCTCGTCCAGTGAGCACCGGATCAGGGCGCACTCCGTGAAGCGGGCGCCCCGCCCGTTCTGCCCGTGCAGGTCGACGTCGGTGAACTCCAGCTCGTCGTACGCCTCGTCCACCGCGAGCGCGCCGTCCGCGTACGGCCGCAGCGGAGGCAGCCGGATGTCGGGGAGCCGGGGTTCTCGGGTCCTGTCCGTCTTGCGTGTCGTCATGTCCGCCACCGTCACATGAGCTGTGACCTGTGAGTTGTGGCCCCTGGGCCGTTGCCGTTGCCGTTGCCGTTGCCGTGAACTGCGAACCGCGGCCCGTGAACCGTGGGCTGAGCTGAGGGGGGCGGGATTGCGGCCTGCGACACAGTCCCGAGATGGCTTCCGGGGACCTTTGTGCCCGCCCCCCTTGACCGCGGACCTCGAGGGTTCTCTGACCGGTCTGCACTCGGCGGCACAGTAGCAGGCGTCGGCAGCGTGGGTTCAGCCGCTGATCCAGAACAGCAGGGTGTCCATGGTGTGGCCGTACCTCAGGGCGCTCTGCCACTCCTCGTGCTCGGTCTCGAATATCTCGATGAGGCGCTTGGCGTCGTACGTGAAGGCGTCGTCCATGCGGTCCAGTACGGCCGTGTACGCGTCGGCGACCGCCTTGGCCTTCGACAGGGGGAGGTGGCCGATGGCCGGGTAGCCGTCCACGGGGCCCGGGATGGGGAACGGGATCCCGTCGGGCAGGTCCGCGTAGAGGATGCGGTGCGGCAGCAGCTCGGTGGGGACTCCGAGGCGGGCGAGCTCGTCGTCCATGCGCCCGAAGAACGTGGACGGCTTGGAATAGACGCCCACGTCGATGGGGTCGGAGCCGGTGCACTCGATGATGGACAGCAGCGCGGTGTAGTAGGCGTTGCCCACGTACGGGCCCTCCGCGTCGGCCCGTCCGGCGACCAGGTGCTCCAGGGCCTGCGGGACGGTGAGGCCCCAGTCGATGTCCTGGTGGTCCAGGCGTCGCTGGGTGGCCTCGGCGTGCTGCCGCATCTCGTCGAGCATGCGCCGCTGGTGGTCGGTCGGCTCGCCGCCCCGCAGATAGGCGAGCGTGCTGCTCAGAGTGATGGTCTTCCGGGTGATCACGTGGCTCATGCGGCCATGGTGGCAGGCGCCACTGACAACGCCGCCGACGTGGTCAGGAGTTGGGGCGCTTGCCGTGGTTCGCCTTGCGGTTCTTGCGGGCGCGGCGCTTGTTTCCTCGCTTGGACATGGTGCTTGCCTCCCTGATGCGGAGTACGTCGGTCCGTTACGTGGGTCCCCTTCGAGCGTAGGTCCGCACGGTCTCCTCCGCACGGGCGGAGCCCCGCGGCGGCCGCGATCAGACCGTGGCCGCCCGCACCACCACCAGGAGCATCAGCACGAGGGGCGGTACGAGCCACCACCGGCCCAGCACGCGGCGCCGCGAGGGCAGCAGGGCGAGGAGGACGGCCCAGAAGCCGAGGAACAGGACGAAGAGGCAGACGGCGTCGATGCCGGCGTAGGCGCCGTCGTCCCAGACCCCCTGGGGCTGGGTGCGGTAGGCCGCGAAGCACAGTCCCGCCATCAGGACGTCGAGGATCACCAGGGGGACGCCGACAACCCAGCGCAGAGGCGTGCGGTCCCCCTCCGGGTCGTAGGGGAGGTGCGGCAGATCGGGCTTCACTCGGCGCCGGTCCTCGCTCCGGGGGTGCGCTCCCGGCGGTCACACCGTGATCGTCGCATCCGCCCACCCTAAGCCGCCCGCGCGCCGCCCGTCGCCGCCGTCGCGCACGCGACCGCCCGGCCCGCGTGCGCGACGGAGCGTGCCGTGGCCGCATCGGGCGCGCGCCCTGCCGGAGCGGAGGGGGAGGTTCCACGCTGGAGGAGGGGGACCTTGGCGTCGGAGAAGCAGGAGGCGAGAGTCATGGCTCGTACGCAGTCCCCGTGCGGTGCGCCGACCAAGGACGGCGGCACGTGCAGGCGGCTGGCCATGGTCGGGGTCGCGCGGTGCAACCTGCACCGCGCGGACTGGGCCACGTACCCGGCCGAGCGCTTCAGGGAGGAGCAGCGGGAGCGGGAACGCCGCGGCGGCTGAAGCGGCGCGGCGGCTGAAGCGGCGCGGGGGCAGACTGGAGGCATGTGCCGCAGCATCAAGACCCTCCGCCCGCCCGCGCTCTCCCACGAGGCGACCGGCGAGGACATCCGCGCCGCCGCCCTCCAGTACGTACGCAAGGTCTCCGGCTTCCACGTCCCCGCCGCGCACAACCGCGAGGTGTTCGAGCGGGCCGTGGAGCAGGTCGCCGAGGCGACCCGCGCGCTGCTGGACGACCTCGAGGTGCGCGGCTCCAGGAGCCCTAGGAAGCAGGAGCAGGGCGCCGCATGACGTAGGCCGCCAGGCTGCCGGCCAGGGCGAGCGCCACGGCCGAGACCGCCACGGCCGTCCAGGTGGCGCCGAGCCACTGGCCGCCGAGGTAGCCGAGGCCCACGCTGTACGTCGCCCAGACGACGCCGGCCAGCGCCGACCACGGCAGGAACTCGCCGGGTTCGCGGCGTGCCGCGCCCGCGCCCAGGGAGACCACCGAGCGGCCCGCCGGGGCGAAGCGCGCGAGGACGACGAGGAGGCCGCCACCGCGGGCAAGCGCCGCGCCGAGACGTTCCTGCGCGGTGGTCAGGCGGCGCGAGCGGGCGATGGCCCGGTCGAGGCGGGCGCCGCCGCGCCGGGCCAGGGCGTACGCCGCGAGGTCGCCGGCGAGGGAGGCGGCCGCCGCGCACAGCGTCAGGGTGAGCAGGGAACCGGTGCCGGTGGCGGCGGCGGTGGCGGCCGTGACGACCAGGACGCCGCTCGGCAGGACCGGCAGGAAGACGTCGAGGACGACGGATACGGCGACGGCCGCGTAGATCCATGGGTCGGCGGTCAGCGACCCCACGCTTTCGAGCACTTCACTCCCCGGTCCCGCGCCGCAGGGCGGCTGCACAGGCCCAGAGCGTACGCCCGGCGGGGTGTCAGACGGCGACCGGGTCGCCCTTCTTGTCGCGCTCGTCCGCGCCCGCGTGCGCCTCCGTCCTGCCGAACTCCTGCGCCACGGCCGCGGACCCGCGCGAGGTGAAGAGCGCGTCCAGGGCCAGCGCGCCCGGGCCCGTGAACACCAGCAGCAGCAGCGCCCAGCAGAAGAGCGCCGACGCCTCGCCGCCGTTCTCCAGCGGGAACAGGCCCATGGGCTGGTGGACCGCGAAGTACGCGTACGCCATCGAGCCCGAGGCGAGGAAGGCGGCCGTCCGCGTGCCCAGGCCGACCAGCACCAGGGCGCCGCCGACGAGCTGGATCACCGCCGCGTACCAGCCGGGCCAGGCGCCGGCCGGGACGGTGCCGCCGCCGACCGCGCCGCCGAGGACGCCGAAGAGCGAGGCGGCGCCGTGGCAGAGGAAGAGCAGGCCGACGACGACGCGGAACAGGCCGAGGGCGTAGGGGCGGGCCTGGTCGAGGCGGTCCGTCAGCGTGGACGTGGACCTGGACGTGGACGTGGACCTGGACCTGGACGTGGGGGTGGACGGGGGCGGGGACACGGGTGCGGACATGGGGGTGCTCCTGTTCGGCGGGGACGTACCGATGAGGCCCCAGGTTAGGTCGCCCTCACCATTGCTTGCAACTTCAACAATCGGACTGTGTCAGGTCGCGCGGCGGCCTGCAGCGCCGCCCGCGCCACCGCGTCCGCGTCCGACAGGGTCACCGAGTCGACGCCCGGCCGGGCGCCCGCCGCCGTGACCCAGTGCACCCCCTCCGTCGGCACGCCCACCGCGAACCGCCGCGGGTGCACCCGCCCGTGTCGGTCGATCAGGCGGTACGGGCGCGGCGTGACGTCCAGGCCGCCGGTGTCGTACCCGTCGACCACGTGCGTACGGCACGCGCCCGTCGCCAGCAGGTCCGCGAGGAGGGCGTCGCCGGTACGGCGCAGGTCCGGCTCGGGCAGCCGTGCCTCGATCAGGGCGGTCGCCGCCACGGCCGAGCCGGGCACCTCCGGTGACTCCGCGACGAAGGTGCCGGCCTCGGTGCGGACGCGCAGGTGCGGGCCGACCACGTCCAGCACCCCCGCCTCGATGAGCGCCGCCATCTCCTCGATGCGGCGGCGCGGCGGGCCGATGGACAGGAAGGCGTTCAGCGGCGTGTACCAGCGGTCGAGGTGGTCGCGGCGCGACGCGCCCGACAGGCCCGCGTGGTCCACGATCTGCCGCAGCTCGTTGCGGATGTCGCGCAGCACGTCCAGCGCCGCCTTCAGCGGGCCCGTGACATTGCCGAGCGCCGCCTGGGCGGCGTCCCGGCGCAGGTACGCGAGCAGCCAGGCGCGGTGTTCGGCCGGCGAGCGGAACGTTTCGTCGCCGTACGGGCGCGCGAGCCGGTCCCAGCACCAGCGGTCGGCTGCGGCCACGCCGTACGCGTCCAGGGCCGCCTCCGGGTCGGCCAGGTACCGGGTGCGGAACCCGAGGGCGGTGGTGCCCGAGCGGGCCGGCAGCAGCTTCTCGTAGTACGCCGTCTCCACCTCGCGCGCCACCAGCGGCCAGACCTCGGCCAGGAAGTCCGGTGGATCGCCCGCCTCCGCCCGCTTGCGGAACGTCTCGATGACGTCCGGCGTCAGCAGCACCGGCTCGTGCCGCTCCGACGCGCCCTTCTCGTTGTC
Source organism: Streptomyces sp. NPDC045431 (assembly GCF_040646655.1). Taxonomy (NCBI): domain Bacteria; kingdom Bacillati; phylum Actinomycetota; class Actinomycetes; order Kitasatosporales; family Streptomycetaceae; genus Streptomyces; species Streptomyces sp. NPDC045431. The sequence continues at coordinate 334,917 of NZ_JBEZAQ010000001.1, forward strand.
GCCGCGCGCCTGGTACGGCACACCGCGCCGTGACCCCGCGTACAGGCGCGGCTCGCGCCCCGACGGGCGGTACACCAGCCCGGAGCCCGAGCCCGTCCGCTCGAAGGTACCGCCGCGGCCCTCCGTCAGCAGTGCCATGTGGTCGAAGAAGTTGAGGCCGAGGCCGCGCAGCAGCACCGGCTCCCCGGCCGCGAGGCCGGAGAGGTCGAGGTCCGCGGGGTTGGCGGGCGGGAAGTAGCGCAGGCCGTGGCGTTCCGCGTACGCGCCCAGCTCCGCCTCCGTCCGGCCGGCGGCCGACGGCAGGTGACCCTGCGCGAGGACGACCGCGGCGAGGCCGGTCAGCGCCGTGCCGTCGTCCAGCTCCAGGGTCTGCGGCCCGTCGGGCCCGTCGGGGCCGTCCGTCAGGCGCACGGCCCGGGCCCGGTGCACCCGTACGGTCACCTCCGGCGGCGCCTCGCGCACCGTGCGCGTGAACGCCCACTCCAGGTAGGCGCCGTAGCAGGCGCGCGTCGGGTAGTCGTCGGGGCCGAGACCGTACGAGCGGGTGGCGGCCCACTCGTAGAGGCTCGGCCCCCGGCGTATCGGGCCCTCGCAGCGCACGCTGTCGTCGGTGAAGACGGTGACCTGGGAGGCGACCGTGTTCATCAGCAGCTCGGCGGGCTGGTCGGTGCGCCAGACGCGCCCGGCGCCCGGCGGGGCGGGGTCGACGACGTGGACCGTCAGCGGGGCTCCTGGGGCCAGCTCCGGCACGGAGGCGCAGAGCCTCTCCAGCACCGACGTACCGCGGGGGCCGGCGCCGACCAGGGCTATGGCAGGGGCGAGTGCGGGCGGAACGGACAAGACACGGACTCCCCAGGCAGGCGGGTGCGGCAAGCGGAACGCTCATCATGCCGGTGCCGCCGCCCCCGCCGAAGCCTTGGTGAGAGCTTCACTGTCCGCTGTGTGCGGGATCGCGGCATGCCTGTACGGGACATTCACCGGACGTTCACAGGCGCGGCGGCGCACCCTTACGCGCCCCGCGTCACCGCTTCCTCCTGGACGGTCACCAGTCCGCCCCCCTCCCGCGCGTGCTCCAACCGCAGCCGCGCCGAGCGCCCGCGCAGCGTCAGCGTCATCAGCTGGTTGCCGAACCACGGCCCGCCCGTGCGGCGCCAGTCGACCACCGGGCGCGGTGCCCGCCCGTGGCGCCGCAGCACGTGCCCGAGCACCCGCCCCGCCCCGCTCCAGCCGAAGCGGAACCCCCAGCGCAGCGAGCCCGGGATGCGGTTGTGCACCGGCGAGCAGGTCAGTTGCAGCACCCGGGAGCGCGGCGCCGCCTCGCGCCACACCGGCTCCGCGACGTATGCGTGGTGCACGTCGCCCGACAGCACGCACACCGTCGCCGGGGCGTCCGGCCCGCTGCCCGCCTCCGCCAGCAGCCGCGCCAGCCGCTCGAACGACTCCGGGAACGCCGACCAGTGCTCCAGGTCCGCCTTCCGGCGCACGGCCTCCGAGAACCGCGCCCAGCGCGCCCCCCGCTCACCCCGGCACAGCGCCGCGTTCCAGCCCTCCGCGTCGTGCATCAGGGGCGGCAGCAGCCACGGCAGCGAGGTACCGATCAGCAGGTGGTCGCAGGCGGCCCGGTCGGCCAGCGCCTCGTCGCGCAGCCACCGCTCCTCCGCCTCGTCGAGCATGGCCCGCCGCCGCTCGTCGAGCACCCGGCCCGCCCGGGTGTCCACCATCAGCAGCCGCGTCCGCCCGAAGTCCCGCCGGTAGCTCCACCGCACCCGCGCCGGGTCCTCGTCCGCCTCCGCCGCGAACCGCCGCAGCACCTCCGTCCCGTCGGGCGCCACGCGCACCGCCGCGTACAGCGGGTCGGCGTCCAGTTCGTCGGGGGAGAGGTTGCCGAGGTGCTGGTAGACCCAGTACGACATCAGCCCGCTGAGGATCCGATCCCGCCACCACCCCGTGCGGCGCATGTCGGCGACCCAGGCGGCGCTGGTGTTCCAATCGTCAACCACGTCGTGGTCGTCGAAGATCATGCAACTGGGCACGGTGGACAGCAGCCAGCGCACGCCCGAGTCCTGCCAGGACTCGTCGTAGAGGTAGGTGTACTCCTCGTAGTCCGCCACCTGCTCCCCCGGCGGCTCGCGCAGGTCGCGGCGGGCGCCCAGCCGTCGGCGCGTGGCGGCGGACGTCTCGTCGGCGTACACCTGGTCGCCGATGAGGAGCAGCACGTCGGGGCGCTCGGCGGTGGGGTCGGCGGCCAGGCGGGCGGCGAGCTTGTCCAGCGCGTCCGGGCCCACCGGGTCCTTGCCGTCGCCCGGCGGCGCGGACCAGCGGCACGAGCCGAAGCAGATCCGCAGCGGGTCGGTGCCGCCCGCGCCGGGCGTGGTGATGGTGCTCGCCGGGTACCGCGCATCGGCCGGCGGCCACACCCGGTGGCCGTCCAGCAGCACCTCGTACGGGGTCGTGGTGCCGGGCGACAGGCCGGTGACCTGGACCAGCGCGTAGTGGTGGCCGGCGACCCGGAAGGTGCGGGTCTCGCCGTCGGCGCCGTCGGCGCAGCGGACCTCGGCCGTGCAGGGGCGGTCCGTCTCGACCCAGACGGTGGCGCGGCCGCCGCCGTTCCAGTCGACGTACCGCAGTACCGGCCCCAGTCGTAGTCCGGCTGCCATGTGCGGCCTCCTCGCCCGGCGTCCTCCGTCGCCCCGTACCCCCTACGGTACGGAACGACGGAGGCCCGGTGTCGGCGGTCCGGCGGTCCCGCGGTTCAGCAGCCGTTGAGGACCGACTGCAGCGCGCTCTTCTCGGCCGTGTCCACGCTGAGGTTCCAGTGGTGCTTCACGTGCACCCACATCCGGGCGTACGTGCAGCGGTACGCGGTGCGGGGCGGCAGCCACTCGGCCGGGTCGAGGTCGCTCTTGGCCTGGTTGACGTCGTCGGTGACGGCGATGAGCTGCGGACGGGCGAGGTCGTTGGCGAACGCCTGACGCTGGGAGGTCGTCCAGCCGCTGGCGCCCGAGCGCCAGGCCTCGGCGAGGGCGACGACGTGGTCGATGTCCAAGTCGGACGCGGCCTTCCAGGTGGCGCCGTCGTACTCCGAGTACCAACTCCCGCTGACCGCAGCGCAGGAGGAGTCCTGGACGACGTTGACGCCGTCGCGCTTGAGGACGACCTCGCGGGTGTTGCAGGTGCCGGACTGGGTGCTCCAGTGCGGGAACAGGTCGCGGCTGTAGCCGCTGGAGGAACCTTCCGCCCGGACCGTGAGCTGGCCCAGGTACGTACGGGCGGTGGCCGCGCTGATCGGGGTCGGCGGGGCGGCCTGGGCGGTGGGGGCGGTGGCCAGCACGCCGGTGGCGGTGAGGGCGGCGGAGGCGGTGAGCAGGGCGGTTCGACGGGCTATTCGACGCGCGTAGACACCGGACATGACACCGGACATGGGTGACTCCCTTGGGATGTGGGGGTGTTGGCCGCTCGCCCGTTCGGGCGCTCGGTCATCGTGGTGGCGCCAGGTTTCCCCGGGGGATGCGCCGGGTTACAGAGTGGCGACGTGTGCACGTCACATCAAGAGGTGTGCCCGGTTTCTGACGTCCCGGCACCTGCCTTGTCCGGCTTTAGGGTTGACGTGTGCTGCTGCCCGTCAACGCCACGTTCGCGGCTGTTCTGGCCGTCCTGCTCGCCGTCGCCGCCACCGTCGTGGCCGTCGCCCGGCTCCGGCCGCCGCGCGACACCGTCACCGCGGGCGTCCGGGCGGCGGTGCAACTCGCCGCCGTCTCCTTCGTCATCGGCTGGGTCGTCCGGGCCGTGCCCCTGCTGCTCGCCTTCCTGCTGCTGATGTACGCCGTCGCCGTACGCACCGCCGGGCGCCGGGTCACGCCCAACGGCACCTGGTGGTGGGCGGCCGTGCCGATCGCCGCCGGGGTCGTCCCGGTCGTCGCGGCCCTGCTGCTGACCGGGCTCGTACCGGTCAAGGGCATCGCGCTGATCCCGGTCACCGGCATCCTCATCGGCGGCGCGCTCACCGCGACCGTGCTCGGCGGGCGCCGCGCCCTGGACGAGCTGGCCACGCGCCACGGCGAGGTGGAGGCGGGGCTCGCGCTGGGGCTGCTGGAGCGCGACGCGCGGCTGGAGGTCGCGCGGGAGGCGGCGGCGGACGCCCTGCTGCCGGGGCTCGACCAGACGCGGACGGTGGGGCTCGTCACCCTGCCCGGCGCCTTCGTGGGGATGCTGCTGGGCGGCGCGGCGCCGCTGGAGGCGGGGGCGGTGCAGCTGTTCGTGCTGGTGGGGCTGATGGCGGTGCAGGCGGTCGCGGTGGCGGCGGTGCTGGAGCTGATCGCGCGCGGGAAGCTGCACCGGGAGGAGCTCCGCGAGCGGCCCCCGGGATGAGGATCCCGTACCCTGGACGGAGCAGAAGGGGAGTAGCTCTTCGCCGGAACGTCGACATACTGCTGGGCCACGCGCCCGGCCGGCGCCCGGAGGCGGCCTCGTCAGGGGCCCGCCAGCGAGACCTTCGGCAACAGCAGTGCCATGAAACATGCCCGACATGCCCATGGTGCCGCCGTGCCGAAGCGACCCCTGACACGTCTCTTCTCGGTGCGGCGGTGCCCGACCGATTGAGGAACCATCCGTGCTCAGCCTCACCATCACGGCGATCACCTTCGGCGTCGTCTTCCTCGCCGAGCTTCCCGACAAGACCGCGCTCGCCGGGCTCATGCTGGGCACGCGCTACCGCGCCTCCTACGTCTTCGCGGGTGTCGCCGCGGCCTTCGCCGTCCACGTCGCCCTGGCCGTCGCCGCCGGCAGTGTGCTGACCCTGCTGCCGCACCGGCTGGTGCAGGCGCTGGTGGGCGTGTTGTTCCTGTGCGGGGCGGCGGTGTTGCTGCTGAAGAAGGGCGACGAGGGCGAGGAGAAGATCAAGGCCCCGGCCGACCAGTCCTTCTGGAAGGTCTCCGGGGCGGGCTTCATGCTGATCCTGGTCGCGGAGTTCGGCGACCTGACGCAGATCATGACCGCGAACCTCGCCGCCCGCTACGACAGCCCGCTCTCCGTCGGCCTCGGCGCCGTCCTGGCCCTGTGGGCGGTCGCCGGAATCGGCATCCTGGGCGGCCGCACGCTCATGAAGTACGTGCCGCTGCGGCTGATCACCAAGGTCGCCGCCTGCCTGATGCTGGCGCTGGCGGGCTTCAGCCTGTACGAGGCGCTGGCGCCGTAGCCCGCCGGGCGACGGGCCGTGAGCGCGGACGGCGATCCGGCCGCCGACCGCCGACCGCCGCCCGACTCCTACGCCGTGAACGCCGTGATGTGGAGGCGGATGGTGCCATCGGCGCCGTCCGCCTCCACGCGTACGTGCGACAGGTCCGGTACGAGGGCGTCGGGGGCGAAGGCGCCCGCGCGCGGGCCCACGCCCACCACGCGCATCCCGGCGGCGCGGCCCGCGGCGATGCCCGCCTCGGAGTCCTCGAACACCACGCAGTCGGCCGGGTCGAAGCCCAGCTCGGCGGCGCCCTTGAGGAAGCCCTCCGGGTCCGGCTTGCTCGCGCCCACGCGCTCGGCGGTCACGCGCGTGTCCGGCATGCGCAGGCCGGCCGCGCCCATCCGGGCCCGGGCGAGCTTCTCGTCGGCGGAGGTGACGAGGGCGTGCGGGAGCGCGGCGATGGCGTCCATGAAGGCGGGGGCGCCGCCGATGGGCACGACGCCGTCGAGGTCGGCGGTCTCCTCGGCGAGCATGGCGCGGTTGTCGGCGTGGTTCTGCTCCATGGGCCGGCCGGGCAGCAGGACGGCCATGGTCGCGTAGCCCTGGCGGCCGTGCACCACCTTGAGGGCCTCTTCGGGGTCCAGCCCGTGCCGGAGCGCCCAGCGGCGCCAGCAGCGCTCCACCACGGCGTCCGAGTTCACGAGGGTGCCGTCCATGTCGAGCAGGAGGGCCCGGGTGGTCAGGAGGGTGGTGGCGGGCGCGGCGGGCGTCGTCATGGAAGGGCTCCACGGAGGCAGGGGGCGCGGACGCGATACGAGACCGCATGAAGGGGCACGAGGCAGTACGAAGCGGTACGAAGTGGCCCGCCCGCCGGTCAGGGAGTACGGGCGGGACCACTTTGTTCCTCAACGATACAAAACAAAGCGGCCCCAGCGCCAGCCCGGGGTTCACCTCAGCGCCTCAGCGTCCGGTGGTCTCCGATTCCAGGGCCCGGCGGGTCGCCGGCCCGTACACGCCCCAGTCGTCCTCCTCGATGGCGCGCGCCCACTGGTAGCGGTACACGCCCTCCTCCACCGCCTCGTTGTAGCGGCCGTTCATGGGGCCGTCGTACAGCCCGGCCTGGCGCAGCCGGTACTGGAGCTCGCTGACCTCCGGGCCTCGGTCGCCGCGGCGCAGGGTCGGCGCCTGCTCGGGCTCCGGTTCGGGTTCCGGATTCGGTGCGGCGGGCACCTGGCCGTTGGTGCGGGCGGGCGAGGGGCGCCCGCCGCCGCCCGGGCCCGACGCGCCCGGGGCCGTGGCGGAGGACGCCCCCGAGGGCGTACCGGCGGACGCGGAAGCGGAGGCCGAGGCGGAGGCGGACGCCGACGGGGACGCGGAGGCGGACGCGGACGGCGACGCCGAGGCCGTACCGGCCGCGGAGCCGGACCGGAGGGTGGAGACGGAGGGGTCGGCGGACGGCCCGTCCGGCAGGGCGCTGGGCCAGGCCGGCGCGCTCACGTCGAGGTCGGGCAGGACGCGGTCGGACTCGTCGTCCCCCTCGAACAGGCCGCTCGCGAGCGTGGCCACGCACGCCACCGCCACCACGGCCACCGCCGCGCCCAGCGCGGTGCGGGAGCTCCCGGCCCGGGTCCGGCGCTGTTCGCGCTCGCGGGCCCGGGAGCGGCGCGGTCCGAGGACCTGCTCGTCCCTCGGCACTTCCGCTTCCGCTTCCGTTTCCACTTCCGTGTCGGCTTCCGGTTCGTACGCCGGGACCGGGACCGGGACCGGGGCCGGGGCCGGAGCGGGAGGCGGCGCAGCGTGCGGCGCCCAGTCGGGCTGCTCCTGGCCTGCGTACGCCGCGTACGGCTCGGCGTACGGCTCGGCGTGCGCATCGGCGTAGGGCTCGGCGTACGGCTCCGTGTACAGCGGCATCGCCGCCGTCGGCCCGGCGGCGTCATGGCCGGACGTCGCGTCGAGGTTCACGTACGGGCCTATGCGCAGCTCGAAACCGTCGGCGGCGCAACCGCACATCCCGCTGCCCGCCGGCGCCGTACCGCACTCAGGACACACCTGTCCCGTCAACGTGGGTCCCCTCCCCTTGAAACTGCCAGCGATTATGCAGCCACTTCCGGCCGCCGGAATCCGGCCGCGTCCCGTTCGGCAGGCCATAACGGGCCAGAACGCCCAGGATGGGAGAGGAAAGAGGGGGTACGCGACGGACCCGACCGACCGACCCACACCGGGAACAGGGACAGGGAGAGGATGTCGATGGCACAGGAAGTGAGCACCCCGGCCGCCGGCCCCGGCCCCGCCCCGGGCGAAGGCCTCGGCCATCGCACCGTCCTGGTCGCGATCGGGGCCCTGTTGCTCGGCATGCTGCTGGCCGCGCTCGACCAGACCATCGTCTCCACGGCCCTGCCGACGATCGTCAGCGAACTCGGCGGCATGGAGCACCTCTCCTGGGTCGTCACCGCCTACATGCTGGCCGCCACGGCCGCGACGCCGCTGTGGGGCAAGCTCGGCGACCAGTACGGCCGGAAGAAGCTCTTCCAGTCCGCGATCGTCCTCTTCCTCATCGGCTCGGCGCTGTGCGGCATCGCCCAGAACATGCCGCAGCTCATCCTCTTCCGCGCCGTCCAGGGCCTCGGCGGCGGCGGTCTGATGGTGCTGTCGATGGCGATCGTCGGCGACATCGTCTCGCCGCGCGAACGCGGCCGCTACCAGGGCCTCTTCGGTGCCGTCTTCGGCGCGACCAGCGTCCTCGGGCCGCTGCTCGGCGGGCTGTTCACCCAGCACCTGTCCTGGCGGTGGGTGTTCTACATCAACCTCCCCGTCGGCATCGTCGCGCTCTTCGTCATCGCCGCCGTCCTCCACATCCCGGCGCGCCCCACCCGCCACACCATCGACTACCTCGGCACCTTCCTCATCGCCTCCGTCGCCACCTGCCTGGTGCTCGTGGCCTCGCTCGGCGGCACCACCTGGGAGTGGGGCTCGCCGCAGATCATCGGCCTCGCCGTGCTCGGCGCCGTGCTGCTCCTGTGGTTCCTCCGGGTCGAGAAGCGCGCCGCGGAACCGGTGCTGCCGCTGAAGCTGTTCCGGATCCGCACCTTCACGCTCGTCTCGGTCATCAGCTTCATCGTCGGCTTCGCGATGTTCGGCGCGATGACCTACCTGCCGACGTTCCTCCAGGTCGTGCAGGGCGTCTCGCCGACCATGTCGGGCGTGCACATGCTGCCGATGGTCTTCGGCATGCTGCTCACCTCCACCCTCTCGGGGCAGCTCGTCAGCCGCACCGGCCGCTGGAAGGTCTTCCCGCTCGCCGGGACGGCCGTCACCGCCCTCGGGCTGGTCCTCCTGCACCGGCTGGAGGAGACCAGCTCGGACGCGGAGATGAGCGTGTACTTCTTCGTCTTCGGTGCCGGCCTGGGCCTGGTCATGCAGGTCCTGGTGCTGGTGGTGCAGAACGCCGTCGGGTACGAGGACCTCGGCGTCGCCACCTCCGGGGCCACCTTCTTCCGCTCCATCGGCGCCTCCTTCGGCGTGGCCGTCTTCGGCACGGTCTTCACCAACCTGCTCACCGGCAGGCTGCGGGACGCGCTGGCCGGGCAGGAGCTGCCGCCCGGTGCCGGGCCCGACCAGCTCGCCGCCGACCCGCGCGCCATCGCCGCACTCCCGCCCGACCTGCGCACCGGTGTCCTGGACGCGTACGCCACGTCCATCACGGACGTCTTCCTGTACGCGGCGCCCGTCGTGCTCCTCGCCTTCCTCGTCGCCTGGCTGCTGAAGGAGGACCGGCTGCGCGGCTCGGTCACCGCGCCCGACGCCAGCGAGACCCTCGCCTCCAACCCGGTGACCCGGTCCTCGTACGAGGAGTGCGCCCGCGCCCTGTCGGTGCTCGGCTCCCGCGAGGGCCGCAAAGCGGTCTACGAGAAGATCACCGCCCGCGCGGGCCTGGACCTCCTGCCCGCCGCGAGCTGGCTGCTGCTGCGGGTCCGGCGGCACGGCACGGTCGAGCCCGCGCGGCTCGCCGACACCACGCCCGTCCCGATCAGGGCCATCACCGAAGCCGCCCGCCAGCTGGAGGAACGTCGCCTGGTACGCCGCGAGGGCCTCCAGCTCATCCTCACCGACGCGGGCGTGGACGTCGCCGCCCGCCTGGCCCGCGCCCGCGAGGAGTCCCTCGCGGAGCTCCTCGGCGACTGGTGGGGCCCGGAACGGCCCACGGACCTCGTCCAGCTGGTCGAGCAGCTGACGTCCGAACTGTGCGGCTCCACCCGGGAGCGCCCCCGCTCCCCGGAACCGCGCCGCAACCACGCGGCCCCGCGGGCGCAGGGCGGCTGAGGCCGCCGCACGGGCCGCCGGGTCGGCGCGGGCGCGGCTCGCGCGCCGTACGAGCCCCGGTCGCCGGGCCCGCGCGGAGGACCGAGCCGGTGCGCGCGGCACCGACCGCCGTCGCCGACGGTCAGCCCAGGCGCTCCAGCAGCTCGCGCTCCCGCCCCGCGCTGAGGCCCGCGCGGCGGGCCCGGTTCAGGCCCTCCTCGCGTTCCCAGCGCAGGGTGTCGGCCAGCAGCTCCGCGCGGGGGCGGTGGCGGAGCCCGGCGGTGTGCGCCGCCGCGCCGCTCCGGGCCGACCAGCCCCGCCAGTCCGGGTTCACCAGCCACATCGGCAGCGACTCCTCGCCCATGTACTCGTTGACGCCCTGCGCGCGCAGCCACGCCGAATCGGCCGTGACGACCGGGCCGGTGTGGCCGCCGAGGGCGCGGGACAGCTCGATCCACTCCGCGAACGGAACGACCGGGCCGACGGCGTCGTACGTCCCCGTGCGCCCGCTCTCCGCCGAGTCGAGCAGCCAGGCGGCGAGGTCCCGTACGTCGACCGCCTGGGTCGGCAGGTCCGGTGCGTCGGGCACCAGCAGCGGGCCGTGCGGGTCGCGGGCGGCGCGGGCCACCCAGTAACCGGTGCGTCCGGAGTGGTCGCCCGGGCCGCCGATCAGCCCGGCGCGCGCGATGAGCAGGCGGTCGCCCACGGCGGCCCTGGACGCCTGCTCGCAGGCGACCTTCGCCTCCCCGTACAGCGCGCGGTCGACCTCGCCGCGGTCGGTCGGCGGGAGGAGGGCGGCGGACTCGTCCGCGTCCGGCTCGGCATGGGAGGCGTAGGCGCTGATGGAGGAGACGTAGGCCCAGTACCGGGCCCGGCCGCCCAGCGCCTCGAGCGCCGCCCGGACGAAGGCCGGCTGCCACGACACCTCGACCACCGCGTCCCACATCCGGTCCGGCAGTGCTTCGTACGCCGCCGGGTCGCGCCGGTCGGCGGCGACCAGCTCCGCCCCGGCCGCGGTCTTCCCGCTCTCACCGCGGGCCAGGCACGTCACCCGGTGACCGCGCTCGATCGCCTGCCGTGATACTTCCCGCCCCACCCATGCCGTTCCGCCCAGTACCAGAATGTCCATCCCGCCACCCAAGCACCGCTCCTCACGCGGACCCGGCCTGTTTCGCCCTGGGCGGAGATCAACCGAGCTCCTTGCCGTACCAGATCTCCATGTACGGGCCCTCGCAGTACGCCGGGATCTCGCGGTACCCGTGTCGCGTGTACAGCGCGCGGGCCTCCACCAGGTCCAGGCGCGTGTTGAGGACCATGCGCGAGGCCCCCAGCCCGCGCGCGGCGGACTCCAGCGCGGCGAGCAGCAGGCCCGAGCCGCCGGTGCCGCGGAAGGCCGGGCGTATGAAGACGCGGGTCAGCTCGGCGCGCTCGGCGTCCAGCATCAGCACGCCGCCGCAGGCCGCCGGCTCCCCGGCCAGGCGGCCGACCAGGAACCGGCCCGTGGGCGGCGTGAGCAGCTCCACACCGTCGCCCGCGAGGCCCTCGTCGATTTCGGCGGCGGTGGCGGGCCGGCCCCAGTAGCGGCTCGCGACCTCGCCGTAGTAGTCGCGCCGCAGCGCGGTGGCGTCGGCGGTGTCGTACCGCTCGTCCTCCATGGTCCACAGGGCCGTGGTCGTCATGGTCAGGCCACCACCCGGGCCAGCAGCATGCCGTCGTAGCCCTTCCGGCCGACGGTCTGCACCGCTGTGGCGTCCAGACGCGGATCGCGGGCGACGAGGTCGTACATCTCGCGGCTCCCGCGCACCGCCGGGTCGGTACTGGTCTCGTCGAGGATCGCGCCGCCGCGCACCGCGTTGTCCACGACGATGAGGCTGCCCGGCCGGGTGAGCCGCAGCGCCCACTCCACGTACCGCGCGTTGTTCTGCTTGTCGGCGTCGATGAAGACGAGGTCGAAGGGGCCCGCGCCCTCCTCGGCCAGCACCGGCAGGGTGTCCAGGGCCGCGCCCGTACGCACCTCGGCGACGCCGTCGAGCCCGGCGTGCGCGAGGTTCGCGCGGGCGACGTCGGCGTGGACGGGGTTGTACTCCAGCGTGATCAGCCGGCCGTCGGCCGGCAGCGCGCGGGCCAGCCAGATGGCGCTGTAGCCGCCGAGCGTGCCGATCTCCAGGACGGTGCGCGCGCCCTGCGTACGGGCCAGCAGGTGCAGGAGCTTGCCGTCGGCCGGGGTGACGGCGATGGCGGGGAGGCCCGCGGCCTCGCTCGCGGCGAGGGCGGCGGACAGGGCCTCGTCCGGCGGCGCCAGCATGTCCGTGAGGTAGTCGGCCACGGCGTTCCACCGGACCTGCGGATCCTGTGTCTGATCGTGTGTCATGGCGCCGAACGTACACGCGGGAAGGCCCCGGTGCGGGTGCACCGGGGCCTGTCCGAACCAGCTGGATTTAGTACCAGTGGTTGGCCTGCCAGAAGTTCCAGGCGCCACACGGGCTGCCGTAGCGGTCGTTCATGTAGTCCAGGCCCCACTCGATCTGGGTGGCCGGGTTCGTCTTCCAGTCCGCGCCGGCGGACGCCATCTTCGAGCCCGGGAGCGCCTGGACCAGGCCGTACGCGCCGGAGGAGGCGTTCGTCGCGGACGGGTTCCAGCCGGACTCGTGCTCCACGATCTTGCTGAAGCACTGGTACTGGCCCGCCGGGACCATCTTCTTGGCGATGTCCTGCGCGGAGGCGGCCGAAGCCGGGGCAGTCGTACCCAGCACCGCGCCGGTCGCACCGAGCAGCACGGCTGCACCGGCGGCGACGGACTTGTGGCGGGCGGAGAAACGGCTGGCGATCGAGCGGAACACGTAGGAGACCTAACGTCGGGGACAGGGGGTGTCGCCCGGGCAGGCCGGTACCGCGCCAGGAGGGCGGGGGAGAGGCTGCCAGGGGCGCTGCGACCCGCTGCGATGCGAGCGGCGCCCGGCGACGTCCACCAGAGAAGCAGCCGCGGCGGGGGTGGTGCAACGCCCCCCGGTACTACCCGGCACCGGAGACGGAGGCCGTACGCCCCCGGGGCGCCGAGGCCGTTCGCGCACGTCGCCACGGGCAGATCCGGGCTGTCCGACGCCCCGGAACCGGCTACTACCGACCGTCGTAAGTGACCTACGTCCTATGGGTCACCTCACTCCGGAAGGCCCCTTTCCAGCCCTTTCCGACCCCTTTGAGGGCCTTCGAATGTGACCTGCGCCTCGAAGTTCGCCCGCCGGGTCGCACGCCGCAGCGCCTTCAGGACCGTCGATCCGATGGTCACCGTCAGCACCACCGTGAGCACGGCCCGCCCCAGGTCCCAGCCGAGCGAGGTCGCCGCGCAGTAGGCGAGGAACCGGACCAGGTTCTCGTGCAGCGGGTCCCCGGGATGGAAGGAGATCCCGCTGCTCATGCCCTGGAGGATGACCCAGCCCTGCAGGTTCATGACCAGGCCGTACGCGAACGACGCCAGCGCCCCGTACGCCGCGAGCAGCGCCACCTCGCCCCGGCCGCGCAGCCGGTCCGGGCCCGGCAGCAGCCCGGCGCCCATCGTGAACCAGCCCATCGACAGCATCTGGAACGGCATCCACGGCCCGACCCCGCCCGTGAGCAGCGCGGACGCGAAGATCGTCACGGCGCCGAGGACGAAGCCGAAGCCCGGACCGAGGACCCGCCCGCTCAGCACCATGAGGAAGAACATGGGCTCCAGGCCCGCCGTCCCCGCGCCCAGCGGGCGCAGCGCCGCCCCCACGGCGGCCAGCACGCCGAGCATCGCCACCGCCTTGGCGTCCATGCCCTGGTCCGCGATGGTCGCCACGACGACCGCGACCAGCAGCGGCAGCAGGACCGCGAAGAGCCACGGCGCGTCGTCCGCGCGGGTCGCCAGACCCGAGGCGCCGTCCGCGAGCAGCGGCCAGCCGAGCGCGATCACGCCGATGACCGTGATCAGCGCGAGCGCGGCGGCGGACCGGACCCCGAGGCGCAGGGCCCGCCGCGGGCGGGGCCGCGATTCCGTCCTCACAGCGCCGCCTCCACCTGCGCGACCGTCAGCCACCTCTGTGGGGCAAGGATCTTGGAGACCTGCGGCGCGAACGCCGGCGACGACGTCACGACCTCGGCCGCCGGGCCGTCCGCGACGATCTCGCCGTCCGCGAGGATCACCACGCGGTGCGCCAGCTCGGCGGCGAGCTCCACGTCGTGCGTCGCGAGCACGATGCCGTGGCCGTCGGCCGCCAGCCCCCGCAGGATGGTGACCAGCCGCGCCTTGGCCGCGTAGTCGAGGCCCCGGGTCGGCTCGTCGAGCAGCAGCAGCGGCGGCCGCCCGGTGAGGACGACGGCCAGCGCGAGCGCGAGCCGCTGCCCCTCGGAGAGGTCGCGCGGATGCGTGTCGTCGGCGACGTCCGGCAGCAGCTCCGCCACCAGGGCCCGGCACGCCCCGGGCGCGGCCCCCGCGTCGGCGTCGGCCGCCGCGCACTCGGCGGCGACGGTGTCGGCGTACAGCAGATCGCGCGGCTCCTGCGGGACGAGCCCGGCCTGCCGGACCAGCGCGCGCGGCGCCGTGCGGTGCGGCACGCGCCCGCCCACGAGCACCCGGCCGCCCGACGGCTCCACCATCCCGACGAGCGCCCCGAGCAGCGTGGACTTCCCGGCGCCGTTGCGCCCCATGAGCGCCACGGTCTCGCCGCCGCGCACCACCAGGTCCACGCCCCGGAGCACCTCCGCGTGCCCGCGCCGCACCCGCAGGCCCTCGGCGGCGACGAGCCCGGCGGCCGCCGCACCGGCGGGGGTTTCGGGGGTACGGCGCCGCCCCCACCCGAAGCGCGTCTTCCGCGGGAGACCGGGACCGGGCGCACCGGCGGGCTCCGGCTCAGGCACGGGCGGAGCCACCCGCACGGGCGCTTCCGCCCCCGGCACCCGCACGGGCGCTTCGGCCCCCGGCACCCGCACGGGCGGCTCCGCCCCCGCCAGCCGCTCCCGCAGCTCCCCCGCACGACGCCGGGCGTCCCGTACCGACAGCGGCAGCGGCGACCAGCCCGCCACCCGCGCCAGCGACACCACCGGCGGGTGCACCGGCGACACCGCCATCACGTCCGCCGGAGGGCCGAGCAGCACCGGCTCGCCGGGCGCCCGCAGGAGCGCCACCCGGTCGGCGTACTGCACCACCCGCTCCAGGCGGTGCTCGGCCATCAGCACCGTCGTGCCGAGGTCGTGCACGAGGCGCTGGAGGACTGCGAGGACCTCCTCCGCGGCCGCCGGGTCCAGCGCCGACGTCGGCTCGTCCAGCACCAGCACCCTCGGGTGCGGGGTGAGTACGGACCCGATCGCGACGCGCTGGCGCTGGCCGCCCGACAGCGTGGCGATCGGTCGGTCGCGCAGCTCCGCCAGGCCCAGCAGGTCGAGCGTCTCCTCCACGCGGCGGCGCATCACGGCGGGCGGCAGTCCCAGCGACTCCATGCCGTACGCCAGCTCGTCCTCGACGGTGTCGGTGACGAAGTGCGCCAGCGGGTCCTGGCCCACCGTGCCGACGACGTCGGCGAGTTCGCGCGGCCGGTGCGTGCGCGTGTCACGGCCGTCGACGGTGACCCGGCCGCGCAGGGTGCCGCCCGTGAAGTGCGGCACCAGCCCCGACACCGCGTTCAGCAGCGTCGACTTGCCGACCCCGGACGGGCCGACCAGCAGCACCAGTTCGCCCTCGGGGACGGTGAGGTCCACGTCCCGCAGGGTGGCGTCCCGGGCACCGTCGTACGTCACGGAGACGTTCTCGAAGCGAATCACGACAACCTCTTCGGCGAGGGGGCAAGGGGGGCTACGAACGCGGGCACCAGGCCCAGCAGGATGACCAGCGCCGGCCACACCGGCAGCTCCGGTGCGACGAGCGGTACGACCCCGGGGCGCAGGACCGTCTCGTCCCAGACGGCCAGCAGACCGCCGACCGCCGCGCCCGACCCCGCCACCAGCCAGGCGCGCACCCCCCACCGGTCCGGCCGGTACCGGGTCCGTACCGAACGCCGGCCCCCCAGGCGCAGACCCACGAGCGCCGCCAGCAGACCGGCGGCGACGAACGGCAGGCCGTACGCGTCGCCTTCGGCGGTGAGCATCCCGTACATGCCGACGCACACGCCCAGCAGCCCACCCAGCGTCAGCACCGCCGTCACGCGGCGCACCGCGCGCGGCACCCGTGCGGTGCGGCCGTACCCGCGCGCGTCCATCGACGCGGCGACGGCGACCGACCGCTCCAGCGCGCCCTCCAGCACCGGCAGCCCGATCTGCAGCAGCGCCTTCACCCCGCCCGTCGGGCGTCCGCGCAGCCGCCGCGCCGTGCGCAGCCGGGCCACGTCGGCGACCATGTTCGGCGCGAACGTCATCGCGACGACCACCGCGACCCCCGCCTCGTACAGCGCGCCCGGCAGCGACTTCAGCAGCCGGGAGGGGTTGGCGAGCGCGTTCGCCGCGCCCACGCAGATCAGGAGCGTGGCGAGCCTGGCCCCGTCGTACAGCGCGAAGACCAGTTGCTCGGCCGTCACCCGGCCGCCGATCCGGATGCCTCGCGCCCACTCCGGCAGCGGCACTTCCGGCAGCGTGAGCAGCACGTGCGTCCCCGGGATCGGCGAACCGAGCAGCACCGAGAACACCAGCCGGATGGCGAGCACGCCCAGGCCCAGCTTGACGAAGGCGCCGTACGAACGGGCCCAGGGCGCGTCGGTGCGGCGGGCCGCCACCACATAGCCGGCCACACCGACGAGCAGCCCCAGCAGCAGCGGGTTGGTGGTGCGCGAGGCGGCGGTGGCCAGGCCCAGCGCCCACAGCCACCACGCCCCGGCGTGCAGCGCGTTGCTCCGGTGCGCCTCGGGTGCGCGCAGCGTCATCGGCGACGCCTCACCGGCGCCGGCGGCGGGCCTGTACGACGGCGGCGGCGCCCAGCGCCAGCACGGCGGCGGCCCCGGCGACCAGCCCGAGGGACGGCCCGCCGTCCCCCGTTTCCTCTTCCTCCGCCTTCGGGCGGGCGGTCACGGTCAGCGTGTCCCGCCCCGCCTGGTCCGGCTCGACCTGCTCGCCGCAGCCCGTCCTCGGGTACCCGGAGATCGCGCACAGCAGCCCGTCGCCGCTGTACCGCAGCGGCTTGGCGACCGCCGCCAGCGCCTCCGCGCTCGTCGCGTCCTCGGGGACCTGCGCGCACGCCGCCCGCTGGTCCGGGGACGGCGGAAGGGTCCCCTCCGGGGCGTCCGCCGCCGTGCCGAAGTCGACGACGACGGCGACCCGCTTGGTGTCCTCCTTGCGGGGCGTTCCCTCGCAGACGGTGACGAAGTCGGCCGCGTGGCGCGGTGTCGCCGCCGTCGAGGAGTTGCTGCTCACCGCGAAGCGGAAGCCGTTCACCTCGCCGTCGACGGGCCGGGCCGTGGCCGGGCCCTCGGTCGCGAACGCCCAGCCGCCGCCCGGGCCGGTCCGCCAGAACGACCAGTAGCGGTAGTCGGCCGCGTGGGCGGGGGCGGCGGCGAGGCCGAGCAGTACGAGCGCGAGGGCGGAACCGAGGACGGCTCCGAGGCGGCCGAGGGCCCGCATCACGGCTGCCGGTTCTTGTTGCGGCCGCTGATCAGGAAGCCGATGCCCATACCGGCGAAGAGGAAGACGCCGACGACGAGCCAGACGCCGAAGCCGGTGTTCTCGCCCGACTCCTTGTTCTCGTGCTCCTGCTTGGCCCGCGTCTCGTCGGTCGACTCCGGCGTGGGGCCGGTGGCGTTGAGCCGCTGGACGAGGTCGACGCCGCCGAAGTCGCGGGTGTCGGCGCCGACCGTGTGGGCGGCGAGTATCAGCTGGGCCCAGGCGGCGGGACCGTTCTGGGCGGCCCAGGCGGGGCCGTTCTTCTTCAGCCACGCCACCGCGCCGGCGGCCTTGTCGCCGTGCCCGGCGGCGCCGAGGGCGACGACCGCGTCCGCGGTGTTGCCGAAGTCGGGCGCGGGGGCGGTGGTCTCGGCGCCCGGCATCGGCGGCAGGTCCAGGTGTCCGGTCTTCGCCAGGGCGGTGGCGAGGTAGGCGGCGCCGTTGCGGGCGACCCGCTCGGCGGTCGGCTTGGCGGCGGCCTCGCAGGTCGGCGGCTGACCGGGCTCGGCGCCGCGCGTGCGGGCCTGCTTGCCGAGCCCGGCGAGTACGGCGGCGGCGGTGGCGTCGGCGTTGGCGACGAGCTTGCCGTTCTGGTCGGGCTGGTACGCGAAGGCGCCGGCGCCCGCGTCCTTCGCGGAGCACGGGATGGCGAAGCCGACGAGCGCGTCGTAGGGGCTCCTGCCGTCCGCCGACTTCACGGTGCCGGGCTTCTCGCCCGCCGCGGCGAGGGCGCCGATGACGATCGAGGTGGAGTTGGCGTCGCTGGCACCGCCCGGGTTGTAGCTCCAGCCGCCGTCCTTGTTCTGTACGCCCTTGAGCCAGTGGACGCCCGCCCGCAGGGCCTTGGTGACCGGGTCGGTCTCGCCGTCCGCCGCCTCCGGCTTGTCGAGCCCGGCGAGCGCCTGGACGGCGGCGGCGGTGGCGTTGGTGTCCAGCACGGTCGCGGCGTCGCAGGGCTTGCCGGGGTCGGGGCGGTACGCGGCGAAGGCGCCGTCGTCGCACTGCTGCCGGAGCAGCCAGTCCACGGCCTGGTCGGCCGGGTCGACGCCGCTCGTCTTCTGCGCCAGGAAGGCGAAGGACTGCCGCCAGACACCGTCGTAGGTCGGGTCCTTCGTGCCGTACAGCCCGGCGGGCAGAGCGGCGGCGGACGGCGACGGCGACGGCGCCGCCTGCGCGGCGGGGGCGACGGCGAGGGTCCCGGCGCCGCCCCCGCACAGCACGGCGGTGGCGGCGAGCGCTGCGGCGGTGCCGCGGCGGCGAACGGTGGTCATGGCTGGGTGGCCTCTCCTGCGCGGTCTTGTCCGGGACGGGCGGGGCGGGGACCGGCGCACACGGAAGGGCACCAGGCTCCGGCTCCGCATTCCTCGACGGTGCCGGCCACCGGGGCGGGTCGCTCCCGGTGACACGAGCCGAACATGTACGCGCACGGGGCGATCCGGCTCACCACCTGGGCGGCGGTTCACGGTTGCGGGTCAGCGCCGGATTCGCACCGGCTTCCCCCCGTACGGGCGTGATGACGACGGGCCCACTGTACCGGGGTGCCCGTCTGCGAGCATCGGGGGATGACGGACACACGCCCGAAGATCAAGGACCTCATCGTCGACTGCCGCGACCCCGAGCGGCTCGCCTCCTTCTGGTCCCGGCTCCTGGGCCGGCCGATCGTGGCCAGGACCGGTCCGTACGTCTGGCTCGACCGGGGCGACGGCCCCGGAATGGGCTTCCAGCGCGTCGACGCCCCGAAGGCGGTCAAGAACCGCATCCACTTCGACCTCGCCTCGCCGGACCCCGCCGCCGAGCGGGAGCGCATCGAGGCGCTGGGCGGCCGGCGGCTCGACGCGTACGCGGCCGGCGGCTTCCTCGTCATGGCCGACCCCGAGGGGAACGAGTTCTGCGTCATCCCGGAGGCCCCCTTCGACGTGGACGACGACGGCCGGGCGAGCTACCTGAGGGAGGGGGAGTCGGGCAAGCAGTAAGACAGGCCCTAGGTCGCGTCGGGTGAGGTCACGTCGATCAGGCGGCACGCCGTCTCGATGTCCAGCCTCACCTGCGCGATCGACGCCCGCCCCGCCAGCCACGTGATCAGCGCCGAGTGCCAGGTGTGCGCGATGACCCGCACCGCCGAGAGCTGCTCCGGGGTCGGGCGCTCCAGGCCCGTCGCGTCCAGGATGATCGCGGTCGTCTGCCGCGAGACCGTGTCCACCTCGCGGTTCACGCCGCGGTCCGCGAACGTCAGCGCGCGCACCATCGCGTCCGCGAGCTGCGGTTCGCGCTGAAGGGCGCGGAAGGCGCGCATCAGGGTCTCGGCGACCCGCGCGGACGGGGTCTCGCCGGCCGGCGGGCGTTTGCGCAGGGTCGCGTGCAGGTGCTCCAGCTGGTCCTGCATGGTGGCGACCAGCAGATGGATCTTGGACGGGAAGTAGCGGTACAGCGTGCCCAGCGCGACCCCGGCGGCCTCGGCGACCTCGCGCATCTGAACGGCGTCGAAACCGCCCCCGCTCGCCAACTGCCTACTGGCGTGCAGGATGCGGCGGCGGCGCGCCTCCTGGCGCTCGGTCAGCGGCGCCCGGCGCTCGGCCGACGGCGGCGACGCCGGTCTGTCTTCCGCTGTCATGTGGTCCGTTCGGTACGCGTGTGGTGGTACGCGACAGGAGGGCGGGCGCCGTGGTGTGAATCACCTGTTCCGGCCCTCACAGCGGCGCTACCTGCGGGTAGATTCAAAGCTCCTTGAACCGTCAAGTCTGAAACTTGTTCTAGATTAGCGCGACCGGTTACGCTCCGGCGAAATGCAGGCAAGAAGGGGGCCGCGAGTGACCGCTGAGGCCATAGAAGCAGGCCCCCGCGGCGGTGTCACCGGCGGCGAAGACCGCCCGCTGCGCATCGCCCTCCTCACGTACAAGGGAAACCCCTTCTGCGGCGGCCAGGGCGTCTACGTACGGCACCTGTCGCGCGAGCTCGCCCGCCTCGGGCACACCGTCGAGGTGATCGGCTCCCAGCCCTACCCCGTCCTCGACGAGGGCGACGACCTGACGGGACTGCGCCTCACCGAGCTGCCGAGCCTCGACCTGTACCGGCAGCCCGACCCCTTCCGCACCCCCCGGCGCGACGAGTACCGCGACTGGATCGACGCCCTCGAAGTCGCCACCATGTGGACCGGCGGCTTCCCCGAGCCGCTCACCTTCTCGCTGCGCGCCCGCCGGCACCTCGCCGCCCGCCGCGGCGACTTCGACGTCGTCCACGACAACCAGACCCTCGGCTACGGCCTCCTCGGTGACCTCGGCGCGCCCCTCGTCACCACCATCCACCACCCCATCACGGTGGACCGGCAGCTGGAGCTGGACGCCGCGCAGGACTGGAAGCGCCGCGCCTCCGTACGCCGCTGGTACGCCTTCACGCGCATGCAGAAGCGCGTCGCCCGCCGCCTCCCCTCCGTCCTCACCGTCTCCGGCTCCTCGCGGGACGAGATCGTCGAGCACCTCGGCGTGCACGAGGACCGCATCCGGGTCGTGCACATCGGCGCCGACACCGACCTGTGGTCGCCCGACCCGTCCGTCCCCGAGGTCCCGGGCCGCATCGTCACCACCTCCAGCGCGGACGTCCCCCTCAAGGGTCTGGTCCACCTCGTGGAGGCGCTCGCCAAGCTCCGCACCGAGCAGCCCGACGCCCACCTCGTCGTCGTCGGCAAGCGCGCCGAGGACGGCCCCGTCGCGCGGGCCATCGAGCGGTACGGCCTCGACGGCGCGGTGCGCTTCGTCAAGGGCGTCACCGACGCCGAGCTCGTCGACCTCTACCGGGGCGCCCAGGTGGCGTGCGTGCCCTCCCTGTACGAGGGCTTCTCGCTGCCCGCCGCCGAGGCCATGGCCACCGGCACCCCGCTGGTCGCCACCACCGGCGGGGCCATCCCCGAGGTCGCGGGCCCCGACGGCGAGACCTGCCTGGCCGTGCCGCCCGGCGACGCGGGCGCGCTCGCCGCCGCCCTCGGCCGGCTCCTCGGCGACACCGCCCTGCGCACCCGGCTCGGCACGGCGGGCCGCGCCCGGGTGCTGGACAGGTTCACCTGGGCCCGCGCGGCCCAGGGCACGGCCGAGCTGTACCGCGAGGCGATCGCGGCGCGCGGAGCCCGCCGGTGACCCGCCCCCGTACGCCTCGCCCCCTCCTCCTCCGCACGCTCCCCCTCCTCCGTGAAAGCAGGCCGTCCCCGTGCTGACCGTCGACTTCACCCGCTTCCCGCTCGCCCCCGGCGACCGTGTGCTCGACCTGGGCTGCGGGGCGGGGCGGCATGCGTTCGAGTGCTACCGGCGCGGGGCGCGGGTCGTCGCCCTCGACCAGAACGGCGACGAGATCCGCGAGGTCGCCAAGTGGTTCGCGGCCATGAAGGAGGCCGGGGAGGCGCCCGCCGGGGCCACCGCCACCGCCATGGAGGGCGACGCCCTCAACCTGCCCTTCCCCGACGAGTCCTTCGACGTCGTGATCATCTCCGAGGTGATGGAGCACATCCCCGACGACAAGGGCGTGCTCGCCGAGATGGTCCGCGTGCTGAAGCCCGGCGGCCGCATCGCCGTCACCGTCCCCCGTTACGGCCCCGAGAAGGTCTGCTGGGCGCTCTCGGACGCGTACCACGAGGTCGAGGGCGGCCACATCCGCATCTACAAGGCCGACGAGCTGCTCGCCAAGATCCGGGAGGCCGGGCTCCGGCCGTACGGCACCCACCACGCCCACGCGCTGCACTCGCCGTACTGGTGGCTGAAGTGCGCGTTCGGCGTCGACAACGACAAGGCGCTGCCCGTCCGCGCGTACCACAAGCTGCTGGTCTGGGACATCATGAAGAAGCCCCTGGCCACCCGCCTCGCCGAGCGGGCGCTCAACCCCGTCCTGGGCAAGAGCTTCGTGGCGTACGCGACCAAGCCCCACCTCCCGAAGGCCGAGGCCGAGACCGCGTGACGAGCCCCGAGAGGACCGAGCACCTCGTCCTGCCCGGCGTCCTCACCGCCGAGCAGGCCGCCGAGACCGTCGCCGCGATCATGGCCGTCCAGCGCGAGGACGGCGCCATCCCGTGGTTCCGCGGCCACCACCTCGACCCCTGGGACCACACCGAGGCGGCCATGGCCCTGGACGCGGCCGGCGAACACGCCGCCGCCGCCCGCGCCTACGAGTGGCTCGCCCGCCACCAGAACGACGACGGCTCCTGGTACGCCGCCTACCACGACGGCGACCACACCCAGGTCACCGACGCGAGCCGCGAGTCCAACTTCGTCGCGTACGTCGCCGTCGGCGTCTGGCACCACTACCTCGCCACCGGCGACGACACCTTCCTCGACCGCATGTGGCCGGCCGTCTACGCCGCGGTCGAGTTCGTGCTGCGCCTCCAGCAGCCCGGCGGCCAGATCGGCTGGAAGCGCGAGGCGGACGGCACGCCCGTCACCGACGCGCTGCTGACCGGCTCCTCCTCCATCCACCACGCGCTGCGCTGCGCCCTGGCCATCGCCGAGGAGCGCGAGGAGCCGCAGCCCGACTGGGAGCTCGCGGCGGGCGCGCTGGGCCACGCCATCCGCAGCCACCCGGAGCGGTTCCTCGACAAGAGCCGCTACTCGATGGACTGGTACTACCCCGTGCTCGGCGGCGCCGTCACGGGCGCGGCGGCCAAGGAGCGCATCGAGAACGGCTGGGACGCCTTCGTGGTCCCGGGCCTCGGCGTGCGCTGCGTCGTGCCGAACCCCTGGGTCACGGGCGGCGAGAGCTGCGAACTGGCCCTCGCGCTCTGGGCGATGGGCGAGTCCGACCGGGCCCTGGAGATCCTCCAGTCCATCGGCCACCTGCGCGCCGAGGGCGGCATGTACTGGACGGGGTACGTCTTCGAAGGCGAACGCGCGGTCTGGCCGGAGGAGCTCACCACCTGGACGGCGGGCTCCCTGCTGCTCGCGGTCGCGGCCCTGGGCGGCGACGAGGCGACCACCGCGGTCTTCGGCGGCGAACGCCTGCCGCGCGGCCTGGAACCGGACTGCTGCGGGTAGGTCCGGCGCCTGTCGCCACGAGTTCAGTGGGCACCGGTGCGCCAGCGCCGGACGGTATCGCCCTCCACGGTGAGCCACGTGCCGTCGCCCAGCGCCAGCGGGTCGAAGCAGTCCGTGCCGGGGTAGTCCAGTTCGGCGACCGGGTGCAGGGTGCGGCCGTCCAGGATCACGTGCCGGGTCTCGGCGGAACCCTGTTCCTCGGCGACGGCCACCAGGACCCGGCCCTCGTCGAGGAAGCCGGGACGGTGACCGGCGAAGACCAGGTCCTCGGGAAGGACATCCTCGGCATCGACACTGACGTCGGCCCGGCCCGGCTCGTACCGACTGAGCCAGGCCCCGCCCACGTCGAGCTTCAGAACGGCCCCGTGCATGCCGACCCCGGCGAACAGTTCGTCGTCCAGGCCCAGCGGCTCCGCGCGCAGAACGCCCTGTGTGGAGGTGACCACGAGCGAGAAGAACGTGTCCCCTTGCGCCGCGTTCAGCAGGAGGCGTCCCGGATCGGTGAGGGACTGCTGGAAGACGTAGCCCGCCGAGGCCGACGGCAGCACGGCCTCCCTCAGTCGCCGGCCGTCGGACAGGTCCAGGGCCACACACAGGTCACCGCCATAGGGCTCGCCGGCCTCCATGGGGCCGGCCATGGTGGCGATGAGCCGGTGCCCCGACGCGTCGGCGGTGCAGGCGGCGGAGGCGGTGCGCTGATCCGCCCAGGGCTGGTGCTCGTACGTCCAGCGCACCTGTCCGCTCGCCGCGTACACCGTGACGGTGTCTCCGCCGCTCACCGCGAGCCCGCCGTCCGGAAGCGGGGAAGCGAACCCATGGCCCCGCCCCGCGCGGGGAACCGGCCAGCGGCGCCGCTCGGCGAAGACGCGGGCCGGGTCCTCGGCGACACGCCCCACGACGATCTCGTCGCCGGCCTCCGCCACGAGCCAGACCGCGCCGTCGCGCACCAGCCAGGCGTCATGGGCGTGGAGGTCGATCCCGGGGAACTCCTCTTCGGCGATGAGCACGGCGGCAAGGGGTGCGTCGTCCATGTGCCTCTCCCGCCTCCTAGAAGCCCATGGGATCGCGGTGCGGCGTGAGGCCGGGGTCCTCGGACCACACCAGGCGGGCTTCGAGGTCGTCACTGAGGAGCTCGCGCAGCCGGTCGACCGCCCAGCCGTTCCAGTAGACGACCTTGGGTGCTTCCGGGATGCGGAAGGCGGGGAGGCCATAGGCGACGGCATCCGGCCGGAAGACGGCCTTCTTGATGTCTCCGGTCGTCTTCTTCGCCTTCGAAGACCGTCGCGTGTCCAGGCAGTCCACGACGGCCTCGACGGCGTAGAGAAGAAATTCTCCGGCCTCCGGGTCGTCGGTACGGACGGGCACGAACCTTCCAGCTGCCGTCAGATCGCCGTGCAGAGCGTCTGTGATGCGTCGGCTCAGCACCGGGGCACCCGGGTAATCCGAAGGGAAGTCGGTCACCCGCAAGGCCGGGTCTCCGATCCATTTCCCACGGAGTTCCGAAGGGAAGTGCGCCGGATCGCCGGTGCGCTGCCAGCGCATGACCGTACCCAGGCCGGTGTCGAAGAGCAGCGTCCGGAACTCGCCGAGGGCGGGCAGCAGTCGGTACACCCGGCGAGGGTGAACGTAGGCGGTCATCGGGCGCGAGTCTCGTCCGAGACCAGGACGTAGTCGTAATAGAGGGGGTCGCCCTCCTCGTCGGTGGGGTATTCGTAGCTGCTTTCGTTCGCGAAGATGATGCCGAGGTCGGGCACGGCGTCGAAGCCGAGGTCGTTCTCCTCCACCGCGTATCCCCGGTCCACGAGGCGCTGTTGCAGCTCCTCGTGCGGTGTGCGGAAGACGTCGATGGCCTCCAGCGTGACGCGCACGTCGGCGTCCTCGTTGCGGAACCGCCACAGTTCCACCTGGCTCAGGAGCCCTCGGGTGAATCCGAGCACGAGATCGAACCCGGATTCCTCGTGCGTGAGGACGATCTGTCCCGGCTCGGCGTTTCCCTCCGTGCGGTGCGTGAGGTGGCCGAGTTCCCGTGCCGTCTGCCGCGCCTCTTCGACCGACAGGCCGAGCCGGAAGGGCCCCGCGCCGTCGCGCGGCAGGAGTTCGATGTTCATGCGTGTCGTCCTTGAGGGTGCCTACAGGAAGTCCGAGCTCGGCCGGAAGCCGTGACCGTCGGCGGGGAGGTCGTGGAGGATGTCCGACTCGATCTCCCCGGTGACCAGGATTCCCTCCAGGAACGCCGTGCAGGACATGGGGAAGCGTTCCCAGTCCGGGCCGCGGCCTTCGTTGACCATGACGGTCCAGTCGTCCGGTTCCTGCCCGGGGCGGACGAGCCAGTAGAGGGTCGCGCCGTCCTCCGTCAGGGCCCAGGTGATGACGTCGCTGCCTTCTTCGTCCAGCTCTGGGGGCTTGGAGCCACTGCGCTCCAGCGCCCCACGGCGGCCGCCCGCGTTCTCCTTGAGCAGGTCGTACGACGGATGGGCGCAGTGGGGCTCGAGCAGCCAGACAGCGTCGTCGAAGACGCCACCGCCGAAGGCTTCCACCAAGTCCTTGTAGTCCCTGGGCAGCTTGCTGCCCAGGGTGGCCTCCACCTCCGGCCAGTTCTTCGGCTCCGACGCGGCGGGCGGCGGGATGACCTCGGCGAGGCGCTCGACGTGCGGGGTCACAGCCGCACCCTAGAAGCCCATGGGGTCGGGGTGTGGAGTGAGGCCGGGGTCCTCCGACCACACCAGACGGGCTTCGAGGTCGTCACCGAGGAGCTCGCGCAGCCGGTCGACGGCCCACCCGTTCCAGTAGACGGCTCTGGACCATTCCGGGACGCGGAAGGCGGGCACGTCGTAGCGCAGGGCCTCCGGCCGGAAGACGGCCTGCTTGATCTGCCCCGTCGACTTCTTCGGCTTGGAGGACCGCCGCGTGTCCAGGCAGTCCACGACGGCCTCGACCGCGTAGAGGAAGAATTCTCCGCTGTCGGGGTCATCGGTGCGCAGTGGTACAAGCCTGCCTGCCGACACGAGCTCCTCGTGCAGGGCATCCGCGATGCGGCGGCCGAGCACGGGGGCGTCCCTGGCGGCCGAGGGGAATTCGGTCACCCGCAGGGCCGGGTCTCCGTTCCACTCTCCTGTGAACTCTTCCGGAAGGTCCTCGGGGCGGCCGCTGCGCTGCCAGGGCAGAATCTTCGTCAGAGCTTCGTCGAGAAAGAGAATGCGGAACTCCCCCAAGGCGGGCAGCAGCCGGTACACCCGCCGAGGGTTTTGTGATGTGTCAGCCATGGTCACGCCGTCCATACAGCACCTTGTCCCGGTTTGCCACTCTTGAGCTCCTCCACGACCTCTTTGCCGATGGCGCGCAACTCGCTACGCAGAGCGCTGCGAATCGCTCTCGTGCCCCGACCTTCCGCCTGCATATCCCTGACCAATGACTGCAGGTGCTGATCGAGCCGCGTGAGAAACGCCCCGCGGTGAGTGTAGTTGTGAGGTTTCGGATGAGTCAGCCCCACTCCGTTCGCCGCGTCGTTGATGTTCACGTGGTACTTCTCCAGCAGCGCACGGCTCCTCGCTCCCGGAGCCCACTGACGGCGCGACCCTCCGGAGGGCACGAGGTGTGCCGCCGCCTGTCCTGCGGACGGTGCCCGGCCCTCGCGCGTCATGTTCTCACGCAGCAACTTCGCGTTTTCCTTGCACGTCAGCTGTTGCAGTCCGAAGTAGTCGAACGCGTGCAGGGGGTTGAGGACGTAGCGGTGCGGGTCGGGTCCCGCGTCCAGGCCCAGGGGGTCCGGACTGGTGTAGAGGCCCGTTGCGGGGTCGTAGTGACGGAAGACGTTGTAGTGCAGCTGCGTCTCGACGTCGAAGTACTGGCCGGGGAAGCGCAGCGGGGTGTACGCCGAGGCGTCGCGGTTCCATGTCGTGACGCCCCACAGGGTGCTGCGCATCCGGCAGGCGATCTCGCCCGACGGGTCCACGAGTTCCGTCGGCGTGCCGACGAGATCGGTGACGATGGAGTAGAAGCGCTGGTCGAGCGGGTCTTCGGTGTCGTCGACGCGGGACTTGCTTTCGGTCTGACTCACGGGGTGCGCGCCGTCGCGGTCCCACGTGAGGGTGATGTCCTCCGAGGTGCCGACGGTGTGCGTGGTCTGCTCCACGAGGTGCGCGCCGTCCCAGACGAAGCGGGTCTCCTCGGCGACGGTCCGCTCGTCCGGGGCGAGGCGCTGTTTGGCGACGCGGCGCCCGAGGGGGTCGTACAGGTAGCGCCACCGGGTGCCGTCCGGAGTGATGACCTCCGTCAGGTGGTCCTCGGCGTCCCAGGAGTAGCGCCAGACGTCCGGCTTGCGTGACAGCCTGGTCTTGCGGCGCAGGACCACGCGGCCCGCGGCGTCGTACTCGTAGTGGACCGATCCCGCGCGGCGGAGAAGGGTTCCTGTGTACTCCCGCTCGCCCCGCGCTTCGGACGACGGCTGCCCGTCGGGCCACTCGGCATGCGTCTGCCTGCCCGCGTCGTCGTAGGCGTACGACTCGTTCCACTGGGAGGCGTGGATTCCGGTGACGCGGCCCACGGGGTCGAGGTCGAACGTGCGACGGCCGGTGTTCGGTCCCGAGACGGCGGTCAACAGGCCGTCGGCCCGGTAGGTGTACGAGCGGCTCAGGGCGGCGCCCAGCGACTGGCCGGTCAGCCGGCCGGACACGTCCCAGGAGTGGGTGAGTACGGTGCCCGGGGCGAGGTGACGGGCCGTTTCCCGGCCGGTGGCGTCGTACGAGAAGGACAGTGTCCGCCCTGACGACTCGATGGCGGTGCGGTTTCCCGCGGCGTCGTAGCGGTAGGCGCTGGTGACGCCGGCCGGGGTCACGCGCAGCACCGGGCGGCCCGCGTCGTCGTACCGGCTCGTGAGGGTGCGTCCGTCCACGGACTCACCGGTGATCCTGCCCGCCCGGTCGTACGCGTAGGTGAGGGTGACCATGGGGCTCACGGCCCGCGTGAGGCGACCGGCCTCGTCGTGCTCGAAGAGGGTGGTGGTGCCGTCCACGGTCTTCCGGATCTGGTTGCCGATCCGGTCGTAGGCGTACTCGATCGTCTGGCCCATGGAGTTGGTGCGGCCCACGAGGCGGCCCTCGGCGTCGTAGCGGTAGTGCACGGTACGGCCGTCGAAGTCGGACTCGGAGACCACAGCGCCGCAGGCGTCGTAGACGTAGTCCCAGGTGCGACCCTGCGGGTCGGTGACACGGGTGAGGCGGAGTTCGGTGTCGTAGGTGAACGTGTGCCGCGCCCCGTCCGCGGAGACGCGGGATGTCAGGAGGTCGAAATCGGTGTAGGTGAACCGGGTGACCTGGCCGAGGGCGTCGGTGTGGGTCAGGCAGTTGCCTTCGTCGTCGTACGTCCATTCCTCGCCGGTGCCGTCCGGCTCCACACGGGACTTCAGCTGCCCCTCGACCGTCCAGGTGAGGTGCGTCGTCCCGCCCATGGGGTCGCTGATGGAGGCGGTGCGGCCGAACGAGTCGTACGCGATGTGGTGCCGGGCGCCGAGCGGGTCCGTCACGGAGACCACGAGCCCGGCCGCGTTGTTCACCAGGGTCTGCACCGCCCCCAGCGGGTCGGTGACCGACGCGACGGCGCCGTGGGCGTCGTAGGTGAAGAGGGTCGTCGCGCCGTCGGGCTCGGTCACCCGGGTGCGGTTGCCCCGCTCGTCCCACTCCTGCACCCACTGGGCCCCGTCGGGCCCGGTGACACGGACCGGCAGGTTGAGGTCGTTGTACTCCGCCGTCGAACGGCTGCCGTCGGGCAGTTCGACGGAAACGAGATTGCCCGCGTCGTCGTACCGGAAGTGCGTGGTCCCACCGAGGGCGTCGGTGCGGGAGAGCAGGTGGTCGAACCGGTCCCAGGTCTGTTGGACGGTATGGCCCGCCGGGTCGGTCAGGGCCACCACCTGTGACAGCTCGTTGAGGTGGAAGACGGTGGTCGCGCCGGTGGAGTCGGTGTAGCGCGTCACCCGCCGTTCGGTGTCGTAGGTGAACCGCCCCGACATGTATCCCTGTGGGCCGGCGGTCTCCACCACCCGGCCCCGCTCGTCGTAGACGTAGCGGAAGGTGGAGTTGTTGCGGTCGGTCCAGGAGACGATGCGCGCGTCCTCGTCGTAGGCGAAGCGCAGGGGCACACCTGTGGAGTTGGTGACCGCGTCCACGTTGCCGGCCAGGTCGTAGCCGAAGGCGAGTACGCGCACCGGGCCGTCCGCGGTGACCAGGGACAGGCCCGTAACCCGACGAGGGCCGTCGTCTCCACGCAACGGGGCCGTGTCGATCCGGACCTCGTAGCCCCCGGAGTGGACCACAGCGGCCGGTACGCCGTCGCAGTCCCTGACGATCTCGATCGCGTTGCCGTTGAGGTCGCCGATCTCCTCGAGCCAGCACACGACCACCGGGTCGAACACGCTCGTGGGCGGCTCGGCCGCGGTGAAGCGACGCAGCACCCGGGTGCGCGGGTCGCGGACGGCGAAGGCGGGCGGCGCGCCGTCGTCGGCCTCCAGGCGCACCAGTGGCAGGCGCGGGCCCTCCTGCGGCCACACCTCGTCCCCGACCGCCTGCGGCAGCCGCCCGTACAGCAGTACGGTGCCGTCCTCACGGGCCCACAGCGCCGAGCCGTCACCCTCCAGCTGCAGCCGCTCATCCAGCGTGGAGGCCCAGGAACGACCGAACCAGTGGCCGAAGCGGTACCCCGACAGATGGGTGCGGGAAAGCTCCAGGGGCAACACCGATGGCAGGGTCAGGTCCGTCTGCGGCAGATACATCTCCCCGGACGCCGCGTCCACGGGGTCGTTGCACCACGGCTTGCTGTTCTGCGACGCACCGGCCAGCCGGGGGTTGTTCTTCGCCTTCCCGAGCGAGTCGGCGTTCAGCCGCGGCGGCTTCTGATCGTTTCCCCGCCGCCCCGCCGGCCCCGACTTGCCCCGCTGCCCGTCCAGCCCGCCGTCGTCCTTGCCGGTCGGTGACTTGACGCGTTTGGCGTCGTCGTGGACGCCTTGGTCGGTGTCCCGGTGGGTCTTGGAGCCGCCCCTGATGGCGTCGGGGAGCTTCTTGCCGATGTGGTCGCCGAGGTCGTCCAGGGCTTTGCCGAGCTTCTCGGTCACGCCCTCGATGGTGGTGTCCAGGACGGCGGTGAGGGAGTCCTTGCCCTTGGCGCGGCCGTGGTGGGACTTGGCCTTGCCGAGCTTGCCGCGCGTCTTGCCCTGCATGGCGATCTGTACGTCGGTGAGGTTGCCGCCGGCCTTGCCGTGGGCGTCGTGGTCGATCACCGGGCCGCCGCCGCGCCCGCCGCCCGCGCCGCCGGCGGAGTTGATCTGCAGGCCGTCCTTGCCGGCCTGGACGGTCTGGCCGGTGTTGTAACCGTCCTGGACGCCGGTGACGTTCAGCGCGGTCTGGATCGCCAGGTCCGCCACGACGTTCTCGATCGCGGCGACCGCGGGCTGGGTGAGCACCGCGACGATCTCGGCGACGGCCGCCTCGGCCATCTCCTTGAGGATCTTCTTGAAGGCGATGCGGGTGGCGGCGATCTTCGCACCGGCGAGCAGGGTGGACAGGCCGGCGGTGACCGGGGCGAAGGCGAGGGTGATGCCCACCGTGGCGCACAGGTCGGCTAGTTCGCCGACCGCGGCGATCTTGCGGGCGACGATGATGTCGGCCACCCGGTCCAGGGCGTCCGCGACGAGCCGGGCGGCCTTCGCCAGGTCCGCGTGCTTGCCCTGCACCTTGGACCAGTGCTTGTCGAGCGCGGTCAGCGACTCGCTCTGCCCGGTGGACAGCAGCCGCTGGATGTGCTGGTGGGCCGCGTGGCCGTCGTCGTCGGCGTCCTCGGCGAACTCCCGCAGCGCCGTGGCCATGTCGCGGTAGGCGTCCTCGTCGACGTTCGGCCAGCCGACGCCAACGATGTCGAGCATCGTGTCGACGCCTTCGGGAATGGTGTAACCCACAGCGCAAAGCCCCCGTTTCACGCACTGTCATGCCGCGGCAGATCGTGTCAGCATGCCATGTGACGTGCAAGGGACTCCAAGCGGTTCCCTAAAGTGAAGAGTTCGGCGGAGCCGGGCACCCTAGGGGGTGTCTTGCCGATCAGGCCGGATCAGGGCGCGGCACCAGGCGTCGCGAGCCCGGCAAGATCGACTAGACATCCCCTAGTACCGGCGCAGCCGGTCCGCCAGCAGGTGCCCGG
This sequence comes from Streptomyces sp. NPDC045431, assembly GCF_040646655.1. Taxonomy (NCBI): domain Bacteria; kingdom Bacillati; phylum Actinomycetota; class Actinomycetes; order Kitasatosporales; family Streptomycetaceae; genus Streptomyces; species Streptomyces sp. NPDC045431. Next base: position 366,186 of record NZ_JBEZAQ010000001.1, read on the forward strand.
CGAAGACGTACACGATCGCCGCGAGGCCGTACCCCGCGACGACGCGCAGCCAGGCCGCGTCGAAGGTGAACAGGTCGTGGGACCAGCCGGCGAGCCAGCGGGCCGCGCCCTGGACGAACTGCACCAGGTCGTTGGCCCGGTTGGCCTCCAGCAGGTACATCAGGATCCACAGGGCGATGATGGCGGCCAGGACATCCGCGAGGACCGCTATGGCGGTCGCCGCCTGCGCGCTTCCGTTCCGATGACGGGGAGACATGCGGTACGGGTTGCCGCTCGGCCCCGAGCCCAAACGTGAACGGCCCCCACCCGCAAGGGCGAGGGCCGTTCTTCACGTACGGAGCGGGCTGCTCAGCCGCGCTGGATGCCGGTCGTGTCCTGGAGCACGCCGCGCCGGCCGTCCTGCGTCTGGGCCACCAGGCCCTGGCCGCGCTGCTCCACCGCCAGGTACCAGGTGCCGGGCGCCAGTTCGGCGATCGGCGTCGGCGAGCCGTCCTCCGCGTACAGCGGGCGCGCGACCGGGACCGCGAACCAGAACGGGGAGAAGTCCGAGGGGGCCGCGGTCGCGGCCGCCGGAGCGGGCGCCGGAGTGTGCTGCTCGGCCTGCGGCTGCTGCGGCTGCTGGCCCTGCGCCGGCTGGGGCTGGCCCGGCTGCTGGGCGGCGGGGTAGCCGTAGCCGCCCTGGGGCTGGCCGGGCTGGCCACCGTACGGCGGCTGCTGCGCGCCCGGGTAGCCGTAACCGGCCTGCGGCTGGCCCGGCTGGCCGCCGTACGGCTGCGGCTGCTGGGGGCGCGGGGCGCCGAGGAGCGGGGCCTTGAGGGCGGGGACGAGCGGCGCGGCGACGGCGGCGGCGGCCAGCACGATGGTGGACAGCAGGCCGAGGATCATGCCCGCACCGGCGTCGGCCGTCATGTCGATGATGGTCCAGAAGGCCGTCCACAGCGAGAAGACGGCGAAGGCGACACCGAACTGGCCCAGGTCGATGCCCGCGACCTTGCGGCCCGGCATGGCACGACCGACGACGATGAGCGCGGCGGCGATGACGCCGGAGAGGAACATGCTCATCAGAAGGCCCAGGCTGTCCCAGGCGTTCGGGCTGTCGAACTTGGAGCAGTCGATCCCCTGGGGGCAGTCGACGCCGGGGGTCAGGCCGAGGAACGAGGCGATGAACAGCACCACCGCTGCTCCGATCACCACGCCATCGCCTCGAGTGAGGGAGCGGATGTTCACGTGTAGAAGTCCTTCGTCGGTTGTGTCGTCGGGATGCGGGGGTGGCGCGAAGCACACGGGGGCGGCCCCATCGTACGGATGAATCTATCGTCCGCCCGGGCTAGTCCCGTAGGTAGGTGCTGATCCCGTCCGCGATCCCCCGGGCCGCTTTCTGCCGCCACGCGGCATCCGTCAGCAATGAGGCGTCCTTCGGGTCACGCATGTTGCCGCATTCGACGAACACTTTGGGCACGGTCGACAGATTCAGTCCACCGAGATCCTTCCGTACGTCCAAACCGTCGCCACCGCCCACGTAGTTGGCGGGCGCGCTGCCGGTGGCCGCCGCGAAGCGCGCGGCGACGCGCTCGCCGAGGGCGCGGGAGGGGCCGACGATGCGTGCCGTGTCCGCCGTACCGCTCTTGACCAGCGCGGGAAGGATGACGTGGAAGCCGCGGTTGCCGACGGCGGAGCCGTCCGCGTGGACGGAGACGACGGCGTCGGCCTTCGCGTCGTTGCCGACGCGGGCGCGTTCGTCGATGCAGGGGCCGAAGGGGCGGTCGGCGTCGTGGGTGAGGCGCACCGTGGCGCCCTGCTGTTGGAGGAGAGTGCGGAGACGGTGTGAAACATCCAGGGTGAAGGCCGCTTCGGTGTAGCCGGAGGCGGTGGCGGTGCCGGTGGTGTCGCATTCCTTGCGGTTCGTGCCGATGTCCACCTGCGCGGCGATCTCCTTGGGATGGGAGAAGTTCCCGGGGTTGTGCCCGGGGTCGATGACGACGACCTTGCCCGCGAGGGGAGCGGCGGCCGTCGGCGCGGAGGCGGAGGCCGTCGGCGAGGGCGTCGCTCCCGGCCGAGGCGCCTTCGCGTCGGCTCCGTCCGCCCCGCAGCCGGCCGTCGCGGCGATCAGGGCTCCGGCGGCGGCGAGGACCGCGGTACGGCGGCGGCGGGCGGCGCGGCGGGCGGCGCGGCGGGCGGGGGAGGGGCTGTGGTCGTCGTGCACGCACCGATGCTAGGCGGTGCGTACGGCGGCGTACGGCAGGCGGCGTCGGAGGAACGGCGCGGTGCCGAGGACGAGGGCGGCGAAGAGGGTGAGGCGCTGCAGCCCCGGCTGTGTGGCGAAGCCGCTGTGCAGGATGCCGTAGCACGCGTACCAGTTGGCGGCGGTGTCGGTCGCCATGATGGCGCAGGCGAGGTCCACGCCCCGGCGCTTGCCGCCGATCAGGAGCGCGGCCGCGAGCAGGTCGAAGAGGGCGAGCGAGGACCAGTAGAGGTTGAGCCAACCCGGTGCCCAGTCGTACGGGCGCACGCCGTGCCGGAGGAGGTCGACGCCGTGGGAGACGGCGCCGACGAACAGCAGACCGGCGGCGACGGCCAGGGCCAGCGCCACCACCCGGCGCGGAGCACGGCGCATCCAGCCGGTCACGTCCTGGAGGACCGCGGTGCGGCGGGCGGTGCGGCGAGCGGCGCGGCGGGCGGGGGAGGGGCTGAGCCCGCCGTGCGGGCGGCGACGCTGTGCGCCGCCGCCGTGGCCTGGATGCTGTACACGTCGCCCACCCGCAGCGCGTCCGGCGTGCTGTACTCCCCGTACGTGCCGATGACCGACACCTCCACCCCCGAGCCCGGCTGCCGGAACCGCCGGTAGTAGGGGGTGTTCGCCGGGTCCTCCGGCACCTCCACCAGCGGGACGCCGCGCCGCTCCAGCAGGCGCCGCAGCTTCGCGAACCGCAGCCTCGGCGTGAACCGCCCGTACCGCGCCCGCACGGCCCCGTTCACCAGCCGGCTCCCGCCGTGCGCCAGGCGGTGCACCTGGAGGGTGAGGTGGTGGCCCGACCACGGCTCCCCGGCGGAGGCCCGGTCCCAGAAGAACTCGACCAGGCCGTGGTCGCGGAACATGTCGCACGGGCCGAAGCGGTTCTCCGCGAAGTCCGTCCCGAGGACCTCCGCGACCCGCTCGGGGGAGTCCGAGGGCCGCACGCCCAGCACGGTGCCGGTGGTGACGACGTCCACGTAGAAGGCGAGCGAGTACGGGGTCACGGCGTCACCGGGTCACGCGGCCGTGCGCCGCAGCACGCGCAGCGAGTCCGTCACCGAGACCTCCGTGAACGCGCCGGACTCCAGCGCCCGCAGGTAGATCCGGTACGGGGCCTGGCCGCCGTCCGCCGGGTCCGGGAACACGTCGTGGATGACCAGCAGCCCGCCGGGCGCAACGCGCGGCGCCCAGCCCTCGTAGTCGGCGGTCGCGTGCTCGTCGGTGTGGCCGCCGTCGATGAAGACCAGCCCCACCTCGCCCGCCCACACCTTCGCCACCTGCGGCGACCGCCCCACGACGGCGACCACGTACTCCTCCAGGCCCGCCTTGTGCAGCGTGCGGCGGAACGTCGGCAGCGTGTCCATCAGGCCGATCTCCGGGTCCACCACCGTCGGGTCGTGGTACTCCCACCCCGGCTGCTGCTCCTCGCTGCCCCGGTGGTGGTCGACCGTGACGACCACCGTGCCCGCCGCCCGCGCCGCGTCCGCCAGCAGGATCGTCGAGCGCCCGCAGTACGTGCCGACCTCCAGCAGCGGCAGCCCCAGTCCCGCCGCCTCGGCCGCCGCCGCGTACAGCGCCAGCCCTTCCCGTACGGGCATGAAGCCCTTGGCCGCCTCGAACGCGGCGAGCGTCTCCGGCTTGGGCGTAGCGGCCACGGCTTCCTCCTGGGCTGGTGGTGTGGACGGGTGTGCTGGGCGGGCGATGTGCCTACTGAGCGGTCACATCGTAGGCGCGGCCACCCGCCGCCCGGTCGGGCGCCTCCCTCTGCGCCGGAGCGTGCCCCCGGGCGGGAGAGCAGCGGTGCGCGCTTACCGGATGGGATGATCCCGGCCGGGGTGGCGTTGGTATGCCTATGTCATCGGGCACGCCCCCTACCAGCGGTTCTCACCGTTGGGAGGGGCACGCATGACGAGTACGACCTTGGAAACCGCCACGAAGGCCGCGACGGGCGCCCCACCCGAAACCGAGCTGGAGGCCCTCCTCCACCGAGCGCTGCGCGCCACGGGCACCGCCGAGCGCTGGACCGCCGCCACGGACGAGACGTGGTGCCACGTCGCCCCTGAGGCCGGGACGCCCCGCGCACAGGGCTGGAAGCTGCACCTGTCGGCCACGGTCGCCTCCGCCCCGGCGGTCCTTGAAAAGGCCCTGGACGTCCTGCTGCGCCAGGAGTCGGCGTTCAAGTTCGCCCGGTCGCTCGACCAGGTGGGCGCGCTCAACTCCCGCGCCACACCCCGGGGAAGCGCGGGCAAGTTCGTCACCGTCTACCCGCGCTCCGACGCCGACGCCGTCCGGCTCGCCGAAGAACTCCACCGGGCTACCGCCGGGCTTCCCGGCCCCCGCATCCCGTCCGACCAGCCGTACGCCCCGCACAGCCTGGTGCACTACCGGGGCCGGGGAGAGCGACCCCTGCACCGTGCAGCAGGGCGCCGCAGGCGTCCTCGCCGTCCTCACGCGGTACTTCGAGCTCACCGGCGACCCCCGCCTGCCCGAAGTGCTCTCCACGGCGGGCCACTGGATCGCCGTCCGCGCCGACACCGGCTCCCCCCGCCCCGGCCTGCACTTCGGCGGTCGCGGAACCGCCTGGGCCCTGTACGACGCCGGACGCGCCCTCGACGACCGCAGGCTCACCGACCACGCGGTGGCCCTGGCCCTGGCGCCGCAGCGGTCCACGCCCAGCCACGACGTCACCCACGGCACGGCGGGCAGCGGCCTCGCCGCCCTCCACCTCTGGCACCGCACCGGCGATCCGCGCTTCGCCGAACTGGCCGTCGACGCCGCCGACCGCCTGACCGCCGCCGTACGCCGCGACAAGCCCGGCGTGAGCTGGGCGGTCCCCGCTGAGGCCGCCTCCCGGGCGGCCGGGAAGCGCTACCTCGGCTTCGCGCACGGCACGGCCGGCATCGGCTGCTTCCTCCTCGCCGCCTCGGCCGTCTCGCGCCGCCCCGCGCACAGGGAGCTCGCCGTGGAGGCTGGCGAAGGGCTGCTGGCCCACGCCGTACGCGTCGGCGCGGCGACCCACTGGCCCACCCAGTACGGGGACCCGCCCACGGCCCCGTACTGGTGCCACGGCGCCTCGGGCATCGGCACCTTCCTCGTCCGGCTGTGGCGGGCCACCGGCGACGACCGGTACGGCGAGCCCGCCCGCCGCGCCGCGCACGCGGTGGTGGAACAGGCCTCCCGTGCCCCGCTCACTCAGTGCCACGGACTCGCGGGCAACGGCGACTTCCTCCTCGACATGGCCGACGCCACGGGCGACCCCGCCTACCGCGCCATGGCCGAGGACCTGGCCCGCCTCATCCTCGCCGAACGGGCCCACCGAGACGGCCACGTGGTCTTCCCCAACGAGTACGGGGACGTCTCCACCAGCTGGAGCGACGGGAGCGCCGGAATCCTGGCCTTCCTCCTCCGGCTGAGCCACCCCTCGCCCCGGCACTGGATGGTCCAGCCGCCGGCCTGAGAAAGGAGAAACCCATGGAAAACCAGGATCTCGAACTGCTGGCCCGGCTCCACGCCCTTCCCGAGACGGAGCCCGTCGGCATCGGCGGAGACCCGTTCGCCGCGACGTGCGGGTGCACGGACCTGCTGACCCTCCTGCAGACCATCTGCCTGGGCGTCACCTGCTAGGCGGCCTCATGGCGGTACGACCCGCCCGGCGGCTGCTCCGACAGCCGCCGGATGGAGCGACGGTCAGACCGAAGTCGCGCCCTCGCGCGGCGGCTTGGCGTCACACTCGAACCACACCGTCTTCCCGGCGGCCAGCGGCACCGTGCCCCAGCGTTCCGTCACCGCCTCGACCAGCACCAGCCCGCGCCCGCCCTCGTCGAGCGCGTCCCCCGCCTCGACCGGCAGCGGCGGTCGGTCCAGGCCGTCCGTGACCTCGACCCGCAGCCCCTCCGGCCGCCGCAGGATCAGCACCGTGCAGCGGCGCCCCGGCACATGCCGTACGACGTTGGCGACGAGCTCCGTCAGCGCCAGCTCGGCCGCGTCGGTCAGCTCGGCCAGCCCCCATCGCATGAGGAAGGTGCGCAGGATGCGCCGCATGTGACGGGCGGAGTGCTCACCCACGGTGAAGCCCATGCGGTAGCCGGTCTCAAGGTCCCCCTCCTGGGGGTGACTTGCGTGATTCATGCCACCAGCGTGCGGTCGCCTGATTACGCTCGGCTACAGAACGAAATGAACGCCGCTCGGCGTGAACTTGGGGGTGGCCGCTACATGGTCAACATCCGCGTCCTCGATCCCAGCGCCTCACCGCTGGACTTCTACGGCTCCGAACTCCGCCGCCTGAGGGAGGAGGCCGGTCTCAAGCAGGGAGAGCTCGGCCGCATGGTCTTCTGCACGGGCTCCCTGATTGGCCAGATCGAGACGACGAAGAAGGTCCCGACCCGCGACCTGTCGGAACGCCTGGACGCCGCGCTGAAGACGGGCGGGACCTTCACGCGCCTGATCGGGCTGGTGCTGCGAAGCCAACTGCCGCACTGGTTCCAGCCGTACGCGGAGATGGAGGCGCGGGCGACGTACATCTCGACGTACCAGGCGCAGGCGGTCTATGGCCTGCTCCAGACGGAGGCGTACGCACGAGCTCTACTCGCTGTCGACTGCCCGGAGGGGGTCGACGAAATGGTGGCGGCGCGAATGGAGCGGCAGCGCATACTGACGAAGGAGCACCCGCCCGTCGTGTGGGTGGTACTGGACGAGGCCCTGTTGCACAGGCAGGTCGGCGATCGCGAGGTCATGCGAGGTCAACTCGCGCACTTGTTGAGTTTCGCGGACCATCAGTGGGTCAATGTCCAGGTCCTGCCCTTCTCGGCCGGTCAGCACACTGGAATGATGGGCTCGTTCAACCTTCTTCGCTTTGAAGACGACCCGGACATCTTCTACGCCGAGCGCTACGACTCGGGCCATATGACGGCCAATCCGCAAGTGATCAGGGAGCGTTCGGTCGGATACGCTCGCTTGCAAGCCACAGCCTTCTCCCCGGAGGAGTCGGCGGCGCTGATCGCTCGCGTAATGGAGGAACGTTATGGGCATCAACCAGGACCTGACGGGCGCAGAGTGGCGTAAGTCGTCCTACAGCGGCACGAACGGTGGCGACTGCATCGAGTGCGCCCCCCTCGGCGCGGCCGCCTGGCGCAAGTCCTCCTACAGCGGTGACACCGGCGGCGAGTGCGTCGAGATCGCCGCCCAGCCCTGCCGCGTCGCCGTCCGCGACTCCAAGAACCCCGAGGGTCCCGCCTTCGCCGTCGGTACGGCGGCGTTCGCGGCGTTCGTCGCGGCGGCGGCCGAAGGGGACTTCTGACGTAGGGCGGGTCGTACGTCGAAGGCCCGATGTACGCCCCGTACCGCAGCTGCGACCATGACACGCATGGTCCAGCCGCGCCCCGACACCCAGACCCCCGACTCCGCCACCACAGCCACCAGCGCCACCACCCCGACCCGTGCCCGCACTTGGCTCGTCCTGCTGGCCGCCTGTGCCGGGCAGTTCCTCGTCGTGCTGGATGTCTCCGTCGTGAACGTGGCGCTGCCGTCCATGCGCGCGGACTTGGGCCTTTCGGCGCTGGGGCTCCAGTGGGTGCTCAACGCGTACACCATCGCCTTTGCCGGGTTCATGCTGCTCGGCGGGCGGGCGGCGGACCTGTTCGGGCACAAGCGGGTGTTCCTGGTCGGGCTCGGGCTGTTCACGGCCGCGTCCGTGGCGGGCGGGCTCGCGGTGGAGGGGTGGCAGCTGCTCGCCGCCCGTGCGGTGCAAGGGCTCGGGGCGGCGGTGCTGGCGCCCGCGACGCTGACCATCGTGACCGGGGCCGTACCGGCCGGACCCGCGCGGACGCGGGCGATAGGTACCTGGTCGGCTGTGGGCGCGGCGGGAGGCGCCGCCGGGGGACTGGTCGGCGGCGTACTGACGGACCTGCTGTCCTGGCGCTGGGTGCTGCTCATCAACGTGCCCGTCGGGGCCCTGGTCCTGATCGGCGCCGCGCTGTGGGTTCGCGAGAGCCAGGGCGGCGGCGCGCGGCGGCTGGACCTGCCGGGCGCGGTGCTCGTCACCGGCGGCCTGGCGGCGGTCGCGTACGGCATCGTGCAGACCGAACAGGCCGGCTGGGGCGCCGCCGAGACGCTGGTGCCGCTGCTGGGCGGACTGGTGCTGCTGGGGGCCTTCGTGGCGGTGGAGGCGCGTACGGCGGCGCCGCTCATGCCGCTGAAGCTCTTCCGCTCGCGGGCGGTGTCGGCGGCCAACGTGGCGATGATCGTGAACGGTTCGGCGTCGTTCGCCATGTGGTTCTTCATGACGATGTACGCGCAGAACGTGCTCGGCTACACCCCGCTGGAGGCCGGCCTCGCGCTCGTGCCGAGCTCCCTCAGCGTCTTCGTCGGCGCCAAGCTGGCGCCGCGGCTGATGGCGGTGACCGGCGCGCGGAACCTCGCGGTGCTCGGCACGCTCATCGCTGCCACCGGCTTCGGCTGGCAGTCGCTGATGGACGCCCACAGCGCGTACCTGACGATGATCATGGGCCCGGGCATCCTGATGATGCTCGGCATCGGGCTGGTCATCACCCCGCTGGCCTCGCTGGCCACCTCGGGCGCGGCCCCCGGCGACGCGGGGCTGGTCTCGGGCCTGGTGAACACGTCCCGCACGATGGGCGGGGCCCTGGGCCTCGCGGCCCTGTCGACGCTCGCCGCGGCCCGCACCTCCGGCGGTACGAGCCCGGAGGCGTTGACCGCCGGTTACGCGCTCGCCTTCCGCGCGGGCGCCGGGATCCTGCTGGCGGGCGCGGTGCTGATGGTGCTGTGGCTGCCGCGCCGCACGACGACGGACCAGTGAGGGCTTACGGACTTACGGGCTTGAGGGCTTGATGGCCTGAGGATCCGGTCCGGGAGCCGCCGGACCCCTACATCTCCGTATGCGCGGTGAGGCCCCACTGGCTCTGTTCGCCGACGGAGGACGGGGCCTCGGACAGGGACGACACGGTCCCGATGATCCGCTCCGGTTCCTCCGGCGTGACCTCCGGTGTGCCCTCTTGGGTGTCCCCGGCCTTCAGTCGCTCCAGGTCGGCGGCCGTCACGAGGGCCACGAGCGGCTTGCCGTGGCGGGTGAGGACCACGTGCTCGCCGCCGTAGACCACGCGGTTGATCAGATCCGCGAGCTCCGCCCGGGCCTGCGTCACCGGAATCTCATAAGCCATTCCCCCATTCTATGTTCTGTACGTCCTGTACATTTTGACTCGTACGCTGGACCAGTGAGGGGACGACGACATGGTGAAACCGGGCACGCTCTACAAGTCCGCCGAGGCGCGCTACGTGCTGCCGCACTTCGTGGAGCGCACGTCCCAGGGCGTGCGCGAGTACGACCCGTACGCGAAGCTCTTCGAGGAGCGCATCATCTTCCTGGGCGTGCAGATCGACGACGCCTCGGCCAACGACCTCATGGCCCAGTTGATCTGTCTGGAGGGCATGGACCCGGACCGGGACATCGCCCTCTACATCAACTGTCCCGGTGGCTCCTTCACCGCGCTGACGGCGATCTACGACACGATGCAGTTCGTGAAGCCGGACATCCAGACGGTGTGCATGGGCCAGGCGGCCTCCGCCGCGGCCGTCCTCCTCGCCGCCGGTACGCCGGGCAAGCGGATGGCCCTGCCGAACGCCCGCGTGCTGATCCACCAGCCGTCCGGCGGCACCGACCGTGAGCAGCTCTCCGACCTGGAGATCGCGGCCAACGAGATCCTGCGGATGCGTACGCAGCTGGAGGAGATGCTGGCGAAGCACTCCACCCAGCCGATCGAGAAGATCCGCGACGACATCGAGCGCGACAAGATCCTCACCGCCGAGGACGCCCTCGCGTACGGCCTCGTCGACCAGATCATCTCGACGCGCGACAGCCAGCTGGCGCCGTGATGGTCCCGGATGAACCGGCGCCGGGGATTCCGGCCCTCACCGAGGCGGAGAGCCGGGTCGTCGACGCGTACCTCGCCGCCCTGAAGCGCCTCGGCGGTGCCAATCCGTCGCGTACGACGGAGACGTACACGGCGCTGAGGGCAGCGCAGGCGCTCGTGGCGGAGGCGCGGGCGCTGCGGGACGGCCTGTCCGCGATGTACGAGCGGCAGGAGAAGGAGATCCACGTACGCACCATGGCGCGGGCTGTGCGCGCGCTGGACGGCGACCGCCTGCTCCAGCGGCTGAGGCCGCCGAACGGCACATGAGAAGGAGGGCCGCTCCAGGGGATCTCCCCGGAGCGGCCCTCCTTGCGTGCGACGAGCCGTCAGGCCGCGGTGCCCTGGTTCGGGACCTTGCGGTGGCGGCCGTGCGGCTGGGAGGACAGGTCCTCCGTCGTAGCCGCGCCCCCTCGGTGCTTTCCGGAGCCGCCGGCGTTCCCCTGCGGTCGCGTCGCGTGGGTCGTGTCGGTCATGGCCTCAGACATGTAGGAAGTTCACCCCGTAGTGATCGCTGACATATGCGGCCCGTGAGTCTAGCCGCGGGCCGTCGGGCCGGTCAGAGGTGTCCGCCGCAGCAGCGTCGCCCCCTGCAACGGCGCCCCTTGCAACGGTGCTCCTTGCCGTGGTGCCCCTTGCGGCGCTGCCCCTCGCAGCGGCGTTTCCTGCGGTGGTGCTCCCTGCGGTGGTGCTCCCTGCGGTGATGCTCCCTGCAGCGGTGCCTGTTGCAGCGGAACCGGTTTGCACACACCAGGAGTCACCTCGCGCCCCGGCGGTTCCCCCTCCGCGGACTCCGGCTGTGGCGGTTGTGTGAGCGCCTCCGGGTCCGGTGCGATCCGCGCGAGCCCGCACCGTACGGACCCGGCGACGTACGGCAGGTGCAGCACGCCGTCCCGCGTCCACAGGCCCGTGCCCGTCAACCAGCCCGCCGGTGCCGGGAGCTGGAGCAGCCGCCGCCCGGACGGCCGCCACACGCCCACCCAGCTGCCGGTCGCCGCGTCGATGCGCAGCGCCACCGCGCAGGATTCCGGCGTCAGCATCTGCCCCGGCTGGACGGCGAACGGCGTCACGGCGGCGTCGGCCAGGCGCAGGCAATCGGGGAAGCGGACCGGCAGTGTGCTGCCGAGGACGCCCCAGCCCAGCCGGGCGTGGCCCGGTGACGGGGCGTCGGAGCGGATCAGCAGCAGGCCGCTGTCCGCGTCCGCCAGCAGCAGCCGGTCCTCGCTCGCCTCCGTGATCTGGAGCAGCGGGGTCACCTCCCCGCCCCGCTCCAGGTCGACCGCGACCGCCTTGACCGGACCGCCGTCGAGCTGCCGGTCCAGCGCCAGGAGCCGCCCCGTACGGTCCAGCCAGACCCCGCCCGTACAGTGCCCCTTGACCTCCGCGACGTGCTCCGGGCCGAACGCGCCGCCCGCCACCAGCCAGACGCTGGAGGAGTACTCGCCCACCGTCAGGGCGTACGCGCGCGTACCGCCCGGAGGTGGCGGGAGCAGCCGCAGGGACGGCGATTCGACCGCACCCAGCGGCAGTTGGCCGGTGCCCGGCCCGGTCGGGTACAGCAGGGAAAAGGTGTGCCGTTCGCCCGTGCGGCGACCGATCAGCACCCGTCCGTCCGCGAGCGGCAGCAACTGCGCGTGCGGGTCCTCCGGCTGGGAGAGCGGCAGCGGCACCGCGTACGGCTCCGGGCCGTCCAGGGTCCACCGCTCCGGGTACAGCGCCTCGCCGTCACCCGCCAGCCGCGCCGCGTAGGTACCGTCCGCCGCGATCGTGAATCCCGTACGCCCGGCGGTATCGATGGCACAGACAGTCATCGACTCGTCACCTCCGGCGACTGAAAGTAGTTTTCGTACGCCGGACCGAACCGCGCGTGTCGCGCTGCTTCACCTATAAGGGTGGCGATGTCCCGATTCGCCTGAGGGGGCGGGGTCGGATGTGCTGGGGGAGCAGGGGGAGTGTTGAGAGCAGGGCGTGCGGGGTGCGGCGCGGCGGCCGCAGGGGGCGCCGCTGCACGGGCGAGCGGGGTTGTCCACAGGCCAGGGCGGCGGGGCGTGCCGGGCAGGTAGCCTTTCCTACGTGCCCCGTCTGTCTGAAGTCATCGCCGAGCTCGACGCCCTCTGGCCCCCCGAGCGGGCCGAGCAGTGGGACGCCGTCGGCACGGTCTGCGGCGACCCCGACGCCGAGGTCACGCGCGTCCTGATCGCCGTCGACCCCGTCCAGCCGATCGCCGACGAGGCGCTCGCCCTCGGCGCGGACCTGATCATCACGCACCACCCCCTCTACCTGCGCGGTACGACGACGGTCGCGGCCGGCCACTTCAAGGGCCGCGTCGTCCACACGCTCATCAAGAACGACATCGCGCTGCACGTCGCGCACACCAACGCCGACACCGCCGAGCCCGGCGTCTCCGACGCCCTCGCCGGCGCGCTCGACCTCCGCGTCACCGGGCCGCTCGTCCCCGAGACCGGCCTCGGCCGGATCTGCGAGGTCGACCCGCCCGAGACCCTGCGCGACTTCGCGGCCCGCGCCGCCAAGCGGCTCCCCGCCACCGCGCAGGGCATCCGCGTCGCCGGCGACCTCGACGCCCTCGTCCGTACCGTCGCCGTCAGCGGCGGCTCCGGCGACAGCCTCTTCGACGCCGTACGGGCCGCCGGGGTCGACGCGTTCCTCACCGCCGACCTGCGCCACCACCCGGCCTCCGAGGCCACGCAGCACACGCCGCTCGGGCTGGTCGACGCCGCCCACTGGGCCACCGAATGGCCCTGGTGCGAGCTGGCCGCCGCCCAGCTCGACGAGATTTCCGACCGCCACGGCTGGGACCTGCGGGTCCACGTCTCCAAGACGGTCACCGACCCCTGGTCCCACCACTCTTCCTCTGGAGCCCCCAACTGAACGCCGCGCCCGCCGACCAGATCCGCCTCCTCGACGTCCAGGCCCTCGACACGCGCCTGTCGCAGATCGCCCACAAGCGGGAGTCGCTGCCCGAGCACGCCGAGATCGAGTCGCTGACCAAGGACCTCACCCAGCTGCGTGACCTGCTCGTCGCCGCGCAGACGGAGGAGAGCGACTGCGCCCGCGAGCAGACCAAGGCGGAGCAGGACGTCGACCAGGTGCGCCAGCGCGCCGTCCGGAACCAGCAGCGGCTGGACTCCGGCGCCATCACCTCCCCCAAGGACCTGGAGAACCTCCAGAAGGAGATCGTCTCCCTCGCCAAGCGCCAGGCCGACCTGGAGGACGTCGTCCTCGAGGTCATGGAGCGCCGCGAGTCCGCCCACGAGCGGGTCGCCGAGCTCACCGAGCGGGTCGGCTCCGTGCAGGGCAAGGCCGACGACGCGACCGCGCGGCGCGACGCGGCGCTGCAGGAGCTGGACGGCGAGGCCGCGTCCGTCGCCAAGGAGCGCGAGGTCGTGGCCGCGTCCGTGCCCGCCGACCTGATGAAGCTCTACCAGAAGATCCGCGAGCAGCAGGGCGGCGTCGGCGCGGCCCGCCTGTACCAGCGCCGCTGCGAGGGCTGCCACATCGAGCTCAACATCACCGAGGTGAACGAGGTGCGGGCCGCCGCCCCGGACACCGTCCTGCGGTGCGAGAACTGCCGCCGCATCCTGGTCCGCACGGCGGAGTCCGGCGTCTGATGCCCGCCGCCGAGCTGCGCGAGCTGATCGTCGAGGCGGACGGCGGCTCCCGGGGCAACCCGGGTCCGGCCGGGTACGGGGCGGTCGTCCTGGACCCGGTGTCCGGGGAACCCCTGGTCGAGACCGCCGAGTACATCGGCGTCGCCACGAACAACGTCGCGGAGTACCGCGGCCTGGTGGCCGGGCTCAAGGCGGCGCGGGAGCTGGCGCCCGACGCGAAGATCCGCGTACGGATGGACTCCAAGCTCGTCGTGGAGCAGATGTCCGGCCGCTGGAAGATCAAGCACCCGGACATGAAGCCGCTCGCGGCGGAGGCCGCCCGCGTCTTCCCCGCGTCCCAGGTGACGTACGAGTGGATCCCGCGCGAGAAGAACAAGCACGCGGACCGGCTCGCGAACGAGGCGATGGACGCGGGCAAGCGCGGCAAGCAGTGGCAGCCGTCGGCGTCGGTCGCCGCCCTCGACGCGGGCGCGGCCCGCGTGGTCGGCGACGCGACGGCCGGCGCGGCGAAGGCGCGGGCGGCACTGGCCGGCGTCTCGGCGGTGCCCGCCCAGCCGACGAGCGTCTCGGCGGTGGCGACGGCGGCCGCCGCGGAGGCCGCGGCGCACTCCACGCCCCCGGTCGGCTGGGCGGCGTCCGCGGACCTCGGCGCACCGGCCACCTTCGTGCTCCTGCGCCACGGCGAGACGGCGCTCACCCCCGAGAAGCGCTTCTCGGGCAGCGGCGGCAGCGATCCGGAGCTCTCGGCGGTGGGCCTGCGCCAGGCCGAGGCGGTCGCCTCCGCGCTGGCGGCGCGCGGCACGATCCAGGACATCGTCTCGTCGCCGCTGCAGCGCTGCCGCCAGACGGCCGCGGCGGTCGCGGCGCGGCTGGGCCTGGACGTCCGCGTCGAGGACGGCCTGCGCGAGACGGACTTCGGCGCCTGGGAGGGCCTCACCTTCGCGGAGGTCCGCGAGCGGTACCCCGACGACCTGGACGCCTGGCTGTCCTCCGCCAAGTCGGCCCCCACGGGCGGCGAGTCCTTCGCGGCGACGGCACGCCGGGTCGCGGCGGCCCGCGACGAGCTGACGGCCCGCTACGCGGGCCGCACGGTCCTGCTGGTCACGCACGTCACCCCGATCAAGACCCTCATCCGCCTGGCCCTGGGCGCCCCGCCGGAGTCCCTGTTCCGCATGGAACTCTCGGCGGCGTCGCTCTCGGCGGTGGCGTACTACAAGGACGGCAACGCCTCGGTCCGGCTGCTGAACGACACGTCGCACCTGCGCTGACCCGCCCCGAAACCGGGGCCCGGGGCGGAGCCCCCGGGCCCCCGGTTCCGGGACCCGCTCCACCCCGCCCGACCTCCGCTGCACATGGTCCGACCTGCGCAAACGGCTAAGATCGCGAAGAATGCCGGACAACTGAGAAGGAATGTGGCCTGTGCAGGCAAAGGGGAGGGGCATCGTGCTGGCAGCCGCGGGGGCGGCGCTCACGATGGTGCTGACGGGATGCGGTGGCGACGCAGGTCAGGGCAAGGGCGGTTCCGACCGCGCCGGTGGCGGGAGCCGGAGTGACGACGACAGCAGGCGGACCGATCCGCGTGCCGTGCTGATGGCCGCGGCCGAGAAGATGGACGCCCAGCCGTCGTACAAGACGATCCAGACGGGCCATGGCCCTGACGACCCGGGCAGCCGGTCCGAGATGCTCTTCCAGCGGAAGCCCTCGGCCACGGACATGAAGACGAAGTCGGCCACGGGGTCGCAACACATGATCTTCGCGGGCGGCAACGTCTACGTGAAGACGGACGCGATCCCCGGCAAGAGCTGGTACACCATGGACCTCGGCGGTGCCGACGACGGCGACGCGGGGCAGTCCCGTGCGGCGGGCTACATCACCGAGTTCGCGGGCGCGCTCGCCGCGACCGACTCCACCGCGTGGGTCGCCGAGGAGAAGGTGGCCGGCCGCCCCGCCGACCACTACCGCGGCACGGTCGTGCTCGACCGGCTCGCCTCGTACGACGGCCCCGCCATGAAGAAGGACGTCCGCGACTCCTACGTCCAACTCGCCAAGAAGCAAGGCATGAAGTCGGTCGTCATCGACATGTGGGTCGGCAAGGACGACCTCGTCCTCAAGGCCCAGGAATCCGGCACGACCCCCAAGGGACAGCAGCAGCTCACCGAGGAGTACTCCGACTTCGGCGCCGTCCCGACGGTCACCGCGCCCCCGGCGAAGACGGTCGCCACCTGGGACGAGTTCGTCGCCGGCATGGGCAAGTCCTAGCCCAAGGACATATCCCGCAGCGACGACGCCTCGCGCG
Organism: Streptomyces sp. NPDC045431; assembly: GCF_040646655.1. Taxonomy (NCBI): domain Bacteria; kingdom Bacillati; phylum Actinomycetota; class Actinomycetes; order Kitasatosporales; family Streptomycetaceae; genus Streptomyces; species Streptomyces sp. NPDC045431. The sequence continues at coordinate 382,266 of NZ_JBEZAQ010000001.1, forward strand.
CCAGGGACTCCACCCGCGGCCAGTCCCGGGCCGCGAGGGCGTCCGGCGGCAGCATCCAGCTGCCGCCGACGCAGGCGACGTTCGGCAGGGCGAGGTAGGCGGGTGCCGAGGCGGCCGAGATGCCGCCCGTCGGGCAGAAGCGCGCCCCCGGCAACGGGCCGGCCAGCGACCGCAGGTACGCCGTGCCGCCCGCCGCCTCCGCGGGGAAGAACTTCATGGCGCCGACCCCGCGCTCCAGCAGCGCGACGACCTCCGAGGCCGTCGACACCCCCGGCAGGTACGGCACGCCGGACGCCTCCATCGCGCCCAGCAGGCCGTCCGTCCAGCCCGGGCTCACCAGGAACCGTGCCCCCGCCGCGACCGCGTCCGCCACGCCGCGCGCCGAGAGCACCGTGCCCGCGCCGACCACCGCGTCCGGTACGCCGTCGGCGATGGCCCGGATGGCGTCGAGCGCCGCCGGTGTACGCAGCGTCACCTCGATCGCCGTCAGCCCGCCCGCGACCAGAGCGCGCGCCAGCGGTACGGCGTCAGCGGCGTCGTCGAGGACGACGACGGGTACGACGGTGGCGGCAGCGGCCAGGTCCAGCACGGAAGGCGGGGTCATCCCGGCATCCTCCCGAGGGCCGGCGCATTCCGCAACGAACGTTGCACACAGCGCAACAGCGCAACAGCGCTACAGCGCAACAGCGCTACAGCGCGCTCAGTGGATCTCGTCCACCAGCACGTCCAGCTGCCACGCCTTCCCCGCCTTCGCCGGGGCCTCCGCCTCCACCACGTACCCCAGGTCCCGCAGCGCCTCCACGAGCTCGGCCGGTGAGCCGGGCGCGGCCCCGTTCTCCAGGAGGCTCCGTACGATCCGGCCCTTCGTCGCCTTGTTGAAGTGGCTCACCACCTTGCGCGTCGGCGCGTGCAGCACCCGCACCGTCGCCGTGCGCCCCGCGACCTCGCCCTTCGGCTTCCACGCCGCCGCGTACGCCGCCGACCGCAGGTCCAGGACCAGCCCGTCCCCGGCGGTCTCGGGCATCACCGCGGCCATGGGCGTACGCCAGTACGCGCCCAGCGCGCCGAGCCCCGGCAGCTTCACGCCCATCGAGCAGCGGTACGACGGGATCCGGTCGTCCACGCGCACCGCGCCCCACAGCCCCGAGAACACCAGCAGCCACTCCCGTGCCCGCTCGCGCGCCGCCCCGTCGAGCGTGGCCAGGCCCAGCGCGTCGTACAGCACGCCCGTGTAGATCTCCCCGGCCGGTCGCGCCCCCGCCGTCCGCAGCCCGGTGTTCTTGGCGACCTCGCCGCGCAGCCCCTCGCTGAGCCCGAGCACCTCGCGGGCCTTGTCCTCGTCGGCCGCGCACAGCTCCACCAGCTCGTCCAGCACGGCGGCCCGCGCCCCGGCGAGCCCCGGCAGCGACAGGGCGCCCGGCTCCAGCGGCGCTCCGCTCCCCGAAGCGGCCTTGCCCTCGGAGGGCGGCAACAGCACGAGCACGGTGGTTCTCCTTCGTCACGTACGAAAAGGGGGTGCGGCCCCCGCGCCAGCGTACGAGACGACGGCGCGGGGCCGCCGACGTGCCGCATGCCGCCCCCGCCCCCGCGGGCCGCCGACGTGCCGCATGCCGCCCCGCCCCCGCCCCGCGGGCCACCGAGGTGCCGCGGGCCGCTGATGCGCCGCAAGGCGCCGACGTGCCGCCCCCGCCCCGCGGGCCACCGAGGTGCCGCGGGCCGCTGATGCGCCGCAAGGCGCCGACGTGCCGCCCCCCGCCTCGCGGCCTACGCTCGGTCCATGCCCCGCCGCCAGATCCGCGTCACCGGCGCCGCCGAGGCTCCCCTCCGGGCCGCGCTGGGGGCGCTGCGCGCCCGGCTCGACGTCCCCGGCGCCTTCCCGGCCCCCGTCCTCGCCGAGGCCGAGGCCGCCGCCAAGGCGCCGCGCCTGCCGGCCCGGGACGCGACCGACATCCCGTTCTTCACGGTCGACCCGCCCGGCTCCACCGACCTCGACCAGGCCATGCACCTCGCCCACCGGCCCGACGGCGGCTACCGCGTCCACTACGCCATCGCCGACGTCGCCGCCTTCGTCACCCCCGGCGGCGCGCTCGACGCCGAAGCCCACCGCCGCGTGCTCACCCTCTACTTCCCCGACGCCCGCGTCCCGCTCCATCCCCCCGTCCTCTCCGAGGGCGCCGCCAGCCTCCTCCCGGGCCGCCCGGTCCCCGCCCTCCTCTGGCGCATCGACCTCGACGCGTACGGCCACCCCGTCGCCACCGACGTCGAGCGCGCCCTCGTCCGCAGCCGCGCCCGCCTCGGCTACGCCGAGGTCCAGGAGCAGATCGACACCGGCACCGCCGAGGAGCCCATCGCCCTCCTGCGCGACATCGGGATCCTGCGCGAACGCCTGGAGGCCGAGCGCGGCGGGATCTCCCTCAACGTCCCCGAGCAGGAGGTCACCCGGAGCGACCGGGACGGGACCTACAGCCTGGAGTACCGCGCCCCGCGCCCCGCCGACGGCTGGAACGCCCAGATCTCCCTCCTCACCGGCATGGCCGCCGCCGACCTCATGACCGCCGCCGGCACCGGCATCCTGCGCACCCTGCCCACCGCGCCCTCCGGCGCCGTGGCCCGGCTGCGGCACTCGGCGAAGGCGCTGGGCATCGCGTGGCCGCACCACGTCTCGTACGCCGCCCTCGTCCGCTCGCTCGACCCGCGCGACCCCCGTCACGCCGCCTTCCTCCAGGACTGCACCACGCTCCTGCGCGGCGCCGGCTACACCGTCTTCGACGGCGGGAAGCTGCCGGAGCCGGCCGTCCACGCCGCCGTCGCCGACGCGTACACGCACTGCACCGCGCCGCTGCGCCGGCTCGTCGACCGCTACGCCGGCGAGCTCTGCCTCGCGGCCGCCGCGGGCCGTGAGCCCCCCGAGTGGGTACGCGCCGCCCTGCCCGCGCTCCCGGACGAGATGGCCGCGGGCACGCGCCGGGCGGGCACCGTCGAGCGGGAGTGCGTCGACCTCGTCGAGGCGGCCCTGCTCCAGGACCACGTCGGCGAGGTCTTCGACGCGTACGTCGTCGACGTCCACGACCGGGACCCGGCCGTCGGCACGGTCCACCTCCAGGACCCGGCGGTCGTCGCCCGCGTCGAAGGCGGCACGCGCCCCCTCCCGCTGGGCGAGCGGCTGCGCGTACGGCTCACCCAGGCCGACCCGGGCCGGGCGAAAGCGCTGTTCGCGCCCGCCTGACCGCGGCCACCAGCGCCCGCGCGTCGTCCGCGTGGCAGCGCACCGTACGCACCGGGTACCGCCCGCCCAGCAGCCGTACGGCGGTGACGGGCTCGGCCAGCTCGATCGTGACGGATGTCTGCGACGCGACCGCCAGCTGGAGTGCCCCCTCCTCCTTCGGGTGCGAGAAGAGCAGCTCATGCCGTACGGACGCGATGCGCTCCAGCGGTATCACCACGTCCACGTGCCCCGCCTGCCGTACCCGTAGCGCGTCGCGGGTCAGCACGTGCGGCCGGGTCGCCGACGCGGCGTGCAGCCCCAGCACGAACAGCACGGTGTACACGTCCAGCACCAGGAACACCTGGTGGACCACCGGCCAGGGCGCCAGCAGGCAGGCCATGCCCACCGTCTCGACGGCGCACACGAAGGCGAAGCCGTACATGTACGCCGCCTGGTCCCGCGCGTGCCCGAAGACGCCCAGGACGTCCGCCCCGCCGACCCCGTCCGGCCGCCTGGCCACCCACCGCGCGAGGCTCGCCAGGAGCCGCGCCTCATGCCGGACGAGCGCCACCACAGGCCTCACCGCCCCTGCTCCCTGACGATCCGCAGCGCCCGCCGGAGGGCCTCGGCCTGCGCGGGCGCGAAGTCCGCGAAGAACACGTCCATGAGCGCCCGGTCCTCGGTCTCCGCCGCCTCCGGCACCATCCCGTCCGGCAGCAGCCCGGCCAGCGCCCGCGCGGCCTCCTCCACCCGTACGTCATCGGGCGCGGCGTCCGCGAGCGCGTCCAGCCGCTCGTACACCTCGTACGCCCGGTCCATCGCCCCCGGCGCCAGCGTCACCGCCCGCATGGCCTCCACCAGCCGTTCCCCCTCCTCTCCGGGCGCCACGCTCTCCAGCAGCGCCAGCACCTCGCGGTCCCGCGCGGCCATCGCGGGCTCGGGCCCGGGCCGCGCGGCGGAGGCCCGGGCCATGTCCCCGAACAGCTCCGCGAGCCCCGGCGACACCGGCCCCTCGACCGGCAGCCGCCCCGCCCGCGCCCGCCCCAGCAGCACCCGCAGCCGCTCCCGCCGCGCCCCGATCTCCGCCTGCTGCCGTGCCAGGTCGGCGTCCAGCTCCTCCAGTACGTCGAGGAGCTCACGCCCCGCGTCGTCGGCGAGCACGTCCCGCACCTCCTCCAGCCCGAGCCCGAGCTCGGTCAGCCGCCTGATCCGCGCGAGCAGCACGGCGTCGCGCAGCCCGTACTGGCGGTAGCCGTTGGCCCGCCGCGGGGGCTCGGGCAGCAGCCCCAGGTGGTGGTAGTGCCGCACCGCACGCGTGGTGATCCCGACGAGGGCGGCGATCTCTCCGATTCGCATGGGGCCAGTACAAACGTTGACGCTGCGGCAAGGTCAAGGCGTCCGGTCCCGGCGTCGCGGCAGCCGGGTACCATGGTCGACACGGCAGACGAGCCGGGCGGACGGCCGCGTGGGGATCCTGGATCCCCCCGAGGAACGTCCGGGCTCCACAGGGCAGGGTGGTGGCTAACGGCCACCCGGGGTGACCCGCGGGACAGTGCCACAGAAAACAGACCGCCGGGGACCTCGGTCCTCGGTAAGGGTGAAACGGTGGTGTAAGAGACCACCAGCGCCTGGGGTGACCCAGGCGGCTAGGTAAACCCCACCTGGAGCAAGGTCAAAAGGAGACACCCCGGTGTCTCTGCGCGGACGTTCGAGGGCTGCCCGCCCGAGTCCGCGGGTAGACCGCACGAGGCCGGCGGCAACGCCGGTCCTAGATGGATGGCCGTCGCCCCGACGACCGCGAGGTCCCGGGGCACAGAACCCGGCGTACAGCCCGACTCGTCTGCCCCACACCTACCGCGGAGCCTGCGGCTTCCGGTGCCTCCCGGTCCCGGGCCCGAGCTTCGGCGTCGGCGCCTCGACAGGCGCCGTCTCGGCGTCGGGGAACAGCACCCGCTTCGCCTCCGCGAGGTCGGTCGCGAAACCGTGGGGCTCCCACATGTGCCCGTTCCACCGCTGGATCGCACGCGGTGCGTCGGGGTTCAGATGCGACCCACGGGGCCCGTCGCCGCTCACGAGCGGCACGGCGCGGAGCTGTCCGATCCGCGCGTCGCGGCGCTCGGCCCACTGGGACAGCGGTTCATCGTCCATGCGCCGGAGGGTAGTGCTCGGACGAGCCGGTGCTCCCGGCGCAGCGGGAGGCTTCCCTCGATCCGGTACGGGTGGGGCCCTTCGGTGACGCGAGCCGTACCGTGCCGGGGGTACGAACGACGAAGCCCCCGCCAGGGGCGGGGGCTTGCCGGGGCCGGGGGCTAGCGGTCGCAGGCGATGCCGTCGCCGTCCCGGTCGAGGCCCTTGCGGTAGCCGGGTTCACCGCTGCGGATGGGTGCCACGCCGGCGGCCTTGGCCGCGTCACAGTTCTTGTAGTAGGCGCTGCCGCCCCCGCCGGAGCCGGTCGAGCCGCCGGACGACGAGGAGCCGCCGGACGACGAGGAGTCCGAGTCGTCGCCGGTGCTGGGCGGCGGCGTCGTCGGGTCGGGATGCAGTTCGGTGTGCTCGTCCGTCGGGCACGCGGTACCGGGGGCGGTCAGCTTGAGGTACGCCGTGGTCGTCTTCGGGGACTCGATCTCCTTGCCCTCCTCGGGCTCCTGGAAGCAGACCTTCCAGTCGTCCACGGAGGCGGGGAGCGTGACGTCGGTGTACGCGCTCTGCGGCTCGATCTCCTCGAAGCCGATCGGCTTGAGCGTCTCGGACGCCTTCGTGAACGTCAGGCCGACGACCTTCGGCATCTTCGGGAACGGGATCGGCTCGCCGTCCTTCGCGGGGCACGGCCACTCCACGCGGACCACGCCGAAGTCCAAGGTGGGCTTGCCGGACTTCTTCGCCGCCGGAGTCTGGAAGCAGACGCGCCAGTTGTCGTCGTCCCACTGGCCGGCGTCCTTGTCCGAGGCGTCGTGCGAGACGGAGTCCTACCCGGCGGCGTCTGCCGCGGCGCGGGCGTCCTTGAGGTTCTTGCCGACGTAACTGGGCGGTCCCGCCGGGCTCGGAGTGGTGCCGGGTGCCGGAGTCGTCGGCGCCGTGCTCCTGGTCGCGGCGGGTTTCGCGTCGGCCTGCGGCTCCTTCGGCGGGTCGCTGAGGACGATCGCCAGGAACCACACGCCGGAGAGCGCCGTGGCGACGATCTTCTTCGTACGGCTCCAGCCGCTGAGCCAGGCGAGCGCGATGCCACCCGGCGGGATGAGGACCAAGGCTGTGATGATGAGCGCGGGGTGCTGCCACCAGCGGCGGACCGGCGAAGGCGCATACGGATACGGCGGGGGCTGCTGCGGGTAGCCGGGCGGCGGCGGTGGCGTCATCGGGGCTCCAGGGGCGGTGAACTGAGAGCCGCTCAAACTACACAGGACGTTCACAGTTGGAGGGGGGATTCCACAGATTGGGCTTCCACGACCTCATGGGTGTCCGGTGTCCCGTTCGGCGCAACTCGTCCGCCGTCCCTCGTCCGCAGCCCCTCCGCTGCGCTGCCGCACGCCGTACTCAGGCCCGGCTGGGTACGCGTACTCATTCGCCGTGGGCGGTACGGCGGCACGGTGGGACGCATGAGCGAAGCATCCGTGTCCCGGCCCCGGCCCGGGATGCGCAATCTCGGGCTCTTCCTGGCCGCGCTGCCCTTCAACGTGCTGATCTGCGGGTACGCGTTCCTCGACGTCGGCATGAACGAATGGGCGGCGGCCGTCGGCGGGGGCGGGCGGGTCGAGCCGCCGGTGGAGGACCTGCTCGTCTGCGCGGGGCTGACCGTCGCGCTGGGGGTGTTGCTGTGGCTGGGCAAGGGGCGCGTCGCCGCGTTGCTCCAGGTCCTGCCGCTGCTCTTCGTCGTGATGCTCATCGGGGGGTGGCAGCCCTCCTGAGGCACCTGCTACCCGATGATCCGCGCTCCCGCGCCGCTCACGCGGACACGGTCCTCGCCCGCGCGCAGTTCGACGGTCAGGACGCCCGGGCGGCCCATGTCCTCGCCCTGGTGGAGCGTGAGCACCGCCGCCTCGGGCACCAGGCCCACCTCGCGGGCGTACGCGCCGAAGGCGGCCGCCGCCGCGCCCGTCGCCGGGTCCTCGACGACGCCGCCCACCGGGAACGGGTCGCGGACGTGGAACACCGTCGGCGAGGCGCGCCACACCAGTTGGACCGTCGTCAGGTCCAGGCGGCGCATCAGCGTCGCGAGACGGTCGAAGTCGTACGCCAGGTCCGCCAGGCGGGCCCGGGTCGCGGCGGCCAACACCAGGTGGCGGGCGCCCGCGAAGGCGATCCGGGGCGGCAGGGCGGCGGCCAGTTCGGCGGGTGACCAGCCGAGCGCCTCCAGCGCCTCGCGGACGTCGGCCGGCGAGACCTCCTCGACGCGCGGCTCCACGCTGGTGAGCGTGGCCCGCAGGGCCCCGCGGTCCTCGGTCACCGTCACCGGCACGGTCCCGACGGGCGTGGCGAACGCCAGGTCCCCGGGCCCCAGGCGCTCGCCGAGCGCGACGGCCGTCGCGACGGTGGCGTGCCCGCAGAACGGCACCTCCGCCTTGGGGCTGAAGTAGCGGATGGTGAACGCCCGCCCCGCGCCGGCTCCGTCGAGCTCCTCCGGCGGCGGCGTCAGGAACGCGGTCTCGCTGTACCCGAGCTCGGCGGCGATCGCCAGCATGTCCGCGTCACCGAGCCCGGCGGCGTCGAGGACCACCCCGGCCGGGTTGCCCCCCTCGGGGTCGGCGGAGAACGCCGTGTAGCGCAGGACCTCGGCGGAGCGCGAAGTGATCGTCATGTCCGTCCCAACGCGACCGTCACCTGCGCTTGTTCCCCGGACCCTAGCCGCGGCCGATGTACGGCATCGCCGTGGCCATGACCGTCGCGAACTGGACGTTCGCCTCCAGCGGCAGCGCCGCCATGTGCGCCACCGTCCGGGCCACGTCCGCCGCGTCCATCACCGGCTCGGGGGCCAGGGTGCCGTTCGCCTGGAGGATGCCGGCCTGCATGCGCTCGGTCATCTCCGTCGCCGCGTTGCCGATGTCGATCTGGCCGCAGGCGATGCGGTACGGGCGGCCGTCCAGCGAGAGCGACTTCGTCAGGCCCGTCATGGCGTGCTTGGTCGCCGTGTACGCGATCGAGTGCGGGCGCGGCACGTGCGCCGAGATGGAGCCGTTGTTGATGATCCGGCCGCCCTGCGGCGACTGCTCCTTCATCTGGCGGTACGCCGCCTGGGCGCACAGGAACGCGCCCGTCAGGTTGACGTCGACGACCGACCGCCACGTGTCGTGGTCCAGGTCCTCGACCGGCGTGCCGCCGCCCGCGAAGCTGCCCGCGTTGTTGAAGAGCAGGTCGACGCGGCCGTACCGGTCGCGTACGGCGGCGAAGAGGGCAGCCACCGCGTCGGGGGAGGTGACATCCGTCGGGACACACAGCACCTCCGCCCCCTCGCCCGCGCGTGCCGCCGTCTCCTCCAGGGGCTCGGCCCGTCGGCCCGCCAGCGCCAGCGACCAGCCGTCCTCCGCCAGCGCCAGCGCCACGCTCCGGCCGATGCCCGAGCCCGCGCCCGTCACCACCGCGATCCTCCGTACAGCGTTCATGGGGCCGCAGCGTACGGGAGGGTCCGGCACCTGGAACTCATATGGCCGACATGTGGATGTTGTGGACGCGACAACCAGGCCCGGTGCACTGAGCGCATGACCGCCGAACTGCGCGCCGCCGCCCGCCACGTCGACCGCCGCCGCTTCCTCACCGTCACCGGGGCCGCCGCCGCCCTCGCCTTCGCCGTGAACCTGCCGGCCGCGGGCGCGGCGAGCGCCGCCGAGCTCGACGCCCGGAAGATCACCGAGGACCCCTTCACGCTCGGCGTCGCCTCCGGCGACCCCCTGCCCGGCTCCGTCCTGCTGTGGACGCGCCTCGCGCCCAGCCCGTACGAACCCGGCGGCGGCCTGCCGCGCGCCCGCGTCCAGGTGCGCTGGGAGCTCGCACACGACGAGGCGTTCACCCGGATCGCCAGACGCGGCCACGCCACCGCGCACCCGGAGTTCGACCACACCGTGCACGTCGAGGCGGGCGGCCTCGCTCCCGGGCGCCCGTACTACTACCGTTTCCGCGCCGGGGCCTGGCTGAGCCCCGTCGGCCGCACCAGGACCGCGCCGCACGCCGCCGCCCGCGTCGGGGAGCTGCGGCTCGCGGCCGCGTCCTGCCAGGCCTACCACGACGGGTACTTCACGGCGTACCGGCATCTCGCGGAAGAGGACGTCCACGCCGTCTTCCACCTCGGGGACTACCTGTACGAGTACGCCGTCGACGCGGCGGGCGGCCACCGCCGCTACACCGACCGGCAGCTGCCCGCGCACTTCAACCGGGAGACGGTGACCCTGGAGGACTACCGCCTGCGGTACGCCCTCTACAAGACGGACGGGGACCTGAAGGCCGCGCACGCCGCGCACCCCTTCGTCGTCACCTGGGACGACCACGAGACCGAGAACAACTACGCGGGCGGCACCCCCGAGAACGACGTACCGCCGGAGGAGTTCCTGCTGCGCCGGGCCGCCGCCTACCGCGCGTACTGGGAGAACCAGCCCCTGCGCACCCCGCAGCGGCCGACCGGGGCCGACATGCGGCTGTACCGGCGGCTGCGCTTCGGTGACCTCGCGCAGTTCGACATCCTCGACACCCGCCAGTACCGCTCCGACCAGGCCTACGGCGACGGCTGGCAGACCCCCGGCCCGGAGTCGGAGGACCCCGCCCGTACCATGACCGGCGCCGAGCAGGAGCGCTGGCTCCTCGACGGCTGGAAGGACTCCGGCGCCATCTGGAACGTGGTGCCGCAGCAGGTCACCTTCGCCCGGCGGCGCAACGTCCCCGGGCCCGACTTCAAGCTGTCCATGGACGCCTGGGACGGCTACCCCGCCTCCCGCAAGCGCATCCTCGACGGGGCCCAGGCGGCCGGGGTGGAGAACCTCGTCGTGCTGACGGGCGACGTGCACGTCGGGTACGCCTTCGACCTCAAGGCCGACTTCGACGACCCCGCCTCCCGCACGGTCGGCACCGAGCTCGTCGCCACCTCCGTCAGCAGCGGCCGGGACGGCGCCGACAAGCCCGCCAACTGGGACAACCTCACCCGCGCCAACCCGCACCTGCGGTTCTACAACGGCCGCCGCGGCTACCTCAGGGTCACGCTCACGCCCGGACACGCCCGCGCCGACTTCCGTACCGTCTCCGCGGTGACGACCCCGGGCGCCTCCGTCACCACCGCCGCGTCGTTCGTGACGGAGTCGGGGAATCCGGGCCTCCGGCCGGTATGACCCCGGCCGGTATGACCCCGGCGGGGGCCGCCCCCGGCGGGGGCCCGCCTCCAGCTCTTGAGGTTTCAACCATTGCCGTCGACCTGCGAGCATGGGCGCTGAGCCAGCCCGCGAACGAGGAGACGTGATGCCGGAGAGCGGCCCCAGCCACATACGCACCGAAGGCGCCGAGACCACGGCACCGACGAGAGGGGGAGTCACGGCCGCCGCGCGCCGCGCGAGCCTCCTCGTCACGCTCGTCCTCGGCGGGCTCACCGCCCTGCCGCCGCTCTCCATGGACATGTACCTCCCGGCCCTGCCGGAGGTCACCAAGGCCCTGGGCGCGCCCGCCGCCACCGTGCAGCTCACCCTCACCGCCTGTCTCGCCGGCCTCGCGCTCGGCCAGCTCGTCGCCGGTCCCATGAGCGACAAGTGGGGCCGCCGCCGCCCGCTGCTCATCGGCATGATCGTGTACGTCGCCGCCACCGCCGTCTGCGCCTTCGCGCCCGGCATCGAGCTGCTCATCGCCTTCCGGCTGCTCCAGGGCCTCGCCGGCGCGGCCGGCATCGTGATCGCCCGGGCGGTGGTGCGGGACCTGTACGACGGGGTCGAGATGGCCCGGTTCTTCTCCACGCTCATGCTGATCTCCGGCGCCGCGCCGATCATCGCCCCGCTGATCGGCGGGCAGGTGCTGCGGCTCACCGACTGGCGCGGCGTCTTCCACGTCCTGACCGCCGTCGGGGTGCTGCTCACGCTCGTGGTGTGGAAGTGGCTGGGCGAGACGCTGCCCCCGGAGCGGCGGCACGGCGGTGGCGTCGGCGAGGCGCTGCGCACCATGCGCGGGCTGCTCGCCGACCGGGTCTTCACCGGCTACATGCTGGCCGGATCGCTCTCCTTCGCCGCGCTGTTCGCGTACATCTCGGCCTCGCCCTTCGTCGTCCAGGACCTCTACGGGGCGTCCCCGCAGACCTTCAGCCTCCTCTTCGGGCTCAACTCCGTCGGCCTCGTCGCGGTCGGGCAGATCAACGGCAAGTTGCTGGTGGGCCGGGTCAGCATGGACAAGGTGCTGGCCTTCGGCCTCTCGGTGCTCACGCTGGCCGCCCTCGCCCTGCTCCTCATGACCAGCGGCGTCTTCGGGCCCGTCGGCCTGGTGCCGGTCGCCGCCGGGCTGTTCGTCCTGATGTCGGCGATGGGCCTGGCCATGCCCAACACCAACTCCCAGGCGCTGATGCGCACCCCGCACGCCGCGGGCTCCGCCTCCGCGCTGCTCGGTACGTCGTCGTTCCTGATCGGCGCGGTCGCCTCCCCGCTGGTCGGCATCGCCGGGGAGCGGACGGCCGTTCCGATGGCCGTGGTGCAGCTGGTGTGCGCGGTCGGCGCGGTGGGCTGCTTCCTGCTGCTGTGCCGCCCCGGGCGCAAGGAGACCTGAGGCCTTACCCCTTCTCCGCGTACGCGACGAGGTGCACCCGGTCCGCCGGGTCCGTCCAGCGGAACAGTCCCACGCCCGCCACCTCCGCCTCCGGCAGCCGTACGTTCGGCGGGAGCGCCTGGGGCACCCCGGTGGCCAGGTCGATCCGGACCGGGTTGCCGCCGCCCGCCAGGGCGTCGGACGGGCTGCGCGCGCTGCCCGCGCCGTAGACCACGCCGTCGTCGGTGACCGTGGTGAGGGTGAGCGGGCTGGTGCCGTCGGGGTTCTCGAAGCAGCGGCCGGTGCGGGCGTCCAGGTCGAAGGCGAGGCTTCCGGCGGCCAGGTACCGCGCGCCGGGCGAGGTCACGGCCCTCGGGTGCTCGCCCGGTTCGATCGCGGGCTTGCGGCACTCCGTCTGCACCAGCGGCGCGCCGGTGGTCACGTCGTGCACGGCCCAGAGCTCGTGCGTGGCCGCCCGCCGGGCGCCCTTCTTGTGCTGCCAGCGGGCCAGGACGTGCCCCGGGGTCAGCGAGGTCGGCACCCCGCTCGCCGGGTCGGCGCCCGAGGGGGCGTGGCCGCGGCTCGCCCAGCCGCCGCGCACCCAGAAGCTCCGGGCGCCGCTGACCAGCAGGCCCTTGGGGGTCATCCCCCGCACCTCGGTGAGGGTGCGGCACTCCGGGCAGCCCTTCGGATACCCGAGCGCCTCCGGCGCGACGGTGGTGACCTCGCCGGTGTCCGGCGCGACGACCGTGCTCCTCGCCTTGCCGTCGCTGACGACGACACCCGGCCCGGTGGCGGTCACTATCGGCGCGTCCGGCCACGGCACCTCCACCCGCCGCCGGGCGCCGTCGGCGGCGTCGTATACGTCGAGGGAGACGAAGCTGCTCGCCGGCGTCAGCGGGTCGCCGCGGAGCGAGCCGTACGACCAGGCCACGACGTACCGCCGGCCGTCCTTGGCGAGGGACAGCAGACGCGGTACGTCGCCGGGGCCGCCCAGCGGGTGCCACGGGCGGCCCGTCCAGCGGGGCCGGCCGGTCGTGGCGTCGACGGTGCGCAGGCGGTACCGCGCCTCGCCCACCGGCTCCAGGTAGGCGACCAGGCCGGTGGCGGGGTCCACGACGTACCCGGCGGAGACGTCGGGGAGCTCCCAGCCGCGGTGGGTGTCGTACGCGGCGGGGACGGTCAACCGGGTGACGGGGGCGGCCGGGGCGGCGCTGCCGGTGGCGGTCCGGGCCGGCTTCGGGGTGCCCTTCGGGTCGTCGGCGCCGCCACCGCAGGTGGCGAGGAGGAGGAGCAGGGCCAGGACGGTCACACCGGCCACCAGGGCCATGCGCACGATCCTCTGTCTCATGGTCCCCCCGTGAGCCCGCCCACCCGGATCAGGGCGGCCAGCCTAGCAACGCGGGGCACCTCCGGGGGCCGCCTACGATGGGTCGGTGAACGTCTCCCCGTCCCCCTCCGACTCCGTCTCGGCCTCCGTTCCGGCTTCCGTTCCGGTCTCCGCATCGGCCTCCGTCTCGGGCGCCCTGCGCGACGCGCTGGCCGGGCTGCTCGACGGGCTCCCGCCGACGAAGGCCGCGCAGGCCGTCGAGCGGCTCATCGCCAGCTACCGGGGGACGACCCCGACCGACGCGCCCGTGCTGCGCGACCGGTCCGACGTGGTCGCGTACGCCGCCTACCGCATGCCCGCGACGTTCGAGGCGGTGCGCTCCGCGCTGGACGCGCTGCGGGACGCGGCCCCGGAGTGGGTGCCGGGCACGCACACCGACATCGGCGGCGGTACGGGCGCGGCGAGCTGGGCCGTCGCGGAGGCGTGGGACTCGGCGGCGCGGACCACGGTGCTGGACTGGGCCGAGCCGGCGCTGGCGCTGGGGCGCGAGCTGGCCGCCGCGTCCGGGGTGCCGGGGCTGGCGGGCGCGGCGTGGCGGCGCGCCCGGATCAGCGGGGCGCTCCGCGTGGAGAGCGGCGATCTCGTCACCGTCTCGTACGTCCTCAAGGAGCTCACCGAGGCCGACCGGGCGGCCGTCGTCACCGAGGCGGCCCGTGCCGCCCAGGCCGTCGTGATCGTCGAACCGGGCACCCCGGACGGCTACGCCCGGATCATCGCGGCGCGCGATCTGCTGGTCGCCGCCGGGCTGCGTATCGCCGCGCCCTGCCCGCACAGCGCCGCCTGCCCCATCGAACCGGGCACCGACTGGTGCCACTTCGCGGCGCGCGTCAGCCGCTCGTCGCTCCACCGCCAGGTGAAGGGCGGGTCGTTGGCGTACGAGGACGAGAAGTTCTCCTACGTCGTGGCGACCCGCTTCCCCGTCGTCCCGGCGCCCGCGCGCGTCACCCGCAAGCCGCAGATCCGCAAGGGGCAGGTGCTGCTCGACCTCTGCACCGAGGACGACGGGCTGCGGCGCGACACGGTCACCAAGCGGCACGGCGCGCTCTACAAGGCGGCGCGGGACGCGGCGTGGGGCGACGCGTGGCCCCCGCCCCCGCACGAGTGAGCCGACCCTCCGATGAGGTGACAAGCGGCAACCGCCCGGGTGAGGGGGCGCCCCCGCCGGTTGCCGGGCGGCCGGGGCCGGGTTGAGCTGGGGTCGCTGCCGTCCCCTCACCTCATCTCAGGAGGCCCCATGCTCCGCGCCCTCGCCACCGCCGCGCTCGCCGCCGCCGCCCTCGGTCTCACCGCCGCCACTCCGGCGGCGTCGGCGCCCGTACCGGCCAAGGACGAGACGAAAGTGCTCGACTGGCTGGCGGTGAAGCAGTCGGACACCAAGCCGTTCGGCCCGCTGCTGCGCCCGGGCGCGGACTGGACCGTCTTCGCGCATCTGCACGAGAACGACAAGGGCAAGCCCGGCAAGAAGATCGGCGACGCCACCGCGCAGTGCACCGCCATCAAGGTGGACCGCAAGGGGTACGTGACGCAGTGCCAGCGCGTCCTGCGCACCGACAAGGGCAGCATCACCCTCACCGACATCATCGACCGCTATGGCCGGGGCCCGCACGGCGGCGACTCGGCGATCACCGGCGGCAGTGGTGAGTACGGGGACGCCGAGGGCAAGGCCGAGGTCGTCCTCCACGGCCACCACGCCTTCTTCAAGCTGACGTTGGAGGACTGACCCGGCGGTGCGGACCCGGTCCGGGCGGGAGTCCCCGCGCCCGGACCGGGTCCGTCCGTTCCCGGCTCGCGCCCCTACTCCCGCAGCTCCTGCGTGCAGCACTTCACGCTGCCGCCGCTCTTGAGCAGCTCGCCCAGGTCCATGCCGATCGGCTCGAAGCCGCGCTCCCGCAGCGGCCGGAAGAGCCCCACCGCCGCCTGGGGGAGCAGCACGTGCCTGCCGTCGCTCACGGCGTTCAGCCCGAAGGCCGCCGCGTCCTCCTCCTCGGCGATCAGCGCGTCGGGGAAGAGCCGCCGGAGCACCGCGCGGCTGCCCGGGGAGAAGGCGCCGGGGTAGTACATGATCTCGTCGCGCGCCTCGTCCAGGACGCACAGCGCCGTGTCGAGGTGGTAGTAGCGGGGGTTCACCAGCTCCAGGCCGATCACCGGGCGGCCGAAGAACTCCTGCGCCTCGTCGTGCGAGAGCGGGCTGGAGCGGAAGCCGCGCCCGGCCAGGAGGTACGTGGAGGTGACGGCGAAGTCGCCCTCGCCCTCGTTGATGTGGTCGGGTTCGTGGATGTCGGTGAAGCCGTGCGCCAGGAACCAGGCGCGGTGCACCGCGGCCTCGGGTACGCGCTCGGCGTGGGCGAACCTGGCCAGCAGCACCCGCCCGTCGATGACGGTGGCGCCGTTGGCGGCGAACACCATGTCGGGCAGGTCGGGGCGGGGTTCCAGCTGCTCGACGGTGTGGCCGAGGGAGCGGTAGCGGTCGCGCAGGTCTTCCCATTGGGTGAGGGCGAGCGGCAGGTCGACCGGTTTCGCCGGGTCCATCCACGGGTTGATGGAGTAGGTCACCCTGAAGTGCGCGGGTGGGCACATCAGGTAGCGGCGGGGTGTTGCGTCACGAGGCAAGGAAGGCTCCTCACGGACGGCTGGCATCGCACGGTGTGTGCGTGCAAGCCATGGTGCGCCGTGAGGAGCCTTCGCGCAGTGGACCGTACGGGTGAGTTGGCGGGCGGTTCACCCGGGACTCACGAAGCGTCGCGCGCCGTACGTCCCTGCTTCACCTCCCGCAACGTGCGCAGCAACTCCCGCTTCTGCGCCGCCGGATCGGCACCCCGGCCGACCCTGCCACCGCCGCTGCCGCGCAGCGCCGCGCGGGAGAGGTTCTTGCGGGTGCCGCCGACGCCGAGCATGTCGCCGCTTCCGCCACGCGTCATGGTGGGCTCCTTCCGTCGTCGTCCGTGCTGACACCCCGATACTGATACGAGACGTATCGTCTTGTCAAGCCTTTCGAGACGAACCGTCTCGCCTCGCGTGGCTGCTAGATTGAGAGCCATGGCAGACACCAAGGCACCCGACTCCACGCGCCGCAGCGAACGCTCCCGCCGCGCCATCTACGCCGCCGCCCTCGCTCTCGTCGGCGAGGTCGGCTACGCCAAGACCACCATCGAGGGCATCGCCGCCCGCGCCGGGGTCGGCAAGCAGACCATCTACCGCTGGTGGCCCTCCAAGGCGGCCGTACTCCTGGACGCCTTCCTCGACCTCGGGCGCCAGGCCAACGAGGCGCTCGGCGGCGACGCCGACAGTGAGATCCCCGACACCGGCGATCTGGAGGCCGACCTCAAGTTCGTCCTGCGCGCCACGGTCGACGAGATGAACGACCCCGTCTACGAAGCCCCCTCCCGCGCGCTCGCCGCCGAGGGCGTGATCAACCCCGAGCTCGGCGCCCAGTTCGTCGAGCTGCTCCTGGAGCCCCAGCTCCAGCTGTACGTCAAGCGGCTGCGCGCCGCCCAGGAGGCCGGCGACGTCCGGGCGGACATCGACCCGCGGATCGCCCTGGAGCTCTTCGTCGGCCCGCTCGCCCACCGCTGGCTGCTGCGCACCCTCCCGCTCACCCACGAGTACGCCGACCGGCTCGTCGAGTACGCCCTCCACGGGCTGGCGCCTCGTCCTGCAGGCTGATCAATTCGGGCATACCCGCCCATCGCGCCCAGCTGCTCCACCCCGGTTGGGGACTCCGGTCACCCGGGGCGCAGGATGGTGGGACCATGGCAGGGACCGCAGGGCTTGCATGACCAGGTGTGAGGGGATAGATGGGCGACGGTATCGGCCGCTACCGCGGCACGGAGAGCAAACTCGCGCACTGGCTGCGCCGGCGTCCGAGGAAGTCCGCCGCCGACGTACCGAGCCGTGAGGACCTGCTCCTCGCCATCGCGGCCGCCGGACTGCCCCTCGCCCCCGCCGCGTACCCCGTCGGCTACCGCTGTTCCTGCGAGCGCATCGGCTGTCCGACCCCGGCCCGCCATCCGGTCTCCTTCGCCTGGCAGACGCAGTCCACCACCGACGGCGCGCAGATCCAGCGGTGGGCCGAGGGCCAGCCGCAGGCCAACTTCATCACCGCGACCGGCATGGTCCACGACGTCCTGGACGTTCCGTTGGAGGCCGGTCGCGCCGCGTTGGAGCGGCTGCTCGGCGAGGGCGTCGACGTGGGGCCGGTCGCCGAGTCCGGGGACGGCCGGATGCTGTTCTTCACCGCCACCCGGGGCACGCCCGAGGACGAGGACGAGTGGTGGCCGTGCGAGCTGGACTGCCACCCCGAGACCATGGACGAGCACCCCGGCCTGCGCTGGCACTGCCGCGGCTCCTACGTCCTCGTCCCGCCCGCGCGGCTTCCCGGTGACCTCGGCGTCGGCTGGGTACGCGGCCCCGAGCACCCGCTGCCCGACCCGCTGACGCTGCTCGAAGCCCTCACCGACGCCTGCGCCCGCCATGTCGACCAGCTCGACGACGACCACGACCACCACTCGGTGGCCTGGCCCCTCAGCCGCTGAGACCAGGCCCCTACGACCCCGTCGCCGACGTCACGCCCTGGAGCCGGCCCACCACCGTGACCTGGTCCGAGGCGGCGCCGGACGGCTTCACCCGGGCGACCAGGCCCGCCACCCACTCCTTGGTGAGGGTGGTCTTCACCTCGCCGGTCATCAGCGCCTTCACATCCGGGTTGACCTTGGGCCGGTAGCCCGCCGCCGCCGTCTGGCGGTCGTAGAAGCGCGTCGAGAAGAAGACGAACGCCCCGCCGTCCTCGGTCGCCAGCCCGAGCGGCGCGTAGTCGCCCGTGTCCAGCGGCTGGTCCACGAACTGCGTGGACAGCCCCGGCCGCCGTGCGAGGCTCTGCCGCTCGGCCCGCCACACCGAGGTGTGCGGGCCCGCCGCGAAGTGCGCGGGCTTCCCGGAGTGGAGGTAGGAGGTGTACTCCTCGCTCAGGTTCTTCGGCGCGACCGCCAGCGCCGCGGAGTCCGGCGCGACCGGCTCCGCGTACCCCTCGGCGTCCGTCTTGAACGCCGGGATCTGGTTCGGCGCGAGGATCGACAGGTACGCGACCTCCCACAGCTGCTGGGAGCTGTTGCGCACGAAGACGAGCACCCAGCGGCTGTCGCCCGTGCCCTGGTCGGTGTCCCGGTTGGAGTCGGCGTTCGCGACGAACCAGCGCGGCCAGCCCGCCTTCTTCGGGATCGTGT
Source organism: Streptomyces sp. NPDC045431 (assembly GCF_040646655.1). Lineage (NCBI taxonomy): Bacteria > Bacillati > Actinomycetota > Actinomycetes > Kitasatosporales > Streptomycetaceae > Streptomyces > Streptomyces sp. NPDC045431. The sequence goes on from NZ_JBEZAQ010000001.1 coordinate 400,771, forward strand.
AGGTGGCGTCCGACAGCACCAGGGGCCGGTGGTCGGGGTTCCCGCCGGGGCTGGTGATGGAGCGCGACTTCAGCCCCGCCTGGTTGACCGCGCCGAGCGCACCGGTGACCCGGCCCGCGTCCAGCGCCGGGTCGTACGCCTTGTCGGCCGCGTTGTACGCGTCCGTGAAGTCCTTCAGCGCCTGCGCGGCCTCAGCCTTCGTCGCCGCCGGGACGACCTCCAGCTCGCCGTGCACCGTCACGCACCCGCTCGCGGTCAGCGCCAGCACCACGGTCGCCGTCACCGTCGCCGCGAGCCTCGCCGCCCGACCCCGACCCAGCCTTCTCATCGGTTGCCTTCTGATCCTCGACCCCCACTGACCGTCCGAACCCTACCGGGGCCGGCAACAGCGCGAGCGCCGGGACCAGATACAGCAGCCACACCCCGGCCTGGAGGACCGTCGGATCGGGCACGAAGGCGAAGACGCCCTGCAGCACCGCCCCGTACCAGCTGTCCGGCCGCACCACGGCGGAGACGTCGAACGCCACCGCGCCGCTTCCGAAGACGCCACCGGGGGCGACCGCTTCCTGGAAACCGCGTACGCCGCCGGCCAGGACGCCCGCCGCCACGACCGGCAGGAGCGGGCCGCACCGCAGGGCGCACCGGAACAGCGGCCACCCCACGACCGCGGCCGCCGTCGCGAGGCCCACCAGCACCCAGGTCAGCGGCTCCGCCGAGCCCGCCTCGTCCGCCGCCGCCCGGACCGTCGCCCAGACGAACAGCGCCGTCTCCAGCCCCTCCCGGCCCACCGCCAGGAACGCCGCCGAGGCCACCGCCCCCGCACCCGCCCGCCCTCCGGCGACCAGCCACGTCAGCACCCCCGCCGCTCCCACCGCGCACGCACCGCCCAGCAGCTTCCGCGCCTCCGGGGTCAGTTCGTAGGCGCCGAACTCGAGGAGCGCGCCGAGCGCGAGCGACAGGCCCGCCGCCGTGGCGACGCCCGTCCACACCGACCGGAGCGCGTCCCGCCGCCCCGTCCTCACCAGGTACGCCAGGAGGACGCAGACGACCGCGGCCGCCGCCAAGCCCTCGCGCAGGCCGAACAGATAGGTGCCGAACATGCGGGCCATCCTGCCGTGTCCCGCCCCGTGCTTGAATGCCGGGATGAACACCGCACGCGACGTCGTGGACGTCCTGGCCGTCTTCTGCGCCGCCGACGGTCGCCACGGGAACCTCCTCGGCGTCGTACGCGACGGGCGCCTCCGCCCCGACGAGTCGTCACGGCAGGCGCTCGCCAAGCAACTCGGCTTCAGCGAGACCGTGTTCGTGGACGACCCCGACCGCGGGGACGTCGACATCTACACGCCCGGCACGCGGCTCCCCTTCGCCGGGCACCCGCTGGTCGGTGTCGCGTGGCTCCTGGACCTGGAGGTGGTGAACCCTCCGGCGGGCGAGGTGTGGGTGCGCCAGGACGGCGAGTTCACCTGGATCACCGCCCGCCCGGAATGGGCGCCGCCGCGCACGCTGCGGCAGTACGCGTCGGCCACCGAGGTCGAGGCGCTCGACGTGCCGCCGCCGGGGGAGTGGGTCTACGCGTGGGCGTGGGAGGACGAGGCGGGTGGCCGGGTCCGGGCGCGGGCCTTCCCCGGGCGCGGCGACGGCATCGACGAGGACGAGGCGACCGGCGCGGCGGCCCTGCTGCTGACGGCACGCCTCAACCGGGCGCTGAACATCACCCAGGGCCGGGGCTCGCAGCTGCTGACGGCCCCCGGCCCCGACGGCATCATCGAACTCGGCGGCCGCGTACGGGAGATCGGGCGCTGAGGTCCGGGGACGTCAGGCGCTGAGCGGGAACTCCCGGTCCAGCTCCCGGAACACCGCGCCGTTGAAGTCGAACGCCCGCTTGCACTCGTCGACGATCCGCTGCTTCTCCAGGTCGTCGGCGTTCACCCGGTCCAGCAGCTCGCGGTACGTCCGCTTGAAGGCGGCCGGGTTGGGGATCTCCTCGAAGACGTAGAACCGCACGCCGTCGCCCTTGCGCGCGAAGCCCCAGGTCCGCTCGGCCTTGTCCCGGATGATCTGGCCGCCGGAGAGGTCCCCGAGGTAGCGGGTGTAGTGGTGCGCCACGTACCCGGCGGGCCAGGTGCGGGCGCACTCCTCGACGCGGGCGGCGTACGCGGCGGTCGCCGGCAGCGCGCTCACGCCGGTGCGCCAGTCCTCGCCGCGCAGATGGGCCAGGTCCCGCTCCAGCTCGGCGGTACGGAACAGCTCGGGGCGTATGAACGGGCCCGCCACCGGGTCGTCCGCCAGCGGGCCGGCGGCCTCCTCCAGGGCCCGGTAGACGAACCACAGCTGCTCGGTGTACCGGGCGTAGGCCTCCACGCCGAGCCGGCCACCGAGCAGGTGGCTCATGAAGGGCGAGCTCTCCGCCTCCGTGTGCTGCTGGTGCGAGGCGGTACGGATGAGCGTCGAGAAGGGGGTCACGGTGGTGGCGCTGGCATCCAAGGCGGGCCTCCCGGTCCGGGTCAACGGGAAGTGGCAGCCGGGGCCGCCACTACCGCCGATCTTCCTGCTGAGGCTTACCTGAGTCAACGGGTTGCCGACGGTCCGTCGGAAAAAAGCCTACCCGCCCCGGGCGTCACGGCAACGTGAGGATCTCGGCCCCGGTCTCCGTCACGACGAGCGTGTGCTCGAACTGCGCGGTCCGCTTCCTGTCCTTCGTCACGACCGTCCAGCCGTCGTCCCACATGTCGTACTCGTGCGTCCCCAGCGTCAGCATCGGCTCGATGGTGAACGTCATGCCGGGCTGCATGACCGTCGTCGCGTGGGGCGAGTCGTAGTGCGGGATGATCAGGCCGGAGTGGAAGGACGAGTTGATGCCGTGCCCGGTGAAGTCCCTGACCACCCCGTAGCCGAAGCGCTTGGCGTACGACTCGATGACCCGGCCGATCACGTTGATCTGGCGGCCCGGCTTGACGGCCTTGATGGCGCGGTTCAGCGACTCGCGGGTCCGCTCGACCAGGAGCCGCGACTCCTCGTCGACGTCACCGCACAGATACGTGGCGTTGTTGTCGCCGTGGACGCCGTCGATGTACGCCGTGACGTCGAGGTTCACGATGTCGCCGTCGCGCAGGACGGTGGAGTCGGGGATGCCGTGGCAGATGACCTCGTTGATCGACGCGCACAGCGACTTGGGGAAGCCCCGGTAACCGAGCGTCGACGGGTAGGCCCCGTGGTCGCACATGTACTCGTGCGCGACCCGGTCCAGTTCGTCGGTCGTCACCCCGGGGGCGATGTGCTTGGCGGCCTCCTCCATCGCCTGCGCGGCGATGCGGCCCGCGATGCGCATCCGCTCGATGGTGTCGGAATCCTGCACCTCGGGGCCGGTGTACGGCGCCGGCATGGGCTTTCCGACGTATTCGGGGCGGCGGATGGACCCGGGAACGGAACGAGGGGGAGACAGCTCCCCTGGTACGAGCAGCGACTGGCCAGACATGCAGCGAGTCTAACCAGGGTGCACGGGGCACCATGGCGTCAGAGGAAGGAGCCCGACGATGGCCCTGTTCAAGAAGCGCACGACCGGAAAACCGGGCGAGTGGTACTACTGCCTGAAGCACCAGAAGGTCGAGGAGGGCCCGGAGTGCCCGGCCAAGAACCGCTTCGGCCCCTACACCACCCGCGAGGAGGCCGCCCGCGCGATGGACACCGCGCACGAGCGGAACCTGGAGTGGGAGACCGACCCGAAGTGGCATGACACCCCCCGGGACCAGGCGCCCTAAGGGAGCTGCGCCGCCTCCCGGGCCGCGCGGCGGCGCAGGGCGTCCTCGTCCGTCGTCGCGTCGTACGTCAGCAGCTTCGGCAGCGCCGCCGCGAGCAGGCCCACCGCCGCCACGCACGCCAGCCCGCCGCTCCAGAACGCCGGGCGCGTCCCCGTCCAGCCGGCCATCGCGCCCGCCCGGACCTGGCCCAGCTGCGGGCCGACGCTGTACGACAGGACCTCGATGCCCGCGAGCCGGCCCCGCAGCTCGTCGGGGATGGTCTGGTTCCAGATCGTCGAGCGGCCGAGCCCGCTCAGGGTGTCGCCCGCGCCCGCGACCGCCAGGCACACCAGCACCGGCCACACGCTGGAGAACCAGCCCGCCGCGGCGATGGCCAGCCCCCAGCAGGCCGCGCCGCACACCACCAGCAGCCCGTGCCGCCGCACCCGCGAGGTCCAGCCGCTGGTGAGGTTCAGCGCCAGCGAGCCGATCGCTCCAGCGGCATACATCAGCCCCAGCGACCACTCCGCGTCCAGGTCGTCCGCGAGGAACGGGAAGATCGTGTTCGGGAACGCGAAGAACATCGCGGCCAGGTCGATCGCGTACGTGCCCAGCAGCACCGGCCGCGACCAGGCGTAGCGCGCGCCCTCCGCGATGCCCCGCAGCGACGGCTTCCCGCCCGAGCGGGCGGGCGGCGCGGGCGTGAGCCGCAGGCACAGCGCCACCGAGACGGTGAAGCAGACCACCGTCGTGCCGTACGCGGTGGCGAGGTTCCCGTAGGCCACCAGCAGCCCCGCCAGCGCCGGACCGGCGATGGCGCCCAGCTCCCAGCGGATGGCGTTCAGCGAGGCCGCAGCCGTCAGCTTGTCGTGCGGCACGATCCGGGCGAGCAGCGCGTCGAGCGCGGGCCGCTGGAGCCCCGCCAGACCCGCCACCCCGGCGGCCACCACGTACAGCGGCCACAGCAGCGGCGACGGCAGCAGGGCGTTGACCAGCAGCAGCACGGCCAGCAGGCCGAGTGCCGTCTCGGTGGAGAGGATGACCTTGCGCCGGTCCGCGGCGTCGGCGAGCGCCCCGCCGTACAGGCCGCACGCCACCAGCGGGACCAGCTCGACCGCGCCCATGACCCCGACCGCCAGCGGCGAACCGGTCAGCTCCTTGATCTGGAGCGGCAGCGCGACCATCGCCGCGAAGCTGCCGAAGTAGGTGACCAGGCCCTGTATCCACAGGAGCCGGAAGTCCCGCGACGCGCGCAACGGCGACAGGTCGGGGAGGAGGGCGGAGAGTCGGGGGGCCACGAGTCGCCATGGTCGGCGGCGGCCGTCACCCCGGGCAACCGGATTACCAGCGCGTCGGCGGCGGCGAGGTCAGCTGGTCGGCCAGCCGCGACAGCCGGTCGCGCAAGCGCCGGCGGCCCCGCCGGGAGGAGCCCGGCAGGGTGTTCTCACCGGCCGCCGCGCTCACCAGGTGCTGGACCGTGTCCAGGTCGACGTCCTGCTCCTCCGCCACGGTCAGCGCCTCGTGCGCCAGCCCGTGCACCTCACGGTCGCCGCGGTCCAGCGACAGCACCGTCGCCCCCGCCCGCCGCGCGTCGTGCACCCGCTCCAGCAGGCCGCCGTCCGGCCGGTCCGGCGCCACCACCAGCAGCGTCGAGCCGCGCCCGGCCGCCTCCAGCCGCCCCAGGCCCACCGCCAGGTGCGCCGGATCGGAGGGCCGCACCCGGTGGCGTACCAGCGTCGGCGCCAGCTCGGGCAGCCCCGACCAGGCCGCCTCGTCCACCAGGTGCGCCGCCAGGTGCCACGGCTCGTACTCCGCCGTGCCCACCAGCAGCAGTCCGCCGCCGTGCGACACCACCGAGGAGCGCAGCACCCCGGCGAACCGGCGGGTCACCGCCGGCCACTCCGTACCGGCCAGGACCTCACGCAGCAGTGCGACGCGTACGGCATCCATGGCGCCGCATCATGCCCCCGGGCCGGGCCGCCGCGCAGGGTTTCGGCCGGGCGTCACCCGGACGGGGCGGGCTCGGTGGCGTCCCCGTACTGTCGGGCCATGACTACTGCTACTGATCCGTACGAACTCCCCGACGTCTCCGGGCTCGTCGTCGGCGTCCTCGGCGGCACCGGTGACCAGGGGCGGGGCCTCGCGTACCGGCTCGCCCGCGCAGGCCAGAAGGTGATCATCGGGTCCCGGGCCGCCGAGCGCGCCGAGACCGCGGCGGCCGAGCTGGGCCTGGGCGTCGAGGGCGCCGACAACGCCGCGTGCGCCCGCCGCAGCGACATCGTGATCGTCGCCGTGCCCTGGGAGGGCCACGCCGCGACGCTCGAGTCGCTGCGCGAGGAGCTGCGCGGCAAGATCGTCGTCGACTGCGTCAACCCCCTCGGCTTCGACAAGCGCGGCGCCTACGCCCTCAAGCCCGAGGAGGGCAGCGCCGCCGAGCAGGCAGCCGCCCTGCTGCCCGACTCGCGGGTGACGGCCGCCTTCCACCACCTGTCCGCCGTCCTGCTGCAGGACGAGACGGTCGAGGAGATCGACACGGACGTGATGGTGCTGGGCGAGAAGCGCGCCGACACCGACGTCGTCCAGGCGCTCGCCGCCCGCATCCCCGGCATGCGGGGCGTCTTCGCGGGCCGGCTGAGGAACGCCCACCAGGTGGAGGCGCTGGTCGCCAACCTGATCTCCGTCAACCGCCGCTACAAGGCCCACGCGGGCCTGCGCGTGACCGATATCTAGCGGCCGGCGGGCATGGGGGACACTGGACGGGCAACACCCGCACCCGGACAGGAGCCGACCCCCATGCCCCGCCTCGCTCTGTACGCCCTCGTCGTCTGCGCCCTCGCCGTCGCCGCGGCCGTGGTCTCCTTCGCCCAGGGCAGCTGGCTCGGCATCGTGTGGGTGCTGCTGTCCGGCGTCTCGTCCAACATGGCGTGGTACTACTGGCGCCGCCGCCCGCAGCGCGTCACCAGCTGACGATCTCCTCGCAGGCCGGGGTCTGCTCCTGCCACAGGCTGCTGAAGAGGTCCCGCCCGCAGTACGTCTCCAGGTCCGAGATGCAGAGCCCGTCGAGGACGAAGTGGACCAGCCCGAAGAAGGCCGCGCCCACCTCGGGGATGAAGAGGAAGACGAACACCGCGAGCAGCCCGAAGGGCGCGTACGGCTCCACCTTCCGCCGGACCCGGTAGGACAGCCACGGCTCGATCACGCCGTAGCCGTCCAGGCCGGGAACAGGCAGGAAGTTGAGGATCGCCGCCGTCACCTGGAGCAGCGCGATGAACGCGAGGGCGAAGCGGAAGGGGACCGGCACGCCGTCCAGGGCACCCAGCCAGAAGGGCGCGGTGCACACGATCGCGAACAGCACGTTCGTCAGCGGTCCGGCCGCCGAGACCAGGCTCTGCTTCCAGCGGCTGCGGATGCGGTTCTGCTCGATGAAGACCGCGCCGCCGGGCAGACCGATGCCGCCCATGATGACGAAGACGACCGGCAGCACGATGCTGAGCAGCACGTGCGTGTACTTGAGCGGGTTGAGGGTCAGATAGCCCTTCGCGCCGATGGAGATGTCACCGCCGTGCAGGGCCGTGCGGGCGTGCGCGTACTCGTGCAGGCAGAGCGAGACGATCCACGTCGACGTGACGAAGAGGAAGACGGCCAGGCCCAGGTTGGCCGAGAAACCCGTCCATACCGCCCATCCGGTGACCACCATGATGGCGGCGATACCGAGGAAGACCGGACTGATCCTCCGCTCGCTGTGGCGGGACGTGGCGGTGGCCATGGGCGGCGCTCCTGGGCTCGGGGACGTACAGACCGTACCCGACGCCCCTTCCGTCACACGCCGCCCATCGCTCACCGCCCCACCGTCACGTCCGCTTGCGGAACTTGGCGACCGCGAGGGGCGCCGTCACCAGGGTGATGGCCGCCGCCCAGGCCAGCGTCGTCCACACCGACTCGGCGACCGGGCCGCCGTTGATCAGGTTGCGCGCGGCGTCGGCGAGGTTCGACAGCGGGTTGTACTCGGTGAACGCCCGCAGCCAGCCCGGCATCGAGGACGGCGGCGCGAAGATCGACGAACCGAACTGGAGGGGGAACAGCACCAGCATCGCCATCCCTTGGACGGCCTGCGCCGTCTTCATCGTGAGGCCGAGCAGGAGGAAGATCCACATCAGGGACGCGCCGAAGACCACGGAGAGGCCGACGGCCGCGAGCAGGGAGCCCACCGAGGTGTGGATCTCCAGACCCAGCAGGAAGCCCATCACGAGCAGGATGGCCGAGGCGATCACCATCCGGCCGATCTCCACCACGATCTTGGCGATGAGGACGGACGACCGGGCGATGGGCAGGGTCCGGAACCGGTCCATGACGCCCGTGCGGAAGTCGTCGTTGATGCCGGTGCCGACGGCCATGGCGATGTTCAGGCCCATCATCCCCATCAGCCCGGGCACGACGTAGTTGACGTACGCGTCCCGGTCGCCGCCCAGGACGAGCCCGACCGAGCCGCCGAAGACGAACACGAACAGCACCGTGAGCACGATCGGCGTCAGGACGACGTCGAACATCGACTGCGGATCCTGCTTGAGGTGCAGGGCGTTGCGCCGGACCAGCGCGCCGATGTGCCGCAGGTTCGCCCGCGCGGCCCGGGTCCCGACCGCGCTCACGCGGTCACCTCCTCGACGGTGGACGTACCGGTGGACGAGTCGTTGGACGAGTCGTTGGACGAGCCGGCCGTCGCACCCGCGGCCGGTGACGACTTCTCGCCCGTGATGGCCAGGAACACCTCGTCCAGGCTGGGCAGATGGGTGCCGATGTGCGTGATGCCGAAGCCGCGCGTGGCCAGCAGCCCGACGACCGCGGTCAGTTGCTCGTCGCTGAGGATCGGCACGTACAGCAGGCCGTCCTCCGGTACGACCGTGGAGCCGGCGATCCCGTCGAGGCCGCTGTCGGCCAGAGCCCGCGCCATCGCGGGCAGGTCCGCCGGGTCCACCGGCCGGACCTGGAGGGTGCGGCCGCCGACCTTGGCCTTGAGCTCGTCGACCCGGCCGGCGGCGATGACCCGGCCCCGGTCGACGACGGTGAGCTCGTGCGCCAGCCGCTCGGCCTCCTCCATGTACTGGGTGGTGAGCAGGACCGTGGCACCGTCGGCGACCAGGCGCGTGATCTCGTCCCACACCTCGTTGCGGGACCGGGGGTCCAGGCCCGTCGTCGGCTCGTCCAGGTACAGCACCGCCGGGCGGCCGATCATGGACGCGGCCAGGTCGAGGCGGCGCCGCATGCCGCCGGAGTACGTCAACACGGCGCGCCCCGCGGCCTCCGCGAGCGAGAAGCGCTCCAGGAGCTCGTCGGCGCGGCGCCGGGCGTCCCTGCGGGACAGGTCGAGCAGCCGCCCGATCATGTACAGGTTCTCCCAGCCGGACAGCTTCTCGTCGACCGAGGCGTACTGGCCGGTGAGGCCGATGACGCGGCGCAGCGCGCGGGGCTCGCGCACCACGTCGTACCCGGCGACGGTCGCGGTGCCGGCGTCGGGCACGACGAGCGTGGACAGGCAGCGGACGAGCGTGGTCTTGCCCGCGCCGTTGGGACCGAGGACGCCGAGGACGGTGCCCTCGCGGACGTCGAGGTCCACGCCGTCCAGCGCCCTGGTCTCGCCGTAGTGCTTCACGAGGCCGCGTACCTCGACGGCGGTGGTGTCGGATGGTCGTGTCATGCGACCCATGTCACCAGCCGTCACCGACACGGCACCGATACGCCACCGACACGGCGCAGCCGCGGCTCTTTGGTATCAGCGCTTGGCGTAGTCGGCGAACCCCTGCCAGTCGATCATGACGCACGGCTCATCGCCGACGACCCACGCGTCGTGGCCCGGCTCGATGGCCGCGAAGTCTCCGGGGCCCACTTCGTCCTCGGTGCCGTCGTCCATGACGATGTGCAGCCGGCCGCTGACGGTGTAGCAGGCGTGGGCGGCCATGCAGCTGTCCGTGCCGGCGATGGGCTTGACGTGCTCGGACCAGCGCCAGCCCGGTTCGAAGACCGCCCGGCCGACCGGACCGCGGTCCGTGGTGAGTAGATCGAGCTTGCCCTTGTCGCCCTCGAAGGGACGTGTTTCGTCGGGGGATCCAAAGCTCTTGTGGGTGATTCCGGCCATGATGTCTCGCCTCCTCCCTTCGAGGCTAGGCCCGTACGGGCCGGTACGCTCGACATGCCGACAGCCCGCCGATGGGGGAAGTCGGCGGGCTGTCGTCCGTACCGGAAGTGGCTTGGTGGCCCGGGGGCCGGGCCTCGGGCACACGGCCTAGTGGAAGGTGTGCTCCTCGGCCGGGAACGCCCCGCCGGCCACGTCCTCGGCGAACGCCTTCGCCGCGTCGCCGAGCGTCTGCCGCAGGCTGGCGTACTGCTTGGTGAAGCGCGGCACCTTGCCGCCGGTCAGCCCGGCCATGTCGGTCCACACCAGGACCTGCGCGTCGGTGTCCGGGCCGGCGCCGATGCCGATGGTCGGGATGTGCAGCGACCGCGTCACCTCGGCGGCCAGCTCCGCCGGGACCAGCTCCAGGACCACGGCGAAGGCGCCCGCGTCCTGCGCGGCCTTCGCGTCGTTCAGCAGCCGGTGGGCGGCCTCGTCGCCGCGGCCCTGCACCCGGTAGCCCATGGTGTTGACGGACTGCGGGGTCAGGCCGAGGTGCGACATGACGGGGATGCCGGCCTGGACCAGCATCTCGGTCTGCGGCAGCGAGCGCTCGCCGCCCTCCAGCTTGATCGCGCCGACGCCCGCCTCCTTGACCAGCCGCGTCGCGGAGCGCAGCGCCTGGACGGGGCCCTCCTGGTACGAGCCGAAGGGCAGGTCGCCGACGACCAGGGCACGCTTGGTGCCCCGTACGACGGCGGCGGAGAGCAGGGCCATCTCGTCCATCGTGACGGGCACGGTGGTGTCGTAGCCGAGGTGGCAGTTGCCCATGGAGTCGCCGACCAGGATGACCGGGATGCCGGCCTCGTCGAAGACGGAAGCGGTCATCGCGTCGTACGCGGTCAGCATGGGCCACTTCTCGCCGCGCTCCTTGGCGGCGGCGATGTCGTGGACGGTGATGCGGCGGGTGCCCTTGCCGCCGTACAGCGCCTTCGCGCCGTCGGCGGGCCGCTGCTGCTGCTGGGCAGCCTGAAGCGTCATGGAAAACGGCTCCTTCGTCATCTCGAGGCGCCCTGACGGCGTCCCCGGACCAGGTCCATGGTGGCACTTCGTGCCGCGTGGGGGGAAGTGGGGCCCCGGCCACTCCGTCCGGCACCGGCCACTCCGCTCGGCGCCGCCCGGCGCCGTCCGGCCCCGTCTGGCTCCGACTGGCGTAAGGGGTCACGGTAGGGATGCGTGTGGTGACAAAAGGACTATTACGGTCGGAACATGCCCGTACCGGAACCCGTAGCCCCCTCAGACGCCCACGCTCCCGCCCCCGCCGTACCGGAAGCGATCCACCGCCGCCGCTGGCTCATCCTCGGCGTCCTGATGTTCAGCCTGCTCATCGTCGTGCTGGACAACTCCATCCTCAACGTCGCGGTCAGGACCATCGCCACCCCCGCGCCCGTAGGCCTCGGCGCCGCCCAGAGCGAGCTGGAGTGGGCGATCAACGCGTACACGCTCGTCTTCGCCGGCCTGCTCTTCACCGCCGGGCTCCTCGGCGACCGGCTCGGCCGCAAGAAGGTCCTGCTCGTCGGCCTGGTCGTCTTCGGTACGGGCTCGGCGCTCGCCGCGCTGTCCGACGCGCCGGGCGAGCTGATCGCCCACCGGGCGCTCATGGGGGTGGGCGGCGCGCTGGTGATGCCCGCCACCCTCGCCATCCTGATGAACGTCTTCGAGCGCGACGAGCAGCCGAAGGCCATCGGCATCTGGGCCGGCAGCGTCGGTCTCGGCATCGCCATCGGCCCGGTCACCGGCGGGCTGCTCCTGGAGCACTTCTGGTGGGGCTCGATCTTCCTGGTCAACGTCCCCGTCGTGCTCGTCGCGCTGGTCGCCATGGTCCTGCTGGTGCCGGACTCCAAGGACCCGCGTCCCGGCCGGCTCGACCCGCTGGGCGTGGCCCTCTCCATCGTCGGCCTCGTCCTGCTGGTGTACGGGATCATCCGGGGCGGCGAGCTCGCCGACTTCACCGCTCCCTCCTCCCTGCTGCCGCTGCTCGGCGGGCTCGCGGTGCTGGCCGGTTTCGTCCTGCACGAGAAGCGCACCGACCACCCGGCCATCGACATGGCGCACTTCCGCAAACCCGCCTTCTCCGGCGCCGTCGCCGCCATCTCGCTGGTGTTCTTCGCGCTCATGGGCGTGACCTTCGTCGCCGCCTTCTACCTGCAGAGCCTGCGCGGCTACAGCGCCCTCCAGGCCGGGCTGCTCCTGCTGCCGCTGGCCGTGGCGCAGCTGCTCTTCGCGCCCCGGGCGCGGCTGGCGGTGGCGCGCTTCGGGGCCCGGGCCGTGTGCACGGCGGGCATGCTCGTGATCGCCGGGTGCCTCGCCTCCTTCGCCTTCTACGACGCCACCACGCCCGTCTGGGTCCTGGAGCTGGTGCTGTTCGCGCAGGGCGCCGGGATGGCGCACGTCATGCCGCCGGTGACGGTCACCGTGATGCAGTCGCTGCCGAGGACCCGGGCCGGTTCCGGTTCGGCGATCAGCAACACCTTCCGGCAGGTCGGCGGGGCGCTCGGGGTCGCGGTCCTCGGCTCGGTGCTGTCGACCGCGTACCGCGACGGCGTCGAGGGGCACCTGGACGCGGTTCCGCCGGGCGCGGCCCGCGAGGCGGCGGGGGAGTCCATCGAGTCCACCCTCGCCGCCGCCGACCGCCTCGGCGCGGCCGGGCGGGAGCTGGCCCCGGCCGCGTACGACGCCTTCCTCGCCGCCATGCACCTCACGGCCGTGGTGTCGATGGGCGCCGCGCTGGTGGGCGCGGCGGTGGTGTCCACGGTGCTGCCCGCCCGCAGGCCGCCGCACGGCCCCGGCCACGGCGCCGGGCCCGCGCCGCAGGCCCCGCACGGGGACGCGCGGGAGGAACCGGTACGCGGCTGAGCGTGGGGCTCCCCACGGCACTGCGTCGCCACCGGCCGCACAACGGTCGCAAATATGCGCGTTCTGTCACAGCTGCCGCCTCGACCGCAACCTCCGGAACCCGGCCGCGCCGCAATCTCGTCCTCGGGACAGTACGGCCGTCACCCGATCCCCTAGGGTCGGGGTTCCGGGGGACGGTGAGCACGACAAGCAAGGCAGTGAGGACGACGGAATGGCGCAGGTGGACGTGACGGAGACGGGGAGCGGCGGCGGCGCGGAGCGCGAGCGCACCGGATCCCGGGTCCGGTCGGTGGCCGACCGCTTGCGCCGCGATCCGGGGATCTGGCGCCGGGGCGTCCTCCTCGCCCTCTGCGCGGTGCTCCTCGCACTGCTGATGATCTTCCACGCCGAGATCCCGAACCGCGTCGGCAACATCGGCAGCCTCACCGAGACGTTCCTGCCCTGGTTCGGCGTCTTCCTGCCGGTCCTCCTCGTCGCCGCGCTGCTGCGCCGCTCGGCGACCGCGCTGATCGCCCTGGTGCTGCCCGTCGCCGTCTGGCTCAACTTCTTCGGCGGCCTCGCCACCGACAAGTCCGGCCCCGGCGGCGACCTCATGGTCGTCTCGCACAACGTCAACGCCGACAACCCCGACCCCGAGGGCACCGCCCGCAGCGTCGCCGCCTCCGGCGCGGACGTCGTGGCCCTGGAGGAACTCAAGCCGGCCATGGTCCCGGTGTACGAGAAGGCGCTCGCCGACCGGTACCCGTACCACTCCGTCCAGGGCACGGTCGGCCTGTGGAGCACGTACCCGCTGGCCGACGTCGCCCCGGTCGACATCCGGCTGGGCTGGACGCGCGCCATGCGCGCCACCGTCTCCGCGCCCATGGGCGACTTCGCCGTGTACGTCGCCCACCTGCCGTCGGTGCGGGTCAAGCTCAACGCCGGCTTCACCGCCAACCAGCGCGACAACAGCGCCGACGCGCTGGGCGAGGCCATCGCCCGCGAGCGGCTCGACAAGGTGATCCTGCTCGGCGACCTCAACGGCACCATGAACGACCGCTCGCTCAACGCCGTCACCTCGCAGCTGCGCTCCACGCAGGGCGCGGCGGGCGACGGCATGGGCTTCAGCTGGCCGGCCGCCTTCCCGATGGCGCGGATCGACCAGATCCTGGTGCGGGGCGTCGAGCCGGTCGCCTCCTGGACGCTCCCGGCGACCGACAGCGACCACCTGCCGATCGCCGCCCGCGTCACGCTCTGAGTCCCGCGCGGTCCCGAGCGCCCCGCGACGCCGGGGCGCCCCGGGCCCGCCCGTCCGCTACGCCGTCGTCTCGCGCCAGCGGTTGGTGATCGGCAGGCGCCGGTCCTTGCCGAAGCCCTTGGCCGAGATCTTGGTGCCCGGCGGGTACTGGCGCCGCTTGTACTCGGCGACGTCCACCAGCCGCAGCGTCCGCGTCACCAGCTCCTCGTCGAAACCGGCCGCGACGATGGCGTCCTTGCCCCGGTCGCGGTCGACGTACAGCTCCAGGATCCGGTCCAGCACGTCGTAGTCGGGCAGGGAGTCCGTGTCGACCTGGCCGGGGCGCAGCTCGGCGCTCGGGGGCTTGGTGAGGGAGTTCTCCGGGATCGGCGGCGTCTGCCCGCGCTCCTCCGCCGCCCGGTTGCGCCAGCGCGCCAGCCGGAAGACCGCCGTCTTGTACACGTCCTTGATCGGCCCGTACGCGCCGACCGAGTCGCCGTACAGCGTCGAGTACCCGACCGCCAGCTCGGACTTGTTGCCGGGCGCCAGCACGATGTGGCCCTCCTGGTTGGAGAGCGCCATCAGCAGCGTGCCGCGCAGCCGCGACTGGAGGTTCTCCTCCGCGAGGCCCGTCAGCCCCAGGGACCCCATGTACGCGTCGAACATCGGCTCGATCGGCACGGTGCGGAAGTTCAGCCCGGTGCGGCGGGCCAGCTCGGCCGCGTCGTCCTTGGAGTGCTCGGAGCTGTACTTGGACGGCATCGACACGCCGTACACGTTCGGCGCGCCCAGCGCGTCGCACGCGATCGCCGCGACGAGCGCGGAGTCGATGCCGCCGGACAGGCCGACCAGCACGGAGCGGAAACCGTTCTTCGCGGCGTACGCCCGCAGGCCCACGACCAGCGCGGTGTACACCTCCTCGTCGTCGTCGAGGCGCTCCGCGTACCCGCCCGTCAGCTCCGGCTCGTACGCCGGCAGCGGCTCCTCCGACAGCACCACCCGGTCGATGCGCAGCCCGTCGTCGACCACGCCCTCCGGCGCGTCCGCGGCGGCGGCCGGCAGGTCCAGGTCCAGGATCACGCTGCCCTCGGCGAACTGCGGCGCCCGCGCGACGACCTCGCCGTCCCGGTCCACGACGATCGAGTCGCCGTCGAAGACGAGCTCGTCCTGGCCGCCGATCATCGCCAGGTACGCCAGCGTGCAGCCGGCCTCCTGGGCGCGCTTGCGCACGAGGTCCAGCCGGACGTCGTCCTTGTTCTGCTCGTACGGCGAGGCGTTGATCGAGATCAGCAGCCCCGCGTGCGCGCTGCGGGCGGCCGGGACGCGCCCGCCGTCCTGCCACAGGTCCTCGCAGATCGCCAGCGCGACGTCCACGCCGTGGACGCGCACGACCGGCATGGTGTCGCCCGGCACGAAGTACCGGAACTCGTCGAAGACGCCGTAGTTGGGCAGGTGGTGCTTGGCGAACGACAGCACGACCTCACCGCCGTACAGCACGGCCCCGGCGTTCTGCGGCGCCCCGGCCGGCTGGCCGTACCGGGGCTGGGCCTTCTCCGCCCGGTCCAGGTACCCGACGACGACCGGCAGCTCCCCGAACTCTTCGTCGGCCAGCCGCCGGGCGAGCGCCCGCAGCGCGCCGCGGGAGGCCTCCACGAAGGACGACCGCAGGGCGAGGTCCTCGACGGGGTAGCCGGTCAGCACCATCTCCGGGAACGCGACGAGGTGCGCCCCCTGCTCGGCGGCGTGCCGGGTCCAGTGGACGACGGCCTCGGCGTTGGCCGTGAGATCGCCGACCGTCGAGTCGATCTGATTGAGGGCGAGGCGTAGTTGAGGCACGCGACCAGTCTAATCGTCAAAGCGACGCAATGTCCTGTGCCGACCCGCCCGCGTCCGCCCGGACACGGCGGAGGGGCACGGCCGGCCGGCCGTGCCCCTCCTGTGCGTGCGTGCGCGTGCTACGGCGCGTAGACCCGCTCCGCGAACTCGGCCACCTGGCGGTCCGACAGGTGCCGGGCGAGGTCGGCCTCGCTGATCATGCCGACCAGGCGCTTGTTCTCGATGACCGGAAGCCGACGGATCTGGTGGTCCTTCATCATCGTGAGGACCTCGCTCACGTCCGCGTTGGCGTCGATCCAGCGCGGCGTGCCCTTCGCCATGTCGCCCGCCGTCACCCGTGCCGGGTCGCGGCCCTCGGCCACACAGCCGACGACGATGTCGCGGTCGGTGAGGATGCCGCAGAGGCGCTCGTTCTCGTCCGCGATGGGCAGCGCGCCCACGTTCTCGTCGCGCATCAGCTGCGCGGCGCGGTCGAGGGTCTCGTGCTGGGGAAGCCAACGTGCGCCGGGGTGCATGATGTCCTTGGCGGTGGTCATGGGGTGCGTACCTCCGTAATGCAGGGTCATAAGGCCGTACGTCCCCGAGCGCTTCCCATTCTCGTCCGGCCCCCGTGCCCCCGCGACCGCTGTGGGCCGTCACGGGGGCACGGGGGCGCCGCCGACGAGGGTCAGCCGCGCGGCTTCGCCCCGCGCTTCGCCAGCATGTCGGTCATCAGCCGGACCTCCGACTCCTGCGCGTCGACCATGCCCTGGGCCAGCCGCTGCTCGACCCCCACCTCGCACTTGTCGACGCATCCCTGCGCCATGTGCACACCGCCCTTGTGGTGGTCGATCATCAGCTGGAGGTACAGGACCTCCGCCTCCTTGCCGCTCGCGGCCCGCAGCCGGTCGAGCTCCGCCTTGGTCGCCATGCCGGGCATGAGCCCCTGGGCACCGGGGGAGGAGCCGTGGACCGAACCGTGCGACGAGCCGTGGGACGGGCTGTGCGACGAACCGTGGGACGGCGTGCCCATCCAGGCCATCGGCTCCTGGTCCATGGCCACCTTCGGCAGCTCCCACAGGTCGAGCCAGCCCATCATCATGCCGCGCTGGTTGGCCTGGGTGTTGGCGATGTCGTACGCCAGGCGGCGCACCTCCTCGTCCGCCGTGCGGTCCCGCACGATGAACGACATCTCCACCGCCTGCTGGTGGTGGTCCGACATGTCCCGCGCGAACCCGGCGTCCGCCGAGTCCGCCGCCGGGGTCCGGGCCTCCTCCTCGCCGCCCTTGCCGCCCGCCGTGGCGACCGTCGCCACCCCGGCGAAGAGCAGCGCGAGCACGATCGCCACGGCGGCGGCCAGGTGCGTACGGGTCAGCCTCACTGCGCGCCCACTCCGCCCGTGCACGCGGCGCCCGGCTCGGGGGTCTGCGGGCCCTTCACGTACTTCGTGAGGAACTGGTCCACGCGCGGGTCATCGGCCCCGTCCACGGTGACCTGCTTGCCCCAGGCGCTCAGCATGATCGCCCCGGCCTGGTCCTTGACCGGGCTCATCAGCGTGTAGGGGGTCTTGCCGACCTTCTCCTCCAGCTTCTTCACGTCGGCGGCGGGCGCCTTGTCGTTGTACGTCACCCACACCGCGCCGTGCTCCAGCGAGTGGACGGCGTTCTCGTTGCGGACCGGCTTCTTGTAGACGTCGCCGTCGCAGTTCTGCCACACCGGGTGGTGGTCGCCGCCGACCGGCGGCTTCATCGGGTACGAGACCGGCGTGGTGGGGTGGTTGCGGCCGAGCTTCTTCGCGTCCCAGGACTTCTCGTCCTTGATGGGCGCCTTGGCCACGGCCTCCTCCTGCCGCTTCTGCTCCTTCTCCTCGTTGAGCACGTACACGCCGAAGCCGACGAGGCCCGCGACCACCACCGTGCTCAGGGTGATGGTGAGGATGCGGTTGCGGCGCTCGCGCGCCTTCTCGGCACGGCGCATCTCCTCTATTCGGGCGCGGCGGTCGGCGCTGGAGGTGTTGCGGTTGGCAGCCATGATGTCGATGTCCTTCGTGAGGGGTGTGATCGGTGATCGCTGATGGGTATGCGGGTCCCGCGGACGCGGCTTAGGTCCGCAGCACCTGAAGGACATGGAGATCCGGGGCACGCGCCCGCACTCCGATCCGCTCCGGCCGGTCGACGGCGTACGCCTGGGTGAGCCACGCGAGCCCGTCGGGCTGCCGCGGCGGATCGAGCGGCGGGGCGGTGAGGACGGCGGGGGTGAGGTGGGGGAAGAGGGCGCAGTCGCCGTGGTCGTACGGGCAGGTGTACTCGGTGGCGACGGCGGCGAGCGTGATCCGGCGGGGCTCGTCCTGCCCGGCCCCGGGGCGGTCGCCCCCGCCCAGACAGACGAAGAGCGCGGCGAGCAGCGTCACCACGGCGCTCACCAGCACCATGGGACGCGCGACGCGTATGAGCCCCAGGCCCCCCATGGGCGCTGATGTTAACGGCCGTACGCCTACGGGGCCACGGCCGCCGTCCCGCTCGCGTCCGGCGCGCTCAGCGCCAGCAGCGCCACGTCGTCGGCGATGACGCCCGCGTACGCGGACAGGTCCCGCCACACCTCGCGCACCAGCTCCACCGGCGGGCCCACGTGGCGCGGGACGCGCGAGACCAGCGGGTAGAAGGCCCCCGTCGCGTCGCGCGCCTCCGTCACGCCGTCGGTGTGCGCGAGGAGGACGTCCGTCGGACGCAGCGCCACGGTCGCCACGGGCGGCGGCCGGTACTCCGCGAGCCCCAGGCCCAGCGGCGACCCCGGCTCCACGGCCACCTCCCGCGCCCCCTCGCCGCTCACCAGCAGCGGCGCCGGGTGCCCGCAGCTGAGCACCCGTACGACCCCCGCCGCCCCGTCCGCCCCAGGGGGCGCGAACTCCAGCAGTACGGCGGTGGCGAAGACCTCCGCCTCCGCGCCCTCGCGCCCCGCCGCGTCGACCACCAGCCGCCGGTCCAGCCGGGTCGCCACCCCGCCGAGCTCCGGTTCGTCGAGCACCGCCTCCCGGAAGGTGCCGAGCAGCGCCGCCACCGTCGCGACGGCCGCGAGCCCGTGCCCCTGGACGTCGGCGACGACGGCCCGCACGCCGTACGGCCCGTCCTGGACGTCGTACAGGTCGCCGCCGACGAGCGTGCCGCGCTCGGCGGCCCGGTACAGCGCCCCGCACCGCACCGGTCCGACGCGCTCCGGCAGCGGGGGCAGCACCGCGAGCTGCGCGGCCTCCGCGACCGTCCGGACCGAGACCAGCTGGGCGTCCCGGCGCGCCCGCAGCCACGCCAGGAGCACGCTGACCGCGCCGATGAGCGAGAACGCCAGCAGGTCCCCCTGGGTGACGTCGTCGGCCCGGATGGCGGGCATGAGCAGCAGCCCGAAGAGCGTGCCGGAGACCAGGGCCGTGCCGAGCATCCCGTACACCAGTGACGTCAGCGGCGGCACGACGGCGAACGCGAAGCCGAGCTGGACGGTGGCGGGGGTGGTCAGCTGGACGACCACCAGGAGGAGCAGCGCCAGCCACGGCAGCAGCCGCAGCCAGTCCGGCACGCGGGTGCCGGGCAGCTCCTGTGCGCCACGGTCCATAAGGCCCAGTCTGCGAGGCCACCGTTACGTACGCCACAGCCCGGCAGGCAGTATGGGTTCGCAACGTGCACGAAACCGTGTGGTGGCATGCTGGCCTGATCAGCGAGGATGGGTGTTGGAAATGGACAAGCAGCAGGAATTTGTGCTCCGCACGCTCGAGGAGCGCGACATCCGGTTCGTGCGCCTGTGGTTCACGGACGTGCTGGGCTTCCTGAAGTCGGTCGCCGTCGCCCCCGCCGAACTCGAACAGGCCTTCGATGAGGGGATCGGCTTCGACGGCTCGGCCATCGAGGGCTTCGCCCGGGTGTACGAGTCCGACATGATCGCCAAGCCGGACCCGGGCACGTTCCAGATCATCCCGTGGCGCGCCGAGGCGCCCGGCACCGCCCGGATGTTCTGCGACATCCTCATGCCCGACGGCTCGCCCTCCTTCGCCGACCCCCGCTACGTCCTCAAGCGCATCCTCGCCAAGACGTCCGACCTCGGGTTCACCTTCTACACCCACCCCGAGATCGAGTTCTTCCTGCTGAAGGACAAGCCGCTGGACGGCAGCAAGCCGGTCCCCGCCGACAACTCCGGCTACTTCGACCACACCCCGCAGAACGTCGGCATGGACTTCCGCCGCCAGGCGATCACCATGCTCGAATCGATGGGCATCTCCGTCGAGTTCAGCCACCACGAGGGCGCCCCGGGCCAGCAGGAGATCGACCTGCGGTACGCGGACGCGCTGTCGACCGCCGACAACATCATGACGTTCCGCCTGGTCATGAAGCAGGTCGCGCTGGAGCAGGGCGTCCAGGCCACCTTCATGCCGAAGCCGTTCTCCGAATACCCCGGCTCTGGCATGCACACCCACCTCTCCCTCTTCGAGGGCGACCGCAACGCCTTCTACGAGTCCGGCGCCGAGTACCAGCTCTCCAAGGTGGGACGTTCCTTCATCGCGGGCCTGCTGCGCCACGCGGCGGAGATCTCGGCCGTCACCAACCAGTGGGTCAACTCCTACAAGCGCATCTGGGGCGGCTCGGCCCGCACCGCCGGCTCCGGCGGCGAGGCCCCCTCCTACATCTGCTGGGGCCACAACAACCGCTCCGCCCTGATCCGCGTCCCCATGTACAAGCCCGGCAAGACCGGCTCCTCCCGCGTCGAGGTCCGCTCCGTCGACTCCGGCGCCAACCCCTACCTGGCGTACGCGGTCCTCCTCGCGGCCGGCCTCAAGGGCATCGAGGAGAACTACGAACTCGGCCCCGGCGCCGACGACGACGTCTGGGCCCTCTCCGACGCCGAACGCCGCGCGATGGGCATCGAGCCGCTCCCGCAGAACCTCGGCGAGGCGATCTCCCTGATGGAGCGCAGCGAACTGGTCGCCGAGACGCTCGGCGAGCACGTCTTCGACTTCTTCCTCCGCAACAAGAAGCAGGAGTGGGAGGAGTACCGCAGCGAGGTCACGGCCTTCGAACTGCGGAAGAACCTGCCCGTGCTGTAAGCGCAGGTCACCCGCGGTAGCGAGCGGTAACGACAACTCGGGCCAGTGGCACTCAGCCACTGGCCCGAAGCCGTCTCGACGGGTCTTGCCGCTGCCCGGACTCGCGATCAGCCGCTGCATGGGCCCTACTCCACAGGGTGCGTTTCTTGCCAGGTGTGCTGTTCGGCGTGGCCGGCGAACAGGCAGCAGCCCTCCCGGTCGGGGTCCGGTCCGACCGCCGGGCAGTCCGGCAGTACGACCAGTTCCACGTCGGCCTCGTCCCAGCGGAGCCAGAGCGCGGTGCCGTACTCGAGGTCGTCGAGAAGGCCGTAGTGCTCACCGGCTTCATGTGCGGGTAGCTGCATTGCAGGGCACGGTCGAGGCATTCTGCGGTCGACTTCGCCTGTGCTTCCCGCGCGAGGTCCAGTGGCAGCCGACGCCACTGCGCGCAACGCATCACGACATCGCCCGGAGAGCGTCGATGGCGCTCTGCGGCGCGCATCTGCGGCAGGTGCACGGCGGAAAGCTGCGGCCGTCCGGGATCATCGGCTTCTTCCCCACGCGCACCTCCGTCAAGGGGCTCCATGTGCGGCCGGAGTCGCGTGACACCCGCAGTGTCATCCGTACGTCGGTCGTGCCGGTCATGTCCACGGGAATCTGACGCACAGAGATCACTCCTCTAGAAGTGCTGAGCTCCTTCACTAATGTACATGAGTGACATGCAGAAGAGTGCAGCACTCCTATACATGAGTCAACCCGCCGCGAAGAAGAAATCGCGGCGGGCTGCGAGGCGTTGAACGGGCGTTAGTCGGTGGCCGGGATCCGGTACTGGAAGACGAACTGGTCAGCGGCCATGAGCGTGTCGCAGACCTCCACCACACGACCCGCGGTCGTGACCGCGTCGCGGACCAGGTGGACGACGGGGGCACCAGGGCTCAACGCCAGCTCCGAGGCTTCGGCCTTGGCCGCCGACCGGGCCGTGAGCGTCTCGACGAACTCGGCGAAGGTGTGGCCGTGGTCTTCGAGCCGGGCGTAGATGCCGCCGGGACCGGGGTTCTCGGCGAACAACTCGGGGATGTCCTTCACGACGTCCCATGGGAGGTACGACGAGGCGGTCTCGACCGGGGTGCCGTTGCGGAAGTAGAGGCGCCGCCGCGCGAGGACCTGAGTGCCGGCCGCAACGCCGAGTCGCTCGGCGATGTCCTCGGGGGCCTCCATGGGACCGATGTAGAGGACGCTCACCTTGGCGGTCGCCCCGGCCTGCTCGGACTCGGCGAGGTACGCGGCCTTGCCGCCCCGTCGATGGGAGGCCCGGAAGCGATCCGAAGACCGTAGACGTACGGGCGGCCGGTCCTTGACGATCGAGCCCTTGCCGTGACGTGTCTCGACGAGCCCACTGGCCCGGACCTCCACCATGGCCTTGCGGATCGTTCCGCCGGAGACGCCGTAGCGGTCCACCAGCTCGGACTCGCTCGGCACCATGTCACCAGGCTTCAGGACGCCTGCCCGGATCTGCTGAACGATCTCGTCAGCGATCTGTAGGTATCGGGGTACGGCCTTGCCACCTCCTACTGCTGTTCCCATAGTCCTTCTCTTCCTCCTATGCTCCTGTACATGAGTACGGGTTCCCAGCAGGACAAGTCAACGCCGCTGCACTCCGTGTCCGTCGCGGGGGCGGTGGTCCGTGAGGACGGACGACTGCTGGCGATCCGGCGCGCGGACAACGGGACTTGGGAGCTGCCGGGCGGAGTGCTGGAGCTGGCGGAGTCGCCGGAGGAAGGCGTCGCCCGCGAGGTCTGGGAAGAGACCGGCATCCGCGTCGAGGTCGACGAGCTGACCGGCGTCTACAAGAACACGGCTCGGGGCATCGTCGCCCTGGTGTTCCGCTGCAAGCCCTCTGGGGGCTCGGAACGCACGTCGGCAGAGGCGCTGGCAGTCGACTGGCTCACGCCCGCAGAAGTCGCCGAGCGGATGTCCGAGGTCTACGCGGTCCGGCTGCTGGACGCCCTGGACGGGGAAGGCCCGCACGTCCGCAGCCACGACGGACGCCACCTGCTCCAAGCGCGGTAGAACTTTCCCTACTTCATCAAGGCCCGCGCACGGCGCGGGCGCGCGCCGCCTCTGCGGCGCGGCTTCCTCCTGTCTTCGCCCCGGCTGGCCGCGCCCGGCGGCGCGCTGCGTGCATGCGGGCGAAGGCGAGAAACCCCTCTGTGGCTGGGGCGGTCGGCTCCACGGCTTTAGGCAGCCACTTTGGGGCGAGCCTCCAAGATCATGGCCCCAACGTCGTGCTTTACGGGCAGGTCCACTGACTGCCCGACTCGCCATCAGCTTACGGGGCCATGATCACTCGCCCCAAAGCAGCTCCAGCCCAAAGCCACTCCGCGACCGCGTTTTACGAAACCCGGAGTGATCTGTCACGCGCCTCGCTAACCTTTCGTAGCATGACTAACGCACAGCCCGTTGGGTTCTGGAGCTACACCCATCGCGATGATCATTTGGACGGCGGCCGCATCGTGCGACTGTCCGAACGCATCGCCAATGCGTTCGAGATCATTACAGGCGAACCCCTCGAAATCTTCCTCGACAAGAAAGCAATCGAGTGGGGCGACGCCTGGAGAATGCGGCTGGACTCCGCACTCACCGGCACTACCTTCCTCATCCCGATCGTGACACCCAAGTTCCTGATGAGCCAGGAATGTAGGCGCGAAGTCATCACATTCGCGGGGCACGCTGCCAGCCTCGGCCTGGACGAGCTTCTGCTGCCCATCCACTACGTCAATGTTCCTCAACTGACGCAAGATGCCGAGGAGCACCCAGCCGACGAGGTTGTGGAGCTGATCTCAAGGCGGCAGTGGGTGGATTGGCGCGAACTCCGCCTGGAGGACGAAGATTCTCCGGCGTATCGAAAAGCCGTCCATGATCTTGCTCGGCGACTTGCAGACATCATCAACACAGCACCTCCCGCCCTACCCATCGAGCTTGCTCCACTGAATCAGGCCGAGGAAGAACCGCCCGGATTCATTGAGATCATGGCGGAAATGGAGGAGGCCCTCCCCGCCTGGTACGAAACCGTCCAACAGTTCTCGGAGAGCATCGCCAGCATCGGCGAAGAGTCGAGCTGGGCGGCAGCGGAATTCGCAGCATCCGACGCTAGAGGTGGTGGATTCGCCGGTCGCATGCGCGTAACGGAGGAACTAGCCACGCGACTTGCCGAGCCAGTGGAGAAGGTCGATGCCCTCGGGTCGAAATATTGGAGCGAGCTGGCGGCTATCGACCCCGGAGTGATTGGCATCATCCGGCGCGCATCGGAGGAAGATATTTCTCCCGAAGATCGGGAGGCTGCTCGCGTATTCTTCAAGGAGATCAAGGAATTGGCGGGCATCACCGCTACAACAACCAGTCAGCTCCAGGAATTCTCGAACAGCATCGAAGGCGCCACACAAGGAAGCCGCCGACTCCGGCCGCAATTCAGGAGCATTCAGGCCGCAGTTCAGAAAGTCATTGACAGCCAGACAATCATCAACGAGTGGAGTCGCATGGCCGATGATGTCGATCTTGGTGGCGATGACCATCAGTAGCAGGACGTGACACAGGGCGGGCACGCCACGTGTTGAGATCCCCAACTGGCCAGTCCTCAAGGATCCATAGATGGAACTCCTAGGGCGGTGCTCACGCAAGAGCGCCCTCCCGGGCCGTCCTCGGGCCGTGGAAGGGCGCTCAATGGTGACCAACGTCGACAACTGCCGACAGCTCGGCAGCAGGTCAGAACGTTGATCGATTAGACGGCCGCAGGTCGCGGTCGACGGTCGTCAGTTGTGGCTGTACAGCAGCGCAGTACCGCAACCCCACTAACCGACCCCGTCTACCAACGGCTCTCCGTGGTCTCGGCGCGGCCGGTATGACCGTCGCTGACCCATCCGGCTAGAGCTACGGATCAGAAGGTCGCAGGTTCGAATTCTGCCGAGCGCCTACAGACCAGGGGTCCTGGAGAGACCAGGATCTCTACCGTTTCAGGGGTTAGGGCTCCCGGTCAAAGTCGCTGCGCCGACCGCTATGTAGCGGTGTGGCACGCACCAGGTCAGAGGTCAGCCGGTTGGGTCGCAGGTCGCTTCGGCGGGTCGTCAGTTCCTCCGCAACAAGAAGCAGGATGGGGAGGAGTACCGCTCCGAGGTGACGGCCTTCGAGCTGCGGAGGAACCTGCCGGTGCTGTAGGCACAGGTCAGGCGCAGTGCCCCGCAGCAACGGCAATCCGGGTCAGCGGCACTCAGCCGCTGACCCGGAGCTGTCTCAACGGCCCTGGGCCGCCTGTGGGCCGTCCGGCGTGGAATCGACGGCTCTGCGGCCTGCTCGTGCGTACGGCCTGCTGCTCGCGCAGCTGCGCCAGCCGCGCCACGAGCAGGTGGTGGTCTCGTAGGCGTGGCCGGTCTCTTTGATCCTGCAGCCGTGACCGGCTCGCCGTGCCGCTCGGGCTCCTGCGCGGTCGCCGGCACCTACCCCACCGGCCCCCCTTCGGCAGAGTGTGCCAAACCTTCAGGCTATGCATCGTTTGCTATAGGCTATAGGTAGATTGCTTCTGGCTATAGACGGGGCTGAGAGTAGGTGATGGTTGTGGTTCGCGCGGGACTGAGCCCGGAGCGGCTGACGCTCGCTGGTGCGGAACTCGCCGATGAGGCCGGTTTCGACCAGGTGACCCTGTCCGCGCTCGCCCGGCGTTTCGGCGTGAAGCAGGCGAGCCTGTACGCGCATGTGAAGAACTCCCACGACCTCAAGACCCGGATCGCGCTGTTCGCGCTGGAGGAACTCGCCGACCGGGTCGCCGACGCCGTGGCCGGGCGCGCGGGCAAGGACGCCCTGACGGCCTTCGCGAACGCCTACCGGGACTACGCCCGAGCGCACCCCGGCCGATACGAAGCGGCGCGGTACCGGCTCGACCCGCAGACCGCCGCGGCCAGCGCCGGCGTCCGGCACGCGCAGATGACTCGGGCGATCCTGCGCGGCTACGAGCTGGATGAGCCGGACCAGACGCACGCGGTCCGCATGCTGGGCAGCGTCTTCCACGGCTATGCCTCCCTGGAGGCAGCCGGCGGCTTCGACCACACCGAGATCTCCGCGCAGCAGTCCTGGGCCTGGACCTTGGACCGCCTCGACGCCGCATTGCGGAGCCGGTCCACCACCTGACCGGTCGCGTCACCCGCGACAGCTTCTCCACGCCGACTCACCCGACACCCCGCCCCAGGCTTGAGGCAATGAGCACCGAACAGCACCTGATCACCACCCCCGTCACCGCCGACTTCCTGCACGGACACCTCGACGTGGAGGAGACCGCCCACGGCCTGCTGCCGCACCGGCTGCCCGCCTGGGCGCGCCGCCAGATCCCCGACGCCCTGCTGGCCGTGGCCGAGGCTCAACCCTCCGGTGTCCGGCTGGCCTTCCGTACGAGCGCCACCACCATCCGCCTGGACACCCTGCCGACCAAACGCGTCTACCGGGGCTACCCGCCCCCGCCGGACGGCGTCTACGACCTCCTGGTCGACGGCCGCCTCACCGCCCAGGCCACCGTGGACGGCGGGAACCTGCGCACCATCACCGACATGCGGACCCAGACCGCGGAGTTCACCCCGGGCCCCGCCGGCACCGCCCACTTCACCGACCTCCCCTCCGGCGAGAAGGACATCGAGATCTGGCTCCCGCACACGGAGATCACCGAGGTCATCGCCCTGCGCACCGACGCCCCCGTCGAGCCGGCCCAGAAGAGCGGTCGCCGGGTGTGGCTGCATCACGGCAGCTCCATCAGCCACGGATCCAACGCCGTCTTCCCCAGCACCATCTGGCCCGCGCTGGCCGCCTCCGCAGGCGATGTGGAGCTGATCAACCTCGGATTCGGCGGCAGTGCACTGGTCGACCCGTTCACCGCCCGCGCGATACGCGACACCCATGCCGACCTGATCAGCCTCAAGTTCGGCATCAACGTCGTCAACAGCGACGCCATGCGCCTGCGCGCCTTCGCCCCCGCCGTCCACGGCTTCCTCGACACCATCCGCGAGGGCCACCCCACGATCCCCTTGCTCCTGGTCTCCCCTGTCCTGTGTCCGACCCACGAGAACACCCCCGGACCTCTCATGCCGGACCTCTCCAGTGGAACCCTGAAGTTCAAGGCCACCGGTGATCCGGCCGAGACCGCCGCCGGACGGCTGACGCTCACGATCGTCCGCGACGTCCTGGCCGACATCGTCAAGCAGCGGTCCGCCGAGGACCCCCACCTGCACTACCTCGACGGACTCGACCTCTACGGCGCGAGCGACCACGACGAGTTCCCCCTGCCGGACGGGCTCCACCCCGGCCCCGAAGGACACCGCCGCATCGGCGAGAACTTCGCCAGGCTCGTCTTCGCGAACAACGGGCCCTTCGCCCTCACGACTGGCTGACCCGGATACCCGTGGCCGGCGGGGAGAGCGTGATGGCCGGCTCCCCGTACCGGGCGCCTGACGTCGGGCGCTCACGCGCGCCAACCCGCCGGTGCCGTAAGCGAAAACCCGGTGCGCGCGCACGCCCGGCTTGGCTAGCGTGCGCGCCCATGACCTCTTCTCCTGTACGTCCCGTACGGCCCCCCTTCGACGCCGACGAGCGGACCCAGCTCGTCGGGTGGCTCGACACGCAGCGCGCCATCGTCCGCTGGAAGTGCGAGGGTCTCGCCGAGGCGGACGCGCACCGGGCCGTGCTGCCGCATTCGCCGCTCATGACCGTGGCCGGTGTCGTGTCGCACCTGCGGTGGGTGGAACACGCCTGGTTCAAGGTGCTGTTCCTCGGCGAACCGGCCGACGGGAACCCGCAGTTCGACGAGAGCGAAGAGGACCTCGACATGAAGGTCGAGGGCGTGCCGCTCGCGCGGCTCCTGGAGGAGTACGAGCGGCAGTGCGAGGTCTCCAACGAGATCGTGGCGGCCCACGCCCTGGAGGAGACGGGACGCCACTCCCGGTCCGGGCGGGCGAGCCTGCGGTGGATGCTCATCCACATGGTGGAGGAGACCGCACGGCACGCCGGGCACCTGGACGCGATGCGGGAGTTGCTGGACGGGCAGAAGGGCTACTACTGACCCCGGCGCGCGGAACTAGCGCTCCGACAGCTCCGACGGGGCCTCCTGGACCGTCCAGCCGTTGCCGTCCGGGTCCTTGAAGAACATGAAGGCGTTCCAGGTCTCGCCCTTGCCCTCCGTCCACCCCTCCGGGCCCAGGTGCTGGACCGGGCTCACCTCCACTCCGCGCGAGACCAGCTCCGCGCGGGCCGCGTCGATGTCCGTGACGCACAGCTGGAGGCCCTGGAGGGACCCCGGGGCCATGGCCCGCTCACCCGGCGCGAGGGGCATGCCGCTCTGGAGCGTGATCGAGCAGCGGGAGCCGGGAGGCGTCACCTGGATGATGCGGACCCCCGGGGCCACCTCCGAGTCCAGGTCCACCTTGAAGCCGCACTTCGTGCCGTAGAAGTCCTTGGCCCGGTCCAGGTCGGTGACCGGGACGAGGACGACTTCGAGGGTCCAGTTCATGCACCGGGACCGTACTGGCCGCCGTCGGCCCGGGCAAGGACCCGGGCCTCACCGCTCCCAGGGCGTCCAGCGCAGCCGGCCGTCCAGACCGAGGGCCGCGAAGCCGTACGGGGACGCCGCAGGGGCGCCCGCGAAGAGACCGGAGCCGGGCGCGGGACGGCCCGCCGCGTCGAGCGGGGCCGTCCACAGCGCGCCGCCGCGCCCGCGCAGGGCCAGCCCGTCGCCGGACGCCGCCACCGCGCCGTAGCCGCCGCGGCCCCCGGCCCCGGCGCCGAGCACCGTCACGTCGCCGCCCGCCGCGACGCGGGCCGAGCGCACCGCGCCCGAGTCCGGCTCGCGGAACCAGAGCCGTACGCCGTCGGCACCGTCCGGCGTGGCGCTCAGCGCCACCGTGGTCGGCGGCAGCCCGGTCGCCGCCGGGCCCGTCACCGGGGCGCCGGGGGCCGCCTGCGTCCAGGTCAGGACCGTCGTGGCCGTACCCGCGAAGACGTAGCCGCGGCCCGTCGCGTCGTGCACCGCCACCGGGTTGCCGTGCACGCCCTTCCCGCCCGCGGAACGCCACGGCGTCCACCCGTCCGGCCGCTGCGACGTCACGCTCAGGCCGTGGCCCGCGTCCCGTACGTACACCGCCGCCCGGCCTTCCCGGTCCACCAGCACCGCCGGGACGCTGATGTCCGACGTGCCCGCGGCGTCGTCCGGGTCCGGCGTACCCAGGGAACGCCACGGCCCGAAGGCGCCGCCCGGTGCCGTCTGCACGGCGGTCACCACGTCACGGCGGTACGCCTCCGGGCGCTCGCCGCCCAGGTCCGTACGCGTGCCGAACACCGCGATCCGCCCGTCCGGGAGCCGGACGGACGTCACGCCGCCGTCCAGCCCCGCGCCCGCGTGGAGCACCGGGCCCGTCCACTCCGCCGTGGCCGTCCGGTGCCAGACCGCGAGACGGCCGTCGAGGACGCCGAACGCGTACAGCTCACCGGGCCGGGGCCCCTGCTGTACCCACGTCGTCGACTCCGAGCGCGTGTAGCGGATCGACTGCGCCCAGCCGTGTCCGGCCGGCCGCGCGGCCACCTTGCGGTCGCCGCAGCCGGCCGGGTCCTCGCAGTAGTCGGTGTGGTCCGTCCACGCGTACGTCCTCAGCGAGCGCAGCTTCGCCTCGGTCGTCGCCGGGTCGAGCGCGTGCGGCAGGCCGCCGGTCGAGTACCCCAGGTAGTTCTGCACGGCGAACGGCGGGTGGCCCGGGGAGTCCGCGTACCGGGCCAGGGCCGCCTGCGCGAAACGCGCGCCGTACATGTGGTCCTGGTGGTCCGAGAGCTTGCCCGTCCGGTCGTTGTGGCCGGGCGTCGGGTCCATCATCCGCACGAAGGTGGGGCGGAAGCGGTCGAGGAGGGCGGCGAGGGTCTCGACCGTCTCCTCCTTGCTGTACGAGAACTCCTCCCGCACCGGGGAACCGGCCGCCAGCTGCGACTCCAGCTCCTCGATCCGGCCGTCCCACAGGCCGTGCAGGCTGTGCGGGCGGTCGCCGGTGATGCTGCCCGCCTCGCGCAGCTGGAGCCAGACGAGGCTGACGTGCGGCTTGGCGCGCAGCGTGTCCAGCTCCGCGAGGCCGCCGCCGGCCGTGCGTATGGAGGTGCGGTCCCACGGGCTCGTGCGGTTGCCGGTCGCCATCTCGGCGTACGCGGCGCGGATGCCGTTCTGGCGCGCCTCGGCGTACGCCGCCTTGTCCGCGGGCGGGCGCGGGTCCTGGTGGCGGGCGTTGCGGCCGTCCGACTCGCCGGCCGTGAGGTAGACGGACGTCAGGCTCCGGCCGGTGGCGAGGGAGTGGCCGGTGTCCGGGTTCATGAAGAACAGGTCGTCGTCCGGGTGGGCCATGATCTGCACCACCGACTCCCCGGCCGTCCGCACCGGCTTCACCGCGTGCGCCTCCGGCACACCCCGGCTCGGCCAGTCGGACGCGCCCGAGGACCCGGCGGTGAACGCGAGCGTTCCGCCGGTGATGGCGGCGAGCACGGCGACGGGCGCGGCGAGGAACAGACGGCGGCGGGCGGGGCGACCGGCGGGGCGGCGGGGCATGGGCGAGGGCTTCCGTTACGCGGAGGATGGGGCGAACCGGTGGAGAAGAGCGCGTTTGCCGTGATCGGGTTCATTGGGGCCGGTGTGCGGTCGGTCACGTGGCCGCCGACCGGAAGCCAGGTGCGTTCATGTCCCCGCCAGCCCGGGCCGATAGGCTCGGCGGCGACCCTTACTCGCGGTGGAGGGAGACCCATGACGGCGCCGGGGCGCAGGAGCAGTACCTTCACGCGGCTGCTGCGGCACGGGTTCACCGACCCCTCCGCCGCCGGGCGGCTGCTGGAGCTGCCGGTGCTCGCGGCCGTGTGCGAGAACCCGGTGCTCCTGGACGCGCTGGGCGCCACCGCCGATCCCGACCTCGCGCTGCGCGGGCTCGTACGGCTCGCCGAGGCGCAGGAGGACGGGCAACTGCTGGCGACGCTGGTCGGGGCCAAGCCGCTGCGGGACCGGCTGCTCGGGGTGCTGGGGGCGTCCGAGGCGCTCGGCGACCACCTGGCGCGGCACCCGCAGGACTGGCGGGCGCTCGTCACGTACGAGGCGGCCGACCTGCACCCCGGGGTCGCGGAGTTCGAGCGCGGGCTCGCCGGGGCCGACGACCCCGTGGCGCTGCGGGTGGCCTACCGCAGGTGCCTGCTGGCCATCGCCGCGCGCGACGTGTGCGGCACCATCGACGTGGCCGAGACCGCCGCCGAGCTCGCCGACCTCGCCACGGCCACCCTGCGCCGGGCGCTCGCCATCGCCGAGGCCGCCGCGCCCGAGGACGCCGCCGCGTGCCGGCTCGCCGTCATCGCGATGGGCAAGTGCGGCGGGAACGAGCTCAACTACGTCTCCGACGTCGACGTGATCTTCGTCGGGGAGACGGCGGACGGCGGCGACGAGGGCAAGGCCCTCCAGGCCGCCACGCGGCTCGCCTCGCACCTCATGCGCATCTGCTCCGAGACGACCGTCGAGGGCGCCATCTGGCCGGTGGACGCCAACCTCCGGCCCGAGGGGCGCAACGGCCCGCTGGTGCGGACCCTGTCGAGCCACCTCGCGTACTACCAGCGCTGGGCGAAGACCTGGGAGTTCCAGGCCCTGCTCAAGGCGCGCCCGGTGGCGGGCGACGCCGAGCTGGGGGAGGCGTACATCGACGCCGTCTCGCCGCTGGTGTGGCAGGCCGCCGAGCGGGAGAACTTCGTCGCCGACGTCCAGAAGATGCGGCGCCGCGTGGTCGACAACATCCCGGTCGCCCAGGTCGACCGGGAACTGAAGCTCGGCCCCGGCGGCCTGCGGGACGTCGAGTTCGCGGTGCAGCTGCTGCAGCTGGTGCACGGGCGCAGCGACGCCACGCTGCGCAGCGGTACGACCCTGGAGGCCCTGAAGGCGCTGGCGGCCGGCGGGTACGTCGGACGGGTGGACGCGGCGCAGATGGACGAGGCGTACCGCTTCCTGCGCGCCATGGAGCACCGCATCCAGCTGTACCGGCTGCGCCGGACCCATCTGGTGCCGGAGGGCGAGGAGGACCAGCGGCGGCTCGGGCGGTCGATGGGGATGCGGACCGACCCGGTGGCGGAGCTGAACCGGGAGTGGAAGCGGCACGCCGCCGTGGTGCGGCGGCTGCACGAGAAGCTGTTCTACCGGCCGCTGCTGGACGCCGTCGCCCAGCTCGCGCCCGGTGAGACGCGGCTGAGCGCCAAGGCGGCCGGGCAGCGGCTGGAGGCGCTCGGGTACGCCGATCCCGTCGCGGCCCTGCGCCACCTGGAGGCGCTGTCGTCCGGGGTCACCCGGAAGGCGGCGATCCAGCGGACGCTGCTGCCCGTGCTGCTGGGGTGGTTCGCGGACTCGGCGGACCCGGACGCGGGGCTGCTCGGCTTCCGCAAGGTGTCCGACGCGCTGGGCAAGACACCGTGGTACCTGCGGCTGCTGCGCGACGAGGGCGCGGCGGCGGAGAACCTCGCGCGGGTGCTGTCGGCGGGGCGGCTGGCGCCCGACCTGCTGCTGCGGGCCCCGGAGGCGGTGGCCATCCTGGGCGCGCCGGAGGGGCTGAAGCCGCGCCGCCGCGATCACCTGGAGCCGGAGATCCTCGCGGCGGTGGGCCGCGCCGACACCGCCGAGCAGGCCGTCGCCGTGGCCCGTGGCGTACGGCGCCGGGAGCTGTTCCGTACCGCCGCCGCCGACATCGTCGACTCGTACGGCACGGAGGACCGGCCCGCCGAGGTCGATCCGGGGGTGCTGGTCGACCGGGTCGGCGACGCGGTCACCGACCTGAACGCCGCGACCCTCGCCGGGGCCCTGCGCGCCGCCGTGCGCGAGCAGTGGGGCGAGACCCTGCCGACGAAGTTCGCCGTCATCGGCATGGGCCGCTTCGGCGGGCACGAGCTGGGGTACGGCTCCGACGCCGACGTGCTGTTCGTGCACGAGCCGCGCGAGGGCGTCGACGAGCAGGAGGCGGCCCGCGCGGCGAACGCCGTGGTCGCGGAGATGCGGCGGCTGCTCCAGCTGCCGACCGCCGACCCGCCGCTGCTGATCGACGCCGACCTGCGCCCCGAGGGCAAGAGCGGCCCGCTGGTGCGCACGCTCAAGTCGTACGAGGCGTACTACCGCCGCTGGTCGCTCGGCTGGGAGAGCCAGGCGCTGCTGCGGGCGGAGCCGATGGCGGGCGACCCGGAGCTCGGCCGCCGGTTCATCGAGCTGGTCGACCCGCTGCGCTACCCGGCGGGCGGGCTGGACGAGGGCGCCGTGCGCGAGATCCGCCGGCTCAAGGCGCGGATGGAGACCGAGCGGCTACCGCGCGGCGCCGACCCCACCCTCCACACCAAGCTGGGGCGCGGCGGCCTGTCCGACGTGGAGTGGACCGTGCAGCTGCTCCAGATGCGGCACGCGCGCGAGGTGCCCGCCCTGCGCACCACCCGCACGCGGCAGGCGCTGGCCGCCGCGCGCGAGGCGGGCCTCCTCGACGAGCACGACGCCCGGACGCTGGACGAGGCATGGGTGCTCGCCACCCGGGTCCGCAACGGCGTGATGCTGGTCCGCGGCCGGGCCGGCGACACCTTCCCCTCGGACGGGCGCGAACTGGCGGCCGTCGCCCGCTACCTCGGGTACGGCCCCGGGCACGTCGGCGAGATGGTCGAGGACTACCGCCGTACGACGCGCCGCGCGCGGGCCGTGGTGGAGGAGCTGTTCTACGGAGCCGCCTGAGCCCGCGGCGCCGAAGCCAGCGGTTCCGCGGCTTGGGGGGCCGCGGCCTGGGGGACCGCGCCACCGGTCACGGCCACGTACCGGGGCAGGCGGTGCGGCACGCTGCCGTACCAGACGGACGCGAGCGCGTACCCGAAGGCGAGGCAGATCAGGCCGCCGACCGCGTCCAGCCAGAAGTGGTTGGCGGTGGCGACGATGACCACCAGCGTGGCGACGGGGTAGAGGAAGCCGAGGATCCGCGCCCAGGGCGCCCGGGCCAGGGCGTAGATGGTCAGCCCGCACCAGAGCGACCAGCCGATGTGCATCGACGGCATCGCGGCGTACTGGTTCGACATCTGCTTCAGGTCGCCGGAGGCCATCGACCCCCAGGTCTGGTGCACCAGGACCGTGTCGATGAACCTCTCGCTGGTCATCAGCCGCGGCGGCGCCAGCGGATACAGGTAGTAGCCGAGCAGGGCGACACCGGTGGTGGAGAACAGCACCAGGCGGGTGGCGGCGTACCGCCCCGGGTGCCAGCGGTAGAGCCAGACCAGGACGCCGATCGTCACGATGAAGTGGAGCGTGGCGTAGTAGTAGTTCATGCCCACGATGAGCCACGTCACGGAGTCGACGGCGTGGTTCACGGTCTTCTCGACCGCTATGCCGAGCGCCTGCTCGGCCCGCCAGATCCAGTCGGCGTTGCGCAGCGCCTGGGCCTTCTGCTCCGGTACGGCGTTGCGGATCACCGAGTACGTGCCGTAACTGACCGCGATCAGCAGGATCTCGAACCAGATACGGGGGCGACGGGGGGCCCGCAGGCGCTCCAGGGGGGTCCGGCGCGGGGGCGCGGCCTGGGGGCGCTGCTCCTCGATGGGTGATGAGGGGGCCGTCGTGCGGCCTTCCATTGTTCTCACTGTTGTGTCACCCATGGGCCAAGAGTGTGCCAGATATGTCCACTGCGTCGATCATCCGTCAGCCGGGTCCTCGCTGCCATCGCTGCCGTCGCCGCGCCGGTCCGCCCCCCGCCGGCCTTGGGGTCCGGAGGCCGTGGAGCCCCGGACGACGAGCTCGGGCATGAAGACGAACTCGCTGTGCGGGGCGGGGGTGCCGCCGACCTCCTCCAGCAGCGCGCGGACCGCCGCCTGGCCCATCGCCTGCACGGGCTGGCGGATGGTGGTCAGGGGCGGGTCCGTGAACGCTATGAGGGGGGAGTCGTCGAAGCCGACGACGGAGATGTCACGGGGAACGTGCAGGCCTCGCTGGCGCGCCGCGCGGATGGCGCCGAGCGCCATCATGTCGCTGGCGCAGACGACGGCGGTGCAGCCGCGCTCGATGAGCGCGGTCGCGGCGGCCTGGCCGCCCTCCAGGGTGTAGAGGGAGTGCTGGATGAGCTCCTCCGTCTCCTCCGGGGAGAGCCCGAGCCGCTCGCGCATGCCGCGCCGGAAGCCCTCGATCTTGCGGACGACGGGGACGAAGCGCTTCGGCCCGACGGCGAGGCCGATCCGGGTGTGCCCGAGGGAGGCGAGGTGGGTGACGGCGAGCTGCATCGCGGCCCGGTCGTCGGGGGAGACGAAGGGGGCCTGCACCTTGGGCGAGAAACCGTTGATCAGGACGTACGGGACGCCCTTGCCGCGCAGCTGGTCGTAGCGCGTCATGTCGGCGGTGGTGTCGGCGTGCAGACCGGAGACGAAGATGATGCCGGAGACGCCGCGCTCGACGAGCATCTCGGTGAGCTCGTCCTCGGTGGAGCCGCCGGGCGTCTGGGTGGCGAGGACGGGGGTGTAGCCCTGGCGGGTCAGGGCCTGGCCGATGACCTGGGCGAGGGCCGGGAAGATCGGGTTCTCCAGCTCGGGCGTTATGAGCCCGACGAGCCCGGCGCTGCGCTGCCGCAGCCGCACGGGCCGTTCGTAGCCGAGGACGTCGAGGGCGGCCAGCACGGACTGGCGGGTGGCCGCGGCCACACCCGGCTTGCCGTTGAGCACGCGGCTGACTGTGGCTTCGCTGACCCCCGCCTGGGCTGCGATGTCGGCTAGCCGCGCGGTCATAGGATGCGACTGTACCGGCCGCACGTCAGCTTGCCCACCAGACGCAGGAATCGGGGGCGAGGAGG
Source organism: Streptomyces sp. NPDC045431 (assembly GCF_040646655.1). Lineage (NCBI taxonomy): Bacteria > Bacillati > Actinomycetota > Actinomycetes > Kitasatosporales > Streptomycetaceae > Streptomyces > Streptomyces sp. NPDC045431. Next base: position 436,499 of record NZ_JBEZAQ010000001.1, read on the forward strand.
ACCGTCCGCCCGCTGTCGCCGGGCTCGGCGCCGTCCGGCAACTCGCGCGCCGGCGCGGGCACTTTGCCCTCGGTGTTCGCGAAGTCGGCGTACGCGAAGTCGGCGCCCTGCGGCACGGGTGGCGCGCTCGCGAGCAGCAGCCGCCCCGGAACGGGGAATTCCACCGGCTCGCCGCCGAGGTTCACCGTGCAGACGAAGACCGCGTCACCGGCGCGGCGGCGGAAGGCGAGCACACCGCGCGGCGCCGGGAGCCACTCCACGCCGTCGCCCGCGCCGAGGGCCGGGTGGGTGCGGCGCAGGGCGAGGGCGCCCCGGTAGAGCTCCAGCGTGGAGGCCGGGTCGCCGGTCTGGGCCTCGACGCTCAGGCCTCCCCAGGCGGCGGGCTGCGGGAGCCAGCTGCCGCCCGGCCCGAAGCCGTACGAGGGGCCCTCGGTGGTCCACGGGATCGGCACGCGGCAGCCGTCGCGCAGCCCGTCCTGGCCCTCGCCGCGCAGGAACGCCGGGTCCTGGCGCACCTCGTCCGGCAGCTCCGTGACCTCGGGCAGCCCCAGCTCCTCGCCCTGGTAGAGGTAGACCGAGCCGGGCAGGGCCAGCATCAGCAGCGCGGCCGCCCGCGCGCGCCGCAGGCCCGCCTCGCCGTGGCCGTACCGGGAGGGATGGCGTACGACGTCGTGGTTGGAGAGCACCCACGTGGTCGGGGCGCCCACCGAGGTGGTGGCGCGCAGGGAGTCGTCGATGACCCGGTGCAGGCAGTCGGCGTCCCACGGGCAGTTGAGGAACTGGAAGTTGAACGCCTGGTGCAGCTCGTCGGGGCGGACGTAGAGCGCGAGGCGCTCCGCCGACGGGGCCCACGCCTCGGCGACGCCGATGCGCTCGCCGCCGTAGGAGTCGAGCAGCCGCCGCCACGCGCGGTGGATCTCGTGGACGCCGTCCTGGTCGAAGAAGGGCAGCTGCTGGGTGCCGATCAGCCGGGCCTGCTCGCCGTGGCCGATGTCGGGCATGCCGGGCGCCTTCACCATGCCGTGCGCGACGTCGACGCGGAACCCGTCGACGCCCAGGTCCAGCCAGAACCGCAGCACCGACTCGAACTCGGCCCGTACCTCCTCGTGGTCCCAGTTCAGATCCGGCTGCTCGGGCGCGAAGAGGTGCAGGTACCAGGCGCCGTCCGGGACGCGGGTCCAGGCCGGGCCGCCGAAGACCGACTCCCAGTCGTTGGGTGGCAGCGAGCCGTCCGGGCCCCGGCCGGCGCGGAAGTGGTAGCGCTCGCGGCCCGTGCCCGCCAGCGCCTCCCGGAACCACGGGTGCCGGTCGGAGGTGTGGTTCGGGACGATGTCGACGATCACCCGCAGCCCCAGTTCGTGGGCCCGGCGCACCAGGTCGTCGGCGTCCGCGAGGCCGCCGAAGACGGGGTCGACGGCGCGGTAGTCGGCGACGTCGTACCCGCCGTCCGCCTGGGGCGAGGCGTAGAACGGCGTGAGCCACACGGCGTCCGCGCCCAGCTCCACCAGGTGCTCCAGCCGCTCCCGGGCGCCGCGCAGGTCGCCGATGCCGTCGCCGTCGCTGTCGGCGAAGGAGCGGACGTACACCTGGTAGATGACGGCGTCCCGCCACCAGCCGGTTGCGGCGGCGCCGGCGAGGCACGCGTCCTCGGGTGCCTGGACGGGCGAGGTGAGCTCGTGGGGCATGCGCGGGTCCCTCTCGGTGGGCCGGGATGGGGGCTACGTACAGGCAACGAGGTGGGAGTGGGCGTGAAACGGTCCTGCAATGTGTCTGCAACGACTTCTGAAAAGGCTTGCAGAGGCTTCCAGGGGTCCGCAACCCATCCGTACGGGCGTGTCAAGCGATGTATCGGCAACTGTAGGGACACGCGAATGTAACGATCACCCGTGCTTGCAGAAAATTCCCGCAAGCTCTTTCGGCAAGTTTTCATCCCTGTTACGTTCCTGCCAGCCCGGCGCGCCGCGAGGGAGCGGTCGGCAGGAGGCGAGTACGCCTTCGTCTTCCCGGGATCAGTTGAAGGAGTTCACATGCGGCGTGGCATAGCGGCCACCGCGCTGGTCGCGGCCCTCGGCCTCACGATGGCGGCCTGCGGCGGCGGAGAGGGCGACGGCGGCAAGAAGAGCTCGGGCGAGCTCTCCGGCACCGTCACCTTCTGGGACACCTCGAACGAGGCGGAGAAGCCCACCTACAAGGCGCTGGCCGAGGGCTTCACCAAGCTGCACCCCAAGGTGAAGGTCAACTACGTCAGCGTGTCGTTCGGCGAGGCCAACGCCAAGTTCAAGAACGCCGCCGGCGGCAACTCCGGAGCGCCCGACGTGATGCGCACCGAGGTCGCCTGGGTCGCCGACTTCGCCAACCTGGGGTACCTCGCCCCGCTGGACGGCACCCGTGCCGTCGAGAACGAGGTCGACTGGCTGCCGCAGGCCGCCGCGTCCACCAAGTTCAACGGCAAGACCTACGCCGTGCCGCAGGTCATCGACACCATGGCGCTCTTCTACAACAAGAAGATGCTCAAGGACGCCGGCGTCGAGGTCCCGAAGAACATCGAGGAGCTCAAGGCCGCATCCAAGAAGATCAGCGAGAAGTCGCCCGGCAAGACCGGCCTCTACCTCCGCGGCGACGACCCGTACTGGTTCCTCTCCTTCCTGTACGGCGAGGGCGGCGACATGGTCGACGCCAAGTCCAAGGCCGTCACCATCGACGACCCGGCGGGCGTCAAGGCGTTCACGACCATCAAGGACCTGGTCGACTCGAAGGCGGCGATCACCGACGCCTCCGACGGCTGGAACAACATGCAGAACGCCTTCAAGTCCGGCAAGGTCGCGATGATGCTCAACGGCCCGTGGGCCATCGCCGACTCCCGCGCCGGCGCCGAGTTCAAGGACCCGGCCAACCTCGGCATCGCGCCCGTCCCCGCCGGCAGCGCCGCGCAGGGCTCCCCGCAGGGCGGCTGGAACCTCTCCGTCTACGCCGGGTCCAAGAACCTCGACGCGTCGTACGAGTTCGCCCGCTACATGAGCTCCGCCAAGGTCCAGCAGCAGACCACCGAGAAGCTCAGCCTGCTGCCGACCCGCCTGTCGGTCTACACGCAGCCGTCCGTCGCGGACAACGAGATGGTCAAGTTCTTCAAGCCCGCGGTCGACAAGGCCGTCGAGCGCCCCTGGATCCCGCAGGGCAACGCGCTCTTCGAGCCGATCCGCCTGCAGATGGCCAACGTCCTGGGCGGCAGGACCACCCCGGAGAAGGCCGCCCAGGAGACCGGCGACGCCTACCGCAAGATGCTCAAGGACTACAAGTAAGCAGTGAGAAGGGCTGACCGACCCATGGCTGTCGAGACCAGCCAGTCGGAGGCCACCGCCGCGGGCGCCCACAGCGCCCGCGGCCGCGGCCGCCGCACTGAGAAGACCCCCGGGCCCACGAGCCCGGGCCGGCTGCGCAGGGCGCTGACCACTCACTGGTACGCCTGGAGCATGGTCGCTCCGGTCGTCGCCGTGATCGGCGTGATCATCGGCTACCCGCTCGTGCGCGGCGTCTACCTGTCGCTCACCGACGCGAACGAAGCCAACGTCGAGCGCACGATCGGCGTCAACCACATTCCCGCGACGTACCAGTCCGTGGGTCTCGACAACTACAAGGCGATCCTCACCGACGGCGTCTTCTGGGACCGGCTCGGCTGGACCGTGGTGTGGACCGTCGCCTGCGTGTCGCTCTCCTTCACGCTCGGCCTGGCCCTCGCCACCCTGCTCAACCGGAAGATCAAGGGCCGCGCCTTCTACCGCATGGCCCTCGTCCTGCCGTGGGCCGTGCCCGCCTTCGTGTCCGTCTTCACCTGGAAGCTGCTCTTCAACGAGCGCAGCGGCCTGTTCAACAAGCTGCTCGCGGGCGGCGGCATCGACGCCGTCTCCTGGCTCAACGACCCGACCTGGGCGAAGATCTCCGTCATCGCCGTCAACGTCTGGATCGGCGTGCCCTTCATGCTCGTCGCCCTGCTCGGCGGGCTCCAGGCCATCCCCGGTGAGCTGTACGAGGCCGCCGAGATGGACGGCGCGACCCCCTGGCAGCGGTTCCGGCACATCACGCTGCCCGGCCTGCGGCCGGTCTCCGCGACGGTCACGCTGCTCAGCTGCATCTGGACCTTCAACATGTTCCCGGTGATCTTCCTGCTGACCCGGGGCGGGCCCGGCGACGCCACCGAGATCCTCGTGACGTACGCCTACCGGCTCTCGTTCGTCGTCAGCCCGCGCGACTACGCGGCCTCCGCGGCCTGGGGCGTGGTGATCCTGCTGCTCCTGTCGCTCTTCGCGGTGGTCTACCGCCGTGCGCTCAAGAAGCAGGGAGACATGTGGTGAGCACCGCGACCCAGATCCGTAAGACCGGTTCCGGTAAGGCCCGCAAGGTCCGCGGCCGCGAGGAGCGGTCCCCGCTGGCCTCCGTCGGCCTGCACCTGACGCTGCTGGCCGCCACCGTCATCGCGGTCTTCCCGCCGCTGTGGCTGGTCATCACCTCCTTCAAGCCGAAGACCGACGCCTTCGACACCTCGCTCGTCAAGAACTTCACCCTCGGGAACTACACCCACGTCGTCAACGACACCCAGTTCCTGTCCTGGCTCGGCAACTCGCTGATCGTCGTCGGCATCACCACCGTCGTCGGCGTCTTCATCTCCGCCACCACCGGGTACGCCGTCAGCCGCTTCCGCTTCCCGGGCCTGCGCCCGCTGATGTGGATGCTGCTGATCACCCAGATGTTCCCGGTCGCGGTGCTGATCGTGCCGCTGTACAACCTGCTCGCCTCGATGGGGCTGCTCAACCAGCCGGTCGGCCTGGTCGTCACGTACCTGACCGTCGCCGTGCCGTTCTGCGCCTGGATGATGAAGGGCTACTTCGACGGCATCCCGGCCGAGATCGACGAGGCGGGCCGGGTGGACGGACTGACCCCGTTCGGCACCTTCTGGCGGCTCATCATGCCGCTCGCCAAGCCCGGCCTCGCCGTCACGGCGTTCTACACCTTCATCACCGGCTGGGCCGAGGTCGCCTACGCCTCCGCCTTCATGACGGGCGAGGAGAACCTCACCCTCGCGGGCGGCCTGCAGACCTTCGTCAACCAGTACACCGCCGACTGGGGCTCGCTGACCGCCGCCGCCGTGCTCATCGCGCTGCCCGCCGCCGTCATCTTCGGCCTCGTCCAGCGGCACCTGGTCTCCGGACTGACCGCCGGTGCCACCAAGTCCTGAACCTCCGTCCCGGTCTGCGGTGACCGGTCCGTGCCTGACACCGGACCGGTCACCGCTCCACTCCTCATGACTCCAGGGAAGACATGACCCAGCACCTCGCTGCCCCCGCCCCCTCCGCAACCGGAACCACCGGCACGCACACGGGCTGGTGGAGAGACGCGGTGATCTACCAGGTCTATCCGCGCAGCTTCGCCGACGGCAACGGCGACGGCATGGGCGACCTGGAAGGCATCCGCAGCCGGCTGCCGTACCTGAAGGAGCTCGGCGTCGACGCCGTCTGGCTCAGCCCCTTCTACGCCTCGCCGCAGGCCGACGCCGGCTACGACGTCGCCGACTACCGCGCCATCGACCCCATGTTCGGCTCCCTGCTGGACGCCGACGCGCTGATCCGCGACGCCCACGCGCTCGGCCTGCGCATCATCGTCGACCTCGTCCCCAACCACTCCTCCGACCAGCACGAGTGGTTCCAGCGCGCCCTGCGCGAGGGCCCCGGGTCGCCGCTGCGCGAGCGCTACCACTTCCGCAAGGGGAAGGGCGCGCACGGGGAACTGCCCCCGAACGACTGGGAGTCCATTTTCGGCGGCCCCGCCTGGACGCGCGTCGAGGACGGCGAGTGGTACCTGCACCTCTTCGCGCCCGAGCAGCCCGACTTCAACTGGGAACACCCCGCCGTACGCGACGAGTTCCGCTCCATCCTGCGCTTCTGGCTCGACATGGGCGTCGACGGCTTCCGCGTGGACGTCGCCCACGGGCTCGTCAAGGCCGACGGCCTGCCCGACATCGGCTCGCACGACCAGCTCAAGCTGCTCGGCAACGACGTGATGCCCTTCTTCGACCAGGACGGTGTCCACGAGATCTACCGCTCCTGGCGCCAGGTCCTGGAGGAGTACGACGGCGAGCGCGTGCTCGTCGCCGAGGCGTGGACCCCGACCGTCGAGCGCACCGCGAACTACGTGCGCCCCGACGAGATGCACCAGGCCTTCAACTTCCAGTACCTCGGCACCCACTGGGACGCCGCCGAGCTGCGCAAGGTCATCGACGCCTCGCTCGCCGCGATGCGCCCCGTCGGCGCCCCGACCACCTGGGTGCTGTCCAACCACGACGTGACCCGCCACGCCACCCGGTTCGCCAACCCGGCCGGCCTCGGCACCCAGCTGCGCACGCCCGGCGACCGGGAGCTCGGGCTGCGCCGGGCCCGCGCCGCCACCCTGCTGATGCTGGCGCTGCCCGGCTCCGCGTACGTCTACCAGGGCGAGGAGCTCGGCCTGCCGGACGTCACCGACCTGCCCGACGAGGTGCGCCAGGACCCGTCGTTCTTCCGCGCCACCGGCCAGGACGGCTTCCGCGACGGCTGCCGCGTGCCCATCCCGTGGACCGTGGACGGCTCGTCGTACGGCTTCGGCGCCGGCGGCAGCTGGCTCCCGCAGCCCGCGAGCTGGGCCGCCCTGAGCGTCGAGGCCCAGACCGGCGACCCGTCCTCGACGCTGGAGCTGTACCGCGCCGCGCTGGCGGTGCGCCGCGAGCAGCCGGGGCTGGGCGCGGGCGACGAGGTGGAGTGGCTGGACGCCCCCGAGGGGCTGCTGGCCTTCCGCCGCGACGGCTTCGTGTGCACGGCCAACACCACCGGCGAGGCGATACGCATCGAGGTGCCCGGCCGGATGCTGCTCGCCAGCGAGCGGGTGCGCACCAGCGTCGACGGCACCACCGAGGTACCCGCCGACACCACCGTCTGGTGGGCGGTGTGACGGCCTTCGTGCCGTCCGGTGAGCCGCGGGGCGACGGAGGAGGGGGCGCCCCGCGGCTCGCCGACATCGCGGCGCAGGCCGGTGTCAGCGAGGCCACCGTGAGCCGGGTCCTCAACGGCAAGGCGGGCGTCGCGGGCGGGACCCGTACCCGGGTGCTCGCCGCCCTCGACGTCCTCGGCTACGAACGGCCCGTACGGCTCAAGCGCCGCAGCGCCGGCCTGGTGGGGCTCGTCATCCCCGAGCTGACCAACCCCATCTTCCCGGCGTTCGCGCAGGTCATCGAGCAGGTGCTGGCGGCTCACGGCTACACCCCGGTGCTGTGTACGCAGATGCCGGGCGGCGCCACCGAGGACGAGCTCGTCGAGCAGTTGGAGGAGCGGGGCGTCACCGGCATCGTCTTCCTGTCCGGCCTGCACGCCGACTCCGCCGCCGACCCGGCCCGGTACGCCCGGCTGGCCGCGCGGGGCGTGCCGTTCGTGCTCATCAACGGCTTCAACGAGCACATCGACGCGCACTTCGTCTCGCCCGACGACCGCTCCGCCGCCCGCATGGCCGTACGGCACCTGGTGGAGCTCGGTCACGAGCGCATCGGCCTCGCCATCGGCCCGACCCGGTACGTGCCGTCGCGCCGCAAGGCCGAAGGCTTCACGGCGGCGCTGCGCGCGCTGCTGGGCCTCGGCCGCGAGGAGGTGGAACCGCTGGTGCGGTCCACGCTGTTCGGCGTCGAGGGCGGGCACGCGGCGGCGGCCGAGCTCCTCGACCAGGGCTGTACGGGGATCGTGTGCGGCAGCGACCTGATGGCGCTCGGCGCGATCCGCGCGGTGCGCGGGCGCGGGCTCGACGTGCCCGGGGACGTGTCGGTCGTCGGGTTCGACGACTCGCCGCTCATCGCGTTCACGGACCCGCCGCTGACCACGGTGCGCCAGCCGGTGCAGGCGATGGCGACGGCGGCGGTCGACGCGCTGCTGGAGGAGATCGACGGGAATCCGGTGCAGCGCACGGAGTTCGTCTTCCAGCCGGAGCTCGTGGTCCGGGGTTCGACCGCGCAGCGCCGGTAAGGGGGGTAACCGGCCCGGTCGGCCGGGCGCGTGGGAGCCCCGGGTTGACGGGGACCCTCGGCCGACCGGACCGGAGCGCTGGTTGAAAGTAGCACCGCTGCAACTGCTTGCGAAAGAGCTTGCAGCGAGGACACCCGCGGATTTCCAGGGTGTAACCGGACTGTGTCCGAGGGGTTGACCGGAGGCCGGGCGGCTCGTACGGTCTCGACCGAAAACTGTTGCTGCTTTCTTGCAGCAAGAACCTTCAACTCCACAGGCCTTGCGGGCATGGCGCGTTGCCGCACGAGGCTGCACCGTTGCATCCGCACCTCCCTTCCCCAGGAGGAAACATGGCCAGAAAGCCCGTGGCCGCCGCGCTCGCCCTCGCCACCGTCGTGGCGGGGGCCGCGGTCGCCCTCACGGCGCCCCCCACCCCCGCGCAGGCCGCGCCGCCCGGGACCAAGGACGTCACCGCCGTGCTCTTCGAGTGGAACTTCGCCTCCGTGGCGAAGGCCTGCACCGAGCAGCTCGGCCCGGCCGGATACGGCTACGTCCAGGTCTCGCCGCCGCAGGAGCACATCCAGGGCGGCCAGTGGTGGACCTCGTACCAGCCCGTCAGCTACAAGATCGCGGGCCGTCTCGGCGACCGCGCCGCGTTCAAGAACATGGTCGACGCCTGCCACGGCGCGGGCGTCAAGGTCGTCGCCGACACCGTCATCAACCACATGGCGGCCGGCAACGGCACCGGCACCGGCGGCAGCGCGTACACCAAGTACGGCTACCCCGGCCTGTACTCCGCCCCGGACATGGACGACTGCACGGCCCAGATCACCACCTACCAGGACCGCGCCAACGTCCAGAACTGCGAGCTCGTCGGACTCGCCGACCTCGACACCGGCGAGGAGTACGTCCGCACCAAGATCGCCGGCTACCTGAACGACCTGCTGTCGCTCGGTGTCGACGGCTTCCGGATCGACGCCGCCAAGCACATGCCGGCGAACGACCTCGCCGCCATCAAGGCGAAGCTGACCAACCCGGGCGCGTACTGGAAGCAGGAGGCGATACACGGCGCCGGCGAGGCCGTCTCGCCCAGCGAGTACCTCGGCAACGGCGACGTCCAGGAGTTCCGTTACGCCCGCGACCTGAAGCGGATGTTCCAGAACGAGAGCCTCGCCCACCTGAAGAACTTCGGCGAGGCCTGGGGCTACATGGAGTCCGGCAAGTCCGCCGTCTTCGTCGACAACCACGACACCGAGCGCGTCGGTGACACCCTGAACTACAAGAACGGCTCCGCCTACACGCTGGCGAACGTCTTCATGCTGGCCTGGCCGTACGGCTCCCCGGACGTCCACTCCGGCTACGAGTGGACCGACAAGGACGCCGGCCCGCCCGCCGGCGGCCAGGTGAACGCCTGCTACAGCGACGGCTGGAAGTGCCAGCACTCCTGGCGCGAGGTCGCCTCCATGGTCGCCTTCCGGAACGTGGCCCGCGGTCAGGGCGTCACGAACTGGTGGGACAACGGCGGCGACGCCATCGCCTTCGGGCGCGGCACCAAGGCGTACGTGGCCCTGAACCACGAGACGTCCGCCCTCACCCGCACCTTCCAGACGTCGCTGCCCGCCGGCGACTACTGCGACGTCCAGTCCAACCGGACCGTGACCGTCAACGGCTCCGGCCAGTTCACCGCCACCCTCGGCGCGGGCACGGCTGTCGCACTGCACGCGGGTGCGCGCACCTGCACCGGCGGCGGGACCACCACGCCGGTGGCCGGCGGCGCGTCGTTCGCCGTCAACGCCACCACCGTCCCCGGCGAGAACATCTACGTCACCGGCGACCAGGCCGCCCTCGGCAACTGGAACCCGGCCGCCGCCCTGAAGCTCGACCCCGCCGCGTACCCCGTCTGGAAGCTCGACGTGACGCTCCCCGCCGGCACCTCCTTCGCGTACAAGTACGTCCGCAAGGACGCCGCCGGGAACGTCACCTGGGAGAGCGGCGCCAACCGCACGGCCACCGTCCCGGCCACCGGGAAGGTCGCCCTGAACGACACCTGGCGCGCCTGAGCCCCAGGGGATACCCCACCGTTCCACGCCCCGCGCCCTACGCCCCGCGCCCGGAGCTTCCCGGGCGCGGGGCCCCTTCTCCCTAACCCTCCCCGAGGAGAACCCGCCTTGATACGGCTCCCCTCCGGATCCGCCGCCGGATCCAGAACCCTGCCGCGCGCCGCCGCGGCCGCCCTCGCGGCGGCGACGCTCGCCGCGCTCGTGCCCGCGCTCCCGGCCGCCGCCGCGCCGAGGCCGCCCGCGCCGCCCTCGGACAAGACGCTCGCGGCCCAGCCGGCCCGGCACGACCTGACGCGCGAGCAGTTCTACTTCGTGCTGCCCGACCGGTTCGCCAACGGCGACCCGAAGAACGACCGCGGCGGGCTGACCGGCACGCGCCTCACCACCGGGTACGACCCCGCCGACAAGGGCTTCTACCAGGGCGGTGACCTCAAGGGGCTGACGGAGAAGCTCGACTACATCAAGGGCCTCGGCACCACCGCCATCTGGATGGCGCCGATCTTCAAGAACCAGCCCGTACAGGGCGAGGGCAAGGACGCCAGCGCCGGCTACCACGGCTACTGGATCACCGACTTCACCCAGGTCGACCCGCACTTCGGCACCAACGCCGACCTGGAGCGGCTCATCGACAAGGCCCACGCCAAGGGCATGAAGGTCTTCTTCGACGTCATCACCAACCACACCGCCGACGTCGTCGACTACAAGGAGAAGTCCTCCTCCTACCTCTCCAAGGGCGCCTTCCCCTACCTGACGAAGGACGGCGTCCCCTTCGACGACGCCGACTACGCCGACGGGACCACGCGCTTCCCGAGGACGGACCTCGACTCCTTCCCGCGTGCGCCCGTCGTGCCCGAGGCGAAGCGGAACCTCAAGGTCCCCGCCTGGCTCAACGACCCCGCGATGTACCACAACCGGGGCGACTCCACCTTCGCCGGCGAGTCCTCCACGCACGGCGACTTCGTGGGCCTGGACGACCTGTGGACCGAGCGCCCCGAGGTCGTCGAGGGCATGGAGAAGATCTACCAGCGCTGGGTGCGCGACTTCGACATCGACGGCTTCCGCATCGACACGGTCAAGCACGTCAACACCGAGTTCTGGACCCAGTGGGCCACCGCCCTCGACGCGTACGCCGCCCAGCGCGGCCGTGACGACTTCTTCATGTTCGGCGAGGTGTACTCGTCCGACCCGGCCGTCACCGCCCCCTACGTCACCCGGGGCCGGCTCGACGCCACCCTCGACTTCCCCTTCCAGGACGCCGCCCGCCGGTACGCCTCGCAGGGCGGCCCCGCCGCCAAGCTCTCCGAGCTGTTCGCGCAGGACTACCGCTACACCACCGACAAGGCCAACGCCTACGAGTCGGTGCCCTTCCTCGGCAGCCACGACATGGGCCGCTTCGGCACCTTCCTGAAGCAGGACAACGCCGGCGCCGACGACACGGAGCTCCTGGCCCGCTACCGGCTCGCCAACGAGCTGATGTTCCTCACCCGTGGCAACCCCGTCGTCTACTACGGCGACGAGCAGGGCTTCACCGGCGCGGGCGGCGACAAGGACGCCCGCCAGACCCTCTTCGCGTCGAAGACCGCCGACTACCTCGACGACGACCAGCTCGGCACCGACCGCACGCACGCCACCGACGCGTACGACACCGGCCACCCCCTCTACCGCTCCATCGCCGCGCTGGCAAAGCTCCGCAAGGCCCACCCGGCCCTTGCCGACGGCGTCCAGACCGAGCGCCACGCCGACAGCGGCCAGGGCGTGTACGCCTTCTCCCGTACGGACACCACGACGCGCACCGAGTACGTCGTCGCCGTCAACAACGCCACCGTCCCGAAGACCGTGGAGGTCACCACCGACTCCCCGGACACGGCCTTCCGGCACGTGTACGGCGGCACCGGCACGGTCACGAGCAGCGGCGCGAATCTGAAGCTGACCGTCCCCGCCCTGTCGTCCGTCGTCCTCAAGGCGGGCAAGCCCGTCCCGGCCCCGGCCACCAAGCCCGCCCTCGCCCTCAAGGCCCCGGCCGCCGGAGCCACCGGCACCGTCGAGGTCACCGCCGACGTCGACGGCGGCGGCCTGAACCGGGTCGTCTTCGCCGCCCAGCAGGGCACCGGGAAGTGGCAGGTCCTCGGTTCCGCCGACCACGCCCCGTACAAGGTCACCCACACCGTCACCGCCCCCGAGGGAACGGTCCTGCGCTACAAGGCCGTCGTCGTCGACGGCACCGGCCGCACCGCGAGCGCCCTCGCCTCCACCACCGCCGGCCGGGCGCCCAAGCCCGGCAAGCCCAGCGCCGTCGACCGCGACTACGCCGTCGTCCACTACCAGCGCCCCGACGGCGACTACGACGGCTGGCAGCTGAGGACCGGCTCCACCACCGCCGCCTTCACCGGCCGTGACGCGTACGGCGCCTTCGCCTGGGTCAAGGTGGAGGACGGTACGACGTCCGTCCCGTACACCGTCGAGAAGGCGGGCACCGCCGACGGCCCGCAGCGCGTCCTCGACCTCTCCGCCACCGGCGAGGTCTGGATCAAGCAGGGCGCGGACGGCCAGGCGGACAAGGCCCCCGACGGCGCCTACCCGCCGCAGGACCAGGGCAAGGCCGTCATCCACTACCACCGCCCCGACGGGAACTACGACGGCTGGGGCCTGCACACCTGGACCGGCGCCGCCACCCCCACCGACTGGTCCAAGCCGCTCCAGCCCGTGAAGAAGGACGCCTTCGGCCTCACCTTCGAGGTACCGCTCGCCGCAGGAGCCACGTCCCTCTCCTACATCGTCCACAAGGGCGACGAGAAGGACATCCCCGCCGACCGGTCCCTCGACTTCGGCACGTACGGCAAGGAGGTCTGGCTCCTCACCGGCGACACCCGCTACCTCCTGCCCACCTCGGGCGCCGCACCCGCCCTCGATCTCACGAAGGCCGAGGCGCAGTGGATCGACGCCGACACCGTCGTCTGGAAGGTGAAGTCCGCCCCCGGCACCAGCACCCAGCTCGTGTACGCCCGGGACGGCGGCATCACCGCCCCCGGCGGCGCCCTCTCCGACGAGGGCCGCTGGCTGCGCCTCACCCCGTCGGCCCTCACCGACGCCCAGAAGGCGACGTACCCGCACCTCAAGGACTACCCGGCCTTCACCCTCGACCCGCGCGACAGCGACCGGGCGCGTGACGCCCTGCGCGGCCAGCTGATCGCCACCCACCGCGCCCCCAACGGCGCCCTGCTCGCCGCGACCGGCGTCCAGATCCCGGGCGTCCTCGACGCCCTGTACGGCACGAAGGCCCAGCAGGCCGGCCTCGGCCCCGTCTTCCGCAAGGGCAGGCCCACCCTCTCCGTCTGGGCGCCCACCGCGCAGAACGTGGCCCTCGAACTCGACGGCAAGCGCGTGGCGATGAAGCGCGACGCGGCCACCGGCGTCTGGTCCGTCACGGGCCCGGCGAGCTGGCGGAACAAGCCCTACCGGTACGAGGTGACGGTCTGGGCGCCCAGCGTCCAGAAGGTCGTCACCAACAAGGTCACCGACCCCTACTCCACCGCTCTCACCACCGACTCCGCCCGCAGCCTGGTCACCGACCTCGCCGACCCGGCCCTCGCCCCGGCGGGCTGGGCGACCCTGAAGAAGCCCGCCGCGACCCCGCTGCGCGACGCGCAGATCCAGGAGCTGCACGTTCGGGACTTCTCGGTCGCGGACCGTACGTCCCGGCACCCCGGCGGCTACCTCGCCTTCACGGACACCACGTCCGACGGCATGAAGCACCTGAGGAAGCTGGCCGCGAGCGGCACCTCGTACGTCCACCTGCTGCCCGTTTTCGACATCGGCACCATCCCCGAGAAGAAGTCCGACCAGACGGCGCCCGCCTGCGACCTGAAGGCGTACGCGCCCGACTCCGACGAGCAGCAGGCGTGCGTGGCGAAGGCCGCCGCCAAGGACGCGTACAACTGGGGCTACGACCCGCTGCACTACACCGTCCCGGAGGGCTCGTACGCCTCCGACCCGGAGGGCACGCGCCGCACGGTCGAGTTCCGGCGGATGGTGCAGTCCCTCAACCAGGCCGGACTGCGCACCGTCATGGACGTCGTCTACAACCACACCGTCGCGAGCGGCCAGTCGGAGAAGTCCGTCCTGGACCGGATCGTGCCCGGCTACTACCAGCGGCTGCTGGCCGACGGCACCGTCGCCACCTCCACCTGCTGCGCCAACACCGCGCCCGAGAACACGATGATGGGCAAGCTCGTCGTGGACTCGGTCGTCACCTGGGCGAAGGAGTACAAGGTCGACGGCTTCCGCTTCGACCTCATGGGCCACCACCCCAAGGCCAACATGCTCGCCGTCCGCCAGGCCCTCGACGAGCTCACCCTCGAACGCGACGGCGTCGACGGCAAGAAGATCATCCTGTACGGGGAGGGCTGGAACTTCGGCGAGATCGCCGATGACGCCCGCTTCGTCCAGGCCACCCAGAAGAACATGGCCGGCACCGGTATCGCGACCTTCTCCGACCGGGCGCGCGACGCGGTCCGCGGCGGCGGCCCCTTCGACGCCGACCCCGGCGTCCAGGGCTTCGCCTCCGGCCTCTACACCGACCCCAACACCTCGAAGGCGAACGGCACCCCGGCCGAGCAGAAGGCCCGCCTGCTGCACTACCAGGACCTGATCAAGGTCGGCCTGACCGGCAACCTCGCCTCCTACACCTTCACCGACACCTCGGGGAAGAAGGTCAAGGGGGCCGAGGTCGACTACAACGGCGCCCCCGCCGGCTACGCCGCTGCCCCCGGCGACGCCCTCGCCTACGCGGACGCCCACGACAACGAGACCCTGTACGACGCGCTCGCCTTCAAGCTCCCGGCGGCCACGTCCCCCGACGACCGGGCCAGGATGCAGGTCCTCGCCATGGCGACCGCCGCCCTCTCCCAGGGCCCGGCGCTCTCCCAGGCGGGCAGCGACCTGCTGCGCTCCAAGTCGCTGGACCGCAACTCGTACGACAGCGGTGACTGGTTCAACGTCCTCAACTGGGACTGCCGGGCCGGCAACGGCTTCGGGCGGGGCCTGCCGCCCGCCGCCGACAACAAGGACAAGTGGTCCTTCGGCAAGCCGCTCCTGTCGTCGCCCTCCCTGACGGTGGGCTGCCCGCAGATCACCGGCGCCTCCGCCGCCTACCGGGACCTGCTGACGATCCGTACGACGGAGAAGGCGTTCCGCCTCGCCACGGCCGACCAGGTCCAGTCCGCGCTCTCCTTCCCGCTCTCCGGCACGGAGGAGACCCCGGGCGTCATCACCATGCGCCTGGGCGACCTGGTCGTCGTCTTCAACGCCACTCCGCGGGAGCAGGCCCAGAAGGTGCCCGCGCTCGCCGGCCAGGGCTACGCCCTGCACCCGGTCCAGGCGCGGGGCGCCGACGCGGCGGTCAAGACGTCGTCGTACGAGGCGACTTCGGGCACCTTCACGGTTCCGGCCCGTACGGTGGCGGTTTTCAGCCGCAGCTGAGGAGATCGGTGACGGATTGACCACGGGCGCCCTGCCGACGGCAGGGCGCCCGCTTATCGTGAAGCGGCGCACGACTCGCACGGCGCACGACTCACACGGCGCACGA
Organism: Streptomyces sp. NPDC045431; assembly: GCF_040646655.1. NCBI lineage: Bacteria > Bacillati > Actinomycetota > Actinomycetes > Kitasatosporales > Streptomycetaceae > Streptomyces > Streptomyces sp. NPDC045431. The sequence goes on from NZ_JBEZAQ010000001.1 coordinate 452,155, forward strand.
CTCGCACGAGTCACACGAGACGGGAGTGACCACGCCCATGCCGCACATCAGAGTCGACTACTCGGCCTCCCTGGAGGACGCCTTCGACCGGCGGGGCTTCGCGCTCGCCCTGCACCCGGTGGTGGCCGACACCGTCAGCACCAGCGTCACCAACTGCAAGTCCCGTTTCCGCCGCGCCGAGGACACGGTCGTGGGCGACGGCTCCGGCGAGGGCGCGGTGATCCATGTCGCGATCCGGCTCGCACCCGGCCGTACGGACGAGGTCAAGGGGCGGCTGACGGAGGCCGTCCTCGCCCTGCTCCCCTCCCACGTGAAGCCGGTGGAGGGCCTGACCGTGCACCTCTCCGCCGAGGCGCACGACTTCGAGAGGTCCTACCGCAGGCGCTGAGCCGGCACCTGCGGCAGCGCCCGCACCGCCGGCAGCAGCGCGCCCAGCCGGCCGATGAGGTCGCCCAGCGGCCCGTCGGCCGGCTCGTCCGCGAACATGCGGACCAGCAGGGCCGCCATCTCCTCGTCGTACGCGGCGCTCACCGCCGCCAGCGCGGCGAAGTCGTGCACCAGCTGGAGCTCCAGCTCGGTGCGCGGGATGCGGCGCCCGTCCAGCCACAGCAGCGCCGTCGACTCGGCGAGCGACACCCAGGACCGGACGACCAGCTCCAGCCGGGCGGGTGGGTCGGTCACGCCGAGGTGGGCGAGGATCTGCTCGTACGCCGCCTGCCGCACCTCGTCGATCATCGCGTGGGTCGTGGAGACTGTGCTTGCTGAGCAGGCTCCGCCTGCGGGGACGGCCGGTCCGCCGCGCATCAGCGCCGCGAAGCCCGGCCCGTGGTCCTCCACGAAGCCGAAGAAGCGCCCCATCACGCGCAGCAGCCGCGCGCCCAGCGGCCCCTCGTGCGGCTCCTCGAAGCTGGCGGCCAGCTCGTCCGCCGCGCGCCGCAGGGCGGCCTCGTACAGGCTCTGCTTACCGGGGAAGTAGTGGTACACCAGCGGCCGCGAGATGCCCGCCGCGGCGGCCACCTCGTCGATCGACACGTCCTCGGGGGAACGGCGGCTGAACAGCTCCAGTGCCACACCGATCAGCTGGTGTCTGCGCTCCTCGACACCCATCCTGCGGCGCACCCCGGTCGTCATGCCGAACAGCGTAACCGTCCCTTCGAACAGTGCCCGCTACACCTTCCGTTACGCTGCCGGGCATGAGCCTCTCCGACGAGGAAACCGCGCCCGCCCCCCACGCCCCACGGCCCGGACTCAGCCCGCGCCAGGCGCGGCGCCTGCGGATCGCCGCCGCCTCCGTCCTCCTGGTGGCCATGGCGGTCGTGCTGGTGCTGCGGCTGGCCAGCCGCACCTCCGTGCTGGTGGTCGGCGTGTACGGACTGGCCATGATCCTCTGCGGCGTCGTGATCGAGCTCAGCCGCAACGGCCGCACCCGGCTCGGCACCTGGCTGCTCGGCACCGGCCTGCTGGCGGCGCTGGCCGCCGACTGGCTCCTGCTGCCCTGACCGGACTCAGAGGTCCAGCACCAGCCGTTCGCCGCGGCAGCGCGAGACGCAGATCAGCATCGAGTCGTGCCGCTCGTCGTCCGTCAGCAGCTCGTCGCGGTGGTCGACCTCGCCCTCCAGCACCCGCTGCTGGCAGGTCCCGCAGAACCCCTGCTCGCACGAGTACGACACGTGCGGCACCTCCGCGCGCACGGCGGCGAGCACCGACTGGTCCGCCGCCACCGCCACCGTACGGCCGGAGCGGCGCAGTTCGACCTCGAAGGCCCCACCGCCCGCGGCGGAGGCGCCGCCCGGCGCGAACCGCTCCAGATGGAGGGTGACGCCCTGCGGGAGGACGGCGGCGACCGCGTCCATCAGGCCGTCGGGGCCGCAGCAGTAGACCTGCGCCTCCCGGGGCACGTCCGCCAGGAAGGAGCCCAGGTCCGGCAGCCCGGCCTCGTCCTCGGCCACCACCGTGACGTCCCCCAGCCGCTCCAGCTCCTCCAGGAACGGCATCGTCGCGCGCGAACGCCCGCAGTACAGCAGCCGCCAGTCCGCGCCCGCCGCCCGCGCCGCGCGCACCATCGGCAGCACGGGCGTGACGCCGATGCCGCCGGCGACGAAGACGTACGACTCCGCGGGGACCAGCGGGAAGCGGTTGCGCGGCCCCCGGATCTCGACCTCCGTGCCCTCGTGCAACTGCTCGTGCACCTCCCGGGAGCCGCCCCGCCCGTCCTCGATGAGCCGGGTCGCGACGGTGTACGTGTCCGGGTCGGCCGGGTCGCCGCACAGCGAGTACTGCCGCACCAGCCCCGACGGCAGCACCAGGTCCAGGTGCGCGCCCGGCTCCCACGGCGGCAGCCCGGTGCCCTCCAGCCGCAGCTGGACCACCCCTTCGGCGGGCGTGCTCCGGCCGGTGACCAGCACGCGGCGCCGCACGGTGGACGCCCGGCGTCCCCGCCCCGAGACGGGCTCCTCCAGGGCGGGCAGCGGCCACAGCGGAGCCGCCTGGATGCGGCGGCGCACGGCCCGCCTCACCAGCAGCGCCGCGCCGGTGGCGAGGACGACGGTACGCAGACGGGGTGGCATGGCTCAGTGACCTCCGGGGGCGGCGGGGGCGGCATGGGCGGCGCCGGCGGCGTTGGATGCGTTGGCGCCCGGGGAGGAGGCGAGGTAGGCGACCGCCTGGGCCGTACTGCCCTCCTGGGAGGGGTGGTAGGCCCGGCTCAGGTAGCGGGGTATGGAGCGCAGCATGTCCGGGGTCGACGGCAGGACGCCCTGCCGCCCGCGCCGGACGAAGTCACCCAGCGTCGCCTTGCCGTCGAGGAGGGAGGGGTCGTTCTCCATGAAGAACCGCACTCCGCGCTGCCACAGGAAGACCAGCGCCGAGAACGCCGTCGCCCACGTGCGTACGCGCCGCCGGTAGCCGCCGTCGACGTGCAGGAACAGCTCGAAGGCGACCGCGCGGTGCTCGACCTCCTCCGCGCCGTGCCAGCGCAGCAGGTCCAGCATCACCGGGTCCGCGCCGCGCCGGTCCAGCTCCTCGGCGCCCAGCACCCAGTCGCCGAGGAAGGCGGTGTAGTGCTCGATCGCGGCGATCAGCGCCACCCGCTCCATGAGCCACCACTGCCGGGCCTTGCCGGGCGGCAGCGTCCGGTCCCCGAGGAGCTTCTCGAAGAGCCAGTCGACCTGCGCGGTGTACGGGGTCGGGTCGAGCCCCAGCTTCTTCAGGTGCGGCAGCACGTCGTCGTGCGCCTGCGAGTGCACCGCCTCCTGGCCGATGAACCCGATGACGTCCGCGCGCAGCCGGTCGTCCCGGATGTACGGCAGGACCTGCCGGTAGACGTGGATGAACCAGCGCTCCCCGGCCGGGAGCAGCAGGTGCAGCACATTGATGGTGTGGCTGGTGAACGGGTCGCCGGGAACCCAGTGGAGCGGGGTCTCCTCCCAGTCGAAGGAGACCTTCCGGGCCTTCAGCTCGATCCGCTCCGACGATCCCCCTCGGCCTTCGGCCGGGGAGGCACCCCCAACCACCGCCTGCGTATTAGACATGGCGTCAATGTACTGATGGGTACGCCGTCGGCAACAGGGTCGTGCACGCGATTGTTCGGAGGACCGTTCGAGGGAGCCGCGGGCACGCGCGAGGACGGTTCAGTGCAGGCTGTTGATCCTCGTGCCGTCCTGGAGCCGCGCGCCGAGCTCGACCCGCTCGGCCGGCTTCCCCTTCACCGCCACGGCGAGCAGCCGCTCGTCCGCCGCTCCCGTCACCGCGCCGGAGACGGCGATCGACGCCACCTCGGGGCTCCCGGCCGCGACCATGTACCACTGGCCGGCGGGCGACTTCCACAGCGCGCCCGCCAGGACGTGCGGATCGCGCGCCCCGCACGCCGGTGAGTCGTCGGCCTTCGCGACGACCGCGCCGGCCGTGACCGCGCCCGCGTGCGGCTCGGACGATCCGGTGGCCTCGGGCGCCTGGAACTGGGCCAGCACCTTGCCGCCCGTACCCCGCCAGGTCTCCGCGCGCGTGCACAGCCACCGCGCGGTGCCGCCCTCGGCGGGCAGCTCCTGCTGCGCGAACCGCCAGGAGTTCACCGTCCGCACGCCGTGCGAGCGCACCATCGGCAGGAGGCAGGCCGTACGCGCCCACTCCGCGCGCGCCGCGTCGTCCGTCACGTCCACCGGAGCCGACGGCGGCCCCGAGGTGAGCCGGGCGGGGGTGAGCTCGCCGAGGTCGGTCAGTACGCGCGTGGTCACGCCGTCGCGCACCTCCAGGGCGTCCCACGTGCGGCACTGGCTCGGCGCGACCGGGCTGAGCATCGGCTTCGTCACCCCGTCCGCGTCCCGCTCCAGCGGACGCGCCGCCTCGGCCGGCTTGAGCAGGTCCCGTACCGCCACATCCCGCACCCAGGGCGCCGTCAGGTAGCGGACGTTGGCCTTCGTGCGGCCCACCACCAGGGCGCCCGCCGAGGCCGTGTCGGCGCCGTCCGTACGGACGAAGTCCAGCGCCGCCCCGGCCGTACCGTCCGTCGGCTCCGCGTACCGCACCACCCGCAGCCCGTCGTGGAACAGCACCACCCGCGCCTGGTCCACCTCCCCGGCGAACAGCAGCTGCGCCGGGCCCATCGGCGGCCCCGGCGGCGTCCCCGGCGCCGCGGACACCTGCACCGTGTGCCCGGGCCGCGCCCACACGGCGAGGGCCCGCCGCAGCAGGGCGGTGTCGTTCACCAGCCCGCCGCGCGCGGGCCACACCGAGAAGTCCGTACGGGCGGAGCGCTGCCACATGGCCGGGGCCACCCGGCGCAGGTGGGCCGGGTCCAGCGCCGCCTCGGAGACCGGGTTGCGGGCGTACGCCGGAGCCGCCGCGCCGTCGGGCCCCCAGCCCTCGCCCGGCAGCCCCAGGAGCGCCCCGCACACCACCGCGGCCGCCAGGGCCGCCAGCGCCGCCTTGGCGTGCTGGCGCCGCCGCATCAGGTCCGTCGGCCGGGCCTGGAGCGAGCACGGGTCGAACTCGGGCGACTCCAACAGGGCGGCCGCGCTGATTTCCCCCGGCGCCTCGACGGTGTCCGCCTCGGCGAGCGCCGCCTCCGGGTCCTCGACGCCGGCGGCCTTCAGCACCCGGCACGCCTCCGCGTCGCCCTGCCGCTCCACCCCGCGCAGCACGTACGCCGCCCGGCCCGGCCCGGACAGCGCCGAGAGCCGCTGGTCCAAGGCCAGTTCGTCGGCGCCACCGGAGCGCGGGAACAGCCGCAGGCCCCACACCTGGGGCAGCAGCGGCGGCAACTGCGCCCGCTTGGGCCACGCCCGGCGCCTCAGCGGCAGACCCGCCTCCAGCGCCTGGCGCAGCACCTGGCCGCGTACGTACGCGTACCCCGGGTCGACCGCGTCGTCGGCCGTCCGCCGCTGCCCGGGCATCGCGCCCCGGCCGCCGGGGGAGCGGCGCCGGGGCAGCGCGCGCTGCACGAGCGCGTGGGCGGTCAGGACGCGGCGGTTGCGGCCGAGGGAGGGCGGCAGCACCAGATAGGCGATGCGGACGAGCCGGGGGTAGTGCTCGACGAGCGCCGCCTCGGCCTGTTCGACGTCGACGGGGGCGGGGGTAGCCAGTTCCTGGGTGCTCACGTTCAGCAGAACGAGCGAATCCGGGGATGGTCACCTGGCGCCCGTGTCCCCCGGACGCGGTCACCAGCCCGTCAGTCCGCTGAACTCCACCGTGCCGCGCGCCCCGCCGCCGTTCCCGGCGGTCATGAACAGGCCCGCGTCCTGCACGGCCGCCGCGCCCGGCACGCGCACCGTGGCGACCGTACGCCACGTCGCGCCGCCGTCCGTGGAGCAGGCGCCGGTGTACGCGCCGCCCGCGCGGGACAGGCGCAGCAGCACCGGGGCCGTGACGCCGGTGATCCGCCGGTAGGTGTCCACGGCGCCGTCGCCGTCCGAGTCGTACGTCAGCGCCACGCCGTTCCCGGGGGTGACCGCCAGGTTGAGGAAGCCGGTGGAGCGCGGCGCGGTCAGGGAGTCGCGGACGGCGATCCCGGCCCGCGCCCAGGGGCCGGTCGCGTCCTGCGCGTCCACGCGGACGGTGAGCGCGCCTCCCTCCGCCAGGACACCCTCCCTGTAGAGGGCGCCGAACTCGGCGGTGGACCTCCACAGGTCCGCGCCGCCGCCGTTGATCGCGTACCGGTCGCCGAGCTGCCCGAAGACCGCGCCGTTGGTGGCGTACGTACGCCACGCCGCGTCCGGGAGGGGCCCGGCGACGTACAGGTCGCCCCGCTGGACGGCGGTGACCGGCTCCTCGCCCTCGGGGCCGTACGTCGTGCGCAGCTCGTAGGGGAGCGGCTCGACGGGGGTGGAGAGGGGGCGGGCGGGGGCGGTGACCTCCCAGGAGACGTGTCCGGTGCCGGCGGGCGGGACGGGCGGCAGCTCCAGGGGCGGCTGGTCGCCGAAGCCCGTGAGCGCGAAGCCGACGCGGCCGGTGGCGCGCAGGCCGTTGACGTTCCGGAAGGCGGCCGTGAGCAGCGCGGTGCCGCCCGGGCGCAGCGCGGCGGGCTCACCGGAGACGGTGACCGCGCCCTGGTAGGGCGCGCGGGCGAGGACGTCATGGACCCTGCGCGCCGTCGCGTACGGATCGTTGCGGGGCCGCACGGGATAGGTCTTGGCCCCGTGGGTCCACGCCTCCTCGACCGCGTACCAGTCGAAGGTCTTCGGGGCGCGGCCCTGGGTGAGGGCGTCCTCCAGGTCGTCCAGGTACGTCTGCCACTGGGGGAGGTGGACGTCGGCGATGAGGCCGGACCAGTCGCGGTTGGCGTAGTTGGCGAGGCGCCCGCCGTCGGCGGTGGGGCGGTCGGCCCAGGTGGTGACGAGCACGCGCGCGGTGCGCTCCAGCCCTTCGCGGCGCGCGTCGGCGAGCCACGGCCCCAGCAGGAACGCGTGGTGGGAGCCGGTCATCTCGTCGCTGAGCCGCATCAGCCGCAGCCACAGCCGGGACAGGGCGCGGAAGGTGTCCGGGTCTTCGCGCGTGAACGCCGCTTTCAGCTGTCCGATCAGGTGCCAGGAGCGGTTGGCGAGGACCTGCCGTCCCAGGTCGGTGAGGTCGTGGCGGTACGCGTCCGAACGGCGCAGCGGCTCCCGTACGGCGAGCAGCGCGGCGAAGGCCCGGTCGAAGCCGGCGGGGTCGAAGGCGGGGGAGTGGGTGGCGTAGTGGGCGCCCGAGCGGGCGTCCAGGGAGGGGCGGGCGGCGAAGACGGAGTCGTGGGGCCGGCCGTCGCGGCTGGTGATCCGGTACGCGGTGTCCCGCAGGACCGCGAACGCCTCGCGGGCGTGCGCGTCCCGGCCGCCGTAGCGCAGGTCCGCGTACGCCTCGAACCAGCGGGCCCGGTCGACGGGCTCCCGCCGCCAGGCGAGCTCGGAGAAGAGCTCCAGGGCGGCCGGGTCGCGCTCGGCGGCCTCCGGCATGTACGCCGTCCCCGCCAGGGCGGAGCCCGGCTTGTCGCGCCAGGCGGTGAAGCGGTCGGCCCACACATGGGCCTTGGCGCCGAGGGTGGTGCGGCCGCCGAAGTTGGGGATGGTGCCGAAGGCGTACGGGGCCCCGCCCCAGTCGTGCTCGCGGTCGGTGACCGCCTCCAGGTCGGAGAGCCCGTCCAGGACCAGGACCTTGGTCCTGTCGAGCGCGTCGAGCAGCTCGCGGCGCGGGTTGGCCTGCCAGCCGAGGATCATCCAGAGCGCGCCGGGCCGGGCCTCTTGGAGAGCGGCCTCGACGGCCCGGGCGGCGTCCGGTACGGGCACGTCGCCCGCCGAGCCGCCCTCGTGCAGCAGGTCCATCTTGAAGTGCCGTACGTCGCCGAAGAGCTCGGCCTGGTGGCGGTAGAACGCCGCCGCCACGCGCCGGAACGCGGGCGTGCGCGGGTCCAGCCAGTCCGGGCGCCTCAGGCCCGCCCAGACGCCCTGCGGGACGGTGCGGGCGCCGGGGTTGCGGGCGGTGAAGCCGTCGGGGACGGTGCCGAAGTACCCCGGCAGGACGGGGGCCATGCCGAGCGCGCGCAGCCGGTCCGCGATGCGGCGGCCCAGCGCGGCGCGGCGGGCGATCAGGCCGGGATCGAGCGGGCCGCCGTACGCGCTCATGTTCTGCAGCAGCCACCAGGGCTGGTGCGAGGGCGCGGGAAGCCAGGCGCGCGCCTCGGCGTCCGTGTACCCGAAGTCCATGAGCAGCCGGTGGTAGACGGCCTCCTGGCCGACGGTGACGAGGACCTCGTTGAAGCCGTGCAGGGCGAGGACGTCGATGAGCCGCTCCCAGCGCGCCCAGTCGGCGTACGGCGCGGTGTAGCCGTCGTGCGTGTCGTTGAAGACGAACCGGTGCGGGACGGTCGCCTCGTGCGCGAGCGGCTCGCGCGGGGGCGGGAGCGTACGGGGGAGGCGCAGCTGGGAGCCGGACCAGGAGAGGTGGGCGCCGCACACGTACTTCAGGTACCAGTGGACGCCGGTGAGGAGGGTGGCGGGGCTGGTGCCCGCGACCTCGACGCGGGCCGCGCCGGGACCCGGTGACCCGGTGACGCGGAAGCGCTCCGGGCCGCCGGTGAGGTGGCGGAGGCGGAACTGGTCCGCGTGGTCCGGCAGGAGCCGCGCGAGGGCGGCGCGGGCCGGCGCCGTACGGCTGTCGTCCCGCGTCCCGTCTCCCGCCCCGTACGCCATGGCGTGCTGCCCGTTCCCGGCGAGGGCGGCGCCCGCGCCGATCGCTCCGGCGGTCCCCAGCAACGTACGTCTCGACACTCCGGCCACGGCGCTCCTCCATGGTGCTGACGTGCCATCAGATGCGTGAGGGTCGCACGTTACCCCGGGTTCGCCCCCGGAACAGGGGTGCGAACCGGCACGATGGCCAGATGCGCACGGAACGACGAACGCGTACGCGTACGCGCACGGCACGGGTGGCCGCGGCCGCCCTGATATCCCTGACCCTTCCGCTCCTCGCGGCCTGCGAGGCGGAGAGCGGGACCGACGCGGCGCCGCCGACGGCGCCCACGGCGACGGGCACCCTGGAGCAGCTCGCGGAGAAGGCCGCCTGCGAGCCGGACATCTCGACGGACGCGAAGGAGCTGCGTCAGGCGACGTGTGAGACGAAGGACGGCAAGTACGTCCTGACCACGTTCGCCACCGACCGGGGCCAGCGCGAGTGGATCAACGAGGCGAACGACTACGGCGGCGCCTACCTGGTGGGCCGCAAGTGGGTCGTGTCGGGCGACCAGAAGGTGGTCACAGCACTGCGCGGCCGGCTCGGTGGCGAAGTGGAGACCGGTGCCTCACACGGAGGGCACGAAGGGTCCCACTCGGGTCACCACGGGAGCTGACCGCGCAGGGAAGGGGTTGACGGATCAGATGGTGATCGGCGTGATCACCCGTCAAGTGATCACGCGCAACGGCGACCGCCGTTGATGCAGTTCACCATCTGGTTCATCAGCCTGCTGTTGAAGACGTTGATGAAATCTCCATGGTCGGTGATCGGCTTGTGGAGCTGCTCGGGGAACGAGTCGACGGCGAAGACCGTCCCTTGCGGCACGTCGTAGACGATGCGCTGCACGAGCTGCGGAATCGCCCGGAAGCCCCGGGGGCACTGCCCGTTCGCGTTGGCGAAGGCGACATGCGTGCGGTGGTTCGCACTGTCGGTGTTCCGGCCGTCCCAGCAGCTCTGGAATTTGAACGTGCGTACCACCTGGCTGCCCTGCGGGCAGATCGGGTACTTGTCCTTGAGCTGGCGGTTCTCGAATCCGGTACAGCTCCAGGACGCGTTCGCATTGGCGTCACCGTTCGTGAAGGCCTTGGCGTCGCCGGTGATGATGCGCAGGAAGCGCGGCATCGGGGACACCTTCGAGACCGGGCTGCCGACGAAATTCATCGTGACCTGGGAGGGCGTCAGGATTTCGCCGACGTTCTGGTCGTTCCCGCCGCCGTCGGCATTGGCGTCGTTCTCGTTCTGTCCGTTCTGCAGGCGCAGCACGGGCCAGAAGTAGGTCGACTTGTCGCCTTGGTTACGGCAGGTGGTCTGCCCCCGGGCCAGGTCGGCGTCGCTCGCGAAGGCGTCGTTGGCCTGGTTGCCGACGTAGTCGTGCATATGGTGGGCGCCATTGCTCACGCCCGGCGCGACGATGACGTTGTCCGGGTTGAACTTGCCGTTCTCGTTGCGGCCGCAGTCGGTGACGAAGCTGCCGCGAGAGGCTCCGCTCAGCTGGCGCGGGGTGCGGACGTTGGGCTGGACGGACTGGATGTCGACGAAGTCCCCGGCGACGGGCCCGTTGCCGGCCTGTCCCTGTCCCTGTCCCTGGCCTTGGCCTTGTCCTTGGTTCTGGTTGTCGTCCTGGCCGTCCTGGCCGTCTTGTCCCTGGTTCTGATTCTGGTCCTGGCCGCCACCGCCGCCGAACGTACTGGCGTCGTCCGCGCGCAGCGTGCAGGGCGCCATGCTCTGCAGCCCCTCGGGGCGGTCCGCGTTCCGGCCGATGGCGACGGTGATCCGTTCGATGGCGGCCAGCCGCTTGTCCTTGAGCGGATTGAGAATGGCGTTGTCGGCGAACCGGGGATCCTGCTGGATCCGTTGCTTCTCCTCGGCGAACCGCTGGTACGCCTCGGTGATCTGGCTGTCCATGTTCGCCAGTTCCCGGTCCACCTCCCCCCGTGCTTCGTCGGGCACCTGGGGAAGGCCGTTGGCGACTTCGGGGCAGTCGATGGTGGAGATCTGCTGCCCGGCGTTGAGGGTGTTCTGCCGCTGGGGTGGCGGGCTGGACCAGCTCTCACCCGCGGATGCGTAGAAATTGGCCGCTACCAGCCCACCCCCGCCCAGTATCAGGGCAGCCGAGGCGGCGATCGCCCGGTTGGCCAGTGTCGAGCGTTTTCGTGTGCGTCCCATGGAACTCCAATCCCGGGAGGGGAGAACCGCTCCGTTCCATACGGAAGGCGCGTGCGGCCCGTTCAGCCCCTGCCCGGGTTCGTAGAAATCCACATCCGCAAAGGGTGCGTACTACTCCAGCCGTGCCGGCTTCTTCACCTTTCCAGCCCCAGCACCCCGGCCTCCTGTTCCGGACTCAGCCCCACCTGCGCCCGGTCGGGGCGCTGCGGCGCGGCGCCCCCGAGCGCGCACAGCCACGCCCAGGTGTCGTCGACCGTCTCGGCCACCGGCCGGCACCGCAGCCCCGCCGCGAGCGCCTTCGACACATCGGCGCGGTGCATCGCGTCGTGCAGCTCGCCCGGCGGCGTCCAGACCGGCAGCTGCGTCCAGGGCTCGACGCCCGCGCCGGCGATCGCCTCCGGTTCGGTCCAGCGCAGCTCGGCGTCCGCACCGGTGGCCCGTACGCAGGCGTCCAGCAGCCCGCTCATGGTCGTGTGCCCGGACGGGGAGACCAGGTTGTACGCGCCCGAGAGCCCCCTCTCCGTGGCGTCCAGGGTCCACTCCGCCAGGTCGCGCACGTCGATGTACTGGAGCGGCAGGTCGCGCGGGCCCGGGGCCAGGACCGGACCGCCCCGGGCGATGCGGCCCAGCCACCACGGCAGGCGGCCCACGTTCTCGCCGGGCCCGAGGATCAGGCCGACCCGCACCAGCAGCGTCCGGTCCTCGCCGAACGCCCCGAGCGCGGCCAGCTCCCCGCCGCGCTTGGCTTCGGCGTACGGCACGTCCACCGCGTCCGGGGACCCCTCCACCAGGGGCCCGTCCTCAGCGAGCCCCGGCGCCGGGGGCCAGGCGTACACCGAGCGGCTGGAGACGTACACGTACCGGCCCGCCCGCCCGGCGAGGAGCCGCGCCGCGTCCCGTACGGCGACGGGCGCGTCCGTCCACGTGTCGACGACCACGTCCCACGGGCCGGCGTCCGCGAGGGAGGCGAGGCCCAGCCCGTCGGGCGCGGTGCGGTCGCCGAGCAGCGCGCTCACCCCCGCGGGCGGCTCGTGGCGGCCCCGGTGGAACACCGTCACCTGCCAGTCCCGGGCGAGGGCCGCCTCCGCCACCGCGCGCCCCGCGAATTCCGTACCACCGAGTATCAGAAGTCTCATGACGGCGACTCTGCCGCGTGGGCCCCTGCACTGACCAGCGGTTCCGCTGCGGGAGGAACATCGCGGAAGACGGCACTCCGGCCCCCCGGGGCTCCCGCCCGCGGCGCGGGGGTGGCAGCATGAGCGGACCATGACGGAGCCCCGGTCGCCGTTGCGCGCCCTGCGTGCCGCACTTTTCGCGGCGGTGTGCGTGACCTTGGCCGCGGTGGGGCATTCGTCCATGTCTGCGCACGACATCCCCCTGCCCGCGCTGCTCGCCGCCTTCGGCGCGACGACCGCCCTGGCCTGGCTGGCCGCGGCCCGCCGCAGGGGGGCGACCTTCATCGCGACGGGCCTCCTCGGCCTCCAGGCCGCCCTGCACGTGACCTTCGGCGCGGGCCGCCCGCACGGCCACGGCCACGGCTACGGCCACGGCCACGGCGGCATGGAGATGAGTGACGCGGGCCGCGGCACCCTCCTGGACGCCGTCGGCCTCGGCGGCGCGTCCGCCGGGATGCTCGCCGCGCACCTGCTCGCCGCGGGCGTCTGCGGCCTGTGGCTCGCCCGTGGCGAGGCCGCGTTCTTCCGGCTCGCCCACGCCGTCGGCGCCCTCGCCTTCACGCCGCTGCGGCTGCTCCTCGCCCTCGCACGGCTGCCCGAGGCCCCGCGCCCGCCGCGCGGCGCCCGCCCCCGTCCCGTACGGGGGCACCACGGCGTCGTCCTCGCGCACAGCCTGTCGCGGCGCGGGCCGCCCGCGCTCGCCGTACCCCGCGCCACGGTCCCCGGAGCCGCGCTCGTCTGACCTGGGGGCCGCTTCCCCCTGCGGACAACGCAGACAACGCCGACTCCTAGGACAGTCATGGCCATTGACGACCGCACCACAACCTCCGTACCAGAACAAACCACCCCCAGACGGGACCGTTCGACGTGGGGCGCCCTGCGCCCCCTCCTCCTGCGCGTCCACTTCTACGCGGGCCTCCTCATATCCCCCTTCCTCCTCGTCGCCGCCGTGAGCGGGCTGCTGTACGCCCTCTCCTTCCAGATCGAGAAGGTCGTGTACGACCACGAGCTGCGCACCCCCGTCGGAGAGCGGGTCCTGCCCCTCTCCGCACAGGTGGACGCCGCCCGTACGGCCCATCCCGAAGGGACGGTGACGGCCGTGTGGCCGTCACCGGAGGAGGGCGCCACCACGCGCGTCCTGATGAGCAGCCCGGAGGTCGAGGAGGGCAAGTCCCTCGCCGTCTTCGTCGACCCCTACACCGCCGAGGTACGCGGGGACCTGCCGAGCTACGGCAGCTCGGGCGCCCTCCCGCTGCGGGCCTGGCTCTCCCAGTTCCACGCGGACCTGAAGCTCGGCGAGTTCGGCCGCCACTACAGCGAGCTGGCCGCCAGCTGGATGTGGGTCGTCGCCCTGGGCGGCCTGCTGCTCTGGCTCGGCCGCAGGCGCGCCGCCAAGCGGTCCCTGTTCCTGCCCGAGCGCGGCCCCAAGTCCCGTCGCCGTACCCTCTCCTGGCACGGCGCGGTCGGCCTGTGGGCGGTGACCGGACTCGTCCTGCTCTCCGCCACCGGCCTGACCTGGTCGCGCTACGCCGGCGAGAACGTCGACGCGCTCCAGGCCCGGCTCGGCGGCACCACGCCCACCGTCTCCGCCACCCTCGGCGGCGCCGCGCCCACGACCGACGGCGGCGGCCACGAGGGCCACGGCGCCGGCCACCAGCAGCCGCAGGCACCGGCGGGGCCGGACGTCGGCATCGACAAGGCCGTCGAGGCGGCCGCCGCCGCGGGCGTCGCCGGGAAGATCGCGGTGACCCTCCCGGCCGACGGCAAGGGCTACGTCGTCAAGGAGACCGACACGCAGTTCCCCGCCCACCTCGACTCGGTCGCCGTCGACCCGGCCGACGGGCGGATCCTGGACGAGCTGCGGTTCGCCGACTATCCGCTCCTCGCCCAGCTCACCCGCATCGGCATCGACGCCCACATGGGCGTCTACCTGGGCCTGCCCAACCAGCTCGCCCTGGCCGCCCTCATGGTGGGCCTCATCCTCCTCATCCTGTGGGGTTACCGGATGTGGTGGCTGCGCAGGCCCACCAAGGAGCGGACGCTGAGCTTCGGCCGCCCCGTGCCGCGCGGCGCCTGGCGCAGGGTGCCGGCCACGCTGCTCCTGCCGCTGGCGGCCGGGACGGCGCTGGTGGGCTGGTTCGTACCGATGCTCGGCATCAGCCTGCTGGCGTTCCTGGTGCTGGACGCGGCGCTGGGGCTGTTCCCCAAGCGCACGGCACAGAGCGCCGCGCAGGACGCCGGACAGAGCGCCTCGGAGGGCGCCGCGCAGGACGCCTCCTAGGGCGCGTACTTGTAGCCGACCCGCCGTACGGTCTGGATCGTACGGCGGTGCTCGGCGCCCAGCTTGCGGCGCAGCCGCGCCACGTGCACGTCGACGGTGCGCCCGTCCCCGACGTGGCCGTAGCCCCACACGGTGGTCACCAGCTGGTCGCGCGTGTGCACGCGGTGCGGGTTCGCCACCAGGTGCGCCAGCAGCTCGAACTCCAGGTACGTGAGCTCCAGCGGCCGCCCGTCCACCAGGGCGGTGCGGCGGACCGTGTCGATGACCACAGGGCCGCCGACCGGCCCCTGAACCACGGCGGCCGGGCCGGGCAGGGCCTCCCCCTGCTCGGCCGGTACGAGGACGAGGTAGCCGACCATCGGCGGCTGCCCCGGCAGTACGGGCACGGCGTGCGGCGGTGCGGGCAGCCAGGTGGCGCCCGGCGGGATCAGCTCGGAGACGTCGACGACCTCGTCCCGGCCGACGGCGCGCAGCCGGTGCCGGCCGGACGGCAGGGGGAGGGGTGCGACAGGGGGGAGGGCGGTGACGGGGACGGCGGTACGGGTGTTCGCCATGATGAGGTCAGCTCTTTCGCGCGGAGGGACGGGAGTACGTCGTTGCGCGACGGCCGAAGGCGTGAGGGACCTGAGGGGCCTTCAGAGGCGGTAGGGGGCCGACGCGTTCCTCGCGCGGCAACACACCCGGTCGAAGTCGTGGTGCTGACGGGACGGCCAGAACGGCTCGAGGTCGTCGCTGCGACCCGTGGCGGTGTTCCGGAGGCTGGCCATACCGCTATTCAAGCAGAAACCCCCGTACGCGCGGGAGGGCGTCCGCCGAAAATCGGCGGACGCCCTCCCAGGTGCGTCGGGTGACGGCGGATCAGACCTGGCCGGCCTTCTCCAGGGCCTCGCAGCAGGTGTCCACCAGCAGGCGGGTCACCACGTACGGGTCGACGTTGGCGTTCGGACGGCGGTCCTCGATGTAGCCCTTGCCGTCCTGCTCGACCTGCCACGGGATGCGGACCGAGGCGCCGCGGTCGGACACGCCGTAGGAGTACTGGTCCCAGGGGGCCGTCTCGTGCAGACCGGTCAGGCGGTCGTCGATGCCCGCGCCGTAGTTCTTGACGTGGTCCAGCGGCTTCGAGCCCTCACCGAGCGCCTCGCACGCGGTGATGATGGCGTCGTAGCCCTCGCGCATCGCCTTCGTCGAGAAGTTGGTGTGCGCGCCCGCGCCGTTCCAGTCGCCCTTGACCGGCTTCGGGTCGAGGGTGGCGGAGATGCCGAAGTCCTCGGCGGTGCGGTAGAGCAGCCAGCGCGCGATCCACAGCTGGTCGGCGACGACCAGCGGCGCCAGCGGGCCGACCTGGAACTCCCACTGGCCGGGCATGACCTCGGCGTTGATGCCGGAGATGCCCAGGCCCGCCTTCAGGCAGTTGTCCAGGTGCGCCTCGACGACGTCACGGCCGAAGATCTCGTCGGCGCCGACACCGCAGTAGTAGCCGCCCTGCGGGGCCGGGAAGCCGCCGGCCGGGAAGCCCAGCGGACGGGTGCCGTCGAAGAAGGTGTACTCCTGCTCGATGCCGAAGATCGGCTCCTGGGCGGCGTACCGCTCCGCGACCTCGGCCAGCGCCGCACGCGTGTTGGACTCGTGCGGGGTCATGTCCGTGTTGAGGACCTCGCACAGGACCAGGATGTTCTCCCCGCCGCGGATCGGGTCCGGGCAGACGTAGACCGGCTTCAGGACGCGGTCCGAGGAGTGCCCCTTGGCCTGGTTGGTGCTGGATCCGTCGAAGCCCCAGATGGGGAGCTCGGCGACGTCGGTGGCCGCGCCTGCCGGGAGGATCTTCGTCTTCGAGCGAAGCTTGGCGGTCGGCTCGGTGCCGTCGATCCAGATGTACTCGGCCTTGATGGTCACGGGGGTGCCTCATCCTTCGGGTGCAGCGGGTGTCGCGCTCCGGGAAGCTTGGCAACACGGGATTTCCCGACGGTGTCCCGATTGTGAACCCCGTGTTACTCGGCTTTTCCGCAATGCTCCGGAACGCCCCTTATGCCCCCCGGTTCTTCACACCCTGTGCGACGGTGTGCGCGTGGAGCAACGGACCGAACCCGGCGGCCCGGACACGCGCCACCAGCTCGGCGTATCCGGTGCCCAGCGCCTCCGCCGTACGCCCCAGGTGCCAGTCGCAGTCCGCCAGCCGCCGCAGCAGATAACCGCGCCGGACCTGGTTCTCCGACAGCCGGAACGTCTTCAGATAGGCCGTCCGCCCCTTGTGGTCGGTGATCAGCTCGCCGATGTGCTGCTCCGCCCCGCCGCCCCGCTGGAAGGGCGGCAGGAACCGGTACAGCCCGTACGGGCCCATCCGCCGCACCCGCTCGAAGGCGTACGGGGTCTGCAGCAGGTCCCGCGCCATGAGCCCGTCGTGCGCCTCCGTCCACGCCCGCTCCTGCGCCCGCGCCGCGGCCCGCAGACCGGCGAGCGTGCGCGGGGCGGCGGTGTCGGGGATGCGCGCGGTGAACTCCGGGACCGGCGCGCCGTACAGGGCGTACTGGTACACCGTCTCGCCGTACAGGTCCTCGATGAGCGACGGGTGCAGGGCGCGGTAGTCGTCCGGGTGCGGGACGACGAAGGCGGCGGCGAGCGCGTCCGCCGCGTACACCATCACCCCGCACTGGCCCGGGTGGATCTCGAAGACGCGCAGCGCCTCGCCGAGCCCGCGCACCCGCCGCCCGGCGTACGCGTCCTCCGCGCGCGGCGACAGGCCCTGGCGTACCGCCTGCCGGGACCACTCGTCCCACACGATGGACGGGCCGCCGAAGTGCAGCGCCAGGTACCCCTCCAGGGCGAGGTGCAGCGGCAGGAAGCGGACCCGCCCCGTGCGCCGCTCCCCCTTGACCAGGCGGTGGTGGAGCCGGACGGGGACGCGGCAGGGCGCCTCGCTCTCGCCGTCGTCCGCGCCGAGCCGGGTCCCGTACGCCGCCGACTCGGCCGGCTGCCCCTTGCCGCCGGACCAGTCCGCCACGAGACCGTGCGGGATGTACGACACGTACGCGGTGCGCGGGCCGATGTCGACCACGCCGTACCCGCCGTAGACCCGCCGGTGCAGGCGCAGCCCCTCCAGCGGCTCGGCCCGCACCAGGGGTACGAGCCGGATGCCGCCCCACACCTGCGCGGGCCGGGCGGTCAGGCCCGCCAGATCGATCCGGGTCACGACACACCCTCCAGGAACAGCTCCACCCGCCGGTCGAAGTACGCCCGCAGCTCCGCGAGCCCCGTGCGCCCCTCCGCGAACTGCGCCACCTCCACCAGGGCGGGCAGGTCCTCCGCGTCCCGGATCCCGGCCGTCGGCACGCTCGGCGCGAGGCGCCGCACGTCGAAGCCGTCGGCGTCGTACACCGGGTTCAGGTGCACCACGCTGGTACGCCGCTCCGGGTCGAGCCGGGTGCGCCAGACCCGCAGCACCTCGCCGGCCAGGCCGGGCGGCGCGTTGTCCCACCCGTCCGAGACGATCACGAGCCGCTGCGGCTCCGCCTCCAGCGCGTCGAGGATCCGCGTACCGAGCGGTGTCGGCCCCCAGGGGCGTACGAGGAGGGCGTCCGTGCCGCCCGAGGTCCACAGGGGCGTGTACGCCGTCGCCAGCGCCTCCAGCAGGAAGTGGCAGCCCAGTGCCACGGCGAGCGGGCGGCGCCGCTTCTCGCCGGAGCCGGACGCGGAGTAGCTGTCGTCGAGGACCGCCGCGACCCGCCCCCATGTCCCGGCGTACGGCCCCGCCGCCCGGCGCGCCGCGGCGCGCAGCGCGCCCGTCAGCTCCGCGCGCCGCGCCACCCGCTCCTCGACGCCGAGCGACAGCGCGTACAGCGCGAGCCGGGTCAGCGGCATGGCGGTGAGGTCCGCGGCCGGGCCGGTGCGCTGGGTGCGCAGCCGCTCCAGGCGGGTCATCCGGGGCGCGATGCGCTCCAGGAAGACCTCGCGCGGGATGCCGTGGCGGGCGGCGAAGCCCTCGGCGACGGTGAAGGGCAGTTTGTAGACCGCCGCCTGCTCGTACTGGGCGCGGTGGTGCGCGTCCAGGAGGGCGTGGTCGTACCCCAGGTGGCCGCGGGACGCGAAGAGGAACCGCCCGACCTCGTCTCCCGGCAGCGGGGCGTGGGCGTGACGGGCGGCCGTCTTCATCCCGGTGCGGTACTTCACCGCGTCGTACGCCGGGTCGGGGCGGGCCGCCAGCCAGTCGCGTATGAGCGCACGCGTGCGGCGGTTGTTGACCCTGGCGGCGCGCAGCGCGCGGAAGAGGCGGTACACGCGCGGGGGCGGGAGCGTGGCCAGCCGGGCCGCGATGAGCCGCCCCTCGGTGCGCTTGGCCTCGGCGCCGCCCGCTTCGGCCGCCGTGCGGAGCAGCGCCTCGACGATGAGCGCGGCGTTGTGGTCGTTGATGTCGAGGGCGAGGGTGGCGGCGTACAGGGGCCGGTAGTTGACCCGTACGTATTCGTGGAGGAAGGACAGCGACAGGCGCTGCTCCTGTGCGTCCGACCGGAATTCGCGCTGGCCCGTCGCCGTCACGGCGGCGTTGACGAAGAGCAGCACGTCCTCGGCCGCGATGAGGTCGGAGAGGGTCTCCGCCATCGTCTCTTCCCCCCGGGACTGCTGTACTGGCGGCTGCGAACGTCGGTGCCGGCCGGGGAATGAGGGCGCGAACAGCTGAATCATTGCTTCATAGGCAAGTCCCGGAAGTCGCACCGGAGTCCCGCGGCCGGCCTCCGCAAGGTAACACCGCGGGCGGAGACCCGGCTCGGGCTTTTGTCAGCCCACGCGTTCGATCCGGGCCTTGCGGATCAGGAACTTGCCGGGCTCGCGGACCTGCTCGAACGCGGCGTCGTTCAGCAGGGCGCAGCTGCCGGAGGGGGCGGTGACCTCGACGGTGGTGGACTTGCCGTTGTCGAGGTTGGTCACCTTGAGCTTGGTGCCGATGGGGAACTGGTTGCTGGAGGCGGCCGGGGCGCCGCCGTCGCCGGAGAGGGTCACCGTGGACCCGGCGCAGACGACCTCGCCGACGGCACCACCGCCGCCCTGCTGCCCGCCCTGCCCGGCACCGGCTCCTGCACCTGCTCCGGCAGCGGCTCCGGCACCCGGGGCCTGGCCGCCGGCCTGGGCTCCACCGGCTCCGGCACCCGGGGCCTGGCCGCCGGCCTGGGCTCCACCGGCACCACCCTTGTCGGCGGCGCCACCGCCGGCCCCGCCCTTGCCTGCAGCGGCGCTGCCCTGCCCCACCTTGCACCCGGAGGCGGCCTGCTTGCGCTTGATCTCCTCGATCACCGCCAGCCGGTTGGCGATCCGGGCCTCCGACTGGGCGTCAGGGTTGGCGCGCTGACCGGCGATGAACTGCTCGTTGTTGCCCAGCGCGGTCGCGAGCCCGTCACAGGCGACGGACGCCTGGCTGGTCCCGGTCATCACCACCGCCGTACCGCCGGACATCACGACCGCGCCGATGAGGAGGGCGAGCTTCTTCTTCCCGCTGAGGGTCTTTCCGCGTGACACGTGGGGGGCTCCTGTCCCCGGCCGCACGGGGGAACGCCGGCCGGATCGGTTCCGTGTGTGCCCCTACGTACGAGTAGCAAGCGGAATTTGCTCAACCGCCCCTCAGGAACGGCTGATCGCCTCGCGCACAGCCTCGTCGGTGCGGCCCACCACCGCCGTGCCGTCGTCGGCCGTGATGATCGGACGCTGGATCAGCTTCGGGTGCTCCACCAGCGCCGTGATCCAGCGCTCACGCGCACCGGCGTCGCGCGGCCACTCCTTCAGGCCGAGCTCCTTGGCGGCGGCCTCCTGGGTGCGGGTGATGTCCCACGGCTCCAGGCCGAGCCGGTCCAGTACGTCGCGGATCTCGTCCGCGGAGGGCACGTCCTCCAGGTAGCGGCGGACGGTGTACTCGGCGCCCTCCTCGTCGAGCAGCTTCAGGGCGCCACGGCACTTGGAACAGGCCGGATTGATCCAGATCTCCATGCCCGTCACCGTACCCGCCGCACCACCGGAAACCCTGGCGGAGCCGCCTGTGAAGCCCCGTCGGACAGGGCCGATTGTCAGTGGTGGCCGGTAAAATTCAGGTAGTTCGTGAGGGCCCGGGGGAGGGCCCCCACACCGCGTACCAGGAGGTCGCCGATGGCTGTCGCCACGGTCCGGACACTGCCCCTCGAACCCTGGAAGCCTCTGCAGAAGAAGCCACTGCCGGCGGGCCGGCCCCGCGAGTGGTACGTCTCCCACAACCGCCGCCTCAAGGCCATGCGCCTGGCGATCGCCCTGCTGGACTCGGGCGTCTACCACCCGTCCAAGGCCGACGACGACACGATACGCAGCACGGCGGCGCGCCTCGGCGTGCACGCCCCGTCCGACGCCACCTGCCGCATGGTGCGCACCCTGATCCGCTCCGGCCGCTGAATCCCTCTCCCGCCGCCCCTCCCGGGGCGGCGGGCCCACGCTCCCGCTGGCTGAGGACCACCTACATGACGAGCACCCGCCCCCGTATGACCGCCGAGGAGCGCCGCCGGCGTCTCGCCGTACGCCATCACCTGGCGCCCGCCGCCCGCGCGGCCACGGCCGAGGAGGTGGCGCGCTCGCTCACCGCCCTGCACGGCACCGACCCGGCCACCGTGTACCTGGCGGTGGGCGCCCGGCTCGCCGACCCGGCCGGCCCGGTGGCCGCCATGGAGCGGGCGCTGTACGAGGACCGCACCCTGGTCCGTATGCACGGCATGCGCCACACCGTCTTCGTGGTGCCCACGGACCTCGCGCCCGTCGTCCAGTCGTCCACCACGCACGCGGTCGCCGCCCGCGAGCGGGCCAACCTCCTCAAGCAGCTGACGGCGGGCAGCTCCCTCGACGGGGCGTGGCTGGCGGACGTCGAGGAGTCCACCCTCGCGGCCCTGGCCCGCCGCGGCGAGGCCACCGCCGCGGAACTCGCCGCCGAAGAACCCCGCCTGCGCGAGCAGTTCGTGTACGCCCCCGGCACCGCGTACGAGACCAGGCAGAGCGTCTCCACGCGCCTGCTGCGGCTGCTCGGCACCGAGAACCGCGTCGTCCGCGCCCGTCCGCTGGGCTCCTGGACCTCCAGCCGGTTCCGCTGGGCGATCGCCCCCGCGCTGCCGGACCTGCCACCCGCCGAGGCCCAGGCCGCGCTCGTCCGCCGGTGGCTGGAGGCGTACGGCCCGGCGACGGAGGCGGACCTCAAGTGGTGGACGGGCTGGAAGGTCACGGACGTCCGCAAGGCCCTCAAGGCCGTCGAAGCGGTCGAGGTCGACCTCGACGACAACACGACCGGCCACGTCCTGCCCGACGACACGTCCCCCACCGACCCCCCGGCCCCCTGGGCGGCCTTCCTCCCGGCGCTCGACCCCACCCCCATGGGCTGGCAGCACCGCGACTGGTACCTCGACCCGGCCCACCGCCCCGAGCTCTTCGACCGCAGCGGCAACATCGGCCCCGCCATCTGGTGGAACGGCCGCGTCATCGGCGCCTGGACCCAACGCCCGACCGGCGAACCGACCTGGCGCCTCCTCACGGACCCGGGCCGCGAGGCGACCTCGGCCATCGAGACGGAAGCGGCCCGCCTCCACACCTGGCTCAACGGCACACGCATCACCCCCCGCTTCCGCACCCCACTGGAGCGCGCGCTGTCCGCGTGAGCCGCAGCCCACGTCAGCCGTCGTCCCGCCCCCCTCCGTGCGTCGCCGAGTGGTCCCGAGAACCGGGATCGATGCCACCTTGTACGAGGCCGCTCACGGCGAAGGCCGCCACCCCGCTCCGGGGGTGGCGGCCTTCGCACGGGATCCGCGGCGTGCGGGTCGGCTTAGAGGTCGAAGTACAGCTCGAACTCGTGCGGGTGCGGGCGCAGCTGGATCGGGGCGATCTCCTTCGTGCGCTTGTAGTCGATCCACGTCTCGATCAGGTCGGACGTGAAGACGCCACCCGCCTGGAGGTACTCGTTGTCCTCCTCCAGCGCGTTCAGCACCGACGCGAGGTCCGTCGGGACCTGCGGGACGCCCGCGTGCTCCTCGGGGGCGAGCTCGTAGAGGTCCTTGTCGATCGGCTCGGCCGGCTCGATCTTGTTCTTGATGCCGTCGAGGCCCGCCAGCAGCAGGGCCGAGAAGGCCAGGTACGGGTTGGACGACGGGTCCGGGGCGCGGAACTCGACGCGCTTGGCCTTCGGGTTGGAGCCCGTGATCGGGATGCGCATCGCGGCGGAGCGGTTGCGCTGCGAGTAGACGAGGTTCACCGGGGCCTCGAAGCCCGGGACCAGGCGGTGGTAGGAGTTCACCGTCGGGTTGGTGAAGGCCAGCAGCGACGGGGCGTGCTTCAGGATGCCGCCGATGTAGTAGCGGGCGGTGTCCGAGAGGCCCGCGTAGCCCTGCTCGTCGTAGAAGAGCGGCTCGCCGCCCTGCCACAGCGACTGGTGGACGTGCATGCCGGAGCCGTTGTCACCGAAGATCGGCTTCGGCATGAAGGTCGCGGTCTTGCCGTTGCGCCAGGCGACGTTCTTCACGATGTACTTGAAGAGCATCAGGTCGTCGGCGGCGGCCAGCAGCGTGTTGAACTTGTAGTTGATCTCGGCCTGGCCGGCGGTGCCCACCTCGTGGTGCTGGCGCTCGACCTGGAGGCCGGACTTCTCCAGCTCCAGGGAGATCTCGGCGCGCAGGTCGGCGAAGTGGTCGACCGGCGGGGCCGGGAAGTAGCCGCCCTTGTAGCGGACCTTGTAGCCGCGGTTGTCCTCGAGGGCACCGGTGTTCCAGGCGCCGGCCTCCGAGTCGATGTGGTAGAAGCCCTGGTTCGCCGAGGTCTCGAAGCGGACCGAGTCGAAGACGTAGAACTCCGCCTCCGGGCCGAAGTACGCCGTGTCCGCGATGCCGGTGGAGGCGAGGTACGCCTCCGCCTTCTTGGCGATGTTGCGCGGGTCGCGGCTGTACTGCTCGCCCGTGATCGGGTCGTGGATGAAGAAGTTGATGTTCAGCGTCTTGTCGCGGCGGAAGGGGTCCACCCGCGCCGTGGACAGGTCGGCGCGCAGCGCCATGTCCGACTCGTGGATGGCCTGGAAGCCGCGGATCGACGAGCCGTCGAACGCGAGCTCCTCGGCCGGGTCGAACGCCGTCGCCGGGATCGTGAAGTGCTGCATCACACCCGGAAGGTCACAGAACCGGACGTCGACCATCTTGATGTCGTTGTCCTTGATGAACTTCTGGGCTTCGTCGGCGTTCTGGAACATCCAACTCCTCCTACTCCCACCCAGGGAGGGGCGGGGTTGCAGCTCGGTCGTGGGGCCAGTGCGGTGGCACACGCTGGTTCCGACCCTAGGTACCCGGGATTTCTCGGGCATGACCCATTTGTTTCGGGAAAGTTAACCAGCGGACGGGCGGGTAACACGTCAAGGACCCGGGTCGAAGTGATCGAAAGCGGGCACAGTACCGTGGTCGCGTGGACAACAGGCAAGCAATCGGATCGTGGCTCTCCGGACCGCGCGCGGCCGCCGAGGAGATGGGCGCGGACTTCGGCTACCGGGGTGAACGCCTCGGCCTGCCGCAGGAGGGACCGGGCTCCATCGCCCCGCTCGGGCGGCGCTTCGGGGCCCTCTTCATCGACTGGACCCTGTGCCTCGTGATCGCATACGGGCTGATCGCGCCCGGTGACCAGACCAGGGCCGGCAACTGGGCCATCGTGGTGCTCTTCGTCCTCAGCGTGCTCACCGTCGGCACCATCGGCAGCACCCCGGGCAAGCGTCTCCTCGGTCTGCGGGTCATCTCCGTCGACGGCGAGCGGCTCC
Organism: Streptomyces sp. NPDC045431; assembly: GCF_040646655.1. Lineage (NCBI taxonomy): Bacteria > Bacillati > Actinomycetota > Actinomycetes > Kitasatosporales > Streptomycetaceae > Streptomyces > Streptomyces sp. NPDC045431. The sequence goes on from NZ_JBEZAQ010000001.1 coordinate 476,246, forward strand.
CGTTCCTCCGCGTGTGGCTGCGCAGCATGCTGCTCTGCCTCGCGATCCCCGCGCTGATCTGGGACCGCGACGGGCGCGGACTGCACGACCGGCTCTCCCGCGCCGTGCAGGTCCGGAGCGGCTGACCGTACGCCCACGCATACGCCTACGAAAGAGGGGCGCCCCACCATCGGCGGTGGGGCGCCCCTTTTTCGTAGGTCGCGTTCGTAGGTCGCGGCTAGCGCATCCGACCGCCGCGCGGCATCCGCATGCCCTTGGGCATCGGGCCCTTCGGCAGCGGCATGTTGCTCATCAGGTCCCCGAGCGCGCGCAGCCGGTCGTTGGCCTGCGTCACCTGCGGACCCGTGAGCACCCGCGGCAGCTTCAGCAGGGTCACGCGCAGCTTCTTCAGCGGCACCTGGCCCTCACCGGTGCCGACGATGACGTCGTGCACGGGGACGTCGACGACGCGGGCCATCCGCTTCTTCTCGGCCGCGAGCAGCGGCCGCAGCCGGTTCGGGTTGCCCTCGCCGACCAGGACGATGCCCGCCTTGCCGACCGCCCGGTGGACCACGTCCTGGTTGCGGTTCATCGCCACCGCCGGGGTGTGCGACCAGCCGCGGCCCACGTTCTGCAGGACGGCGGCCGCCGCACCCGGCTGGCCCTCCATCTGCCCGAAGGCCGCCCGCTCGGCGCGCCGCCCGAAGACGATCGCCATCGCGAGGAAGGCCAGCAGGAAGCCGAGGATCCCGAGGTAGATCGGATGGCCGATCAGGAAGCCGATCGCGAGGAGGACGCCGAAGACGACGATCCCCACGCCCGCGACGACAAGCCCGACCTTCGGATCGGCCTTTCGGGTCATCTTGTACGTCAGGGCGATCTGCTTCAGTCGCCCGGGGTTCGCAGCGGCGTCAGCGCCGTCTGAGTTTGCCTTCCTCGCCATGCTGTGAAGTTTACGTGGCGGAGGAAGTGCGGCCCGACACCGCCTCCAGTACGTGCTCGGCCTCGACCCGGTCGCGGGCCCGGCGGCGGTCCTCCAGGACCGACGTCCAGGCGTTGCGGCGGGCCGTGCGCTGGCCCGCGCCGAGCAGCAGCGCCTCCAGGGTCCGCAGGGCGCCGGTGACGGTCGGGACGGCCGGGATCGGCGGGATGGACGAGATGGACGGGAACGCGTGGGCTCGTACCTCGCGTACCTCGTGGGCCATGGTGTGGGTCCCCCCTCGGAGCGGGTTCGGCGGGAGCATGGGTGACTGCTGTGTGCGGTGCGTACGAACAGCATCACAGACTGGTGTTACCAAGGCATGGCGGGCCGGTCAAACGGCGATGAAACGTTCACGCCGCGCCAGGGCCCCGCCGCGCCCGTCCCGGAGAACGCCGACGCGGCCCGTACCCGCCCCGACCTGCGGGGACGTACGGGCCGCGTCGAATCGGCCGTCGCCGGCCGGTCATCCGCCGGTCGTCGACCGGTCGTCGCTTGTGCGCGGATTCACACGCCGCCGGCGCGCGGGCGCGCTCAGGCGGCGGCTTCGCTCCGGCGCTCCATCGCCTGCTGGAACAGGCGCCCGGCGCGGTACGAGGAGCGGACCAGCGGGCCCGACATCACGCCGGAGTAGCCGATCTCGTCGGCCTCCTCCTTCAGCTCCACGAACTCCTGCGGCTTCACCCACCGCTCCACCGGGTGGTGGCGTACCGAGGGGCGCAGGTACTGGGTGATGGTGATGAGCTCGCAGCCCGCGTCGTACAGGTCCTGCAGCGCCTCGCTGACCTCCTCGCGGGTCTCGCCCATGCCGAGGATCAGGTTGGACTTGGTGACCAGGCCGGCCGCGCGGGCCTCGGTGATCACCTGCAGCGAGCGCTCGTAACGGAAGCCGGGGCGGATGCGCTTGAAGATCCGCGGCACGGTCTCGACGTTGTGCGCCAGCACCTCGGGGCGGGCGGAGAAGACCTCGGCCAGCTGGTCGGGCTCGGCGTTGAAGTCGGGGATCAGCAGCTCGACCTTGGTGCGGCCGGCCGCGCGGTCCGCCGTCTGCGCGTGGATCTGGCGCACGGTCTCCGCGTACAGCCAGGCGCCGCCGTCCTCCAGGTCGTCGCGCGCGACGCCGGTGATGGTGGCGTAGTTCAGGTCCATCGCGACGACCGACTCGCCCACGCGGCGCGGCTCGTCACGGTCCAGCGCCTGCGGCTTGCCCGTGTCGATCTGGCAGAAGTCACAGCGCCGGGTGCACTGGTCACCGCCGATGAGGAAGGTCGCCTCGCGGTCCTCCCAGCACTCGAAGATGTTCGGACAGCCCGCCTCCTGGCAGACCGTGTGCAGTCCCTCGCTCTTGACGAGCTTCTGGAGCTGGTTGTACTCGGGGCCCATCTTCGCCCGGGTCTTGATCCACTCGGGCTTGCGCTCGATGGGGGTCTGGCTGTTCCGGACCTCCAGGCGCAGCATCTTGCGTCCGTCGGGTGCGACTGCGGACACGGCTGGCTCCTACGGCTTCGATTCCTCGGCGAACACCAGGGTACGCCCGATAAAAGTGTGGCCTCGTTGCGGCTGTCGTTACGTCGGGCCAACCCTTTGGCCAGTGCACGGCATTCCCGCCCGGTCGACCCCTAGGTCGTGTCCGCAAAGTCCCGTCTGCCTGGCGGCCCTCGCGGGCGGACGACGCTACTTTGCGGACACTCCCTAGGCGGCGGCCGTCTTCTCCACCGCGCGCGGCTTCGGCTCCGCGTTCTCCAGCACGTCCCGCAGGTGCTTCTCCACCACCGGTAGGACGTCCGCGAGCGTCACGTCCCGGCCCAGCTCCTGCGCCAGCGACGTGACCCCCGCGTCACGGATGCCGCACGGCACGATCCGGTCGAACCAGGTGTTGTCCGGGTTCACGTTCAAGGCGAAGCCGTGCATCGTCACGCCCTTGGCGACCCGGATGCCGATCGCCGCCAGCTTGCGGTCCTCGCGGCGCTGGCCGGCGTTGGACGGGGCGTACTCCGGGCCGTTCAGGCGCGGGTCGAACTCGTCGTCCTGCAGCCGGGGGTCGAAGTCCAGCGAGAGCCCGCCGAGCGCGGGGCGCTGCTCCACCGGGTCGCCCAGCACCCACACGCCGCTGCGGCCCTCGACCCGGGTGGTCTCCACGCCGAACTCGGCCGCCGTGCGGATCAGCGCCTCCTCCAGGCGGCGTACGTGCGCCACCACGTCCACCGGGCGCGGGAGCTTCATGATCGGGTAACCGACGAGCTGACCGGGGCCGTGCCAGGTGATCTTGCCGCCGCGGTCCACGTCGACGACCGGCGTCCCGTCCAGGGGGCGCTCGTTCTCGGCCGTGCGCCGCCCGGCGGTGTAGACGGGCGGGTGCTCCAGCAGCAGGCAGGTGTCCGGGATCTCGTCCGCGAAGCGAGCGGCGTGGATCTCACGCTGCTTGTTCCACGCCTTCTGGTACTCGACGGCTTCCTCGCCGAATCCCAGATGGACGAATCGCAGCTCACTCACGGCGTACGCCTCCCTCTCGTGTGCGGATCGCGCCCTCGCCACTGTACGGCGGCGCCCGTCGTCGCGGGCGGGCAGGTCGCTCGGCCCGCCTTCCGGACGGTCAGGCGTCAGTGCCGGGCCCAATCCTCACACGATCGGATGAATGTGGGGCGAAGGTGGCGGTACGGACGTCCTGGGCAGTTAAATTCGCGCCGTTCCGCCGTTTCGTGTTTCAAGGGGGAGTCGGCACCCCGCCCGTAAGGCAAGGCAGGAGACCGCACACCTGATGACGGATCGCCCCCCGCAGCGCACCCCCAACCGGCAGCTCGCCGCCCTCATCGCCGAGGCCGGCTTCTCCAACGCGGGTCTGGCCCGACGGGTCGACCAGCTCGGGCTCGAGCACGGCCTCGACCTGCGGTACGACAAGACCTCGGTCACCCGCTGGCTGCGCGGCCAGCAGCCGCGGGGCACCACCCCCGCCCTGATCGCCGAGGTGTTCACCCGGCGTCTGGGGCGACGGCTGTCCGCCCAGGACCTCGGGCTCGACGCCTGCGCGCCCGTGTACGCCGGGCTGGAGTTCGCGGCCACGCCCGAGGAGGCCGTCGACATCGTCAGCGGCCTGTGGCGCAAGGACTCCGGCAGCCACGCCGAGCTCCGCAAGATCGCCTTCACCCCGGCCGGGCTCGTCGTCCCCAGCCGTGACTGGCTCATCGGCCGCGCCGACGAGCGCGTCGCCCGCGGCGAGCCCCCGCAGGCCCAGGCCCCCGAGCCCCGCGTACCTGCCCAGGGGCGCGCCTCCGTGCCCCGCCAGCGCACCACCGACCGGACCCCCGGCCAGCGCGTCACCGGCGGCGACGTCGCCGCCCTGCGCTCCGTCGGCGAGCTCTTCCGCAGCCTCGACCACGCGTACGGCGGCGGCCACGCCCGCCAGGCCCTCGTCCGCTACCTGGAGCACGAGGCCGAACCCATGCTGCGCGGCGTCTACGGCGAGACCGTCGGGCGAAGACTGTTCGCCGCGGCCGCCGACCTCACCCGGCTCGCCGGCTGGACCTCGTACGACATCGCCGCCCACGGGCTCGCCCAGCGGTACTTCGTGCAGGCGCTGCGGCTCTCCCAGGCCGCCGGCGACCGCGCGTACGGCTCGTACGTCCTGATCACCATGAGCCGCCAGGCCGTCTACCTCGGCCACGGGCGCGAGGCCGTGCAGCTCGCGCGCGTGGCCCAACAGGGCGTCGGCTCCGCCGCGCCGCCCGTCGTCCAGGCGCTGCTGCACGCCGTCGAGGCCCGGGGTCACGCCGTCCTCGGCGAGGTCCGGGCCTGCACCGCCGCGCTCGTGCGCGCCGAGCGGGCGCTGGAAGGGGCCCGGCCCGGCGACGACGTCCCGTACTGGGCGCGGTTCTTCGACGAGGCGGAGCTCGCCGACGACGCCGCGCACTGCCACCGGGACCTCCAGCAGTACCGCGCCGCCGTCCAGCACGCGGAGCGCGCCCTCCAGCTGCGCGCCCCCGCCTTCGCCCGCAGCCGCCTCTTCTGCCGCGTCGTCCTCGCCACGTCCCGGCTCGGCCTCGGCGAACTCGACCACGCGTGCGCACTGGGGGCGGAGGCCGCCCAGCAGGCGTCGGAGATCCGCTCCGCCCGCGCCGTCGAGTACGTACGCGACTTCGAACGCCGCCTGGAGCCGTACAAGGACGCCGTGGCCGTACGCACCTACCGCGACCGGGTCGGCGCCATGGGCCTCTGAGCCCGGGCCCCGACGGGGTCACGCGGCCGCGCGGCTCTCCTCCGCCACCCGGTCGTCCCCCGGCCGGCCACCGGGGACCCCCAGGTCCCGCAGCACCGCCTGGGCGGCGCGGCGGCCCGACGACAGGGCCCCCTGCACGGTGCCCGAGTCCCGGTGGTCGCCGCAGACGTACAGCCCCGCCAGCAGCCGTACGGGCCGGCGCGGATCGTGCGGAGGCGGCATGGCCACGACGGCCTCCGGATCGTGGTGCACCGCCAGCAGCTCCCAGTCCGCCGTGCCCACCCCGTACAGCCCCGCCAGCTGCCGGAGCACCCGCTCCTCCAGGCCGTCCGGCGGCGCGCCGAGCACCGTCGAGGAGACCAGCACCCGGCCCTGCGGCGCCCGCGACGGATCGACCTCGCTCATGACGGCGGTGTACGCCACCGGACCCGTGCGGTCCGCGTCGAGCAGCAGCGCCGCCGGCTCGGTCACCGGTGGCGCGGGCGCCGTGTGGTGCACCACCGTCACCGGGTGGAAGTCCGGCACGCGCAGCCCCGGCAGCAGTTCGGCGGCGGCGCGGGCGCCGGTGGCCACCAGCAGCGAACGGCACGCCAGCTCGCCGTGCTCGGCGGTGACGACCCGGTTGATCGACGCGTCCTTGACGTGGACGCCCGTCTTCACCGTGCCCGTCGGCAGCGCCGCCGCCAGGCGCTCCGGCAGCGTCGCGGCCCCGCCCGCCGGCACGCACAGCCGCCCGCGCGCGAAGCCGCGCAAAGCGAGGTCGGCGGCGCGGCTGGAGGTCGTGGTGAGGTCCGGGTCGCCGAGCAGCGCCGACAGCAGCGGCCGCAGGAACCGGTTGACGGTACGCGGTGGCAGCCCGCGCCCCGCCGCGCCCGCACCCGGGGCCAGCGCCGCCGACAGCTCCCGCCGGGCCAGCAGCCGCGCGGTCGGCGTCGTCGCCAGCCGCCCCAGCGCCGCGCCCAGCCGGGCCTGGTCCAGCGTGCGGGGCGCGTGCGCAAGGGCCCGCGCCCGCGTGAGCGCCCCGCCCCTCGCGCTCCCCGCGTCGCCGAGCTCGGCGGTGCGGAGCTCCACGGCGCGGGCCTCGCCCGTACGGGCCGACGCCATCCGGTGCAGCCTGCCGTCACTGTGCACCACGACCCCCGGCCGGAACGCCCGCAGCGCCGCGCCGTCGAGGCCCGGCACCCGGCGCAGCTCCGGACAGGCCGTACTGAGCAGCGGCCCGATCCGGTCGAGCCGGAACCCGTCGACGTCCTCGGTACCCATCCGTCCGCCGACCCGAGGGGCGGCCTCCAGGACACTGACCGTCAGTCCTGCCCTGACCAGCTGATGAGCCGCGGCCAGACCCGCGAGCCCGGCTCCTACGATCACGACGTCCGCGTGCTGCTCCTGCTTGAGCACGTGTCCCTCCCCGGGGTGGCGGTTCGGTGCGTGGGGGGCTCATGCCCTCAACGGGGCGACGGAATGCCCGAGTCGGCCCGAGCGTAGGAGTCCCGGCACCTACCGGTCAGTCGCGCGCACGGGGGTTCACCGGTGCACGGGGGTCGCACGCGGCTTTTTTGAGGGCTCGGTTCCCCTCCGGGGCGCCTAAGGCGGTGTCGACGGTCGATCTCCCCCTACGCCCTGCGGGCGTGGGAGGTACCCCCGCTCGGTTCGCTCGTTCCTCACGACCCTCCGCGCGTTCTCCCTTTCGACACCGCCGCTCCCCCTACCTTCGGCGGGGGGACCCCCACTTCGGCTCACTCGCCTTTGGTGCTCGGGGGAAGGGCGGAGGCGCGGCAGGGCTTGCCCGTGGGTCACGGGCGAGGAGGGGAGGGCCCCGCGCCGCCTCGCGGGCACCGGGTACACGCCGGTCGTGCCGGTTTCGCCGGTCACGCGCGCGATCGCGCCGTCGATCGTCGGGAAGGCGAAGCGGAAGCCCGACTCCAGGAGGCGGCGCGGCAGCACCCGCTGGCTGCCCAGGACGTCCGCCGCGAAGTCGCCGAGGGCGATCCGCAGCGCCGGGGCGGGGACGTGGAGGACGGCCGGGCGGCGCAGGACGCGGGACATCGCGGAGGCGACCTCGTGGTTGGTGACGGGGTCCGGGGCCGTCAGGTTCACCGGGCCGGAGAGGGACGCGGTGTCCAGGATGTGCCGCAGGGCCGCCACCTCGTCGTGCAGGGAGATGAAGCTCCAGTACTGCCGGCCCGAGCCCAGCCGTCCGCCGAGCCCCGCGCGGAACAGCGGGAACAGGCGCCCCCACGCGCCGCCCTCGCGGGCGACGACCAGGCCGGTACGGGCGTAGGCGACGCGGATGCCCGCCTCCTCGGCCGCCGACGCGGCCTCCTCCCACTCGACGCAGACGGACGGCAGGAAACCGTCGCCCGCGGGCGCCGACTCGTCCACCGCGCGCGTGCCGGTGTCCCCGTAGTAGCCGAGGGCCGTACCGCACAGCAGGACCCGGGGCGGGGCGTCCAGGGAGGCGACGGCCTCCGCGATCGCCGCCGTACCGAGGACCCGGCTGTCGCGGATCTCGCGCTTGTACGCCTCCGTCCAGCGGCGCTCGCCGACGCCCGCGCCCGCCAGGTGGACGACGGCGTCGCAGCCGACGAGGCCCGCGGCGTCGACGTACTGGCGCCGGGGGTCCCACTCCACCTCGTCGCCGGCGCGCGCCGGGCGCCGGACGAGGCGGACGACGTCGTGGCCGTCCGCGCGCAGGGAGCGGAGGAGGGCGGAGCCGATGAGGCCCGTGGAGCCGGTGATGGCGATACGCATGGGCACATCCTGCCCCGAGGGGGCCGCATGGCACAGTGACCGCCATGACCGACTCGTACGCGCGTACGCCCCTGCGCATCCGTACCGCCCGTCCGGCCGACGCCGGGCCGCTCGGCGAGCTGGACCGGGCCGTCTGGTCGCCGCTGCACGCCGTGGTGCCGAGGCCGTACCCGCCGTACGACCCCTTCTTCGACTCCCACCACCGCCCCGACGACTATCTGGTCGCCGAGGCGGACGACGGCCGCCTGGCGGGATACATACGGATCGTGCCGCCCACCCGCCTCGCCTGCAACGCGCACGTGCGGCAGATCCAGGGCCTCGCCGTCGCCGCCTGGGCGCGCGGCGCCGGGGTCGGCCGGGCGCTGCTGCGCGCGGCGTGCGACGAGGCGCGCCGCCAGGGCGCCACCCGCATGACACTGCGCGTCCTCGGCCACAACACGCCCGCGCGCCGGCTGTACGAGGCGGAGGGCTTCGCCGTCGAAGGGGTCCTGCCGGGCGAGTTCCACCTGGACGGGCGGTACGTCGACGACGTCCTCATGGGGCGTGCCCTGCTCAGCGGGGACTGAACAGCCGCATCCCGCCGGTCAGCTCGCGCAGGCAGCGCGCCGCGAGCGCGGCCGCCTCCTGCGGGGGCGCGTCCGTCTCCGCCCACGCCTCCAGCGCCACCCGGATGGCGTCCGTCGCCGCGGCCGCCGCCAGCCGCACCTCCAGCGGGTCCGCGCCCTCGCCCGCCAGCACGGCCAGCACCGGCCGCAGCCGCTGCTCCGACTCCTGGTTCGCGCGGTACCAGACCGCCCGCAGCGCCGGGTCCCCGGCGGCCGCCCGCAGGAGTCCGCGGGTCCAGCGCAGCCCCTCGGCCGCCGACCCGTCCGGTACGGACAGGGCTTCGGTGATCGACCGCTCCAGCGCCTCCCGCAGGGGTACGGCGCCGGGCTCGGCCGCCGCGAGGCGCGCGCGCCAGCGGTCGGCGCCACCGGCGAGGAGCGGGGCGACGGCGTCCTGCTTGTTGCGGAAGTACCGGTAGAAGGTGCGCAGCGCGACCCCCGCCCGGTGGGCGATCTCCTCGGCCGTGGTGCCGTCCGGGCCGCGCTCGGCGAAGAGCTCCGCCGCCGCGCGGGCGATGTCCATCTGGGTCGCGGCCTTGCGGCGCTCGGTCAGCGAGGCGGGCTTGGTGCTCATCGGGGTTCAGCGTACGTCGGGCCGCCCCCACCGTCGGAGCCATGACGGCTGATGGCAAAACGTGCCACCGAGGCGTACCGTGACGCCATGGTGCAGCGCTATGAGAACCGCCGCGTCCTCGTCACGGGCGCCGGCTCCGGCATCGGCCGGGCCACCGTCCACCGGATACTCGCCGAGGGCGGGCGGGTCTTCGCCGTGGACGTCGACGAGACCGGGCTGAAGGAGACGTACGCACAGGCCGCCGCGGCCTCCGCCGCGGACCGGCTCACCACCGCCCTCCTGGACGTCTCCGACGAAGCCGCCGTACGCGCCGGGGTCGCCGCCGCGACCGGGACGCTCGGCGGGCTGGACGTGCTCGTCAACGCCGCCGGGATCCTGCGCTCCGAGCACACCCACAAGACGACGCTCGACCTCTTCGAGCGGATCATCGCGGTCAACCTCACGGGCACCTTCCTGGTGATCCGCGAGGCCCTCCCGGCCCTGCTCGACGGCGACCGCCCGGTCGTCGTCAACTTCTCGTCCACCTCGGCGAGCTTCGCCCACCCCTACATGGCGGCGTACGCGGCCTCCAAGGGCGGCATCCAGGCGATGACCCACGCCATCGCGAGCGAGTACAGCAAGCAGGGCCTGCGCGCGGTGTGCGTCGCACCCGGCTCCATCGCCTCCGGCATGACCACCGGCACCGGACCCGGCCTCCCCGAGGACGCCGACATGAGCCTCTTCGCCAAGCTGGCCCCGGCCATCGGGCAGGGCTTCGCCGGCCCGGAGACCGTCGCCGGGGTCGTCGCGATGCTCGGCTCCGAGGACGGGGCCTTCATCACCGGCACCGAGATCCGCATCGACGGCGGCACCCACTTCTGACCGCCGGACCCCTCGGTCACAGGCCGCCGAAGCGCTCCCAGAGCCGGGGGAACCGCTCCTCCAGCGCCGCGTCGTCGTCGAAGTCGAACGGTGTGCCCTCCGGCTCCGGCGGCTGGGGCGGGATGCCCAGGTCCGGCGCGACGGTCCCGGTCAACTGCTCGTACGCCTCGTCCGCCGCGTACCCCAGCTCCTCGCCGTCCCCGTCGATCTCCTCGTCGAACTCGTCGAGGAGCTCGGCGAGCGCGTCCGGGTCGTGCACCGCCCCCTCGAACACCTCCCGGCCCTGGCCGATCAGCCAGCAGCGGAAGTAGTCGAAGGCGTCGTCGCTCGCGCCACCCAGCAGCACGGCGGCCGCGCCCCACAGGTCCCAGGTGTAGGCGCGGTTGTACCGCGCCTCGAAGTGCCGGGCGAAGTCCAGCACGGAGTCGGGGTCGAGCTGCAGCAGTCTCTCCACCAGCAGTTCCGCGTGGTCCTCGGGGTCGCCCTCGGCGGCCGCGCGGGTGGTGTCGATGATCTCCCAGAACTCCGTTTCGTCCATCACGGGACCAGCATCCCGGGCGGCGGACGGCGGCGCACGCCGAACGGCCGAAAGGAACGGCCGAAAAGAATCCGGACAGCAGGTGTCGCCTTTCGCTGTCACCGTCGTCGTATGACGAAGACGCAGCCGACCACGGAGCACCACAGCAACGACAAGCCGCTCGCCGGGAAGATCGCCCTCGTCGCGGGCGCCACGCGCGGCGCGGGCCGCGCCATCGCCGTCGCACTCGGCGCCGCGGGCGCCACCGTGTACGTCACCGGCCGCACCACCCGTACGAAGGTCAGCGAGGTCGGCCGGGCCGGCGAGACCATCGAGCAGACCGCCGAGCTGGTCACCGAGGCCGGGGGCGAGGGCGTCGCCGTACCGACCGACCACCTCGTACCCGAAGAGGTCCGGGCGCTGGTCGCGCGCATCGACGAGGAGCGGAGCCGGCTCGACGTCCTCGTCAACAGCCTCTGGGGCGGCGACCACCTGCTGAAGTTCGGCGTCAAGATGTGGGACACGGACCTGGAGGACGGGCTGCGCATGCTGGACCTCGGCATCCGGAGCCACGCCATCACCAGCAGCTGCGCGCTGCCGCTGCTGATCCGGCACCCGGGCGCCCTGGTGGTCGAGATGACCGACGGAACGGCCGAGTACAACACCACCCGCTTCCGCGAGAACTTCTACTACGACCTCGCCAAGACCACCCCGATCCGTATGGCCTTCGCCCTCTCCGAGGACCTGAAGGACGTGGGAGGCACGGCCGTGGCGGTCACCCCGGGCTTCCTGCGCTCCGAGGAGATGCTCGACGCCTTCGGCGTACGCGAGGACAACTGGCGTGAGGGGACGGAGAAGGACCCGCACTTCGCCATCGCCGAGTCACCCGTCTACGTCGGCCGGGCGGTCGCCGCGCTCGCCGCCGACCCCGACCGCCACCGCTGGAACGGGCAGTCGCTCTCCAGCGGGCAGCTCGCCAAGGTGTACGGCTTCACCGACACGGACGGCTCGCGGCCCGACGCCTGGGGGTACTTCATCGACGTCGTCCACGGAGGGAAGCAGGCCACCGTCGACGACTACCGGTAGAGGTCCCTCATCCGGGCCGCCGCCTCGGCGAACCGCTCCCGCAGCGAGGCCGGCTCCAGCACCTCCGCCTCCGGGCCCAGCTGGAGGAGCTGGGAGTACGCCACCTCCTCCGACTCCACCCGGAGGGTGACCGTCACCCGGCCCTCCGCGTCCGGCGGACCGGCCGCCTCCAGCGCCTCGCGGGCGGCGGCCCGGTCCGTCACCCGCGGCAGCCACCGCGCCCCCGCCCCGCCGAGCCGGACCACCACCTCCGTACGCAGCAGGGAGCGGGCGAACTCGGCCGCCCGCTCCTCCCAGAACCCCGGCAGGTCGAACCCCTCGTCCCGTACGAAACGGTCGTCGCCGAGCGCCACGGCCGTGAACCGGTCCACCCGGTACACGCGGAAGGCGTCCTCGGCGCGGGCGCACAGGTACCAGACGCCCGCCTTGAGCACGAGCCCGTACGGCGCCAGCTCCCGCTCCACTTCGCCGTCCCGCCGCCGGTAGCGCGCCGAGACCAGCCGGTCGTCCCACACCGCCTCCGCGAGCGTCGGCAGCAGCTCCGGCGTCTCGGGCTCCTGGTACCAGCCCGGCGCGTCGAGGTGGAAGCGCTGCGCCGCCGAGACGGGCGCGTCCCGCAGCGACGGCAGCAACGCCGCCGACACCTTCAGCCGGGCCACCGACGCCGCGTCGTCCAGCCCCATGTCCCGCAGCGCCCCCGGTACGCCCGAGAGGAACAGCGCCTCCGCCTCGCTGCGCGCCAGGCCCGTCAGCCGCGTCCGGTAGCCGCCGATCAGCCGGTAGCCGCCCGCGCGGCCCCGGTCCGCGTACACGGGTACCCCGGCCTCCGAGAGCGCCAGCGCGTCCCGCGTGATCGTCCGCTCCGACACCTCCAGCTCGCGCGCGAGCTCGGCGGCCGTCATGGCGGGGCGGGACTGGAGGAGCAGCACCATCTTGATCAGCCGGGCAGCGCGCATGGCCCCATCATGCAAGAAGCCCCCCGCCGGAGCGGGGGGCTTCTCGCACACGAGACCTACAGGCCGTAGCGCTCGCGGGCGTCCTTCACGACCGAGGCCGGGACCTCGCCGCGCTTGGCCAGCTGGGCCAGGGCCGCGACCACGATGGACGGGGCGTCCACGCCGAAGTGGCGGCGCGCCGCCTCACGCGTGTCCGACAGGCCGAAGCCGTCGGCGCCGAGCGAGCTGTAGTCCTGCTCGACCCACTGCGCGATCTGGTCCGGGACCTGGCGCATGTAGTCGGTGACCGCCAGCACCGGGCCGGGCGCGTCGGCCAGCGCCTGGCGGACGTACGGCACCCGCTCCTCGCCGCGCAGCAGCGCCGCGTCGGCCTCCAGCGCGTCGCGCCGCAGCTCGGACCACGAGGTCGCGGACCACACGTCGGCGGTCACGCCCCACTCGGCGGCGAGCAGCTCCTGCGCCTCCAGGGCCCAGTGGATCGCCGTGCCCGACGACAGCAGCTGGATGCGCGGCGCGTCGGCGGCGGGCGCGGTGCCCTCCTTGAACCGGTACAGGCCCTTGATGATGCCCTCGTCCACGCCCTCCGGCTTGGCGGGCTGCGGCATCGGCTCGTTGTAGACCGTCAGGTAGTAGAAGACGTTCTGGTCCTCGCCCGGCGCGGTCTCGCCGTACATCCGGCGCAGACCCTCCTTGACGATGACTGCGACCTCGTACGCGAACGCCGGGTCGTACGTCAGCGCCGCCGGGTTCGTCGCCGCGATGACGGGGGAGTGACCGTCGGCGTGCTGCAGGCCCTCACCGGTCAGGGTGGTGCGGCCCGCCGTGGCGCCGACGAGGAAGCCGCGGCCGAGCTGGTCGCCGAGCTGCCACATCTGGTCGGCGGTCCGCTGCCAGCCGAACATCGAGTAGAAGATGTAGAACGGGATCATCGGCTCGCCGTGCGTGGAGTACGCGGTCGACGCGGCGATGAAGTCGGCCATCGAGCCGGCCTCGGTGATGCCCTCGTTGAGGATCTGGCCGTTCTTCGCCTCGCGGTAGTACATCAGCTGGTCGCGGTCGACCGGCTCGTACGTCTGCCCCTTCGGCGAGTAGATGCCGAGCGACGGGAACAGCGACTCCATACCGAAGGTGCGGGCCTCGTCCGGGACGATCGGGACCCAGCGCTTGCCGGTCTCCTTGTCGCGGATCAGGTCCTTCATCAGGCGGACGAACGCCATGGTCGTCGCGACCGACTGAGAGCCGGAGCCCTTGTCGAAGGCGGCGAACGCCTTGTCGGCCGGGGCCGGCAGCGGCGCGACCGGGTGGACGCGGCGGGCCGGGGCCGGGCCGCCGAGGGCCGCGCGGCGCTCCTGGAGGTAGCGGACCTCGGGGGAGTCGGCGCCGGGGTGGCCGTAGGGCACCTGGCCGTCGACGAACGCGGAGTCCGGGATCGGCAGGCCCAGCAGGTCCCGCATGTCCTTGAACTCCTCCACCGAGAGCTTCTTCATCTGGTGGTTGGCGTTCTTGGACTCGAAGCCCTTGCCGAGGGTGAAGCCCTTCACCGTCTGGGCGAGGATCACGGTCGGCGCGCCCTTGTGGGAGAGCGCGGCCTTGTACGCGGCGAAGACCTTGCGGGACTCGTGGCCGCCGCGCGAGTGGTGGAAGCACTCGATGATCTTGTCGTCGGAGAGCAGCTTCGCCATCTCGACGAGCGCCGGCTCCTTGCCGAAGAAGTCCTCGCGGATGTAGGCCGCGTCACGCGTCTGGTACGTCTGGATCTGCGCGTCCGGTACCTCGCGCAGGCGGCGTACGAGCGCGCCCGTGGTGTCGAGCTGGAACAGCTCGTCCCAGGCGGTGCCCCACAGCGACTTCACGACGTTCCAGCCGGCGCCGCGGAACTGGGCCTCCAGCTCCTGCACGATCTTGAAGTTGGCGCGGACCGGGCCGTCGAGGCGCTGCAGGTTGCAGTTGATGACGAAGGTGAGGTTGTCGAGCTCCTCACGGGCGGCGAGCGCGAGGGCCGCCGTCGACTCGGGCTCGTCCATCTCGCCGTCACCGAGGAACGCCCACACGTGGGAGTTGGAGACGTCCTTGATGTTGCGGTTGGTCAGGTAGCGGTTGAACCGCGCCTGGTAGATCGCCGAGAGCGGGCCGAGGCCCATCGACACCGTCGGGAACTCCCACAGCCAGGGCAGGCGCCGCGGGTGCGGGTAGGACGGCAGGCCGTTGCCGCCGGACTCCTGGCGGAAGTTGTCCAGGTGCTGCTCGGTGAGGCGGCCGTCGAGGAAGGCGCGGGCGTAGATGCCGGGGGAGGCGTGGCCCTGGATGTAGAGCTGGTCGCCCGAGCCGTCGCCCTCCTTGCCGCGGAAGAAGTGGTTGAAGCCGGTCTCGTAGAGCCAGGCGGCGGAGGCGAAGGTGGCGATGTGGCCGCCGACGCCGTACTTCGCGCCGCGCGACACCATGGCGGCCGCGTTCCAGCGGTTCCAGGCGGTGATCTTCGCTTCCATCGCCTCGTCGCCGTCGAAGCCGTACGCGGCCTCGGCGGCGGTCGGGATGGTGTTGACGTAGTCGGTTTCGAGCAGCTTGGGCAGCGCGAGACCGGCGCCCTCGGCGCGCTCCAGGGTGCGGCGCATCAGGTACGCGGCGCGGTGCGGCCCGGCGGCCTTGGCGACGGCGTCGAGGGACGCCTGCCACTCGGCGGTCTCCTCGGGGTCGCGGTCCGGCAGCTGGTCGAGCTCGCTCGGCTGGATGCGGTTCGGGTCGGTCGTCATAATCGCCGCCTTCCGGAGTCGAAGGGGTGTGGAGCCCTTGGTCTTGGCAGGACAGGGCGAGGTGGACCTCTGTTGAAGTCCGCGGACGACTGTACGACCGTGATCGATGATCGATCAAAGTGTTCGGGGAAAAATCTTTCCCAGAAGGCCAAAGTCGGCATTGGGTGCCACAAAAATGGGCACCCGGTGCCTTGTTTTCGCAGGTGGGCAGGGTGAATGAGCGCGCACGCCCCCAAATGAGCGGGGGCGTGCGCGTCGGCGTGAAGAGTGGCGCAGAGGGGCGCGCTCAGGCCCTCGGAGCGCAGCCGAGGACGTGCTGCTTCACCAGGACCCCGATCTGGGGGTCCCGGCGGCGGAAGGCCTGGACGAGCTCGTCGTGCTCCTCCGCGTACGACTTCTGTACGGTCCCGAGCCAGCGGATCGACAACGCCGTGAAGACCTCGATGCCGAGCCCCTCCCAGGTGTGCAGCAGCACGCTGTTGCGCGCGGCGCGCACCAGCTCCCGGTGGAACGCCACCGTGTGCCGCACCTGGGCCGTCCCGTCGGCCCGCGCGTCCGCCTCGTACAGCGCCGCCACATGGGGCTCCAGGGCCGAGCAGTCCTCGCCCAGGCGGTCGGCCGCCAGCTCGGCGGCGATCTGCTCCAGACCGGCGCGCACGGGGTAGCTCTCCTCCAGGTCCGCCGCCGTCAGGTTGCGTACCCGTACGCCCTTGTTGGGCGCCGACTCGATCAGCCGCAGGCTCTCCAGCTCGCGCAGCGCCTCGCGCACGGGCGTCTGACTGACCTCCAGCTCCGTGGCGATGCGCCGCTCGACGATGCGCTCACCCGGCTTCCAGCGGCCGCTGACGATGCCCTCCACGATGTGCTCGCGGATCTGGTCGCGCAGCGAGTGGACGACGGGCGGGGTCATGGGGGCTCCTTCGCGGCTGCGGCGGTCGATCGCCTGATCGCCATTATTCCGCCCGGTCAGGGCCGATGGCTGCCCCGGGGCGCGAGACACCTGTCACGCGACGGCACACGCGACGGCACACGTGACGGGTCACGCGGCGGCTCACGCGACGACGGCGCCCCCGGCCGGAGAGTTCCGACCGGGGGCGCCGTCGTCATGTCCCGTACGCCGGGAGGGGCGGGCTACAGGCCGAGGTCGACCTCGAACTCGCCCGCTTCCAGGATGGCCTTGACGGCCGTCAGGTAGCGGGCGGCGTCGGCGCCGTCCACCAGGCGGTGGTCGTAGGAGAGCGACAGGTAGGTCATGTCGCGCACCGCGATGGTCTCGCCCAGGTCCGGGTGGTTGATGACCACGGGACGCTTGACGGTGGCGCCGATGCCCAGGATGGCGACCTGGTTCGGCGGCACGATGACCGTGTCGAACAGCGCACCGCGCGAGCCGGTGTTGCTGATCGTGAAGGTGGCGCCGGACAGCTCGTCCGGGGTGATCTTGTTGCCGCGGACCTTGCCCGCGAGCTCCGCGGTGGCCTTGGAGATGCCCGCGATGTTCAGGTCGCCGGCGTTCTTGATGACCGGCGTCATCAGACCCTTCTCGGAGTCCACGGCGATGCCGATGTTCTCCGAGTCGAAGTACGTGATGGTGCCCTCGTCCTCGTTGATCCGCGCGTTGATGACCGGGTGGGCCTTCAGCGCCTGCGCGGCGGCCTTGACGAAGAACGGCATCGGGGACAGCTTGACGCCCTCGCGGGCGGCGAACGCGTCCTTGGCGCGGGCGCGCAGCTTCATCAGCTTGGTGATGTCGACCTCGACGACCGAGGTCAGCTGGGCCTGCGAGTGCAGCGCCTTCATCATGTTGTCGCCGATGACCTTGCGCATCCGGGTCATCTTGACCGTCTGACCGCGCAGCGGCGACGCCTCCAGCGCCGGCGCCTTGGCGGCCGGAGCGGCGGCGGCCGGAGCGGCCGCGGCGGGGGCCGGGGCAGCGGCGGCCTTGGCGGCCTCGGCAGCGGCCAGGACATCCTGCTTGCGGATGCGGCCACCGACGCCGGTGCCCTTGACGGCCGACAGGTCGACGCCGTTCTCGGCGGCGAGCTTGCGGACCAGCGGGGTCACGTACGCGCCCTCGTCCGCCGGCTGTGCGGGCGCGGCGGGCGCGGCGGCGGCCGGAGCCGGGGTGACCGGGGCCGGAGCCGGGGCCGGGGCGGCGGGCGCGGCGGGAGCCGGAGCAGCGGCCGGGGCCGGAGCCGGGGCGGCCGGGGCCTCCGCGGCGGGAGCGGCGGCCGGAGCCGGAGCCTCCTGAGCCGGGGCGGCGGCCGGAGCCGGAGCCTCCTGGGCCGGGGCGGCCGCCGGAGCGGCACCCGCGGCGCCGATGACGGCGAGCTTGGCGCCGACCTCGGCGGTCTCGTCCTCGCCGACGACGATCTCCAGCAGCACACCGGAAGCCGGGGCCGGGATCTCGGTGTCGACCTTGTCCGTGGAGACCTCGAGCAGCGGCTCGTCCTCCGTGACCTCCTCGCCGACCTGCTTCAGCCAGCGGGTGACGGTGCCCTCGGTGACCGACTCGCCCAGCGCGGGCAGCACGACGTCGGTGCCCTCGGCACCACCGGCCGGAGCGGCGGCGGGAGCCTCGGCGGCGGGGGCCTCGGCAGCCGGAGCCGGAGCCTCGGCGGCAGGGGCCTGGGCGGCCGGAGCCTCCGCGGCGGGAGCCTCCGCGGCCGGGGCCGGAGCGGCGGCCTCGGCCGGGGCGCCGGAGCCGTCGTCGATGATGGCCAGCTCGGCGCCGACCTCGACCGTCTCGTCCTCGGCGACCTTGATGGAGGCCAGAACGCCGGAGGCGGGGGCGGGGATCTCGGTGTCGACCTTGTCGGTCGACACCTCGAGCAGCGGCTCGTCGGCCTCGACGCGCTCGCCCTCGGCCTTCAGCCAGCGGGTGACAGTGCCCTCGGTGACGCTCTCGCCGAGCGCCGGCAGGGTTACGGAAACCGACATGGTTTCAGTTGCTCCTAACGAATTGCGGTAAGTGGTCGTCGCGCCCGGGACTGAGCGGATCAGTCGTGGGAGTGGAGGGGCTTGCCGGCCAGCGCCAGGTGAGCCTCGCCGAGCGCCTCGTTCTGCGTCGGGTGGGCGTGGATGAGCTGCGCGACCTCCGCCGGCAGCGCCTCCCAGTTGTAGATCAGCTGCGCTTCGCCGACCTGCTCGCCCATGCGGTCACCGACCATGTGGACGCCGACCACGGCACCGTCCTTGACCTGCACGAGCTTGATCTCGCCCGCGGTCTTGAGGATCTTGCTCTTGCCGTTGCCCGCGAGGTTGTACTTCAGAGCGACGACCTTGTCCGCGCCGTAGATCTCCTTGGCCTTGGCCTCGGTGATGCCCACGGAGGCGACCTCGGGGTGGCAGTACGTCACCCGCGGCACGCCGTCGTAGTCGATCGGAACCGGCTTCAGGCCGGCCAGCCGCTCCGCCACGAGGATGCCCTCGGCGAAGCCGACGTGCGCGAGCTGCAGGGTCGGGACGAGGTCGCCGACGGCCGAGATCGTGGGCACGTTGGTCTGCATGTACTCGTCGACCAGGACGTAGCCGCGGTCCATCGCGACGCCCTGCTCCTCGTACCCGAGTCCGGCGGAGACCGGGCCGCGGCCGATGGCGACGAGCAGCACCTCGGCCTCGAAGGTCTTGCCGTCCGCCAGGGTGACCTTGACGCCGTTGTCGGTGTACTCGGCGCTCTGGAAGAAGGTGCCGAGGTTGAACTTGATGCCGCGCTTGCGGAAGGCGCGCTCAAGAAGCTTCGAGCTGTTCTCGTCCTCGACCGGGACGAGGTGCTTCAGGCCCTCGATGACGGTGACGTCGGTGCCGAAGGACTTCCACGCCGAGGCGAACTCGACGCCGATGACGCCGCCGCCCAGGATGATCGCGGACTCCGGGACCCGGTCCAGCGTCAGCGCGTGGTCCGAGGAGATGATGCGGTTGCCGTCGATCTCCAGGCCCGGGAGGGACTTCGGTACGGAACCGGTGGCGAGGAGGACGTGGCGGCCCTCGACCCGCTGGCCGTTCACGTCGACGGAGGTGGGGGAGGAGAGCCGGCCCTCGCCCTCGATGTACGTCACCTTGCGGGAGGCGACCAGGCCCTGCAGGCCCTTGTACAGGCCCGCGATCACGTCGTCCTTGTACTTGTGGACGGCCTTGATGTCGATGCCCTCGAAGGTGGTGAGCACACCGAACTGGTCGGCCTCGCGGGCCTGGTCCGCGATCTCACCGGCGTGGAGCAGGGCCTTCGTGGGAATGCATCCGTTGTGCAGGCAGGTGCCGCCGAGCTTGTTCTTCTCGATCAGTGCGACGTCCAGGCCCAGCTGCGCACCCCGCAGGGCCGCGGCGTAACCGCCACTGCCACCGCCGAGGATCACTAGGTCGAAAACGGTGCTGGCGTCGTTCGCCACGTCACGTCCTCCATGCATGTGCGCCGGTCGCCGGGCCCCCGGCCTCGGGGGATGACCGGCCTGTCGGCTGGTGTTCGGCCGCTGATTCTTCGGCCCTGTGGTGGGGGCCCTGTCCTGCCGAGAACCCATCTTCGCACTTGTTGCCGGAACAAGAGACGCCGGGCCAGGCTCTGAGACGGCGGATCGTCCACGCGCCCGGGCCGCCGACGCGTACGAACCTACGGATTCCGTCGCCCCGGAGCCGGGCCCGCCCCGACGGCGTACGACCCCGGGAGCAAGGCTCCGGAGCCGTACGCCCTCGCCTCACCCCCGGGACCTATGGCGAGTGAGGCGAAGGGGCGCCGCCGGTGTCGGAAGGGAGAACGCGCGGAGGTCGCGAGGGACGAGCGACCGAGCACGATCGACCGTCGACACCGGCTTGAGCGCCCCGGAGCCGAACCGAGCCCAAAAAAGCGGGGGGATCAGCCGAGGTCGCCGGCCGCTACCCGCTCCGCGAGCTTCACCAGGGTGCGGACCGCCGAGCCGGTGCCGCCCTTGGGGGTGTAGCCGTAGGGGCCGCCCTCGTTGAAGGCGGGGCCCGCGATGTCGAGGTGGGCCCACGGGATGCCCTCGCCGACGAACTCCTTCAGGAACAGGCCGGCGACCAGGCCGCCGCCCATCCGCTCGCCCATGTTGGCGATGTCGGCGGTCGGGGAGTCCATGCCCTTGCGCAGCTCGGCGGGGAGCGGCATCGGCCAGGACTGCTCGCCCGCCTCCTCCGCGATCTCGTGGACCGCGGTGCGGAAGGCGTCGTCGTTGGCCATGATGCCGAAGGTGCGGTTGCCGAGCGCCAGCACCATCGCGCCGGTGAGCGTCGCGACGTCGACGATGGCGTCCGGGTGCTCCTCCGAGGCGCGGGTGAGCGCGTCGCCCAGCACGAGCCGGCCCTCGGCGTCGGTGTTGAGCACCTCCACCGTCTTGCCGCTGTACATGCGGAGCACGTCACCGGGGCGCAGGGCGGAGCCGGACGGCATGTTCTCGGCGAGCGCCAGCCAGCCGGTGATGTTCACCTCCAGGCCGAGGCGGGCGGCGGTGACGACCGCGGCGAACACCGCGGCGGCGCCGCTCATGTCGCACTTCATCGTCTCGTTGTGGCCCGCCGGCTTCAGGGAGATGCCGCCCGAGTCGTACGTGATGCCCTTGCCGACCAGCGCCAGCGTCTTCTCCGCCTTGGGGTGCGTGTAGGCGAGCTTCACCAGCCGGGGCGGGTTCGCGGAACCGGCGCCGACGCCGAGGATGCCGCCGTAGCCGCCCTTGGCGAGGGCGCGCTCGTCGAGCACCTGCACCTTGATGCCGTGCTCCTTGCCGGCCGCGGTGGCGATGGCGGCGAAGGCCTCGGGGGTGAGGTCGTTGGGCGGGGTGTTGATCAGGTCGCGGGCGCGGTTGAGCTCCTCGGTGAGCGCGACGGCGCGTTCCGCCGCCGCCTTGTACGCCTTGTCGCGGGGCTTCGCGCCCAGCAGCGCCACCTCGGCGAGGGGGCCCTTGGCGTCCTTGCCCTTCTCGCGGTACGCGGTGAAGGCGTACGCGCCCAGCAGCGCGCCCTCCGCGATGGCCTCGGCGTCCTCGACGGCCTCGACGGGCAGCGCGAAGGCGGCCTTCTTCTTACCGGCGAGGGCGCGGGCGGCGGTGCCGGCGGCGCGGCGCAGGGCCTCGGCGGAGTAGGTCTCGTCGTCCTTCTCGGGCGCCTGGCCGAGGCCGACGGCGAGCACGACCGGGGCCTTCAGGCCGGCCGGGGACGGCACCTTGGTCACCTCGCCGTCGGCGCCGGAGGCACCGAGGGTCTCCAGGACGTCGGCGAGCTTTCCGTCGAACGCCTGGTCGACGGCCTCGGCGCCGGGTGCGACGACGAGCCCCTTGCCGCCCTGCGGGCTCTTGGCGACGCCGACGACGAGGACGTCGGCGCGCAGTGTCGCCGCGCCGGCGGTGCTGAGAGTGAGAGCAGTCACGGTGGTGAAATCTCGCTTCCGTTTGAGTGGTCGGGCGGCGTGTGCGGCTGGCGTACGGCCGTGGCACGGCCGAGATGCGGTCGAGGGGTGGGCCGACCTTGCCCGTCGCATCGTAATTCGGCCCGGGGAATGCCGGGGACGAGCCTACGCGCGCACTCCCGTCTCGCTCACGGCGGCGGCAATTCACTCATCCGTGGTGTCTCTTTCACGTTTGCCACCCCGTATGGGTGAGAGCTCGGTCACACTCTGCTCAATCCTGCAAGGGAGCGATCCGGCCCTTTGCATCATCTCCACAGATCCCCCGGGCGCCCCCACGCGCGCCGGCGGGTCCCGCGAGGGGGGAAAGACCATGCACGTCCACGGAATCCGCGCCGGGCGCACCGCGACCGCTCTGCTGGCCGCGGTGCTGCTGACCGGCGCGCTCCCGGCGGCCGGCGCGGCGGCCGCGCCCACGCCCCGTATCGACCTCACGGTGCTCGTCGTGGACGACGGCGGCGGCGCGGTGGAGGCCCTCACCGCCGAACTGAAAGGTTCCGGCACGCCGTACCGCGCGGTACGCCTCGGCGACCCGGGCCGCCCCGTCATCGACGCGGCCTTCCTCGCCGACACGGTCGACGGGCGCCCGCGCGCCAAGTACCAGGGCGTGGTGCTGCCCGACGAGGCGCCCCAGGGGCTGTCCGCGGCGGAGCGGGACGCGCTCGCCGCGTACGAGCGGACGTACGCGATCCCGCAGGTCGACGCGTACACCTGGGCCCATCCCGGCGTCGGCCTGGAGTACACGGACGACGGCGGCCGCTCCGGCGTGCTCGACGGCGTGGAGACCGCCCTCACCGCCGCCGGGAAGGCAGGGCCCTTCCGGTACCTCGACGGGCCGGTCGTCTTCGAGGACAACGACCCGGACGTCTCCGAGAGTTACGGGTACGCCGGCCGGCCCCGCGCCGGATACACCAGCTACCTGGACGTGGCCACCGGCGACGGCGGCGGCCGGGCCAGCCTCCTCGGCGAATACGCCCACGACGGGCGGCGCGAGCTCGTCGTCACCTTCGCCTACAACCGGCACCAGCGGCAGTTCCGCGCCCTGGCCCGGGGCATCGTGGAATGGCTGACTCAGGGCGTACACCTCGGACAGAGCCGGAACTACTTTTCCGTCCATGTCGACGACGTCTTCGCCCCCGACGCCCGCTGGGACACCGTCCGCAACTGCACGCCCGGCGACTTCGACTGCCCGGGCGGCGACGGCGAGGGCACGCCGCCGATCCGCATGACCGCGGCCGACGCGCAGTACGCCGCCCAGTGGCAGCGGGCGAGCGGCCTCACCCTCGACATGGTCTACAACGGGGGCTCCGGCGAGGAGTGGAAGGCCGAGCACGGCGGCAGCGACCCGCTCACCGCCCAGCTCCTCGCTGACCGGGCGCAGTACCGCTGGGTCAACCACACCTACACGCACCCCTTCCTCGGCTGCGTCCAGGACACCTCCACCGTGCCGTGGCAGTGCGCCAAGGACGCGTACGGCAACACCCGGTGGACGAGCCGCGCCGAGATCGCCGCCCAGATCCGCGACAACCACACCTGGGCCGTCGGCAAGGGCCTCGCCGTCGACCGCGCCGAACTCGTCACCGGCGAGCACTCCGGCCTGAAGACCCTGCCGCAGCAGCCCGCCGACAACCCGAACCTCGCCGGGGCGCTCTCCGACACCGGGGTCCGCTGGATCGCGAGCGACAACTCCCGAGAGCCCCGGCAGCGGCCCGTGGGCGCCGCGAGGACCGTGCCCCGCCACCCGATGAACGTGTACTACAACGTCGGGACGGCGGAGGAGATGACCGACGAGTACAACTGGATCTACACCTCCGAGGAGGACGGCGGCAGCGGCGTCTGCGCCACCAACCCCGCTTCCACCTGCCTCGACGAGCCGCTCGACGTACGCACCGGGTACGCGGAGCACATCGTCCCGCAGGAGGCCCGCACCGCGCTGGGCCACGTCATGGCCAACGACCCGCGCCCGCACTACGTCCACCAGTCCAACCTCGCCGAGGAGCGGCTCCTCTACCCCGTCCTCGACAAGGTCCTCGCCGACCACCGCGCCCTGTTCGCGGAGAACACCCCGCTCGTCAACCCCCGCCACCGCGACATCGGTACCGAACTGGCCCGCCGCGCCGCCTGGGACCAGGCCCTCGCGGACGGCAAGGTCACCGCGTACCGCATCGGCACCACCGTCACCGTCAAGGCGCCGGCCGGCGTGACCGCCCCGGTCACCGCGCCCGGGGGCACCCGCAAGCAGCAGCTGCTCGGTACGACGGCGTTCGGCACGCCCTACGCCGGGGCCCGCTCCGCCTGGACCGCTCCCGACACCTTCCAGACGGCGATCACCCTCACACTGCCGACCGCCTGACCAGCGCCACCAGCGCCACCGCGCCACCAGCGCCACCGCGCCACCAGCGCCTGACGAGCTCACTCCCGGGGGGGAACCGAATGCCGACCACAGGCCGCCATGTCACCATGCTCACCGAAGGCACCTATCCGCACGTCCACGGCGGTGTCAGCACCTGGTGCGACCAGCTCGTCCGCGGCATGCCCGAGGTCGACTTCCAGATCCTCGCCCTCACCGGCAGCGGCCGCGAGCCCGTCACCTGGGAGCTCCCGCCCAACGTCTACCGCCACACCGCCTTCCCGCTGTGGGGCCCGGCGCCGGGGCGCGGGCGGCCGCTGTTCGGGCGCGAGCGGCGCCGCTTCACCGACACCTACGAGCGCTTCCTGCTCTCGATACTCGACCCGTCCGCCGGCTGCGACTTCGGCGAGGGCCTGTACGCCCTGGCCGCGCTCGCCCGCCGCGGACGGCTCTCCTCCGCCCTGCGCTCCGAGTCGGTGCTGCGGTCGCTGATGTGGATATGGACCATGCCGCACCTGAGAACGGCCGCCGCCCGCCCCACCGTCCACGACGCCCTGACCGCCACCGACCTCCTCGAACACGCGCTGAGGCCGCTCGCCGCCCGCATCCCCGCCGACAGCGTCGCCCACGCCGTCTCCAGCGGCCTCGCCACCCTCCCCGCGCTCGCCGCCCAGCACCTCGACGGCGTACCGTTCCTCCTCACCGAGCACGGCATCTACCTCCGCGAGCGTTACCTCGGCTACCGCACCGAGGCCCAGCGGTGGCCCGTCAAGGCGCTGATGCTCGGCTTCTACCGGGAGCTCAACTCCCTCGGCTACCGCAAGGCCGACCTCATCACGCCCTGCAACCAGTACAACCGGCGCTGGGAGGAGCGCGGCGGCGCCCCCGCCGACCGCATCCGCACCGTCTACAACGGCGTCGACCCGC
Organism: Streptomyces sp. NPDC045431; assembly: GCF_040646655.1. Lineage (NCBI taxonomy): Bacteria > Bacillati > Actinomycetota > Actinomycetes > Kitasatosporales > Streptomycetaceae > Streptomyces > Streptomyces sp. NPDC045431. The sequence continues at coordinate 501,200 of NZ_JBEZAQ010000001.1, forward strand.
ACGCCTTCCCGCTCGCCGGCCCCGAGCCCGCCGTGCCCACCCTCAGCTGGTGCGGCCGCGTCGACCCCATCAAGGACCTGGAGACCCTGATCCGGGCGTACGCCATCGCCCGCGCGGAACTGCCCGAACTGCGCCTGCGGTTGTTCGGGCCCGTTCCGGCCGGGAACGAGGACTACCGCACCCGGCTGGAGAAGCTCGCCGCCGAGCTCGGCGTCACGGACGGCATCGCCTACGAGGGCCGGATCTCCGATGTGGCCTCCGCCTACGCGGCGGGCAGCGTGGTGATGCTCTCCTCCATCAGCGAAGGGTTCCCCTTCTCGCTCATCGAGGCCATGTCCTGCGGCCGCGCCACCGTCTCCACCGATGTGGGCGGGGTACGCGAGGCCGTCGGCGACACCGGCCTCGTCGTCCCGCCGCGCGAACCCGCCGTCATGGCCGAGGCCGTCATGGCGCTGCTGCGCGACGGGGAACGGCGCGCCGAGCTCGGGCGCAAGGCCCGGCAGCGGGTCGTCGACCGGTTCACGCTGCACCGCTCCGTCGACGGCTTCCGCCGCATCTACCGGGAGCTCGCCGGGGTCCCGGAGGCTCCCGTGGCGGAGCCGGACGACTGGACCCTCCAGCTCCGCATCCCGGACCCGCCCCCTGCCTTCGTCGGGGGGACCCCCAGGTACCGCGAACTCGATCGGACGGCGTGAATGAGCGGCTCCCTCTGGCTCACCCCGCCCGCCCCCGGCGCCACCGGCACCCTTCCGGCGATCCCGCGCCCCCGCCCCAGCTGGGCCGCGCCCGATCCGCTCGACGAGCTCGCCCACCGCCTGGAGGACTTGATAGCGGCCGCCGTCCACCCCGACGAGATAGCCGCCATCCTCGAATCCGACGGCATGACGGACGACCACATACGGCTCACCTACGGCCGCCCCGACTCCTTCGCCCTCGCCGAGGACCTCTACGCGCGCGTGGAGCGCCGCTTCCCCGAACCGGACGGCCCGCCCACCGACCCGTGGCACACCGGCCTCGGCGGCTGCCTCCTGCGCGGCCTGGTCTTCGCCCTGCCCGGCCTCGCGTACGTCCTCGGCGCGCCCCTCCTCGCGGGCCCGCCCGGCACGCTGGGCCTGCCCGCCGGAACGGTTCCGCTGCTCGCCGGGGCCGTCACCGGCTGGGTCTGGAACCAGGCCCTCTCCCACCGCGCCTACTCCTGGCTCGGCCTCGGCGACCGCCAGGCCGCCGCCCGCACCCTGCTCACCGGCGCCCCGGCCGGGGCCCTCGCGGGCGCGGTCGTCGCCGTCGCCGCGACCGGGCCGGGGGAGTGGGGCGCCGCCGCCTTCGCGGCCGGACAGTCGCTGTACCTGGCCGCCGCGACCGTCCTGCTGGTCCTCGACCGCGAGAAGGCCCTGCTGGGCGCGCTGCTGCCGCTGGCGGCGGGCGCCCCCGTCGCGTTCTGGTACGACCCGCCGCTCGCCGTGCGCACCGCCCTGCTGCTCGCCTCGCTCGTCGCGGCCATGGTGCTCGCGCTGCGGGTGCTCCTGCCGCTCGCCGCACCCGGCGTGCCCGGGAGGGCCGCGCCCCGGCTCGCCGCGTCGCTGCCGTACGGCCTCTTCGGGCTCGGCACCGGCGGGCTCGTGCTGTACGCCGCGCTCGGCGACGTCCTCGCCGACGGGCCCGGCGCGGCGGTGGCGGCGCCCTCCGCCGTGGCGCTCACGCTCTCGATGGGCCCCGCCGAATGGCTGCTGCACCGCTTCCGCAGCGAGAGCCTCGCCGGACTGCGGGCCAGCACCAGCGCCCGCGCCTTCCGCCGCACCACCGCGACCACGCTGGCGCTCTGCCTCACCGCGTACCTCACCGTCCTGCTGGCCCTCGCCGCCGGCGGGACGCTGCTGTGGCCGGGCGCGCCCGCCCTGGACGGGCTCCGGCTGGTGTCGCTGCTGCTCATCGGGACCGTCCTGTGGGCCGCCCTGCTGCTGCAGTCGTTCGGCGCGGCGCTCAGCGCGGCGCTGGTGTGCGTGGCGGCCACCGGGGCCCAGACGGTGGCCCTGGCGACGGGCGCGGGCGACCCGCAGGCGGCCGGCGCGGTCGTCACCGGGGCCGCGGCCGCGGTACTGGCCGCCCTCGGCTGGGTACTGCTCGGACGGGCGACCACCCACCGCACCTGAAGCACGCGCACCTGAAGCACGCGCACCTGAAGCACGCGCACCTGAAGCACGCAAAGGAAACGCCCGTGGACCTCCTGGTGCCCTACTACGAGCACCCCGCCGACCGCCCCGCCGAATGGGACGCCATCATCGCCGCCGCGCCGCTCCTCTACGGCGTCGTGCTCAACCCCGCGAGCGGCGCGGGCCCGGCCCCCGACCCCGCCTTCGTGACCGTCGCCGACCGGCTGCGCGCGGCCGGGGTGTGCGTGCTCGGCTACACCGACACCGACTACGGCCGCCGCCCCCACGCCGACGTCCTCACCGACCTGGTCCGCCACCGCGACTGGTACGGCGCCGACGGCGCCTTCCTCGACCAGGTCCCCACCGATCCGCACCTCGCCCCGCACTACCGGCGCCTGGGCGTGGCCGCCCGCGCGGCCGGCGCCGCCACCCTCGTCCTCAACCACGGGGCGCACCCCCACCCCGCCTACGCCGAACTGGCCGACCTGCTCGTCACCTTCGAAGGCCCCTGGGACGCCTACCGCGCCCTCGACCTCCCGGTCGCCGACCACTACTGCCACCTCGTCTACGCCGCCCCGCCCGACGCCGACGCCCGCGTCTCCACGCGCGTCCGGTGCGCCGTCCCGGGCGCCGGCTCCCACCCCTGGGGCACGCTGCCGCACGTCCTGGCCGGCGGCGGGAGGCGCGCGTGATGCGCCGCGCCCTGCTGTTCGTCGCCGCGCTGCTGCTGCTCGCGACGGGGTGTACGAGCCCCTCCGACCCGGCGCCGCCCACACCGCACGAGGGGCGGCGCTGGCAGCCGGCCCCCGGGCAGCCCTGGCAGTGGCAGCTCAGCGGCCGCCTCGACCCGTCCGTCGACGTACCCGTGTACGACATCGACGGCTTCGACCACCCTCGCGCCACGGTCGACGACCTCCACCGGCGCGGCCGCAAGGTGATCTGCTACCTCTCCACCGGCGCCTGGGAGGACTGGCGGCCCGACGCCGCGACGTTCCCCCAGGAGGTCATCGGGCGCGGCAACGGCTGGAAGGGCGAGCGCTGGCTCGACATCCGCCGCACCGACGTCCTCGAACCGCTGATGGCCGCCCGCCTCGACATGTGCCGGACCAAGGGCTTCGACGCCGTGGAGCCCGACAACATGGACGGGTACGCCAACGACACCGGCTTCCCGCTCACCGCCGCCGACCAATTGCGCTACAACCGCCTCATCGCCCGCCTCGCCCATGAGCGCGGTCTCGCCGTCGGCCTGAAAAACGACCTGGACCAGATCCCCGATCTGGTCCAGGACTTCGACTTCGCGGTCAATGAACAGTGCGCGCAGTTCCGCGAGTGCGAGCGCCTGCGCCCCTTCCTGACGGCGGGCAAGGCCGTCTTCCACGTGGAGTACGAGCTCCCGACCCGGGCGTTCTGCCCGCAGGCCGAACGGCTGCGGACGAGCTCGATACTGAAGCGGTACGAGCTCGACGCCTGGCGAGAGCCCTGCTGAGCGGTCCCGTCAGGCCGGGCTGACGTTCTCCGCCTGCGGGCCCTTCGGCCCCTGCGTGACGTCGAACTGAACCTTCTGGCCCTCGTTGAGCTCGCGGTACCCCGTGCTGGCGATGGCCGAGTAGTGGACGAACACGTCGGGACCGCCGCCGTCCTGCTCGATGAAGCCGAAGCCCTTTTCCGCGTTGAACCACTTCACAGTGCCGGTTGCCATGATCTTTCTCCTTCGTTCTCGCTCCCCGACTACCAGGTTCCGGCGTGGCTCAAACGTTCCTTAGCCCAATGTCAGCACCACCAGCACCACCGTCGCCGCCGTCTCCGCCACCGCCCCGAAGACATCCCCCGTCACCCCGCCGAACCGCCGCACACAGCGCCGCAGCAGCGCCTCCGCCACCACCAGGGCCATCAGCACCGCCAGTACGTGACGCAGGGCGCCGTACGGGCCGAACAGCGCCCCGGCCCCGGCGGCCGCGCACCCCACCAGCGCCCCCACGCCCAGCGCGGCCCGCCCCGGCACCGTCCCCGCCACCACCGCGCCCAGCCCCTCGGGCCGGGCCGCCGGGACGGAGGCGCGCGAGGCGAGGGTGAGCGCGGCCCGGGCGACCGTGCCGCCCAGAGCCGCGGCGACCGCGCCGTACGCCCAGCCCTCCCCGTACAGCTCGTACAGCGCGGCCACCTGGGCGAGCAGGACGAAGAGCAGCGTGATGACGCCGAAGGGACCGATGTCCGACTGCTTCATGATCCGCAGCGCGTCCTCGGCGGGCTTCCCGCTGCCGAGCCCGTCCGCCGTGTCCGCGAGCCCGTCCAGGTGCAGGCCCCGCGTCAGCACGGCGGGAACGGCCGCCGAGGCGACCGCGGCGAGCAGCGGCCCCGCGCCGAGCAGCAGGGCCAGGCCACCGGCCGCCGCCGCGCACAGGCCCACCACCAGCCCCGCCAGCGGCGCGGCGAGCATTCCGGCGCGGGCCGCCTCGCGGTCCCAGCGGGAGACGTGGACGGGCAGCACGGTGAGGGTGCCGAAGGCGAAACGTATGCCGTCGAGGCGTGTACGGGTGCGGGGCATGGTCACCGGGCGCAGGGTAGTCGCTAGGAGGCGCGATCATGGAGGGAGCGGGATGGGTCACTGGTTCTACCGCAACATCGTCGAGCCGGGGAAGCTGCCCCTGCTCCTCGCCCTGTCGTCCTTCGTCCTGACCTTCCTGCTCACCCGGGTGGTCACCCGGCTGATCCGGGCCGGCAAGGGGCCCTTCCGCAACGTCACCCCGGGCGGGCTCCACATCCACCACGTGATTCCCGGGATCGTCCTCACCCTGATCGGTGGTTTCGGCGCGGTCGCCGTCGGCCGGCACGGTGCCGCGTCGATCGTCTGCGCGGTGGTCCTCGGCATCGGCGCGGGCCTGGTCCTCGACGAGTTCGCGCTCATCGTCCACCTGGACGACGTCTACTGGACCGAGGAGGGCCGCAAGAGCGTGGAGGTCGTGGTCCTCACCACCGCGCTGCTCCTGCTCGCCCTGCTCGGCTTCTCACCGCTCGGCGTGGACGAGGTCAGCCCCGAGGAGCGGCAGAGCCGCAGCAGCCTCATCGTGAACTTCGCGCTGAACTTCCTCTTCGTGCTGGTCACCCTCTTCAAGGGGAAGTTCCGGATGGCGATCATCGGCCTGTTCGTGCTGCCGATCGCGATCTTCGGCGCCCTCCGGCTGGCCCGCCCCGACTCCCTGTGGGCCCGCCGCCTCTACCGCCACAGGCCCCGCGCCCGCGCCAGGGCGGGCCTGCGCGCGTACCACCACGACCGCCGCTGGAACGCCGTCAGGCACCGCTTCCAGGACCTGATCGCCGGAGCGCCCGACCGCGTCCAGCAACTGCGCCGCCCGGGCGGCGACCGGCGGCGCTGAACGCGAGGACCTCCCGGACCGCGCACGCCACGAGCACCGCCGCGATCGCGGCCAGGTGCTCCTTGCCCGCGAGGTTGTTCTTGAAGATCACCTCGACGATCATCGCCAGCACGACCAGGCCGCCGGTGAGCCACGCCCCGTAGCGCCGGCACACGACGACCGCCAGGCCGACGACCGCCGCCGACGGGCCGGTGTCGACGACGTGCGCGTCCGACGCCGGCAGCCCGAGCCCCAGCGGCGCGTCCGGCCCGAGCGCGATGCCGATCCGCGCGTACAGCGTCCCGGCCAGCGTCGCGGCGTATGCGACGAGCAGCGTGCGCGCCCGCCCCAGGCAGATCTCGGCGATGCCGAACACCAGCAGCACCTGCGCCAGCGCGCCCCACACCGGCAGGTGCAGCGCCGGTACGAAGAGGGAGAGGGGCGTGCGCAGCAGCGCGAGCCACAGCGGGTCCTCGGCCCGGACCGAGCCGATGCCCTGGATGAGGCCGTAGCCCCAGGACTGGTTCTGGACGAGCTGGAAGAGCCCGGTCAGCGTGACGGCGCACAGCGTCAGCGGGATCGCCCGCCACCCGCGGGTGACGAGCCCCGCGCGAACCGCCGCGTACAGGGATCCCCACTCACGGAGCAGCGCACGGCGGACGAACGGCATGGGGACTCCAGGGGGGTGGTCGGCACGGCGTCGAGCGGTCGAGAGGTCGAGAGGTCGAGAGGTCGAGCACGTGCGAAGACCGGCGCGGCGGCCGGGAAGTTGCCAGGCCGCCGCGTGATCCCCATCTCTCCGCCGGAGAGGTCAGTCCCGCTCGGGCAGCTCCGCCGCCAGCGCCGCGGCCGCCTGGACCAGCGGCAGCGCGAGCAGCGCCCCGGTGCCCTCGCCGACGGTCACGCCGTGGTCCAGCAGCGGGTTGAGCGCCATCCGGTCCAGCGCCTTGCCCTGTGCCGGCTCGCCGCTCACCTGGCCCGCCAGCCACCAGTCCGGCGCCCGGAACGCCGCCCGCTGCGCGACCAGCGCGCACGCCGCCGACACCACGCCGTCCAGGATCACCGGCATCCGCCGGACCGCGCTCTGGAGCAGGAAGCCGGTCATCGCCGCCAGGTCCGCGCCGCCGACCGCCGCCAGCAGCTCCAGCTGGTCGCCCAGCACCGGGCGCGCCCGGCGCAGCGCGTCGCGGACCGCCGCGCACTTGCGCATCCACGCCAGGTCGTCGATCCCGGCGCCGCCCCGGCCGGTCACGACGGAGGCGTCCGTGCCGCACAGGGCGGCGATGAGCGTGCTCGCGGGCGTGGTGCCGCCCACGCTGAGGTCGCCCAGCACCACCAGGTCCGTGCCCGAGTCGGCCTCCTCGTCGGCGATGGCCATGCCGAGGCGTACCGCCTGCTCGGCCTCCTCCGGCGTCAGCGCGTCCTCGAGGTCGATCCGGCCGCTGCCGCGCCGCACCCGGTGGCGTACGACGTCCTCGGGCAGCAGCTCCGGGTCGCAGTCCAGGCCCGCGTCGACGACCCGCACCGGGACGTCCATCCGCCGCGCGAGCACCGCCACCGGGCTCGCCCCGTCCAGCACGGCGCGCACCAGCGCGTGCGCGCCGCCCGCGGGCCGGCCCGACACGTCGAGGCCGGCCACTCCGTGATCCCCGGCGAACAGCACCACGCGCGGCCGGTCGATCGGCCGCACCGGGACGGCCCCCTGGGCGGCCGACAGCCACTCGCCCAGCTCGTCGAGGCGGCCCAGCCGGCCGGGCGGGACGGCGAGGCGCTCCCGGCGTTCCTCGGCGTCACGCCGCGTGGCGCTGTCGGGGCGCTCGATCAGTTCGGAGAAGTCGTCGAGATTCAGCCTGCTCATTCGCTGAACAGTACCGGTCACCCGCGGAGCACGAGGGCCTGACCGGCGACGACGTACAGGACGTGCTCGCACTCGTCCGCGAAGGCCGCGTTGAGCCGTCCGAGCTCGTCGCGGAAGCGCCGCCCGGCGGCGCTCGCGGGCACCACCCCGGCGCCCACCTCGTTGGTCACCGCCACCACCGTACGGCGCGTGGCGCGCACCGCCGCGACCAGTTCGGCGACCCGCTCGCGCAGCGCGCGCTCACCGCTCGCCGCCCAGGTGCCGTCGTCCCACGCCCCGACCCGGTCCATCGCGTCCGTCAGCCACAGCGACAGGCAGTCGATCAGCAGCGGCGGCCCCTCGCCGCGCAGCAGCGGCGCGAGCTCGCAGGTCTCCTCGGTGTGCCAGGACCCCGGACGCCGGTTGCGGTGCGTGCTCACGCGGGCCGCCCACTCGGCGTCGCCGTCACGGGTGCCGCCCGTCGCGACGTACACCACCTCCGGGAAGGCCTCCAGACGCCGCTCGGCCTCCAGCGACTTGCCCGAGCGGGCGCCGCCGGTCACCAGCGTCCGGCGCGGTATGTCCGGGACGCTCTGGTAGTCGCCGACGAGCAGCGTCGTCCCGTCCGGCACGGCCCGCGCCCCGGCCGCCGCCAGCCGCCGGTCCAGCTCGGGCCCGGGCGGCACCTCGTGGCCCAGGTGGACGGCGACGACGTCGGTGGCCGCCCCGATCGCACCGGCGCCGCGCAGCCGGGCCATCCCGTCCGGCCGCCCCACCACGTCGCCCACGACCATGTCGTACGCCGTCCCGGCCTCGCTCACGCCCGCCGGGGCGCCGCCCGGCGGCAGGTACAGCAGCCGCAGCCCGTCCGGGGAGGTGACCTCGTACCCGGTGCCCGGCGCGTCCATCGGCACGGCCCGCACCCGGTGCCCGCTGATCAGCGTCAGCTCCCGCCCGTCCGGCACCCGACCGGCCGCCGGCAGCCCGGCGGGCAGCTCCACGGCCGGCCCGTCGTGCGGGTGGGTCAACAGCACCTGCCGTACGCCGCTGAGCGACCGCCCCGCCCGTGCGGCGGCCAGCGCGGCCCCGGGCGTCAGATCGAGCAGCAGCGCCCCGTCCACGAGCAGCGCGGTCGCGGCACGCGCGTCCGCGCCGCGGGCGGTGGCGCAGCGGGCGCAGGGGCAGTCGGGGCGGGGCAGCCCGTCGGGGGCGCCGGTGCCGAGGAGAGTCAGTTCCACAGGGATGATCCTCCCGCGTCCCCGCACGGGGTGCGCGCCCGGCTACGCTGCGGGCAGGAAACCGATCACCTGGTGAACCCGGGAGGCGCACATGGCATGGACGTGGCGATTCGAGAGGTCCGACGGCACGGAGGTCCAGCCGGCAACCCAGCCGGAGGAGTTCACCACCCAGGGCGACGCGGAGTCCTGGCTCGGTGAGACCTGGAAGGACCTCCTCGACGAGGGCGTGGAGCAGGTCCACCTCTTCGAGGACGAGACGAAGATCTACGGCCCGATGAGCCTGCGCGAGGCCGAGGCCGCCGAGTAGCGGACCAGGGCGCGCGGGGGACTCCGCCCGGAGGCGCGCGCGCCGGGGAGGCTCACATCTCGCCGAGCGTCACCGTCACCGTCCCCCGCCGCCCGTCCCTCAGGTACGTCACCGGCACCCGGTCGCCCGGCTTCGCGGACGCCAGCGCCTCCAGCAGCGAGGTGATCGTGGTGATGTCCGTGTCACCGACGCGGGTGATGATGTCGCCCGCCCGCAGCCCCGCGTCCGCCGCCGCCCCGCCCCGCGCCACCTCGGCGATCGCCACGCCCGCCGGCCGGTAGTCGTCGTCCAGGACGGTGCGGCCGGCGATGCCGAGGGCCGCGCGGCCCGAGTGCGTGACCCGGCCCGTGCGGACGATCTGGTCCGCGATCGTACGGACCATGGAGGACGGGATCGCGAAACCGATCCCCGGCGCCGGACCGCCGCTCATGCCCGGTTCGGTGGCCGCCAGCGTCGGGATGCCGACGACCTCACCCGCCAGGTTCACCAGCGCGCCGCCGCTGTTGCCCGGGTTGATCGCCGCCGACGTCTGCACCATGTTCCCGATGGTGGCGCCCGTCCCGCCGCCCGCGCCGCCCTCGCTCACCGTGCGGCCGGTCGCCGACACGATGCCCTGTGTGACGCTGCCGGACAGCCCCAGCGGCGAGCCCATCGCGAGCACGATCTGGCCCACCTCGACCTTCGACGAGTCACCGAACCTCGCCGGCTTCAGCCCCGGCGGCGGCGCGTCCAGCCGGATGACCGCGAGATCCTGTTCGGGGTAGCTGGAGACCAGCCGGGCGGCCAGCACCTCCTCGCCCGTCGCGACGGTGACCCGGAACGACCGCTCCCCGCCCACCACGTGAGCGTTCGTCACGATGTGACCCCGCTCGTCCCACACCACCCCGGAACCGATCCCCTGCCCCGCCTCGATCTGCACGACCGACGGCAGGACGTCCCGGATGACGTTGCGGTAGTCCTCCTCCAGCTCCCCGGCCGCCCGTCCGGCGGCCGCGGGTGACACGGCGGGCGTGGCGGCGGGCGGCGCCGCGCGTGGCGCCGGGGCCACGCAGCCGCCCAGCAGCACGGCGGCGGCGGTCACCGGCAGCAGCGGCACCAGCACGCGTACGGCGGCGGTCACGTTCACGGTCAGGGCCATGCCGCGAGTGTCCTGCGGAACCCCCCGCCACGGCCCGCCCAGCGCGTCCGATTCAGCGATCAGGGGGCGGGGCTCAGCCCCGGACCCCGCACAGGTGCAGCAGCGCCGCCACCCGGCGGTACGGGTCCGTGCGGCCCGCGCGGTCCTCCGCCGCGAGGAGGAGCTCCAGCTCCTCGGCGGCCGGCAGGCCCTCTTCGTCGGGTGCGTTGTCGGTGAAGACCCGCACGCCGTACCAGGCGTGCAGTGGCGCCGCGATCCCCGCGAGCGTCGCCGTCAGCGCCCCCAGCCGGTCGGCCCGCACGGGCAGCCCGAGCCGGTTGACGTAGGCGTCCGACTCGAAGGCCGCAAGCGCCCCGGACCAGTCCCCGGCCAGCCCGGGCCGCATCGCCAGCGCGTCCGCGTTCCGTACGAGCAGCGACAGCAGGCCGCCCGGCGCCAGCATGCGGGCGAGGCCCGCGAGCATGGCGTCGCGCTCCTCCACGTACATCAGCACGCCGTGGCACAGCACCACGTCGAAGCTGCCCGGCAGGAAGTGCACGCCGGTCTCCCGGCCGTCGCCCTCGATGAGCCGGACCCGCTCCCGGATGCCCGCCGGCTCGGTCGCCAGCGCCTCCCGGGCGTACCGCAGCATCTCGGGGTCGGACTCCAGCCCGGTGACGGTGTGCCCCGCCCGGGCCAGGCGCAGGGCCTGCGTGCCCTGGCCCATGCCGACGTCGAGGACCCGCAGCCGCTGCCCCACGGGGTAGCGGGCGGTTATCTGCTCGTCCAGCTGGCGGGCGACGAGCTCCTGGCGGACCGTGTTGCGCAGTCCGCCGAGCCCGTCGAGCCAGCTCCCCGAAGCGCCTCCGAAACCGGAGACCTGGGTGCTCAGGGCCGCTCTCCGCGCTTGACCTGCGGCTTGGGCAGCCGCAGTCGGCGCATCTGGAGCGTACGCATCAGGGCGTACGCGATCGCGCCCCGCTTGGGCTCGTTGGGGAAGCGCTCGCCCAGCTGCTTCTTCAGCCGGATCCAGATGCCGACCGAGTCCACCACGATCATGGCGATGACACCCAGCCACAGCAGCAGGGCGATGTTCTGCATCTGCGCCGACCGGACCATGGACAGGACCAGGATCACCACGGCCAGCGGCAGGAAGAACTCGGCGAAGCAGAACCGCGAGTCGACGAAGTCGCGGACGAAGCGGCGGACCGGGCCCTTGTCGCGGACGGGCAGGTAGCGCTCGTCGCCGCTCGCCAGCGCCTCGCGCTGCTTGGCCAGGTCCGCGCGGCGGGCCTCGCGCTGGCGGCGCATGGCCTCCTTGCGGTCGGTCGGTACGGTCTGCGCGCGGCGGCGCTGCGTCTGGGCCTCACTCCGCTTCGGGGTCGGGCGGCCCTTGGGGGCCTGGGGGTCGCGGGGCTGCTTGGAGAGGTCCGCCGTCACCTTGTCGGTGGGGGCCTTCTCATCCTTCGAACGGCTACGGAACACAAAGCCCAAGGGTACGGGGTACCCGGCATGCGCCCCACCCCCGCGGGGAACGATCCGGCAACGGCCTGCGTCCACCCGTACAAGGGATCCCGCCGGAACCCCTACTCCTTGCGCCGGATCATGAGCCGTCCGCAGTCGTCCTTGGGGATGAGCGCATCCCCGCTCGAACAGTGCGGTAATGGATGCAGGGCCCGTACTGTGGGTTCTGTTGGAGTGCTGGAGCCGAAGTCCGTCACGAAGGGGGCGCGCGAAGCCCATGAGCGGTGTCATGAAGCGTATGGGGATGATCTTCCGCGCGAAGGCCAACAAGGCCCTTGACCGGGCCGAGGATCCGCGCGAGACCCTCGACTACTCGTACCAGAAGCAGCTGGAGCTGCTCCAGAAGGTCCGCCGCGGCGTCGCCGACGTGGCGACCTCCCGCAAGCGCCTGGAGCTCCAGCTCAACCAGCTCCAGTCCCAGTCGGCCAAGCTGGAGGACCAGGGCCGCAAGGCGCTCGCGCTGGGCCGCGAGGACCTGGCCCGCGAGGCGCTGTCCCGCCGGGCGGCGCTCCAGCAGCAGGTGTCGGACCTGGAGACGCAGCACCAGACCCTCCAGGGCGAGGAGGAGAAGCTGACGCTCGCGGCGCAGCGGCTCCAGGCCAAGGTGGACGCCTTCCGTACGAAGAAGGAGACCATCAAGGCCACGTACACCGCCGCCCAGGCGCAGACCCGGATCGCCGAGTCCTTCTCCGGCATCTCCGAGGAGATGAGCGACGTCGGCGTCGCCATTCAGCGCGCCGAGGACAAGACCGCACAGCTCCAGGCGCGGGCGGGCGCGATCGACGAGCTGCTCGCCTCCGGGGCGCTCGACGACCAGTCCGGGCTCCAGAAGGACGACATCCAGGCCGAGCTGGACCGTCTGTCGGGCGGTACGGACGTGGAGCTGGAGCTCCAGCGCATGAAGGCGGAGCTGGCCGGCGGATCCACCTCCCAGCAGGCCATCGAGGGCGGCGCCGCCCCGCAGGACGAGCAGCGGCAGCAGTCCTCCCAGCCCCGGTTCGACAAAGAGTAAGGACGGTCGCGTCATGATCGTGAGGATCATGGGGGAGGGCCAGCTGCGGGTGGCGGACAGCCACTTCGCCGAACTGAACAAGCTCGACGACGAACTGCTCGCCGAGATGGAGAACGGCGACGGGGAGGGCTTCCGCCGCACGTTCCACGCCCTGCTGGACACCGTGCGGACGCTGGGGGAGCCGCTTCCCGACGACTCCCTCGAACCGTCCGAGCTGATCCTGCCCGCGCCCGACGCGACGCTCGACGAGGTCCGCGCGATGCTGTCCGAGGACGGCCTCATTCCGGGCTCGGCGGCCTGACACCGCGGCACGCCCCCCGCACGTCCAACGCCTCGACGCCCCGCCCCGGTCCCCGGGAGCGGGGCGTCGCCGTACCGTGTCCTGTCGTGACGTCCCCCGGAACACCGCCCGGAACACCGCCCGGAACCCGGCTCGCGCGCGGCCGGTGCTGGCTGCGCGAGCACCCCCTCGCCTTCGACGCGGCCCTCGCCGCCGCCGTCCTCGCCTGCATGGTCGCCGGCTCGTACGCCGATCCGCACGGTCACCCCCACGGCCCGACCTTCGGCGAGCGCACCCCCGACGCGCGCAGCGTGCTGCTGATGCTCGCCGGGGCCGCGGCCCTGGTGTGGCGGCGGCGCGAGCCCCTGCCCGTCCTGCTGGTCACCTGCGCCCTCTCCGTCGTCGAGCTCGCCGCCGGGGACCCCGCCTCGCCCGTGGCGATGAGCGCCGTCGTCGCGCTGTACACCGTCGCCTCGCGCACCGACCGGCCCACCACCTGGCGGGTCGGTCTGGCCACGATGACGGTGCTCACCGCGACCGCCATGTTCCTCGGCTCCGCCCCCTGGTACGGCCAGGAGAACCTCGGCGTCTTCGCCTGGACCGGTATGGCGGCCGCCGCGGGCGACGCCGTACGCAGCCGCCGCGCCTTCGTCGACGCCATCCGCGAGCGCGCCGAACGCGCCGAACGCACCCGCGAGGAGGAGGCCCGCCGCCGGGTCGCCGAGGAGCGGCTGCGCATCGCCCGCGACCTGCACGACGTGGTCGCGCACCACATCGCGCTCGTCAACGTCCAGGCCGGGGTCGCCGCCCACGTCATGGACAAGCGCCCCGACCAGGCCAAGGAGGCCCTCGCGCACGTCCGCGAGGCCAGCCGGTCCGCCCTCGACGAGCTCCGCGCCACGGTCGGCCTGCTCCGCCAGTCCGGCGACCCGGAGGCCCCCACCGAACCGGCGCCCGGTCTCGCCGTCCTCGACGAGCTGCTCGCCACCTTCCGGCACGCCGGCCTGCCGGTGCAGCTGGCCCGCACCGACCAGGGCACCCCGCTGCCCGCGGCCGTCGACCTCGCGGCGTACCGGATCATCCAGGAGGCGTTGACCAACGTGCAGAAGCACGCGGGCCCGGACGCCAGGGCCGAGGTGAGCGTCGTCCGGGTCGGCCGGACCCTGGAGGTGACGGTCCTCGACGACGGCGTACCGACGGCCACGCAGGAGAGCGGCGGCCACGGCCTGCTCGGCATGCGGGAGCGCGCCACCGCCCTCGGCGGCACCCTCACCGCCGCCCCCCGCTACGGAGGCGGCTTCCGCGTCCACGCGATACTTCCGCTCACCGCAACCACAGGGGAGGCCGTGTGACCATCAGGGTGCTGCTCGCCGACGACCAGGCACTGCTGCGCAGCGCGTTCAGGATCCTGGTGGACTCCGAGCCCGACATGGAGGTGGTCGGCGAGGCGGCGGACGGCGCCGAGGCGGTCGCGCTCGCCCGCACGGAGCGGGCCGACGTCGTCCTGATGGACATCCGGATGCCCGGCACGGACGGCCTCGCCGCCACCCGCCTGATCAGCGCGGACCCGGACCTGGCCGGCGTACGCGTCGTCATGCTGACGACCTTCGAGGTGGACGAGTACGTGGTCCAGTCGCTGCGCGCCGGGGCCTCCGGCTTCCTCGGCAAGGGCGCCGAGCCCGACGAGCTGCTGAACGCCATCCGGATCGCCGCCGCCGGGGAGGCGCTGCTCTCACCCGCCGCGACGAAGGCCCTGATCGCCCGGTTCCTCACCCAGAAGGACACCGCGGAGCCGTCCACGTACTCCGAGCGCCTCGCCGCCCTGACCGTACGGGAACGGGAGGTCCTGGTCCTCGTCGCCGGCGGCCGCTCCAACGACGAGATCGCCGACCGCCTCGCGGTGAGCCCCCTCACCGTCAAGACCCACGTCAACCGCGCCATGGCCAAACTCGGCGCGCGCGACCGCGCCCAACTGGTCGTGACCGCGTACGAATCCGGGTTGGTACGCCCCAGGGCGGAGTGAACGAGTACTCCATCCGGTGTACGCCGGGGATGAGCAAACGGGACCTGGGGGCGACGGAACCCTCCCCTCCATGGCTGATCGTGTGAAAGACCTGCCGATCCGCCACAGAAGAGAGACCCCATGTCCTGGCTGTCCAGATTCAGCCTCGCGCAACGGGCCCTGGTCGGGCTGATATCGATCGTGGCGATCGTCTTCGGGGCGATCGCCATCCCGCAGCTCAAGCAACAGCTGCTGCCCTCCATCGAGCTGCCGATGGTGTCGGTCCTCGCCCCCTACCAGGGCGCGTCCCCCGACGTGGTCGAGAAGCAGGTCGTCGAACCGCTCGAGTCCACCCTCAAGGCCGTCGACGGCATCAAGGGCGTCACCTCCACGGCCAGCGAGGGCAACGCCCTCATCATGGCCACCTTCGACTACGGCGACGCGGACACCAAGCAGCTCGTCGCCGACGTCCAGCAGGCCGTGAACCGCGCCCGCGTGCAGCTGCCCGACACCGTGGACCCGCAGGTCGTGGCCGGTTCGACCGACGACATCCCGACCGTCGTCCTCGCCGTCACGTCCACCAAGGACCAGCAGGCGTTGGCCGACCAGCTGGAGCGGACCGTCGTCCCGGCCCTGGAGGACATCGACGGCGTCGGCCAGGTGTCCATCGACGGCGTCCAGGACCTCCAGGTCTCCATCACGCCCGACGACCGCAAGCTCGCCGCGGCCGGCCTGAACGCCATGACCCTGGCCGAGGCGCTGAAGGCGGGCGGCGCCACCGTCCCGGCCGGCTCCTTCTCCGAGGCGGGCCAGAGCCGCACGGTCCAGGTCGGCGGCGGCTTCACCTCCCTGGAGCAGATCCAGGACCTGCGGATCAAGCCCGCGAAGGGCGACGCGGTCCGCCTCGGCGACCTCGCCACCGTGAAGCAGGAGGAGTCCCGCCGGGTCTCCCTCACCCGGACGAACGGCAAGCCGAGCCTCGCCGTCATGGCCACCATGGACAACGACGGCAGCGCCGTCGCCATCTCCGAGGCGGTCAAGGACAAGCTGCCCGAGCTGCGCGAGGACCTGGGCTCGGGCGCCGAGCTGACGGTCGTCTCCGACCAGGGCCCGGCGGTCTCCAAGTCGATCTCCGGCCTGACCACCGAGGGCGCCCTCGGCCTCCTCTTCGCCGTCATCGTCATCCTGGTCTTCCTGGCGTCCCTCCGCTCCACCCTGGTCACCGCGGTCTCCATCCCGCTCTCCGTCGTCCTCGCCCTGATCGTGCTGTGGACGCGGGACCTGTCGCTCAACATGCTGACGCTGGGCGCGCTGACCATCGCCATCGGCCGGGTCGTCGACGACTCGATCGTGGTGTTGGAGAACATCAAGCGGCACCTCGGCTACGGCGAGGAGCGCCAGGCGGCGATCCTCACGGCGGTGCGCGAGGTGGCGGGCGCCGTCACCTCCTCCACCCTCACCACCGTCGCCGTCTTCCTGCCGATCGGCCTGGTCGGCGGCATGGTGGGCGAGCTGTTCGGCTCGTTCTCCCTCACCGTCACCGCCGCCCTCCTCGCCTCCCTGCTCGTCTCGCTGACGGTCGTCCCGGTCCTGTCGTACTGGTTCCTGCGCGCCCCCAAGGGCACGTCGGCGGACCCGGAGGAGGCGCGCCGCAAGGCCGAGGAGAGGGAGAACCGCAGCCTCCTGCAGCGCATGTACGTGCCGGTGCTGCGGTTCGCGACCCGCCGCCGCCTCACCAGCGTGGCCCTCGCGATCGTCGTCCTCGTCGGCACCTTCGGCATGGCCCCGCTGCTGAAGACGAACTTCTTCGACCAGGGCGACCAGGAGGTCCTCTCCATCAAGCAGGAGCTGCCCGCCGGCACCAGCCTGGAGGCGGCGGACGCTGCGGCGAAGAAGGTCGAGAAGGTCCTGGCCGGCGCCCCCGAGGTGAAGGACTACCAGGTCACCGTCGGCTCCTCCGGCTTCATGGCGGCCTTCGGCGGCGGTACGGGCGCCAACCAGGCCTCCTACCAGGTGACGCTCGCGGACTCGGCCTCGTACGAGAAGGTACGCGACCACCTCGACGCCGAGCTCGGCAAGCTCGACGGCATCGGCGACACGACCATCGCGGCCGGTGACGGCTTCGGCAACCAGGACCTGAGCGTCGTGGTCAAGGCCGCCGACGCCGCCACCCTGAAGAAGGCCGCCGACCAGGTGCGTACCGAGGTCGCCGAGCTGGACGACGTCACCGACGTCCAGAGCGACCTGTCGCAGTCGATCCCGCGCGTCTCGGTCAAGGCCAACGCCAAGGCGGCCGAGGCCGGGTTCAACGACGCCGCGCTCGGCATGGCGGTCGCCCAGGCGGTACGCGGCACCCCGGCCGGCAAGGCGATCCTGGACGACACCGAGCGCGACATCGTCATCACCTCCGCCGCGCCGGCGCGGACGATGGCCCAGCTCCAGCAGCTGCCGCTCGGCCCGGTGAAGCTCGGCGACATCGCGGAGGTGAAGCTGGTCCCCGGCCCGGTCTCGATGACGCGCATCGACGGCTCGCGGGCCGCGACCATCACGGCGAAGCCGACCGGTGACAACACGGGCGCGGTGAGCGCCGCCCTCCAGTCGAAGATCAACGCACTGGACCTGCCCGACGGGGCCACCGCCACCATCGGCGGTGTGTCCGAGGACCAGGAGGAGGCGTTCGCCAAGCTGAGCCTGGCGATGCTGGCGGCCATCGCGATCGTCTTCATGCTGCTGGTGGCGACCTTCAAGTCGCTGGTCCAGCCGCTGATCCTGCTGGTCTCCATCCCGTTCGCGGCCACCGGCGCCATCGGCCTGCTGGTCGCCACGGGCACGGCGATGGGCGTCCCGGCGATGATCGGCATGCTGATGCTGATCGGCATCGTGGTCACCAACGCCATCGTGCTGATCGACCTGATCAACCAGTACCGGGCGCAGGGCCTCGGCGTCATCGAGTCGGTCGTCGAGGGCGGCCGCCACCGCCTCCGCCCGATCCTGATGACCGCCCTGGCGACGATCTTCGCCCTGCTCCCGATGGCGCTCGGCATCACGGGCGAGGGCGGCTTCATCGCCCAGCCGCTCGCGGTGGTGGTGATCGGCGGCCTGGTGACGTCCACGCTGCTCACCCTGCTGCTGGTGCCGACGCTGTACGCGATGGTGGAGCTCCGCAAGGAGCGCCGCCGCACCAAGCGCGCCGCCCGCGCGGCGGCGCGCGAGCCGGAGCGGACCCCGGCCGCGGTGTGAACAACGGTGAGGGGCGCCCCGGTGATGCGGGGCGCCCCTCACGTTCGTCTCGGGAGACGGCTACGGCAGCGCCAGCATGCGCTCCAGCGCCAGCTTGGCGAAGCTCTCGGTCTCGCGGTCGACCTGGATCTGGTTGACCAGCTTGCCCTCGGCGAGCGACTCCAGCGTCCACACCAGGTGCGGCAGGTCGATGCGGTTCATGGTGGAGCAGAAGCAGACCGTCTTGTCGAGGAAGACGATCTCCTTGCCCTCGTCGGCGAAACGGTTCGCCAGGCGCCGCACCAGGTTCAGCTCCGTACCGATGGCCCACTTGGACCCGGCCGGGGCCGCCTCCAGCGTCTTGATGATGTACTCGGTCGACCCGACGTAGTCCGCCGCGGCCACGACCTCGTGCTTGCACTCCGGGTGCACCAGCACGTTGACGCCCGGGATCCGCTCGCGCACGTCGTTCACGGAGTCCAGCGAGAAGCGCCCGTGCACCGAGCAGTGCCCGCGCCACAGGATCATCTTGGCGGCGCGCAGCTGCTCCACGGTCAGCCCGCCACCGGGCTTGTGCGGGTTGTAGACGACGCAGTCGTCCAGCGACATCCCCATGTCCCGGACGGCGGTGTTGCGCCCCAGGTGCTGGTCGGGCAGGAAGAGCACCTTCTCGCCCTGCTCGAAGGCCCAGTCCAGGGCCCGCTTGGCGTTGGAGGAGGTGCAGATGGTGCCGCCGTGCTTGCCGGTGAAGGCCTTGATGTCGGCGGAGGAGTTCATGTACGAGACCGGCACGACCTGCTCGGCGATGCCCGCCTCCGTCAGCACGTCCCAGCACTCCGCGACCTGCTCGGCCGTGGCCATGTCGGCCATCGAGCAGCCGGCGGCCAGGTCGGGCAGCACGACCTTCTGGTCGTCGGTCGTCAGGATGTCGGCCGACTCGGCCATGAAGTGCACACCGCAGAAGACGATGTACTCGGCCTCCGGCCGCGCCGCCGCGTCCCGCGCGAGCTTGAACGAGTCCCCGGTGACGTCGGCGAACTGGATGACCTCGTCGCGCTGGTAGTGGTGCCCCAGCACGAAGACCTTCCTGCCCAGCTTCTCCTTGGCCGCGCGGGCGCGCTCCACCAGGTCCGGGTCGGACGGCGATGGAAGGTCGCCGGGGCACTCGACGCCCCGCTCGCTCTTGGGGTCGGCCTCGCGGCCGAGCAGCAGCAGGGCGAGCGGCGTCGGCTGGACATCCAGGGGCTGGGCGGTGGTCACGTCACGCACCCTTTCTTTCTTCGGTAAGCGCGGCGAAGGAACCTTTTCGTCTAAATGACGCTATCTATCATAACCGCTTCACGTCACTTTGACGATGGCCATAGTGTCGATGTGACACATCCCCCGTCCCCGGGGTGGCGCTTGCCCGACGTGCGTGCGCGCGCGTGTGCGAGCATGAAGGGGAAAGCACGCACTCGGCCCGGAATGAATCCGCGGCCCCGCCGGTTGCAACCGTCGGCAAGCAGTCTCCGTACACACCGGGAGAGAAGCAGATGTCCGTATCGGACGAGAAGACCACTGTCAGCGACGGCATCCTTCTGTCGGACGCCGCGGCGGCCAAGGTCAAGGCGCTGCTGGACCAGGAAGGCCGCGACGACCTGGCGCTGCGCGTCGCCGTTCAGCCCGGCGGCTGCTCCGGCCTGCGCTACCAGCTCTTCTTCGACGAGCGCTCGCTCGACGGGGACGTCGTCAAGGACTTCGACGGCGTCAAGGTGGTCACCGACCGCATGAGCGCCCCGTACCTGGGCGGCGCGTCCATCGACTTCGTCGACACCATCGAAAAGCAGGGCTTCACCATCGACAACCCGAACGCCACCGGCTCCTGCGCCTGCGGCGACTCGTTCAGCTGAGCCCGTACGACGAAGGCGGCAGACCCCGATGGAGGTCTGCCGCCTTCGTCGTACCCCGGTACCGCTTGCGCCCTACTTCCGCGGCACCGCCCCACCCGACGCCGCGTCCACGACCTGCCGCGCGCCCAGCGGCCGGTCCAGTGTCACCGTGACGGTCTGCTCCTGCGCCATCGCGATGCAGTACCGCTCCGGGTCCGCCGGCGACTCGACCACGGTCACCTTCACCAGCGCGTCGCTCTCCGCGGCCTTGGCCGTATAGGTGCTGCACACGCCGCCCCAGAAGGTGACGGTCAGCTTCCGCCCGCTCCCGTCCGTCCGGTACGACTCGACCTGCCGAGCGGACTGCTCGGGGACCGCCGGCTGCGTCGGGGAGGGCTTCGGCGCCGGCGCGAGGTGCTGGGGCGCCACCGCCGGGTACGTGATCGTGAACGGCCGCGCGTCGCCCTTCGGCTCCACCTGGAACAGCCACGACGGCACGAGCGCCGGCCGTCCCTCCACGGTGTGCGCGGCCAGCCCGAAGACGGCCTGGGAGATGGTCACGGTCTCCTTGGCGGGCTTCCGCTCCGGCGCGCAGCTCACCTCGGGGCCGGCCTTCCCCTCGCCCTCCAGCGGCGCGGGCGTCGCGCACCCGCCGATGGAGACGCCCCCCTCGTCCGGGGATCCGGCGTTCAGCAGCTTCAGCGCTTCCTCCGCGCCGATCACCGGGTACTCGTCACCCTTGACGGGCTCCTTCAGCCGCCCGCTGCCGCCGACCACCTGCCCGTCCGGACCCACCTGGATGCCGGTGGTCCAGCCGTACGTCGGCAGCCCGCCGACGACCGGATCGGCGTTGACGACCCGTACCGCGCCCATCAGCTGGGTGGCGTCCAGCTTGGCGTCGTCCTGCCCCAGCGCCTTCAGCACCGGAGCGGCCGCCTTCTTCGCCGCCTCCTCGCCCACCGGGGTCCCGCCCCAGCCCGTCGGCCCGCCGTTGTGCCCGCCGCCGGGACAGCTCGTGCCCTTGCGGCAGTCGTCACCCGCCGGCGCCGCACCGAAGGACCAGGTCCCCGGCGCCTCCTTCTCGACCTGCAGCACCCCGCCCGAGCCGTCCTTCTCGGGGCCGGCCTTCCACGCCGTACCGTCGGGGCGCGGCGCCCCCGACACCCCCAGGGCCCTCGCGAGCCGCGCCACCTCGTCCGCGCCGACCGCGCCCCGGGACCGGTGGACGTGCGCCGTGTCCGGCCCGTCCGGCAGCGGGCCCGACGCGCGGTAGACCACGCCGTTCGGCGCCGGCTCGCCGGGCGCGATCCCCGGCCCCGACGACCCCTCGGTGTGCCCGTCCAGCGCCAGCGGGGGCGGCGCCGTACGGCCGGCCGCCGGCTCGGCGCGGCCGCCGTCCGACGCGCTCGTGGCGAAGTACGCGCCGCCGCCCCCGGCGAGCAGCACCGCCATCGCCACCGAGGCGACGACCAGCGGGGAACGCCCGGGGCGGGCGGTGTCCTGCGTGGGCTCGGGTTCCGTACTGCTCACCGCAACGCTCCTTCGTCCGTCGTACTCCCCTTACGGAAGACACCCATGGGACGGAGCGGAGGAGCACCCGGTTCCACGAGACGGCCGGGGATCAGGCGCCGTACTCCACCGTCGCGTCGATCAGCCGCGCGGACGCGGGCGGCACCACCACCCCGTGGATCAGCGACGGCGACACCGGACCGGGCGGGGGAGCGTCCTCCGCCGGCACCCTCCAGTGCGGCGCCATGCGCGCGCTGTCACCGCGCAGCTCGGCCAGGCCGAACTCCAGGCCCATGTCGGACTCCCCCCGCTCAAGTGGAGCGATGTACTCGGTCATATCGGCACCGTACGCAGCCGCACCCGACCGAAAAAGACCTACTATCGGGTAGTTTCCGCATGTCGGCGGCTCCGTGACCGGGTAGCGTTAACCGTCAACTCCACCTTCCCCAGGAGCGCCCAGCCGTGCGTATCGCAGTCACCGGCTCCATCGCCACCGACCACCTGATGACCTTCCCCGGCCGATTCGCCGACCAGTTGGTCGCCGATCAGCTGCACACGGTCTCCCTCTCCTTCCTGGTCGACAACCTCGACATCCGCAGGGGAGGCGTCGGCGCCAACATCTGTTTCGGCATGGGGCAGCTGGGCGCCCACCCGATCCTGGTCGGCGCGGCCGGCTACGACTTCGACGAGTACCGCGCCTGGCTCGACCGGCACGGCGTCGACACCGGCTCCGTACGGATCTCCGAGGTCCTGCACACCGCGCGCTTCGTCTGCACCACCGACGCCGACCACAACCAGATCGGCTCCTTCTACACCGGCGCCATGAGCGAGGCCCGCCAGATCGAGCTCCAGGCGGTGGCGGACCGCGTCGGCGGCCTCGACCTCGTCCTGATCGGCGCGGACGACCCCGAGGCGATGCTGCGCCACACCGAGGAGTGCCGCTCGCGCGGGATCCCGTTCGCGGCGGACTTCTCCCAGCAGATCGCCCGCATGGACGGCGACGAGATCCGGATCCTGCTGGACGGGGCGACCTACCTCTTCTCCAACGAGTACGAGAAGGGGCTCATCGAGTCCAAGACCGGCTGGACGGCCGAGGAGATCCTCGGCCGGGTCGGCCACCGCGTCACCACGCTCGGCTCGCGCGGCGTCCGCATCGAGCGGGTGGGCGAGCCGGCCATCGAGGTCGGCTGCCCGCAGGAAGAGGCCAAGGTCGACCCGACGGGCGTCGGCGACGCCTTCCGGGCCGGCTTCCTGTCCGGCCTGACCTGGGGCGTCAGCCTGGAGCGCGCCGCCCAGGTCGGCTGCATGCTCGCCACCCTGGTGATCGAGACGCTCGGCACCCAGGAGTACACGCTGCGCCGGGCCCACTTCATGGAGCGCTTCACCAAGGCGTACGGCGACGACGCGGCGGCGGAGGTCCACAAGCACCTCGCCTGAGGCCCGGCCGTCAGGCCGTGCGGCGCACCTCGTACGCGCTGCCGCGTTCCGCCGGCCGCTCGCCCACGTACTCCTGGCCCCGCATCTCGCACCACGCCGGGATGTCGAGGCGGGCGGCCTCGTCGTCGCTGAGCACCGTCACGGTGGCGCCGACCGGTACGTCGCCGATCACCTTCGCCAGCTCGATCACCGGGATCGGGCACCGCTTGCCGAGCGCGTCGACGACGAGGTCCCCGGCCCCGGGCGCCGGCGCGGGGGCGGACGCCGGGGCGCCGAAGCGCTCCCGTACGCCCGCCACCGCGCCCGGCAGCACCTCCAGGAACCGCTCGACGTCCGCCTCGGGCGTACCGAACGGCAGCGAGACCCGTACGTTGCCCTCCGACAGCACACCCATCGCGCGCAGCACATGGCTGGGCGTCAGCGTCGAGCTCGTACACGACGAGCCGGACGACACCGAGAAGCCCGCGCGGTCCAGCTCGTGCAGCAGGGTCTCCCCGTCGACATAGAGACACGAGAAGGTGACGAGGTGCGGCAGCCGCCGCACCGGGTCGCCGACCACCTCCACGTCCGGCACCGCCTCCGCCACCCGCGCCCGGATCCGCTCCACCAGCCCCCGCAGCCGCGCCGCCTCCGCGTCCGCCTCGGCCCGTACCGCCCGCAGCGAGGCCGCCGCGGCGACGATGGCCGGGAGGTTCTCGAACCCGGCGGCCCGCCCCGACTCGCGCTCGTCCGCCGGGCCTTGGGCGGCGAACCGGACACCCTTGCGGACGACGAGCAGCCCCACCCCCGCGGGACCGCCCCATTTGTGGGCACTCGCGGTCAGCAGCGACCAGTCGCCGGCGACCGGACCCCACCCCAGCGACTGCGCCGCGTCCACCAGCAGCGGCACCCCGGCCGCCCGGCACGCCTCGGCCACCTCGGCCACGGGCTGCTCGGTGCCCACCTCGTGGTTGGCGGACTGCAGGCACGCGAGGGCGGTGTCGGCGCGCAGGGCGGCGGCGTACGCGGCCGGGTCGACCCGGCCGGCCCGGCCCACCGGCACCTCGGCCACCGTGCCGCCGTCCGCCTCGTGGGCGGCCGCCGAGTGGAGCACGGAGGAGTGCTCGACCGCCGACACGACCAGGTGCCGCCCGACACGCCGACGCCCGGCGAGCGCCCCGGCAATTCCGGAGTGCACCGCACGTGTCCCCGAAGGGGTGAAGACGAGCTCGTCCGGACGGCACCCCACGGCCTCCGCCGCGGCCTCCCGCGCCGCGTCCAGCAGCATCCGCGCCCTCCGCCCCTCGCGGTACAGCCGCGCCGGATCGGCCCACCCCTCGTCGAGCGCCGCGAGCAGCGCCTGCCGGGCAACGGGGTGGAGGGGAGCGGAGGAAGCGGAATCGAAGTAGGCCACGCCCCCACGCTAACTCCGCCCCCGTGAACCCCGGTACTGCCACCGCCTCCAGCCCCCGCGCGGCGCCCCGGAGGTACGCCGAACCCTCAAAAGAGGGGTCCGGCGGCGCGTTGGGCACCCTCCCCGCGCGACCCCAAATAGCGTCCAGTAGGGTTTGGTCCGCATAAACATCCAAACCCCTGCCCGCGTCAGGGCCGGCGACCGACCAGCGTGACGGCCGCAGCCGACCGCGCGGGCGAGACTCTCGGGAAGGCGCTACGTGAGTCCCAACGGCTCCGACCGCTCGTCGCGGCGCCCGATGCGGCGGAAGCTGCCGCAGGTGCTGACTGCGGGCCTGATCCTGGCTACCGCCTCCGGTTGCTCGTACAACTGGGAGGACTTCCCCCGCCTTGGTATGCCCACCCCGGTGACGGAGGAGGCTCCGCGGATCCTCTCCCTCTGGCAGGGCTCGTGGGCGGCTGCGCTCGCCACGGGCGTGCTGGTCTGGGGCCTGATCCTGTGGAGCGTCATCTTCCACCGGCGCAGCCGCACCAAGGTCGAGGTTCCTCCGCAGACCCGGTACAACATGCCCATCGAGGCGCTGTACACGGTGACCCCGCTCATCATCGTCTCGGTGCTGTTCTACTTCACCGCACGTGATGAGTCGAAGCTCCTCGAGCGCTCCAAGAACCCCACCCACACCATCAACGTGGTGGGCTACCAGTGGAGCTGGGGCTTCAACTACATCGAGAACGTCGACGGCAAGCCCGACACGGACGCCAGGTCCGCCAAGGAGCTCGCTCCCATCCCGGACCGGCTCCAGAAGGAGTTCCCGGCGGGTGCCGAAGGCGTCTACGACTACGGCATCCCCGGCACCCGGAACCCCCAGAACGGCAACCCGGGCCCGACCCTGTGGCTGCCGAAGGGCGAGAAGGTCCGGTTCATCCTGACGTCCCGTGACGTCATCCACTCCTTCTGGGTGCTTCCGTTCCTGTTCAAGCAGGACGTCTTCCCGGGCCACAACGTCAACGTCTTCGAGGTGACCGCCACCCAGGAGGGCACCTTCCGTGGCAAGTGCGCCGAGCTCTGCGGCGTCGACCACTCCCGCATGCTGTTCAACGTCAAGGTAGTCTCCCCGGAGCGCTACCAGCAGCACCTGAAGGAGCTGGCCGAGAAGGGGCAGACGGGTTACATCCCGGCGGGCATTCAGATGACCGACTCGGCCAGGAACTCGGAGATCAACCAACTGTGAGCATCCTCAACGAACCTCAGGGTGCCGCCACGGGAGCCGACGGCTCGGTGACCGAGCCGTATGAGAACGAGCTCCCTGTACGGCGCAAGCGGCCCGGCAACATCGTCGTCAAGTGGCTGACCACCACGGACCACAAGACGATCGGCACGCTCTACCTGGTCACGTCGTTCGTCTTCTTCTGCATCGGCGGTCTGCTGGCGCTCTTCATGCGCGCCGAGCTCGCCCGTCCGGGTACGCAGATCATGTCGAACGAGCAGTTCAACCAGGCGTTCACGATGCACGGCACGATCATGCTGCTGATGTTCGCGACGCCGCTGTTCGCCGGATTCGCCAACTGGATCATGCCGCTGCAGATCGGCGCGCCCGACGTGGCGTTCCCGCGGCTGAACATGTTCGCCTACTGGCTGTACCTGTTCGGCTCGCTCATCGCGGTGGCCGGCTTCATCACCCCGCAGGGTGCCGCCGACTTCGGCTGGTTCGCCTACACCCCGCTGTCGGACGCGGTCCGCTCGCCGGGCGTCGGTGCCGACATGTGGATCATGGGTCTGGCCTTCTCCGGCTTCGGCACGATCCTCGGCTCGGTCAACTTCATCACCACGATCATCTGCATGCGCGCCCCGGGCATGACGATGTTCCGCATGCCGATCTTCACCTGGAACGTGCTGCTGACCGGTGTCCTGGTCCTGCTCGCCTTCCCGGTGCTCGCCGCCGCGCTCTTCGCGCTGGAGGCGGACCGCAAGTTCGGTGCGCACATCTTCGACCCGACCAACGGCGGCGCGCTGCTGTGGCAGCACCTCTTCTGGTTCTTCGGTCACCCAGAGGTGTACATCATCGCCCTGCCGTTCTTCGGCATCGTCTCGGAGATCATCCCGGTCTTCAGCCGCAAGCCGATGTTCGGTTACATCGGCCTGATCGCGGCGACGATCGCGATCGCCGGTCTGTCCGTGACGGTGTGGGCGCACCACATGTACGTCACCGGCGGTGTGCTGCTGCCGTTCTTCTCCTTCATGACCTTCCTGATCGCGGTCCCGACCGGTGTGAAGTTCTTCAACTGGATCGGCACCATGTGGAAGGGCTCGCTCTCCTTCGAGACGCCGATGCTGTGGACGATCGGCTTCCTGATCACCTTC
Organism: Streptomyces sp. NPDC045431; assembly: GCF_040646655.1. Lineage (NCBI taxonomy): Bacteria > Bacillati > Actinomycetota > Actinomycetes > Kitasatosporales > Streptomycetaceae > Streptomyces > Streptomyces sp. NPDC045431. Next base: position 527,807 of record NZ_JBEZAQ010000001.1, read on the forward strand.
ACCTTCGGTGGTCTGACCGGTGTCATCCTGGCCTCGCCGCCGATGGACTTCCACGTCTCGGACTCGTACTTCGTCGTCGCGCACTTCCACTACGTCGTCTTCGGCACCGTGGTCTTCGCGATGTTCGCCGGCTTCCACTTCTGGTGGCCGAAGTTCACGGGCAAGATGCTGGACGAGCGGCTCGGCAAGATCACCTTCTGGACGCTGTTCATCGGCTTCCACGGCACGTTCCTGGTGCAGCACTGGCTGGGTGCCGAGGGCATGCCGCGTCGTTACGCGGACTACCTCCACGCCGACGGCTTCACCGCGCTGAACACGATCTCCACGATCGCGTCGTTCCTGCTCGGCATGTCGATCCTGCCGTTCTTCTACAACGTCTGGAAGACGGCCAAGTACGGCAAGCCGGTCGGCGTCGACGACCCGTGGGGCTACGGCCGCTCCCTGGAGTGGGCGACGTCCTGCCCGCCGCCGCGGCACAACTTCCTCACGCTGCCGCGCATCCGGTCGGAATCCCCGGCGTTCGATCTGCACCACCCCGAGATCGCGGCGGTCGGCCAGCTCGAGAACCACGGGCAGAAGGACACCGCGCTGTTCGGTGGCAAGGAGGTCGGCAAGTGAAGATCCAGGGCAAGATGTTCATCTGGCTGAGCGTCTTCATCCTCGCCATGGCCATCGTGTACGGCCTGTGGTCGAAGGAGCCGGCCGGTACGACGGCGCTCTTCCTGGCCTTCGGCCTGGCGATCATGATCGGCTACTACCTGGCCTTCACGGCCCGGCGCGTGGACGCCATGGCGCAGGACGACAAGGAGGCCGACGTCGCGGACGAGGCCGGTGAGGTCGGCTTCTTCTCGCCGCACAGCTGGCAGCCGCTCTCCCTGGCCATCGGTGGCGCCCTCGCCTTCCTGGGCGTCGCGCTCGGCTGGTGGCTGCTGTACTTCTCCCTGCCGCTGATCCTGATCGGTGTCTGGGGCTGGGTGTTCGAGTACTACCGGGGCGAGAACCAGAACCAGTAGTCGCACGGTTCGTCTTGCTCCAAGGGACCCGGTGACCTCCACAGGGAGGTCACCGGGTCCCTCTTTTGGTTGCATCCCGCGTGCCGCGGTCGACAGCTCTTCCTACGGTGTGCTCATGAGCCACACGAGCCGCATGCGCACCGCCATAAGCTGCACCCTCCTGGTCGCCGTCACCGGAGCGAGCGCGACCGCGTGCGGTGGCCCGGAGGGCCACCCCCTCTCCGCGGAGCCGTACGACGCGGCTCGGCAGGTCACCTTCAACGGCCCCTCGGAGGGCCGCAAGGCGCCGCTCGACAAGCCGCTCGAAGTCACCGCCAAGGTCAAGGACGGCCGCATCACGGACGTCACGGCCCGCGACGAGGCCGGTCACCACCTGGCGGGCGAGCTCTCCGCGGACGGCAGCCGCTGGCGCTCCACGGGGTCCCTGACGGCCGGCGCCCGCTACACCGTCAGGGTGGCCACGGAGGACCGCGAAGGCGCTCCTGGCGTCCGTACGCTGACATTCGAGACCGCACCCGCCAAGAAGGTGCTGGCCGTGCGGTTCGGCCCGGAGGCGGGCACGTACGGCGTCGGACAGCCCATCACGGCGGAGCTGAGCGTCCCCGTGCGATCCCGGGCGGGCCGCGCCGCGGTCGAACGCTCCCTGAAGGTCCGCTCCACCCCGGCCGTCGAGGGCTCCTGGTACTGGGTGGACGACAAGAAACTGCACTTCCGCCCCAAGGACTTCTGGCCCACGGGCGCGTCCGTCACCGCCACCGGCAAGCTCGCCGGCGTACGGATAGACGGCGACCTGTACGGCGGGCCCGTCAAGCCCCTCAGCCTGACCATCGGCGACCGCATCGAGGCCATCACCGACGCGGCGGCCCACCAGATGACGGTCAAGCGCAACGGGCAAGTGATCAACACCATTCCGGTGACCACCGGCAAACCGGGCTTCGCCACCCGTAACGGCATCAAAGTGGTGCTCGGCAAGGAGCAGTTCGTCCGGATGCGCTCCACCACCGTCGGCATCGCCGCGGGCAGCAGCGAGTCCTACGACCTGCCCGTCTACTGGGCCACCCGGGTGACCTGGAGCGGCGAATACGTCCACGCGGCACCCTGGTCCGCCGGGTCGCACGGCTTCGCCAACGTCAGCCACGGCTGCACGGGCATGTCCACCAGCAATGCCGCCTGGTTCTTCAAAACCGTCCGTCCGGGGGACATCGTCGCCGTCGTCAACAGCGGGGGAAGCCCGATGGACCCCTTCGGCAACGGCTTCGGCGACTGGAACATCCCCTGGGACAAGTGGCGCACGGGCAGCGCCCTCGTGGACGCCGCCCGCCCGGGCGTCAACCCCGCCGACGCGGCACGCGTCCGCCCGGTCGCCTTCTGACCCTCACGCCTCCACGGACAGCCTGCTGCGCAGCAGCGCGGCCAGGGAGTCGGCCAGCTCCACCGGGTCCACCGGCAGCGTCACGGCCGCGTCGGCGCGGCTCCAGGTGGCCAGCCAGGCGTCCTGCGGGCGGCCGATGAGCAGCAGCACGGGCGGGCAGCGGAAGACCTCGTCCTTGATCTGCCGGCACACCCCCATGCCCCCGGCGGGCACCGCCTCGCCGTCCAGGACGCAGACGTCGATCCCGCCCTGGTCCAGCCGCTCCAGCACGGCCGGCAGCGTCGCGCACTCGACGTACTCGACCGGCGGAACGTCGGCCGCGGGCCTGCGCCCGGCCGCCAGCCGCACCTGCGCGCGGGTGTTGGCGTCGTCGCTGTAGACCAGGACGGTGGCGCTCGACTGCATTGTTCCTCCGAGTACGTCGGCGGTGAGGGCAGGTAAGGCAGGTACCGATGGGCCGGATGCTACTCCTCCCCACACCGCGTCAACACCGGTTCGGATGGGCCGTTCGGGCTGGACGGAGCGCATCAACACACCGAACGGCACCCCCCGGAGTGAGGGCGGGATAAGCGACCGACATAATGTCGGTCGTGGCGACAGCAACGACAGTAGAAACCGGGCACGCGCACCCGTCGGTCAATCGGCCGAACCTCACCAGCGTCGGAACCATCATCTGGTTGAGTTCCGAGCTGATGTTCTTCGCGGCCCTCTTCGCGATGTACTTCACCCTTCGTTCGGTGATGGGTGCCGAGTTCTGGTCCCAGCAGGCGGGACACCTGAACTTTCCGTTCTCGGCGACCAACACCACGATCCTGGTGCTCTCCTCCCTCACCTGTCAGCTCGGCGTGTTCGCCGCCGAGCGGGGCGACGTGAAGAAGCTCCGGACGTGGTTCATCATCACGTTCGTCATGGGTGCCATCTTCATCGGCGGCCAGGTCTTCGAGTACACCGAGCTGGTCAAGGACGCGGGCCTCTCGCTCTCGTCCGACCCGTACGGCTCCGTGTTCTACATGACGACCGGCTTCCACGGACTGCACGTGACGGGCGGCCTGATCGCCTTCCTGCTGGTCCTCGGCCGGACGTACGCGGCGAAGAGATTCACCCATGAGCAGGCAACCGCCGCCATCGTCGTGTCCTACTACTGGCACTTCGTCGATGTCGTCTGGATCGGCCTCTTCGCCACGATCTACATGATCAAGTAATCGGGCCCGTACCTCCGGTACGCCCGAACACATCCAGCAAGCATCGACGCAGAAGATCCTGACACCGGGGTAATCCGTGAAAAAGCTCTCCGCACGACGACGCCATCCGCTGGCGGCGGTCGTCGTCCTACTTCTCGCGCTGGCGGCCACTGGGGGGCTGTACGCCGCGTTCGCACCCGCGGACAAGGCGCAGGCCGACGAAACCGCCCAGTCACTCGCCATCGAGGAGGGCAAGAAGCTCTACTCCGTCGGCTGTGCCAGCTGCCACGGAACCGGCGGTCAGGGCACCTCCGACGGTCCGAGCCTGGTCGGCGTCGGCGCCGCGTCCGTGGACTTCCAGGTCGGCACCGGCCGCATGCCGGCGCAGCAGCCCGGCGCCCAGGTGCCGGAGAAGAGGAACATCTACTCGCAGGCGCAGATCGACCAGCTCGCCGCGTACGTCGCGTCCCTGGGCCCCGGCCCGGCCACGCCGACCGAGAAGCAGTACAGCCCCGACGGGGCGAACATCGCCCGCGGTGGTGACCTGTTCCGCACGAACTGTGCGCAGTGCCACAACTTCACCGGCGAGGGTGGTGCGCTCACCAAGGGCAAGTGGGCGCCCAGCCTCGAGGACGTGAGCGAGAAGCACATCTACGAGGCCATGCAGACCGGCCCGCAGAACATGCCGTCCTTCCCCGACACCACCATGCCGGAGAAGGAGAAGAAGGACATCATCGCGTACATCAAGACCGTGAACGGTGACGAGACCCCGACTCCCGGCGGCTTCGCGCTGGGCGGTCTGGGACCGGTCAGCGAGGGCCTGTTCGGCTGGATCTTCGGTCTGGGTTCGCTGATCGCTGTTGCCGTCTGGGTCGCGGCCCACACCGCTAAGGCCAAGAAGTCATGAGTAGCCAAGACATTTCCGAAGAGAGCCTGCCGCACAAGCAGGACGCCGCGCACGGCACGGCGGTAGCCGAGAACCCGTTCGCCGACCCGGGGCTGCCGCCCCACAAGCCGCGCATCCAGGACATCGACGAGCGGGCCGCCAAGCGGTCCGAGCGCACGGTCGCCCTGCTGTTCACGCTGTCGATGCTGGCCACGATCGGCTTCATCGCCTCGTTCGTGATCTTCCCGGTCGACAAGCTCGTGTACGTCTGGCCGCTCGGCCACGTCAGCGCGACCAACCTGTCGCTCGGCCTGACGCTCGGCATCGCGCTCTTCTGCATCGGCGCGGGCGCGGTCCACTGGGCCCGCACCCTGATGTCCGACCACGAGGTCGCGGACGACCGTCACCCGATCGAGGCCCCGGCCGAGGTCAAGGCCAAGGTCATGGCCGACTTCGCCGACGGCGCGCGGGAGTCCGCGATCGGCCGCCGTCCGCTGATCCGCAACACGATGCTCGGCGCGCTGGCCATGGTGCCGCTCTCCGGCGTGGTGCTGCTGCGCGAGCTGGGCCCGCTGCCCGAGAAGAAGCTGTTCCACACGTCGTGGGCCAAGGGCAAGCAGCTCATCAACATGAACACGAACGAGCCGCTGCGTCCCGAGGACGTCGCGGTCGGTTCGCTGACCTTCGCCAAGCCCGAGGGCCTGGAGGAGCACGACCACGAGTTCAACACGAAGATCGCCAAGGATGCCTTGATGATCGTCCGGATCCAGCCGGAGGACATCAAGGACAAGCGCGAGCTCGAGTGGTCGCACGAGGGCATCGTGGCCTTCTCCAAGATCTGCACCCACGTGGGCTGCCCGATCTCCCTGTACGAGCAGCAGACCCACCACGTCCTCTGCCCGTGCCACCAGTCCACCTTCGACCTCTCCGACGGCGCCCGCGTCATCTTCGGCCCGGCCGGTCACGCCCTTCCGCAGCTGCGGATCGGCGTCAATGACGAGGGCTTCCTCGAGGCGCTCGGCGACTTCGAGGAGCCCGTCGGTCCTGCATTCTGGGAGCGCGGATGAGCACCACGACCGCAACAGACGCACAGCGGAAGGCGCCCGCCGGCGAGCGGGTGGCCGACTGGGCCGACGGCCGTCTCGGGATCTACTCCCTGGCCAAGGCCAACATGCGGAAGATCTTCCCGGACCACTGGTCCTTCATGCTCGGTGAGATCTGCCTCTACAGCTTCATCATCATCATCCTCACGGGTGTGTACCTGACGCTGTTCTTCCACCCGAGCATGAACGAGATCGAGTACCACGGCTCGTACGTGCCGATGCAGGGCATCCGCATGACCGAGGCGTACGCCTCGACCCTGGACATCAGCTTCGACGTCCGCGGTGGTCTGCTCATCCGGCAGATCCACCACTGGGCGGCGCTGATCTTCATCGCCGGCATGTTCGTGCACATGATGCGCGTCTTCTTCACCGGCGCGTTCCGCAAGCCGCGTGAGGTCAACTGGCTGTTCGGCTTCCTGCTGTTCGTCCTGGGCATGTTCACCGGTTTCACCGGTTATTCGCTCCCGGACGACCTGCTCTCCGGCACCGGTGTCCGCTTCACCCAGGGCGCGATCCTGTCCACGCCGATCGTCGGCACGTACATCTCGATGTTCCTGTTCGGCGGGGAGTTCCCGGGCCACGACATCATCGCCCGGTTCTACTCGATCCACATCCTGCTGCTGCCGGGCATCATGCTCGGCCTCGTGGTGGCGCACCTGATCCTGGTCTTCTACCACAAGCACACGCAGTTCCCCGGCCCCGGCCGGACGAACAAGAACGTCGTCGGCATGCCGCTGCTGCCGGTGTACATGGCCAAGGCCGGAGGCTTCTTCTTCCTGGTCTTCGGTGTCATCTCGGTCATCGCCGCGCTGTTCACGATCAACCCGATCTGGGCGCTCGGCCCGTACCGTCCGGACCAGGTGTCCACCGGCGCCCAGCCCGACTGGTACATGGGCTTCGCCGAGGGTCTGATCCGTGTCATGCCGGGCTGGGAGATCACCCTGTGGGGCCACACGCTCGTCCTGGGTGTGTTCATCCCGCTGGTCGTCTTCGGCCTCATGCTCGGCGCGATCGCGATGTACCCGTTCATCGAGTCGTGGATCACCGGTGACAAGCGGGAGCACCACCTCCTGGACCGGCCGCGCAACGCGCCGACCCGGACCGCCCTCGGTGTCGCCTGGGTGACCGCGTACATGATCATGCTGATCGGTGGTGGCAACGACATCTTCGCCATCAAGTTCCACCTGTCGATCAACGCGATCACCTGGTTCGTCCGGATCTTCTTCTTCCTCGGTCCGGTCATCGCCTTCGTCGTCACCAAGCGGATCTGCCTGGGTCTGCAGCGGCGCGACAAGGACAAGGTGCTGCACGGCCGGGAGACCGGCATCATCAAGCGCCTGCCGCACGGCGAGTTCGTCGAGATCCACGAGCCCCTCAGCCAGGCCCAGCTGCACGCGCTCACCGCGCACGAGCAGTACACGCCGGCCGAGATCGGCCCGACGGTCGACGAGAACGGCGTCGAGCGCAAGCCGACCCGCAAGGAGAAGCTCCGCGCCAAGCTCAGCAAGGGCTACTTCGGGGACGGCAACCAGGTCCCGAAGGCCAGCGTGGAGGAGTACAAGGAGATCGCCAGTGGCCACGGCCACCACTGATCGACCGGCACTCGCCGCCTGACCCACACGGTCGCCACACCGCACAGAGCCCCGTCCATTCACCGGACGGGGCTCTTTGCCGTGCCCGTGGCTCGATAGGCTGTGGTCATCCCCATACGTACGGACACCAGGAGCGACCATGAGCGCTGTACCACCCGCTGGAGGCGACAACGCGGCGGGCCGCTCCTGGCCCGTGGTACTGAACGGCCTGCTCGAGGGGCGCGACCAGAGCGCCGACGACACGGCGTGGGCGATGGACCGCATCATGAGCGGCGAGGCCACCGACGCCCAGATCGCCGGCTTCGCGGTGGCCCTGCGCGCCAAGGGCGAGACCGTCGAGGAGATCTCCGGCCTGGTCCGGACGATGTACGCGCACGCCAACCTGATCGAGGTGCCCGGCCCCTCCGTCGACATCGTCGGTACGGGCGGCGACGGCGCCAAGACGGTCAACATCTCCACCATGTCGGCGATCGTCGTCGCCGGCACCGGCGCCAAGGTCGTCAAGCACGGCAACCGCGCCGCCTCCTCCGCCTCCGGGGCCTCGGACGTCCTGGAGAAGCTCGGCGTCAACCTGGAGCTGACGCCCCGGCGGGTCGCCGAGGTCGCCGAGGAGGCGGGCGTCACCTTCTGCTTCGCGGTGAAGTTCCACCCCGCGCTGCGCCATGTGGCCGCCGCCCGCAAGGAGCTCGGCATCCGCACCACCTTCAACTTCCTCGGGCCGCTGACCAACCCCGCCCGGGTCAAGGCCCAGGCCACCGGTGTCGCGGACGCCCGCATGGCGCCCATCCTCGCCGGGGTCCTCGCCGAGCGCGGCTCCTCCGCGCTGGTCTTCCGCGGCGACGACGGGCTGGACGAGCTGACCACCACCGCCACCTCGAAGGTGTGGGTGGTACGGGACGGGGCCGTGCGTGAGGAGTCCTTCGACCCGCGGGACGTGGGCATCGCGCTCGTACCGGTCGAGGCGCTGCGCGGGGCGGACGCCTCGTACAACGCCGATGTGGCGCGCCGGCTGCTCGCGGGGGAGACCGGGCCCGTGCGGGACGCGGTGCTGCTCAACTCCGCGGCGGCGCTGGTGGCGCTGGAGCCGACGGACGCGCCGCTCACCGAGCAGATCCGGGCCGGCATGGCCAAGGCGGCCGAGTCCATCGACTCGGGCGCGGCGCGCGCGGCGCTCGACCGGTGGGTGGAGGCCAGCCACCGCTGAACCCGCGCGGGTGGGTGTGACACAAGGCGCGGTCCGGCCCTTCTTGTCTCAAGAACCGGACTGCGCCTTGCGCATGCCGAGACGTATGGCATGATGCCATTCAAGGTCATGAGTGACAGCGACTACGGCCCCGGCCCGCTGTCCGGCAACCCTCCGTCCGTGGCGGGGTGCCCCGGGTGAAGACCAGGTCGCAGGCAGCGAGGTCTGCGGCAAGCGCGGACCCCTGCACACCCTGGGGTCCTGGTCCTCAAGGGAGCAGTCTCGTGAGCAAGCGAATGCGATAGGGCGTATCGCCCCTTCTTCGGCATCCCCTTTTTCCTTCCGCCGCGTCCGCACCCCTGTGCGTCGACGCGTCGAATTCGCCTGCCCTGTACGGGAGTTCGCCATGTCCGTCTTCACCGCTGCCGCCGACCAGTCCGTTTGTACGCCGCTGCCCGTTCTGGGCCGGGATGTCACCGTGCCGCTCGTCACCGGCGGCGAGGTCACCTACGCCGCGCTCGACTACGCCGCCAGCGCTCCCGCGCTCCAGCGGGTGTGGGACGACGTCGCCGCGTACGCCCCGTACTACGGCAGCGTGCACCGCGGCGCCGGGTACCTCTCGCAGCTGTCGACCGACCTCTTCGAGAACAGCCGCGCCACCGTCGCCGCTTTCCTCGACTGCCGCGAGGACGACGAGGTCGTCTTCACCCGCTCCACCACCGACTCGCTGAACCTGCTGGCCGCCGCCCTGCCCGCCGACTGCCAGGTGTTCGTCTTCGAGACCGAGCACCACGCCTCACTGCTCCCCTGGAGGGACGCCCGCGTCACCTACCTCAACGCGCCCCGCACGCCGGGCGAGGCGGTCGACACGCTGGAGCGCGCCCTCGCCGACCGCGACCCCTACGGCCCGGCCCTCGTCTGCGTCACCGGCGCGTCCAATGTGACGGGTGAGCTGTGGCCGGTACGGGAGCTCGCCGCCGCCGCCCACGCGCACGGCGCCCGCATCGTGCTGGACGCCGCCCAGCTGGCGCCCCACCACCCGGTGTCCGTACGCGACCTGGACGTCGACTGGGTCGCCTTCTCCGGGCACAAGCTGTACGCGCCGTTCGGCTCCGGCGTGCTCGCAGGGCGGCCCGACTGGCTGCAGGAGGCCGAGCCGTACCTGGCGGGCGGCGGCGCCTCCCGCACCGTGGCCCGGCGCGCCGACGGCGGCGTCGACGTCGAGTGGCACACCACCGCGGCCCGCCACGAGGCCGGCTCGCCGAACGTCATCGGCGCGTACGCCATCGCCTCCGCCTGCAAGGCGCTCACCGAGGCCGGCTTCGACGACCTGGTGGCGCGCGAGCGGTACCTCATCGGCACGGTGCGCGAGGGCCTGGCCGAGGTGCCCGAGGTGCGGGTGCTGTCGCTCTTCGGCGACGATGCCCCGCGCGTCGGCGTGATCTCCTTCGTGGTCGACGGCTGGAACAGCTCGCACTTCGCGGCGGCGCTCTCCGCCGAGTACGGCATCGGCGTGCGCGACGGCCTGTTCTGCGCCCACCCGCTGGTGCGGACGCTGCTCGGCAGCGACCCGCAGCAGGTCGGCGAGTGCGGCGCGCCCGAGGCGGCCCCGCCCGGCGAGAAGTCGCTCAACGCGATCCGGGTCAGCTTCGGGGCGGGGACGCCGGATGAGCACGTCGACCGTTTCGTTCGGGCCGTGAAGGAGCTCGTGCGGGACGGGGCGAAGTGGAACTACCGTACGGAGGACGGGCGGTGTGTGCCCGACCGCGGCTGACCAGCCGCGTGCCCACCAGGACCGTGCGCAGCGCCCGCTCGGCCGCGTCCGCCAGCAGCTCGGCCGCCCGCTCCAGGGACTCCTGGAGCGGCAGCGGCCCGGGCGCCAGCGACTCGTAGGCGTCCAGCTCGGCGTCGCGGGCGCCGGGGCCGAGCGTGCCGGCCAGCGCGAGGACCGGCACACCCGCCTCCCGGGCGCGGCGCGCCACCTCGCCCGGGATCTTCCCGCGCACGGTCTGCGCGTCGAGGGCGCCCTCGCCCGTGATGACCAGGTCCGCGCGGGCGAGGCGCGCGCCGAGGTCCAGCCCGTCGAGCAGCACCTCGAACCGGGGCAGCAGCCGGGCGCCGAGCGCCGCGAGCCCCGCGCCCAGGCCGCCGGACGCGCCGGTGCCGGGCGCCCCGCGCAGGTCGACGCCCGGGGCGAACGCCTCCGTGAGCGCCGCAGCCCAGCGCTCCAGGGCCGCCGACAGGACCTCGACCTGAGCGGGGGAGGCGCCCTTCTGGGGGCCGAAGACCCGCGCCACGCCGCGCTCGCCGCACAGCACGTTGTACGGGTTGCACGCCACCAGCAGCTCGGTCTCCGCGAGGCGCGGGTCGAGCCCGTCGGCGTCGATGGCCGCGAGCCGCCCCAGGGCGGCGCCCCCGCGCGGGAGTTCGCGGCCGTCCGCGTCCAGCAGGCGTACGCCCAGCGCCTGGAGCGCGCCGGCGCCCCCGTCCGACGTACCGGAGTCGCCGCAGCCGACGAGGATGCGGCGGGCACCGGAGTCCAGGGCCGCGCGCAGCAGTTCGCCGACGCCGTACGTGGTCGTGGCGCCGGGGTCGCGGCGGCCCGGCTCCACCAGCGCGAGACCCGCGACGGCGGCCATCTCCACCACCGCCGAACCGTCGCCGAGCAGCGCGAAGTGGCTCTCCACGGGTGAGCCCAGCGGCCCGGTCGCCACGCACGGCACCAACCGCCCGCCGGTCGCGGCGGCCAGCGCCTCCGCCGTACCCTCGCCACCGTCGACCAGCGGGATCAGGTCCAGCCGCGCGCCCGGCAGGACCCGCCGCACGCCCTCGGCGATGGACTCGGCGGCCTGGCGCGCGGACAGGGACTCCTTGAAGCCGCTGGGCGCGACGGCGATGCGGTACGAGTGGCTCATGGGTGGGACTCCAGGAGGACGGGCACGCCGAGCAGCGGCCAGACGGTCAGGGCGAACAGCAGCACCACGCCCGCGGTGAGCGGGGCCAGCACGGCCGACAGCCGCAGCAGGTCACGCGGCGTGTAGGTGGGCACGCCGTCCGGTACGTCCGCGAACAGGGCCACCGGTTTGGCCGACGCGGGCAGCGTGTGGCAGAACCCGGCCGCGGCGGTGGACGCCAGCGCGGCCGTGACCGGATTGACCCCGGCGGCCGCCGAGGCCGCCACCACCAGCGGCACCAGCACCGAGGAGCGGGCCGAACGGGACTGCAGCACCAGATGCGCGGCCGTGGAGACGACCACGACCACGGTGAGGAACAGCCACGGCGGCGCGTCCACCGGCAGCCCCGCCACCAGCCACCCCGCCGCCCCCGAGTCGGCGAGCGCCACACCCATCGCCATCGTCGCCGCCATGAACAGCAGCAGTGGCCACGGCACCGTCCGCAGCGCGTCCTTGAGCCGTACGGTCCCGAGCGCGGGCGACGACGCGACCACCGCGCCGATCAGCGCCACCACCGCGGGCGACACCCGGTGCAGCGGCTCGCTGCACCAGAGCACCACCACCGTGGCCAGCAGCAGCGCGCAGCGCGCCTCGGCGATGGACAGCGGCCCGGTCACCGGCGCGGGGGAGTGCGCCTCGATGTCGGCGGGCGTGATGCGCACCGGGCCGCGCCGGTCGGCCCGCGACGTGGAGGTCAGCAGCACCGCCTCGGCGGCCAGATGGGACGACACGACCGCGAGCGGCAGGCCGAGCAGCAGCCACTCCACGAACCCCAGCCGCTGCCCCGACTGCTCCCACAGCACGTTGACCGTGATCAGATGCGCGCCCGCGCCGATGAGCGTGGCGACGGCGGACAGCAGGACGACGGTCGGGAAGAGCAGCGCCAGCATCACCACCAGCCGCCCCCGGTCCGCCAGCACCTTCGCCAGCGCCAGGAAGACCGGCAGGGCGAGCGCGGCCCGCCCCGAGGTGGCCGGGACGGCGAACGACGTCACCACCAGCGCGGCGGTGGTGAGGTGGACCAGCTGGCGCACCGTACGGGCCCCGCTGACCAGGAACGCCGCGGCCCGGCCCGCGAGGCCCGTCCGGGTGACCGCCGCCGCCAGGACGAACGCGCAGATCAGCAGCCAGATCGTTTCATCACCCAGCGTCGCGAAGAGCGTCTCGCTGCTGATCACACCGGTCGCCGTGAGCGCCAGCCCCGCGCCCAGCGCGATGTAGGTGTCGTCGACGGGCGTGGCGATCCAGGCGACGGTGGCGAGGATGAACACGCCCAGCGTGAGGCGCGCGTCGGCGCCGAGTCCTGGGAAGTAGGACGGTATCGCCAGCACCGCGCACAAGCCGAGCGCGGCACCCAGCCACACCGCCCGGCTGAGGGAGAGCGTCACACCACCGAGTCTCCCCACCCGCCGTGAGCCCTCAATGAGGCTTCTATGAGGGAAAGTTCATCTACGGCATGCGGTAGCCCATGCCCCGCACCGTCTCCAGCCGCCGCGCCCCCAGCTTCCTGCGCAGGTTGCGCACGTACACGTCCACGATGTTCGACCCCGGATCGAAGTCGTACCCCCACACATGGGACAGGATCTGCTCCCGCGACAGCACCTGCCCCGGGTGGCGCAGGAACAGCTCCAGCAGCACGAACTCACGGGCCGTCAGGTCGACGGTCCGGTCCTCCGCGCGGGCCCGCCGGGTGCGCAGGTCCAGGCTCAGGTCGCCGCTGCGCAACACCGTCACCTCGGGCGCGCGGGCGGCGGTGCGCAGCCGCAGCCGTACCCGCGCCAGCAGCTCCTCGAAGCGGAACGGCTTGGTCATCCAGTCGTCGGCGCCGCCCTCCAGCCCGGCGACCGTGTCCCCTACCGAGTCCCGCGCGGTCAGCACGATCACCGGCAGCGTCACCCGTGCCTCGCGCAACTCCCGCAGCACGGTGAAGCCGTCACGGCCCGGCAGCCCGATGTCCAGCACCATCAGGTCGAAGCCGCCCGTGACGGCGTAGTCCAGCGCCGTGTCGCCGTCGGCGGCCACCGTGGTGGTGAAGCCGTTGGCACGCAGCCCCTTCTCGACGAAGGAGGCGATCCGCTCCTCGTCCTCGGCGATCAGAATGCGGTTCACGCGTCCTCTTCCTCCAGTACGAGTACGAAGGTGGCGCCGCCGCCCTCGGTGGGACGCAGCTCGACCCGGCCCCGGTGGCCCTCGGCGATGGCCTTCACGATGGACAGCCCGAGCCCCGCGCCGCCGCTGGTACGGGTGCCGCGCCGGGAGCTGCCGCGCCGGAACCGCTCGAAGATCACACCGGCGTCCTCGGCCGGCACGCCGACGCCGCTGTCGGCCACGTACAGCTCGATGCGACCCGTGACCTCCCGCGAACCGATCCTTATCCGCTGGCCCGGCACGGTGTGCTGGACGGCGTTCTGCGCGAGCTGGACCATCGCCTGCGTGATGCGCTGCGGATCGAGCTCGGCCTCGCGGTCGGTGACCCCGTCCAGCACCCACTCCCGCTCGCCGAGCGCCCGCGCCTTCACGAAGACGTCGGCCGTCAGCTCGCCCAGCTGGACGGGCTCCGGCGCCACGAAGTCCGGGCGTTCCGCCTTGGCCAGCAGGAGCAGGTCCTCCACGATCCGGCTCATCCGGTCCAGTTCCTCCGTGACCAGCCGGATGGTCTCCGCCTGCTCGGCCGGGTCGTCGCCCATCAGCTCCAGGTGTCCGCGCACGATGGTGATCGGCGTGCGCAGCTCGTGGCCGGCGTCGTCGACGAACTGCCGCTGCGCGGCGAACGCCCGCTCCAGCCGGTCCAGCATGGCGTTGAACGTCTCCGCGAGCAGCGCGATGTCGTCCCGGCCCTGCACCGGGATCCGGCGCGTCAGGTCCTGCTCGGTCAGCTGCGCGGCGGTCTGCCGGACCACCCGCACCGGCGCGAGGATCCGGCCCGCGACGGCCCAGCCGATCCCCGTCGTCATCAGCAGCGCGACCCCCGAGATCGCCAGCTGCGTACGGAACGCCTCGGCGGCGATCGCCTGTTCGTGGTCCGCGTGGAACGCCACCACGAACGCGCCTTGCGGCGCCGTACCGGCCGGGCTGATCGGCACCTTCGCCCACCGCACCTCGCCCTGCGGGCGTTCCAGCGTGCCGGAGCGGGCGTCCGCCGCGAAGATCCGCGCGAGCGCGTCGCGGTCCCGGTACAGGGCGATGTCCTCCGCGATGTCCCGCGGCTGCCGCAGCACGTCCGGCGCGGGGCCCGCACCCTCGGTCAGGCCCAGCAACTCCTCGTCGGGGTCGGAGTACTGGCGCTGCAGGAACACCTGGAGCAGCCGTCGCGGCTCGGTGAACCGGGCACCGTCGGCCGGGTCCACGCCCTGGTCCACGAAGTTCGCGAACTCCCGCGTCTCCTGCGTCAGCAGCTGGCTGATCCGGTGGTCCACGTCCCGCAGCAGGATCGACCGCGTGGTCGTCGCCACGGCGGCGAGCGCCACGGCCATCACCAGCAGCAGCCACAGCAGGATCCGTACGCGCGCGGAGACGCGGCGGTCAGTTCTCGTCAAGGGCGTCGTCACCGAAGTCGTCATCGTCGTCGTCCCCCGGGGCCGGTGCGGGCACCTTGGCGGCGGGCGGCCCGGGCACGACGGTGTCGTTCGGCGTGCCGCCGGGCGCGTACGTCCGGCTCGGCGGCACCGCCGACGGCGAGGCACTCGCGGGCGCGGGGCTCGCGGGCGCGGGGCTCGCGGGGCTCTGGCTCCGGCCGCTCGCACTCGGTCGCGGCGTGGCGTCCAGCTCCACCTCGGCCGGTACGTGGGGCGCCTCGGGGGAGTCGGTCAGCAGATAGCTGGTCGCCGCGATCCCGAGGGGGATGGCGACGACGGCGGCGAGCGTAGCCATGCGGTGGGTGAAGGCCATGCGGCCATCCTGGGCGGGGTGTACGCCGCCGCGAATGAGCGCGAGATGAAGGCTCCTTCATGAACCGCATGCTCCCCGACCGCGCCCCTTCGAGCCCCGTGCTCCGGGCCCCACCCCCCTGAAGGGTGACACGTCACGGGCGGGGGTTTGTCCCCCCACCCCTCCCCCTACGCCCTGCGGGCGTGGGGGGACCCCCACTTCCCGTAACTGGGGCTGACGCCCCAGACCCCCCGGGAGGGGGAGGTGTACGTGGGGGCTGACGCCCCCACACCCTGGAGCGCGGCGGCTTCGCGCCGCGAGGGGCTTTCCCCCTTCGCCCCTTCCGGTCCCTGGCGGCTGGCGCTCCCACACTCCGGAGCGCGGCAGCTGCGACGCGCCCAGCTCCCTCGGCGGCGGCGTGTGGGCACCCACAGGGGGATGCACGCACCGGCTGTGGATCGAGCCCGACCACGTGAGGGGGTCGGGGGTGGAGCGTGGGGGGTGGTCGGACGTCAAACGACTGAACTCGCGCGAAGCGCGGTGAACGAGAGTCCGACCACCCCCCACCAGAACCCCCGGCACCCGCCCGGAGCCCACCGGGCAAGAGCACCGCGCAGCGGAAAACCACCCACCGGGCCCAAGCCACCGCGCAGCGGAAAGCCGCCCACCGGGCAGCAACCCACGCCCCCCGCGAGAGCAACCTACGCGTCGAGGCCGATCGCGAACGCCGCCTCCAGGTCGTGCTGCGAGTACGTGCGGAACGCGACGTGCGTGTCCGTCGCCTCGACGCCCGGGATCTTGCTGATGCGGCCCGGGATGACGTCCGCCAGGTCGTCGTGCTTGGCCACCCGCACCATGGCGATCAGGTCGTACGTGCCGGTGACGGAGAAGACCTCGCTGACGTTCTCCAGCGCGGCGATCGACTCGGCGATCTCGGGGATGCGGTCCACGCTGGTCTTGATGAGCACGATCGCGGTGATCACGGCTGTCCTTCTCCCTCGGGGCCCGCTGTCTGGGCCTTCACTCTAGCCCTCCACCCGTACCGGACCCACGCGTAGAGGAACCCCAGGCCGAAGCCCACCAGGTGCGCCAGGTACGCGACCCCGGGCCCGGCGCCCGCGCCGCGGGCCGCCAGCCACTGGAGGACGCACCAGAAGACCAGCACGATCCAGGCGGGGAACCGCAGGGGCAGGAAGAAGAGAAAGGGGAAGAGGCTGGTGACGCGGGCTTTCGGGAAGAGGAACAGGAAGGCGCCGAGGACTCCGGAGATGGCGCCCGAGCCGCCGACGAGGGTCTGCGCGGAGTGCGCGTGGGCCACGGCGTAGCCGACGAGCGCGAGGTAGCCGCAGCCCACGTAGAAGAGGGCGAACTCCAGGTGCCCGAGCCGTTCCTCGGCCATGGCGCCGAAGACGTAGAGGAACAGCATGTTGCCGAGGAGGTGCAGCCAGCTTCCGTGGACGAAGAGGGCCGTCAGCGGGGACGGCAGCGCGCCGGGGGTGCCGGTCAGCAGTTCGGCGGGGATCACCCCCCAGCGCCGGAAGTACGCGCTCTGCGCCGCGAGGAGCGCGTCACCGGTGCCGTACTCGTGGTTCAGGCCGGACACCGGACTGATCAGGAAGACCAGACAGCACGCCGCCATCACGCCGTACGTCACCACCGGACCCCGCTCGATCATGCACAGATCATGACGTAAAGGGAGGGAGCGGGACAGGGTGCCTCGCCGGGCCACAGGGGTACCCGTGAGGCCGTAGGGTTACGGGCAGTACATCCGCAGTTCGATGGCGCACCGCGGGCTCGCACCCGGCACGACCGGTACGAAAGAGGACGGCACCCATGACGACGGTTCCCATGCCGACCGCGACGACCCGCTGGCGGTGCGCGCTCTGCGGCAATCTGACGCGCTTCGACGTGACCAGGTCTTCCAAGGTCGTCGAGTACGTCCATCTGGACCTCGCCGGTGAGCCGAAGGTCGAGGAGCGCGAGGTGGTCAGTGAGACCATCGAGTCGGTCCGGTGCCGCTGGTGCAGCGCGGTGGACCAGATCGAGCTGGTGGACAGGCCGGACGCCGCCTCCTGACGGGAGGCCCGGCGGGGGCGAGGACGACGGGTAGTGGGGTGAGAACGTGGAGCAGCCCGCAAGCGGTGCTGAACCGGCCGGCGCGGCCGGAGACGCCGCCGAGGCGCTCGACCGCCCGATGCCCGAGGGGGTGCGGCGCCGGGTCGTCGCACTGGTGTCGGACGCCTTCGGCGGTCTGACCGTCGCGGAACTGCCCGCCCAGTTGCGGCAGTACGCCCGTTTCACCCCGTCCCGCCGGGTCAAGTTCGCGGGCAACGCCATGGCCGCCGCCCTGGAGGGCGACCCGGTCTTCCGGCAGCGGATCGGCGAGCGGTTCAAGGAGGCGCAGCCGGAGCTGGCCGGTGCGGTCGAGGGCGGCTCGCCGCCGGCGGCCGCCGACCCCGTCGACGTCGCCGCGGCCGCCTACGTGCTGCGCCCCGCCGGCTGGGCGAAGCTCGTCGCCGCGGCCGGCGAGGAGGCCCAGCGGGCGGATGCCGAGCGCGCCGACGAGGAGGGGCGCCGGGAGCTGGAGCGGCTGCGCGCGGAGCTCGCCGAGGCGCGGGCGCAGACCCGTACGGAGACGGAGCGGCTGCGCGCCGAGCTGGACGCGGCCCGCAAGGAAGCCGAATCGCTTCACCGCAAGCTCCGCAGCGCGCAGAGCGATGTCAAGCGCGGCGAGGCCGCCCTGCGCCGTACGCAGGCGGACATCGACGCGATCCGGGCCGAGGCGGCGGCGCAGGTCTCCGCCGCCGAGAGCGAGACGCGGCGCCTCAAGGCGCGGCTCGGTGAGACGGAGGCCGCTCTGGAGGCCAGCCGCCGGGCCGCCCGGGAGGGGCGCTCGGTGGAGGACATGCGGGTGCGGCTGCTGCTGGACACCGTCCTGGAGTCGGCGCAGGGCCTGCGCCGCGAGCTGGCGCTGCCGCCGGTCTCGGTCCATCCGGCGGACACCGTCGACGCGGTCGAGCCGGGCCGGATGTCACCCAAGGACATCGCGGCGCGCGCCCTGTCGGAGACCGATCCGGCACTGCTCGACCAGTTGCTGGCGCTGCCGCAGGCGCACATGGTCGTGGACGGCTACAACGTCACCAAGACCGGCTATCCGACGATGCCGCTGGAGAAGCAGCGGCTGCGGCTGCTCGGCGGCCTGTCGGCGCTGGCCGCGCGCACGGGCGCGGAGGTCACCTGTGTCTTCGACGGCGCCGAACTCGCCGCGCCGGTGCTGCTCGCGCCGCCGCGCGGGGTGCGGGTGCTGTTCTCCAAGCCGGGCGTGACGGCGGACGAACTGATCCGTCAGCTGGTGCGCGCGGAACCGCCGGGCCGGCCCGTGGTCGTGGTCTCCACGGACCGCGAGGTGGCCGACGGCGTGGCCAAGTCGGGTGCGCGGCCGGTCTCCTCCGCGCTGCTGTTGAAGCGTCTTTCGCGGCTCTCGTGAATTCCCGGGCCTCTTGCCCGAATTCGACCCGTTCTGAGAAACCAGTTGCGCGAACGTAACGTCAAGTGCTCATGACACAGCGTGGAATGTGTGTAAAGAATGGGGCCCCTGAGCGAGATTTTTCGCATGAGGATTTGAACTGATCACAGCATGGTCACTAGGGTCTGCTCGAACCTTCGCGCAGTTGATCGCCCACCCGGGGTGACAGCGAAGGAACCGCCTCTCCCGCGCAGTCCCCGAAGGGCCGAGGCGGCTCTCGAAGGAGAAGGAGCTCGCCTCCGTGGCGTCCCACCGTCGTCCCAAGCAGCCGAGCCGTGCCCGCGTGACCGTGCTCACCGCGACCGCCGCCGCTGCCGTCGCCCTGTCCTCCCAGGCCGCTCAGGCAGACCCCAAGCCGAGCAAGAGCGAGGTCAAGGCCAAGGTCGACAAGCTCCACCACGAGGCCGAGGAGGCCACGGAGCAGTACAACCTCGCCGAAGAGCAGCGCGAGAAGCTCCAGAAGGAGATCAGCGCCCTCCAGGACAAGGTGGCGCGCGGCCAGGAAGAGCTCAACACGCTGCGCGACAGCATCGGTTCGGTGGCCAGCGCCCAGTACCGCGCCGGCGGCATGGACCCCTCCCTTCAGCTCTTCCTCTCCTCCAACCCGGACGACTACCTCGACAAGGCCTCCGCCGTCGACCAGTTGAGCGCCAAGCAGGCCGAGGTCCTGGAGACCATCCAGGCCAAGCAGCGCACCCTCGCCCAGGAGCGCGCCGAGGCGACCGCGAAGCTCGCCGACCTCGAGGACGTCCGCAAGACGCTCGGCGAGAAGAAGAAGGCGTTCCAGGGCAAGCTCGCCGAGGCCCAGAAGCTCCTCAACACGCTCACCGCCGCCGAGCGCGCGAAGATGCAGGAGGAGGAGCAGCGCGCCAGCCGCGCCGCGAGCGACCGCGTGGAGCTCGGCAACGAGGTCCCCGCCTCGGCGCGCGGCGCCGCCGCCCTCGCGGCCGCCGACACCCAGGTGGGCAAGCCGTACATCTCCGGTGCCGAGGGCCCCAACGCGTACGACTGCTCCGGTCTGACCCAGTGGGCCTACCGCCAGGCCGGCGTCAGCCTCACCCGCACCACGTACACCCAGCAGAACGACGGTGTGAAGATCGGCCGCAGCCAGCTCAAGCCCGGCGACCTGGTCTTCTTCAACGGCCTTTCGCACGTCGGCCTGTACGCGGGCAACAACACCGTCCTGCACGCCCCGAAGCCCGGGACGGTCGTCCGGTACGAGTCGATGGACTGGCTGGGCACGTTCCAGTTCGGCGTCCGCATCTGACGTACCGGGCCCCTCGGGACGCGCCCGTACACTCCCCTGATCAGGGGAATCGCGATCCCTTCAGTTGACGCTCCGCCCCGCCGGTGACCTTGCGGTCTACCGGCGGGGCGCCGCTGTTCGAGCCCTCCGGAGCCTCACGCGGCCTTTGGCCTGTGCGTAGCCGTCCGGCTACTGTCTGGCGCGCAACGCACACAGCTGAAGGGAGCGCGGTTCGTGGCGTCCCATCGCCGGTCCTCGCCGTCGGGTCTCACGGGTTTCACGGGTCTCACCCAGGCCACCCGGAACGCGACGGTCACGGTCCTCTCCGCCGCGGCGGCCACCGCGGCGGCCGCCCTCGGCGCAGCCCCCGCGGGCGCGGCCCCCGGTGAGCCGGCCGACACCACGGAGACCACCCGGGCCAGGGTCGACCGGCTCTTCGAGGAGGCCGAGAAGGCCACCGAGGGGTTCAACAAGGCCGACGAACGCGCCGACACCCTGCGCGAGCAGGTCTCCCGCACCCAGGACGCCGTCGCCCGCGGCCAGGAGCGCATCAACCACATGCGCGGCGCGCTCGGCACGGTCGCCGGCGCCCAGTACCGCTCCGGCGGCATGGACCCGGCGCTCGCGCTGCTGCTCTCCGACGACCCCGACACCTACCTCGACAAGGCCGCGACCCTCGACCGGATCAGCGAGCGGCAGGCCCACGCCCTCACCGAACTGCGGCGTGCCCAGCGCCTGCTCGGCCAACAGCGCGCGGAGGCCACCCGCCAGCTGGCCGAGCTGGAGCGCAGCCGGGCCGCCGTCGCCCGCCACAAGCGGCTCGTCGAGCGCAAGCTGGCCGAGGCGCGGACGCTGCTCAACTCCCTGACCGCCGAGGAGCGCGACAGCCTCGACCGGGCCTCGCGCTCCGGGCGCGACGACCTGCCCCCGCTCGACGGCGCCGACGGCGCCGAAGGCCCCGCGGGCGAGGCCGCGTCCGAGCGGGCGGCCGCCGCGGTCCGGGCGGCCCGCTCCGCCCTCGGGCGCCCCTACATCTGGGGCGCCAACGGGCCGTACGGCTTCGACTGCTCGGGCCTCACGCAGTGGGCGTACGCACAGGCGGGCGTCAGCCTGCCGCGCACCTCGCAGGCCCAGCGCAACGCGGGACGCCACGTGCCGCTCTCCGAGGCGCGCCCCGGCGACCTGGTGACGTACCGCTCCGACGCCAGCCACATCGGGATGTACATGGGCAACGGCCAGGTCGTCCACGCCCCCTACCCGGGCGCGCCGGTGCGCTACGACCCCGTGGGCATGATGCCCATCTCGGCGGTCACCCGCGTCTGACCGTACGATCGCCGGGTGGTGGTGCGGAGGCGGGCGGTGGTGGCGGCGTTCGGCCCCCTGCTGCTCTCCGGTGTCTCCTCCGGCTGTACGGCTACGGCTACGGCTCCGGAGACGGCGGCGGGCGCCGAGGAGCTCCGGGCGGCGGTGGACCGGTGGGCGGCGGCCGTCCGCTCCGGCGACCTCGCCGGCGTGGAGCTGGCCTCCTGGTCGTACCGGATCACGCGGGCGCGGCAGGACGGCGACGGGCGGGCCACCGTCCGCGCCGAGCTCGGCTACCGCATCGCCGGGTACGACAGCGGCCCCGTCACCACCGAGCGCGCCCTGCGGCTCGCGCGGCGGGACGGCCGCTGGCAGGTGACGTCCGACCGGCCCGCTCAGGGCGCCGCCCAGCAGCTGTGGGACCAGGGCGCCCTCCAGGTCGTACGCGGGCGGCGCAGCCTGGTCCTCGGCTCCGGGCAGGACCCGGAGCGGCTGCGGGCCGTCGCGGCCACGGCGGACCGGGCGGTTCCGGCGGTGTCGGCCGCCTGGGCCGGTCCCTGGCCCGGGCGCGTGGTGGTGCTCGTCCCCGGCTCGCTGGAGGGCATGGGCGCGCTGCTCGGGGCGCCGGCCGACCGGCACCGGGGCATCGCCGCGGTGACGACCGGCCGGGCCGGGGGAGGACCGGACGCCCCGGCGGACCGGGTGGTCGTCAACCCCGAGGCGTACACCGGGCTCAGCGGAGTCGGCCAGGACATGGTGCTCACCCACGAGACGGCCCACGTGGCCACCCGCACCCACACCTCGGCGGCGACCCCGATGTGGCTCTCCGAGGGCTTCGCCGACTGGGCGGCCTACCGGGGCACGGCCCACCCGGCCGGCCAGGCGGCGCCCGCGCTGCGGGACGCGGTGCGCGCGGGCCTGGCCCCCGCGGGACTGCCGTCCGACGGGGACTTCGCCTTCACCGGCGACGCGGAGGCCCTGGCCCGCGCGTACGAGGGCGGCTGGCTGGCCTGCGCGCTGATCGCCGACCGGTGGGGCGAGCCGGAGCTGCGGGCCTTCTACCGCGCGGTGGGCGCGCACCGGCGCCGCGAGGCCCGGGAGCAGGCCGTGTCGCAGGCGCTGCGAGAGGTGCTGGGCACGACCCCGGAGGAGTTCACCGCCCGGTGGCGCGGCTACGTGCGGGAGCGGCTGGGCTGAGACCCTCGCCATCCCTCGCCGCCCCTCACCGCCCGCGCCGTCAGTCCAGCGTCTGGACGAGCTCCTGGCGGGTCGGCGTGAGGACGACACGGGCGCGGGCGCCGTTGACGAGCGGCAGGTACGGCGGGACGTGGCCGCACTCGACGTCGGCGATGATCGGCACGCCGAGCGGGCCGAGCGCGTCCAGCACGGCCTCGTGCTGGGTGAGCGAGTCGCGGTCGGGCGCCGAAGTACGGCCGACCAGGACGGCGTTCGCGGCGTCGAAGAAGCCGGCCAGGCGCATGCCGTGGAGGTTGCGGCAGATCTCGAGCGCGTCGTCGTCGCCCACCGCCTCCACGTAGACGAGCAGCCCCTCGGGCGCGTGGGCGCGGGCGAACGCCGTGACGTCGCCGTACGGCGTGCCCGCCAGGTTGCTCACCGTCTCGATGCACCCGCCGATCAGGCGCCCCTCGACCTCCAGGTCACCGTCGCCGCCGCTGTCCAGGCGGGTCCAGGTGCCGGTCGCGTTCAGGGTGTACTCGCGCACGTCCGGGAAGACGCTGTAGTCGTCCCAGCCGCTGGTGCGGTGGCGGCCGGGCGGGGTCTGGGCGAACCGGCTCCCCTCGGGCAGGGCGGCGATGTCCAGCCAGGAGAGCAGCCCCTCGGGCACCCGGTAGGGGGTGTCCATCAGGTTGTTGCCGTGCAGGGTCGCGATTCCGGTCAACAGCGTCAGCGGCGTGAGGATCGTCGACATGTCCGAGTAGCCGACCAGCCAGGTCGGCTCGGCCTCGCGCAGCCGGTCGAAGTCGAGCAGCGGCAGCAGGTCGATCGCGGTCTCCCCGCCCCACGGCGGCACGACGGCCCTGATGTCCGGGTCCGTCAGCATCGCCATCAGCTCCGCCGCGCGCTCCGCCGCCGGGGCGCTGACGTGCCCCGAGCCGCCCATGCAGTCGCCGACGACCACCTCGTACCCCCGCGCCTCCACCGTCGCGACGGCCACCTCCAGGCGCTTGCGGAGCGGCTCGGGGACGCCGCTGGAGGGGGAGGTGACGCCCACGCGGTCACCGGGGCGCAGGGGCCGTGGGTAGCGGATCGGCGTGGTGGGCGTACCGGAAGGGGCGTCGGAGGGGCTGTCGGAGGGACTGTGGGAGGGCCTGTGGGAGGGAGCCATGATCGGATTCTGGCAGAGGGCCTCAGGAGGTGAGTACCCGGTTTCGGTCGGCGTCCCGGTCGTCCGCGGGCGCGGTGCCGTCCTGCACCGGGACCGCCGCGGCCCGCTCGCGCAGTCGCGGCTCCGTGACCGTCTGCGTCCACAGCACCCGGCACGCCGTCAGCGTCGCCGCCACCAGGAGCCCATTGCGTACCAGCAGGAGCAGCAGCCCCAGCGGGTCGCTGTCCGACACGTGCGAGAACCAGATCGGGAACTCCAGCAGCGTCACCCCGGTCGCCACCAGCACCAGCCGGGCCGCCGTGCGCATCCGGCTCGTCGGGAAGACCAGGCAGACCGACGCCAGGCCGACCAGCCACAGCATGTACTGGGGGCTGATCACCCGGCTCGTGGTGGTGAACAGCAGCACCGCCACGAACGCCGCGTCGCACAGCGTCGTCTTCCCGAACGCGCCCGTACGCCACACCCGCACCCGCCACACCAGCAGCCAGCCGAAGGCCGCGACCGTCAGCGCCAGCGCGGCCGTGGACACCACCGGCACGTACGGCCCGAGAAACTCCACCGAGCCGTAGTTCAGCGTCGCCCGCCCCTCCCAGCCGAAGTGCCGCGCCACGTGGAACACCAGCGCCCCCAGCGACTCCACCTCGGTGCCCCGGTCCCGCTGGAACGTCAGGAACGCCAGCGCCCCCGGCATCGCCGCCGTACAGAGCAGCAGCACCCCGGCCGCCGTCGCCACCGCGGCGGTCCACGAACGCAGGGTGACGCGCCCGCGCCGCGTGCCCGCGAGCAGCAGCACCGGCCAGACCTTCAGCATCGCGCCGAAACCGGCCAACGCCCCCATGATCCTCGGGTGCCGGACACCCGCGAGGAGCGCGGCGACGGCGACGGCGGTCACCATCAGGTCATAGCGCGCGTACGCCGTCGGCCCCAGCAGCGGGACGCCCGCGACCCACACCCAGGCGCCCGACAGGCACTTGCCCGGGCGCCGGCCCGCGTACAGCAGCAGGCCGAAGACGGCCGCGTCGCAGACGAAGGCGAGGACGAAGAAGGCGGAGGCGTAGTCCAGGAACGGCAGCAGGCCGGGGGAGAGGACCGCGAGGGCGGCGGCCGGCGGGTACTGCCAGGTCACGTCGTCCATCGGATACGTGCCGGCCCGCAGCACGTCGTACCAGCCCCGGTAGATCTGCGAGATGTCCGTGGTGATGTCCGGGCCCGGGAGGGTCATCACCTTGAAGACGAGGAGCAGCAGGAGGGTCCTGGTCAGCAGCCATATGGGGATGGGGCCCTTCATGCCTACCTCTACGTCTACGTCGTCGTCTGGTGGGGGGTGGAGACCGCGCGTGGGCAGTGGAGCGGGGCCGTTCGGTACTGTCGGCCTTGATGCAAACGATGCACAAGACCTTGATCGTAACCAACGACTTTCCGCCCAGACCCGGTGGGATTCAGGCGTTCTTGCACAACATGGCGCTCAGGCTCGATCCCGAGCGTCTTGTTGTGTACGCCTCCACCTGGAAGCGGGGGCGTGAGGGCGCCGAGGCGACCGCTCTGTTCGACGCGGAACAGCCCTTCCAGGTTGTCCGGGATCGTACGACGATGCTGCTGCCCACTCCCAGGGTCACCGCCCGGGCGGTCGCGCTGCTGCGGGAGCACGGCTGCGAGTCGGTGTGGTTCGGGGCGGCGGCGCCGCTCGGCCTCATGGCGCCCGCGCTGCGCCGGGCCGGCGCGAAGCGGATCGTCGCCACGACCCACGGCCACGAGGCGGGCTGGGCCCAGCTGCCGGGCTCCCGGCAGCTGCTGCGGCGCATCGGCGAGGGCACGGACACGCTCACGTACCTCGGCGAGTACACGCGCTCGCGCATCGCCGCCGCGCTGACGCCCGAGGCCGCCGCGCGGATGGTGCAGCTGCCGCCGGGCGTCGACGAGAAGACGTTCCACCCCGGCTCGGGCGGCGACGCCGTGCGCGAGCGCCTCGGGCTCGCCGACCGGCCGGTCGTCGTCTGCGTCTCGCGCCTCGTCCCGCGCAAGGGTCAGGACACCCTGATCAGGGCCATGCCCGCCATTTTGGCCCGCGTGCCCGACGCGGTCCTGCTGATCGTGGGCGGCGGCCCGTACGAGAAGGATCTGCGCCGCCTCGCCGCGGAGACCGGCGTGGCCGGATCCGTACGGTTCACCGGCGCGGTGCCGTGGGAGGAACTCCCCGCGCACTACGGTGCCGGCGACGTCTTCGCCATGCCGTGCCGTACGCGGCGGGGCGGCCTCGACGTGGAGGGCCTCGGCATCGTCTACCTGGAGGCCTCCGCCACCGGCCTCCCGGTCGTCGCCGGCGACTCCGGGGGCGCGCCCGACGCCGTCCTCGACGGCGAGACGGGCTGGGTCGTCCGCGGCACCTCCCCCGCGGAGTGCGCCGACCGCATCGTCACCCTCCTCGACGACCCGGACCTCCGCCGCCGCATGGGCGAACGGGGCCGCGCCTGGGTCGAGGAGAAGTGGCGCTGGGACTCGCTGGCGGAGCGGCTGCAGCGGCTGCTGTGAGGCGGTTGCCTGCGACGCGGTGGCTTGCGGTGCGGTGGCTTGCGGTGCGGCGGCCTGCGGTTCCGTGCCGTGCGGGCGCTGGCCTGGGCGGGGGCTGCGGCGGCTCGCGGCGCCGCCCCGGTCGCGCTTCCGCGTGGGCGGCTGCCGCCGGTGGGGTGCGGGGCGGGACCCCTCCGGGCTCGACTCCTCGCGGCCGGCGGCCTTGGCCCGTACGGACGCGGAACGGTTTCGGCGCCGCCAACCGCTGCGGGGACGACCCTGCACGGCCCCACCCCGAGGCCGGACGCCGGGTGCGGGCCGTAGCCCCGAGGCGGGCCCGTCGGCCGGTGGCCCGGGCCGCTCTGGAGGGCGCTCGGGGTCCGGGGCGGAGCCCCGGTTTCGGGAAGGGGAGGGGTGGGAGACAACACCGCCCAGCGCAGGCGAGCGGGTTCGGGGCGAGCCCCGACGCCGGGCCCCACGCCCGGGAGGGCAGGCCGGCGCGAGCCGGAGCGCGCAGCCCGACGCGGAACCACAGGCCCCGGGGCGCGAGGCCACGCCTCAGGCGTGGTAGATCGCCTCGATCTCGTCCGCGAAGTCCTTCGCCACCACGTTCCGCTTCAGCTTCAGCGACGGCGTGATGTGCCCCGCCTCCTCCGTGAACTGCGACGCGAGGATCCGGAACTTCCGCACCGACTCCGCCTTGGAGACCGCCGCGTTCCCGTCGTCCACGGCCCGCTGGACCTCCGCCAGCAGCTCCGCGTCCTCCCGCAGGGACGCCGCCGTCGAGCCCGTCGGCTTGCCGTGCTCCGCAGCCCAGCGGCCCAGGAACTCCTCGTCCAGCGTGATCAGCGCGCCGACGAAGGGCCGGCCGTCGCCGACGACCATGCACTCGGCGACCAGGGCGTGCCCACGGATGCGGTCCTCGATCACCGCCGGGGCGACGTTCTTGCCGCCCGCGGTGACGAGGATCTCCTTCTTCCGGCCCGTGATGGCGAGGTACCCGTCCTCGTCCAGCGTGCCGATGTCGCCCGTGTGGAACCAGCCGTCGGCCAGCGCCTCGGCGGTCGCGGCCTCGTTGTTCCAGTAGCCCGAGAAGACGTGCTCGCCGTGCAGCAGCACCTCGCCGTCGTCGGCGATCCGTACGACCGAGCCGGGCAGCGGCTGGCCGACCGTGCCGATCTTCGGCCGGTCCCACGGGTTGAACGCCGTCGCCGCGCACGACTCCGTCAGGCCGTACCCCTCCAGCACGGTGAAGCCGATGCCCCGGAAGAAGTGCCCGAGCCGCTCGCCCAGCGGCGCGCCGCCCGAGATGGCGAACTCGCCGCGCCCGCCCAGCACCGCGCGCAGCTTGCTGTAGACGAGCTTGTCGAAGACGAAGTGCTTCAGCCGCAGACCGAACGACGCGCCCTGCGGGGAGTCGACGGCGCGGCTGTACGCGATCGCCGTCTGCGCCGCCTTGTCGAAGATCTTGCCCTTGCCGTCCGCCTGCGCCTTGGCGCGCGCCGAGTTGTAGACCTTCTCGAAGACGCGCGGGACGCCGAGGATCAGGGTCGGGCGGAAGGAGGCGAGTTCGTCGGTGAGGTTCTTGATGTCCGGGACGCAGCCGAGGCGGATGGGCGCGAGGACGGAGGCGACCTCGACCAGCCGGCCGAAGACGTGCGCGGCGGGCAGGAAGAGCAGCACGGAGCACTCGCCCGTACGGAAGAGCGGCTTGAGGCGCTCGACGACGTTGCCGCACTCGGCGAAGAAGTTGCGGTGGGTCAGCACGCAGCCCTTGGGACGGCCGGTGGTGCCCGAGGTGTAGACGATGGTGGCGATGTCGTCGGCCTTGGCGCTGGCGCTGCGCTCGTCGACCGTCTCCTCCGAGACGTCCGCGCCGGCCGCGACCAGCTCGTCGATCCCGCCCTTGTCGATCTGCCAGACGTGCCGCAACTCCGGCAGCCCGTCGCGCACGGACGCGACGGCGGCGGCGTGCGCGTCGCTCTCGACCATCACCGCGACCGCGCCCGAGTCGCCCAGGATCCACTGCACCTGCTCCGGCGAACTGGTCTCGTACACCGGCACGGTCACCGCGCCCGCGCTCCAGATCGCGAAGTCCATCTGCACCCACTCGTAGCGGGTGCGGGAGATGAGGCCCACCCGGTCGCCGGGCCGCACGCCCTGCGCGATCAGGCCCTTGGCGGCGGCCCGCACCTCGGCGAGGAACTGGGTGGCGGTGACGTCCGTCCAGGCACCGGCCACCTTGCGGCCCATGACAGCCACGTCCGGGTGCTGCGCGGCATTGCGGCGGATGAGATCCGTCAGATTGCCGTCCGTGGGGACCTCGTACAGGGCCGGAAGGCTGAACTCGCGCAAGACTGCTGCTCCTCATCGGGCGCCGGCGCCACGGCTCTGTGTGATGCACCGGCTGCGGTCCATGATCGGGCAGGTGCTCGGTGGGGGTGAGCACGACTGGACTGCCCGGACGTTACCGACCGGTACTAGGTTCCCGATAGGGGCCCCGGCCGAATGTTCGCTGCGTCACACGTGTTCGGGGGTGCTTCGCGCACAGTAGTCCACAGTCGGGAAGACTCGGAAGTAACCGCAGGTCCGAGCACTTAGGGTGGGGGGTTATGCGAGGCACGAGGGTCAACGTGATCAGTGACGTCCACGGGAACGCCGAGGACCTGGCCAAGGCGGGGGACGGCGCGGACGCCCTCATCTGCCTCGGCGACCTCGTCCTCTTCCTCGACTACCACGACCACTCGCGCGGCATCTTCCCCGACCTCTTCGGCGTCGAGAACGCCGACCGCCTCGTCGAACTGCGCACCGCCCGCCGCTTCGACGAGGCCCGCGAGCTGGGCCGCCGGCTCTGGGCCGAGCTGGACGTGGACCGCGAGAGCGCCATCGAGGCGGCCGTGCGCACGCAGTACGCCGAGCTCTTCGCCGCCTTCCCGACGCCGACGTACGCGACGTACGGGAACGTCGACATGCCCGGTCTCTGGCACGAGTACGCCCGCCCCGGCACCACCGTCCTGGACGGGCAGCGCGTCGAGATCGGCGGCCGCGTCTTCGGCTTCGTCGGCGGCGGGCTGCGCACCCCGATGCGCACGCCGTACGAGATCTCCGACGAGGAGTACGCGGCGAAGGTCGAGGCGCTCGGCGAGGTGGACGTGCTGTGCTCGCACATCCCGCCGGAGCTGCCGGAGCTCACCTACGACACGGTCGCCCGCCGCTTCGAGCGCGGCAGCCGGGCGCTGCTCGCCGCGATCCGGCGGACGAAGCCGCGGTACGCGCTGTTCGGGCACGTCCACCAGCCGCTGGCGCGGCGGATGCGGGTGGGGGCGACGGAGTGCGTGAACGTCGGCCATTTCGCGTCGACCGGGACGCCGTGGGCCCTGGAATGGTGAGCCGCGGCCACGCGATAACCTTCCCACCTCAGACTCACCCAAGGAGCCACAGCGATGGCGGAACACACCAGCTCGAGCATTGAGATCGAGGCGGCGCCGGCCGACGTCATGGGCGTGATCGCCGACTTCGCGCGCTACCCCGAGTGGACGGGCGAGGTGAAGGAGGCCGAGGTCCTCTCGACGGACGCCGCCGGCCGCGCCGAGAAGGTCCGGCTGCTGCTGGACGCGGGCGCGATCAGGGACGAGCACACCCTGGCGTACACCTGGACCGGCGACGACGAGGTCAGCTGGACGCTGGTCAAGTCCCAGATGCTCCGCGCGCTGGACGGCACGTACCACCTGGCCCCGCTCGCGGGCGGCACCCGCACCAAGGTGACGTACCGGCTGACGGTCGACGTCAAGATCCCGATGCTCGGCATGATCAAGCGCAAGGCCGAGAAGGTCATCATCGACCGGGCCCTGGACGGCCTGAAGAAGCGCGTCGAGTCGACCGCGCCCTAAGGCGCCCCGCCGGGCTCACGACGCCCGGCACCGCACCGAACATTCATGGCCCCCGGGCCCGGGCCTCGTCCCGGCCCCCGGGGGCCACCCCGGTAGCGTGGGGCGCCATGCGCACCCTCCTCGTCACCGGCCCCGGCGGCGCCGGCCGCACCACCCTCGCCGCCGCGACCGCTCTCGGCAGCGCCCGGCAGGGGCGGCGGGTCCTGCTCGTCACCGCCGACCGGGCGCCCGGCGAGTGGTTCCGGGACCGCTTCCCGGACGGTGACGGCCCCGTCGTCCGCCCCATCGACTCCGGCGCGCACTTCCGCGCCGAGCTCCTCGCCTTCCAGGAGCGCGCCGGCGCCGCGCTCGGTCTGCTGGGCGCGGCCCCCTTCGCGGAGGAGGAGCTCACCGAACTGCCCGGCAGCGACCGGTTCGCCCTGCTGCGGGCGCTGCGGGACGCCGCCGCCGGGGACTGGGACCTCGTCGTCGTCGACATGCCGCCGCTGCCCGACGCCCTCGCCGTACTCGCCCTGCCCGCGCAGCTGCGCCGCTACCTGCGGCGGCTGCTGCCGCCCGAGCGGCAGGCCGCCCGCGCGCTGCGGCCGATGCTCGCGCAGCTCGCCGGCGTCCCGATGCCCGCCGAGTGGCTGTACGAGACCGCGGGCCGCTGGGACGGCGAACTCGCCGCCGTCCAGGCGCTCGTCGAGGCCCCGACGACCTCGGTGCGGCTCGTGGCCGAGCCGGGACCGGCCGCCACCGCCGCGCTGCGCACCGCCCGCGCGGGGCTCGCCCTGTACGGCCTCGCCGTCGACACGGCCGTCGCCAACCGGATCCTGCCGACCGCCTCCCCCGACCCGTGGCTCTCCGGCCTCGCCGCCCAGCAGCAGGACCACCTGAAGGCGCTGTACGAGGACCTCGGCGACGGCGTGCACGCGGTGCGGGAGGTGCCGCACCTGGGGCACGCGCCCCGCTCCGCCGGCGACCTCGCGCCCCTCGACGTACCTCCCGGCAGCGCCCGGCCCGCGTCGGAGTGGGCCGTCGAGGACCGCCGCGACCCCGACGGCGTGCTGGTCTGGCGGATCCCGCTGCCCGGAGCCGGCAAGCCCGACCTCGGGCTCGTCCGCCGGGGTGACGAACTCGTGCTCACGGTCGGCCCGTTCCGCCGCATCGTGCCGCTGCCGTCCGCCCTGCGCCGCTGCACCGTCTCGGGCGCGGGCCTCGCGGACGGCGTGCTGAGCGTGCGCTTCACACCCGACCCGGATTTGTGGCCCCGTACGCGGTAACGTCGAGGGTGACCCAGCCACACAGCCGCAGCAGCCGCAGGAGTACGCCATGAGCGATGCCACCCAGCATCCCGACGCCGACGCCTGGGCGAGGGCCTGCGCCGAGGACCTGGACGCCGAGCGGGCGCGCCGCCGCGGGCCGGCCGGACCGCCGCCCGGCACCGCCGCCGAGGAGCTGCGCAAGCTCGTCGACGCGGTCGCCGACAAGGTCGCCTCGCTGCGCACCCCGCTGCTCGGCGCGGGCGCGCAGAACGCCGTGCAGCAGCTCGTCAGCCAGGCCAAGTCGGCCGTGGAGCCGGTGATCGAGCGCAACCCCGAGGTCTTCGACCACCTCGCCGCCGCCGGCAGCGAACTGCTCGCCGCGTACCGCTCCGCCGTCGAGGGCCAGGAGCGCCGCTGGACCCAGGGCCGGCCGACGGCCGGGAAGGACGACGGCCTCGGCGGCGGCCGGGGTCGCGACGACCGCGAAGGCCCGGACCCGAGCGAGCACATCGACCTGGACTGAGGGGCCGGGACCGAGAGCTCCGTGCCCGCCCTCGGGTACGGTTGGCCGTAGCGGGGCTCGACCGAAAACTGAGGGACACATGGGACTCACCATCGGCGTCGACATCGGCGGCACGAAGATCGCGGCCGGAGTGGTCGACGAAGAGGGCACGATCCTCGACATCCACAAGGTGCCCACCCCGCCGACCGCCGACGGCATCGTCGACGCGATCTGCGCCGCCGTCGCCGAAGCGGGCAAGGGCCATGAGATCGAGGCGGTCGGCATCGGTGCCGCCGGTTACGTCGACGACAAGCGCGCCACCGTCCTGTTCGCGCCGAACATCCACTGGCGGCACGAGCCGCTGAAGGACAAGGTCGAGCAGCGCACCGGCCTTCCGGTGGTCGTGGAGAACGACGCGAACGCCGCGGCGTGGGGCGAGTACCGCTTCGGCGCCGGCCAGGGCCACGACGACGTCATCTGCATCACCCTCGGCACGGGGCTCGGCGGCGGCATCATCATCGGCAACAAGCTTCGCCGCGGCCGCTTCGGCGTGGCCGCCGAGTTCGGCCACATCCGGGTGGTGCCGGACGGCCTGCTGTGCGGCTGCGGCAGCCAGGGCTGCTGGGAGCAGTACGCCTCCGGGCGCGCCCTCGTGCGGTACGCCAAGCAGCGCGCCGCCGCCACCCCGGAGAACGCCACGATCCTGCTGGCGCTGGGCGACGGCACCCCCGAGGGCATCGAGGGCAAGCACATCAGCGACGCCGCCCGCCAGGGCTGCCCGGTCGCCGTCGACTCGTTCCGCGAGCTGGCCCGCTGGGCCGGGGCGGGCCTCGCCGACCTGGCGTCGCTGTTCGACCCGTCGGCGTTCATCGTCGGCGGCGGTGTCTCGGACGAGGGCGAGCTGGTCCTCGGCCCGATCCGCAAGTCCTTCCGCCGCTGGCTGGTGGGCGGCCGCTACCGCCCGCACGCCCAGGTGCTCGCGGCCCAGCTGGGCGGCAAGGCCGGGCTCGTCGGCGCGGCGGACCTGGCCCGCCAGGGCTGATCGTTCCGTCCCACGGTGCCCGCCGCGTCCTCCCCCGGATGCGGCGGGCACCGTCATATCGTGCTGGTATGACGCTCGACGACCTGCCCAACTCCCGTACCGAGCCCGATGGTTCCGTCGTCATCCGGGTGCTGAGCTACAACGTCCGCTCGCTGCGCGACGACGAGGACGCGCTCGCGCGGGTGATCCGGGCGTGCCGGCCCGACGTCGTCTTCGTACAGGAGGCGCCCCGCTTCTTCCGGTGGCGCAAGCACGCCGCGCGGCTGGCCAAGAAGAGCGAGCTGGTGGTGCTGACGGGTGGCGCGAGCGCGGCCGGTCCGCTGCTGCTGTGCTCGCTGCGGGTGACGGTCGAGCGCACCGAGGACGTCCTGCTGCCGCTCACGCCCGGCCTGCACCGGCGGGGCCTCGCGACGGCGGTCGTACGCGTCGGGGGCGCCCGGCTCGGGCTGGTCGGCTGCCACCTGAGCCTGCGCTCCGACGAGCGGTACGCCCAGGCCGGGATGGCGCTGGACCGGCTGGCCGCCCTGGACACGCCGCACGCGATCGTGGCGGGCGACGTCAACGACGAGCCGGACGGGACCGCGTTCCGGCGGCTCGCGGCCGAGCTCCAGGACTGCTGGGCGGTACGGCCCTGGGGCGGCGAGCTCACCTGGCCGCCCGGCGGGCCGCGCAAGCGGATCGACGCGGTCTTCGCCACGAAGGGCGTCGAGGTGCTCGGCTGCGGCGTCCCGCGGGGTCTGCCGGGCATCACGGACACGGACCTGCGCGCGGCCACGGACCACCTCCCGGTCCTGGCGGCGCTCAGGGTGCCCGGCGACGCCGCCCGGACCGTTTAGACCACGGCGCCCCGGCCCGGGTCGTCGTCCTCCTCGTCGCCGTGGCGCATCCGGGCCACCAGGGTGAGGAAGCCGCCGACGAAGCCACCGACGCACAGCGTGGTGAGCCACCACGTCATGTCCCACTGCAGCAGCACCGCGACCAGCATCAGCACCGGGCCGCCGACCACGCCGAGCCACGCGAACTTCGCGGTCGTGTCCGCCTCCGGCAGCGGGGGCGGCTCCGGCGGCACGAAGTGGCCCTCGTCCGATGCGTCGAGGTCGTCCTCCTTGGCCTCGGGCAGCTCGTAGTCGCGCGGGCCGCCGCCTCCGACGCCAGGGGCGAAGACCACCGAGCTGCCCAGCGGCCGGTCGGAGGCCCCGCCCGCGTCGCGGGTCTCCACGCCGCCGTCCTCGAGGTCCCCGTTGACGTCGCCCTCCGGCAGCGCCAGGTCCTCCACGGCCTTGAACGTGAACGGCTTCACGCCCGGCGGGTCCGCCGGCTCCTCGCCGTACCCGGCGACGATCGCCGCCCACGCCGCCTCTTCGTCGAACGGCTGCTCGTCCCGCTTGTCCGAGTCGTGCTGCTCAGCCACCGGTGGTGCTCCCCTTCTCGCCGACGCCCGGAGCGAGCCGGCCGATGAACGCGTAACTCTCCTCGAAGATCCGCTCCGCGTCGTGGTCCAACGTCGCCACGTGGTAGCTCTGTTCCAGCAGGACCTCCCGGACGTCCACCGAGGAGATCCGGCTCAGGATGCGGGCCGAGTCGGCCGGCGACACCACGTGGTCCTGCGGGCTGTGCAGCAGCAGCACCGGCTGCGTGACCTGCGGAAGCTCCCCGTCGACCATCCGGAAGAACCGCCGTACCGAGTGCGCGGCGTGCAGCGGCACCCGGTCGTACCCGGCCTCCGTCATGCCCTCCTTGGCTATGTCGTCCACGATGCCGGGCCGCGACGGGACGAGGTGGCGCACGACCGGCAGCGCGTGGGCGGCGAGCCCGTGGATCTTGTTCGCCGGGTTCACCAGCACGATGCCCCGTACGGCGTCGCCGTGCCGGGCGGCGAGCCGCAGGGTGAGCGCCCCGCCCATGGAGAGCCCGAAGACGAAGACCTGCTCGCACCGCGCCAGCAGCGCCCGCAGCTCGCGGTCCACCTCCGCGTACCAGTCCTGCCAGCCGGTCACCTGCATGTCCTGCCAGCGGGTGCCGTGCCCGGGCAGCAGCGGCAGCGACACCGTCAGGCCGCGCGCGGCCAGGTACTCGGCCCAGGGCCGCATGGACCGCGGCGAGCCGGTGAAACCGTGACAGAGCAGCACGCCGACCCGGCCGCCCTCGTGGCGGTACGGCTCGGCTCCGGGGACGACCGGCACGGGGGTCTCCTGTTCGGGAAAGGGTGATCGATGGGGCGGGGGTGGATCTCGGGAAGGAGGTGTACTTCACCGTACGCGACCGGACTGACACCGACCAGAGCCGTCGTCCCACCCATCAGCCCATCAGGAAGAGCCCAGGCGCCGCACGGGTTATGGTCTGTTCGACGGAACACAGGAGAGGCACTCGAAACTTGATCTACGGCGCAATGAAGTTCTCCATCGGAGGGACGCTGAAGCTCGCCTTCAGGCCCTGGGTGGAGGGCCTCGAGAACATTCCCGCCGAGGGGCCGGCGATCCTCGCGAGCAACCACCTCTCCTTCTCGGACTCCTTCTTCCTGCCCGCGGTCCTCGACCGCAAGGTGACCTTCATCGCCAAGGCCGAGTACTTCACCTCGCCCGGCGTGAAGGGCAAGCTGACGGCCGCGTTCTTCAAGGGCGTCGGCCAGCTGCCGGTGGACCGCTCGGGTGCCCGCGGCGCCGGCGAGGCGGCGATCAAGAGCGGTATCGAGGTCATCGAGCGCGGTGAGCTCTTCGGTATCTACCCCGAGGGCACCCGCTCGCCGGACGGCCGGCTCTACCGCGGCAAGCCCGGCGGCCTCGCGCGCGTGGCGCTGGCCACCGGGGCGCCGGTCATCCCGGTCGCGATGATCGACACCGAGAAGATCCAGCCGCCCGGCAAGGTCGTCCCCAAGCTCATGCGCCCGGGCATCCGCATCGGCAAGCCGCTGGACTTCAGCCGCTACCACGGCATGGACGGCGACCGGTTCATCCTGCGCTCGGTCACCGACGAGGTGATGTACGAGATCATGAAGCTGTCCGGCCAGGAGTACGTCGACGTCTACGCGACCGCCGCCAAGCGCCAGATCGCCGACGCCGAGAAGGCGGCCAAGGAAGCAGCGAAGGAAGCGGCCAGGGAAGCGGCGAAGGCCGCGTCGCGCGAGCGGCCCGGCGCCTGACGCCGCCGTACGGTCCGTACGTTCCGCTGTACATCCAGGGGTGGGGAAGTTGGCCAAGCGCGAGCGCGTCGTGCGCATGTCCGTCGAGCAGCCGCTGTGGCGTGCCCTGACCGCGTACCGCGTGCTCACCATGGTGTACGCGGTGCTGCTGTTCGTCTTCACCCGCGACAAGTTCGAGCGCCCCTGGGTGGCCGTCGCCTTCCTCGCCGTGATGTCGGTGTGGACGCTGGCCACCCTCCCGAAGGTCGCCGGCGCCGCCGGCTGCACCAAGCGGTTCCTCGTCGCCGACCTCACCCTCGCCCTCACCGGCATCCTGCTGACGCCGCTCGCCGACGTGCACGCCCAGACGTTCGACGGCTCGACGCTGCCGACCATCTGGACCGCCGGTTCGGTCCTCGCGTACGCGATCAAGGGCGGCTGGCGCTGGGCCGCCCTCGCCTCGTCCCTGGTGGCCGTCGCCAACATCGTCGAACGCGGCCAGCCCAGCCGGGACACCCTCCACAACGTGCTGCTCGTATGGGTGGCCTCCATCGCCATCGGTTACGTCGTGGAGGTGGCCCGCGCCTCCGAGCGCACCCTCGCGCGGGCCCTGGAGATCGAGGCCGCCACCCGCGAGCGCGAGCGGCTGGCCCGCGACATCCACGACTCCGTCCTCCAGGTGCTGGCCATGGTCCAGCGCCGGGGGACGGCGCTGGGCGGCGAGGCCGCCGAGCTCGGCCGGATGGCGGGGGAGCAGGAGGTGGCGCTGCGCACCCTGGTCGCGGGCGGCCTGACCCCGGCCTCGTACGTCTCCGAGGACGAGTCCCAGGGCGCGGTGGTCCGCGTGGTGGAGGAGCCGGACGACGACGACACCGCCCCCGGCGCCCCCGTCGACCTGCGCACGCTGCTCGCCCCGCACGCCGGATCGCGGGTCACCTTCTCGGAACCGGGTGCTCCGGTGCTGCTGCCGCCCGCCGCGGCGAAGGAGCTGGCGGCCGCTGTCAGTGCCGCCCTGGACAATGTCCGCAGACACGCCGGCGAGGGTGCCCAGGCGTGGATCCTCGTCGAGGACTGGCCCGACGAGGTGATCGTGACGGTACGGGACGACGGGCCGGGCATCCCGGAGGGGCGGCTCGCGCAGGCGGAGGGAGAGGGACGCATGGGGGTGGCGCTCTCCATCCGCGGCAGGCTCCGCGACCTGGGCGGCACGGCCGAGCTGATCTCGGTCCCGGGCCAGGGCACAGAAGTCGAATTGAAGGTTCCACGGGGGAAGGCGACGAGATGACGCAGCAGCAGACGAAGGTGATGGTCGTCGACGACCATCCGATGTGGCGGGACGCGGTCGCCCGCGACCTGGCCGAGGCCGGTTTCGACGTGGTCGCCACCGCGGGGGACGGGGAGCAGGCGGTCCGCCGCGCCCAGGCGGTCTCCCCGGACGTCCTCGTCCTGGACCTGAACCTGCCCGCCAAGCCGGGGGTCCAGGTCTGCAAGGAGCTCGTCGCCGCCAACCCGGCGCTGCGCGTGCTGGTGCTGTCCGCGAGCGGCGAGCACGCCGACGTGCTGGAGGCGGTGAAGTCCGGCGCGACCGGCTATCTGCTGAAGTCGGCCAGCACCGAGGAGCTGATCGACGCCGTGCGCCGTACCGCCGTCGGGGACCCGGTCTTCACGCCGGGTCTGGCCGGGCTCGTCCTCGGAGAGTACCGGCGGCTGGCCTCCGATCCCGCCCCCGCCACGGGACGGGACGAGCCGAAGGCGCCGCAGCTCACCGAGCGCGAGACCGAGGTGCTGCGGCTGGTCGCCAAGGGCCTGAGCTACAAGCAGATCGCCGAGCGCCTGGTCATCTCCCACCGCACCGTCCAGAACCACGTCCAGAACACGCTCGGCAAGCTCCAGCTGCACAACCGCGTCGAGCTCGTGCGGTACGCGATAGAGCGCGGCCTGGACGACGCGTAAGCGCGCTGACGCATGCGCGGGGCGCGCGTAACTTCCCTACGCCCGCCCGGAATTCACCTTTCGTACCGTCCCGGAGTGAGCTGGGTCACCCTTACCGTGACCGTGCAGCCCTCGGCGACGACGAAGGGAAACGGTCCATGCGGGTGGGAGTACTGACCGGCGGCGGAGACTGCCCCGGCCTGAACGCGGTCATCCGCGGCATCGTCCGCAAGGGTGTCCAGGAGTACGGCTACGAGTTCACCGGCTTCCGGGACGGCTGGCGCGGCCCCCTGGAGGGCGACACCGTGCGCCTCGACATCCCCGCCGTGCGCGGCATCCTGCCGCGCGGCGGCACCATCCTCGGCTCCTCGCGCACCAACCCCCTCACGGCGGCGGACGGCATCCGCCGCATCAAGCGGAACCTCGCCAAGCAGGAGGTGGACGCGCTCATCGCGATCGGCGGTGAGGACACCCTCGGTGTCGCCGCCCGCATCGGCGACGAGTACGGCGTCCCCTGTGTCGGCGTGCCCAAGACCATCGACAACGACCTGTCCGCCACCGACTACACCTTCGGCTTCGACACCGCCGTCGGGATCGCCACCGAGGCCATCGACCGCCTCCACACCACCGCCGAGTCCCATATGCGGGTCCTCGTCGTCGAGGTGATGGGCCGTCACGCGGGCTGGATCGCCCTCCACTCCGGCCTCGCCGGCGGCGCCAACGTCATCCTCATCCCCGAGCAGCGCTTCGACGTCGACCAGGTCTGCACCTGGGTGACCTCGCGCTTCCGGGCCTCGTACGCGCCGATCGTCGTCGTCGCCGAGGGAGCCATGCCCAAGGACGGCGACATGGTGCTGAAGGACGGCACGCTCGACTCCTTCGGCCACGTCCGGCTCTCCGGGGTCGGCGAGTGGCTGGCCAAGGAGATCGAGAAGCGCACCGGCAAGGAGGCCAGGACCACCGTCCTCGGCCACGTCCAGCGCGGCGGCACACCGAGCGCCTTCGACCGCTGGCTGGCCACCCGCTTCGGACTGCACGCCATCGACGCCGTACGCGACGGCGACTTCGGCACCATGGTCGCCCTGCGGGGCACGGACATCGTCCGCGTCCCGATCCGCGAGGCGACGGCCCGCCTGAAGACGGTCGACCCGAAGCTGTACGAGGAGGCCGGCGTCTTCTTCGGCTGACGGGCCGCGCCGGCCGGTTCCGGCCGACCGGCGCGGGCCCGGGGGCGGTCATATATTCGCCCTATCCGGGCGAAGGGAGACAAACCGTGGAAGTCCTGGCCTTCGGCGTGCAAACGGACGAGAAGCCGCTGATGGAGGCGGCTTTCGCGGGCCGGCACGACCTCCGCTGCCTGGACGTCTTCCTCACCGGGGACACCGCCCCCCTCGCCGCCGGGTACGAAGCCGTCTCCACCAGCGTCAACGCCGACCTCGACGCCCGCGTGCTGCACGCCCTCGCGGCCGGCGGCACGCGGATGATCGCCCAGCGCTCCACCGGCTTCAACAACATCGACCTGACCGCCGCCCAGCAGCTGGGCCTCACCGTCGCCCGCGTCTCCTCCTACTCGCCGTACTCCGTCGCCGAATTCGCCTGGGCCCTCGCGATGGCGGTCAACCGCCGCCTCGTCCGCGCCGCCATCCGCACCCGCGACTTCGACTTCCGCCTCGACGGACTGCTCGGCCACGACCTGCACGGCCGCACGGCCGGCGTCGTCGGCACCGGCAGGATCGGCGAGGCGTTCACCCGGATCGCCCACGGCTACGGCATGGAGCTCCTCGGCTGGGACGTCGCCCCCAACCCCGCCTGCGTCGCGCTCGGCATGCGGTACGTCGAGAAGGAGGAGCTCTTCGCCGCCTCCGACGTCCTCAGCCTGCACGTGCCGCTGGTGCCGGAGACCCGCCACCTGGTCGACGCCGCCGCGCTCAAGGCCATGAAGGACGACGCCATCCTGGTGAACTCCAGCCGCGGCGGCCTGATCGACACGGACGCCCTCGTCACCGAGCTGCGCGCCGGCCGCTTCACCGGCGTCGGCCTCGACGTCTACGAGGCGGAGGCCGGGCTCTTCTACCTGGACAAGTCCCTGGAGCCCGTCACCGACGACACCCTCGCCCGGCTGATGACCTTCCCGAACGTCGTGGTCACCTCCCACCAGGCGTACTACACCGTCGACGCGGTGACCGAGATCATCGCGACGACGGTGCGGAACATCACCGACTACGAGGCCGACCGCCGCAGCGAGAACGTCCTGGTCCCGCCGCCCGGCGACCTCACCGCGGGCTGATCTCCAGCTCCCGCAGCAACTCCCGTACGACCGCCGCGCCGCGCAGCGTCAGCACCGACTCCGGGTGGAACTGCACGCCCGCGAAGCCCGGCCCGCGCAGCGCGTGCACCTCGCCCGTCGCCGCCTCGCGGCTGATCTCCACGCCGTGTGCCGCGAGCTCGGCGGCGGCCCCGTCGTCGCAGCGGGCCGTGAAGCTGTTGTAGAAGCCCACCGTCTCCGGCGTGCCGAACAGGTCGATCCGCACCTGGGCCCCCTGGAACGGCACCTCCTTGCGCACGATCGGCAGCCCCAGCTCGGCCGCGATCAGCTCGTGCCCGAGGCACACCCCGAGCAGGCAGTGCGGGTGGCCGCCCGCCCGGCGTACGAGGTCGGCGGCGAGCGCCCGCAGCGACCGCATCTTCGGGTCGGTGAGGTCGCCCGGGTCGCCGGGCCCGGGCCCCAGCACCACCGGACCCTCGTGCGCGAGCGCCGCCTCCCGCAGCCCCGGCTCGTCGTAGCGGCGGACCGTCACCTCCAGGCCCGAGGCGCGCAGCACGTGCGCGAGCATCGCCGTGAAGGTGTCCTCCGCGTCCACCACCAGCGCGTGCCCGGCGGCCGGGGCGGCGGGCCGGTCCTGCATCTTCAGCCAGAACGGCGCCAGGTCGGCGCGGCGCGCGTCCAGCGCCGCCCGCACCCGCGGGTCCTCCGCCAGCCGGGCCGGCCGTACGGACTCCTCGCGCGGCCGCCCCGGGCGCACGCCCAGCGCGGTCAGCACCCCCGCCGCCTTGGCGTGCGTCTCGGCGACCTCGCTCTCCGGGACCGAATGGCGCACCAGCGTGGCGCCGACCGGGACGCGCAGCTCGCCGTCGGCCGCGATGTCGGCCGTACGGATCAGGATCGGCGAGTCCAGCGTCTGCGCCCCGCTCGCGTCCGTCCCGAGCAGCGCCAGGGCGCCCGCGTAATACCCCCGCCCACCGGTTTCATGGCGCTCGATGACACGGCAGGCGTTCTGCACCGGCGACCCGGTGACCGTGGCCGCGAACATCGTCTCGCGCAGCACCTCCCGCACGTCCAGCGAGGAGCGGCCGCGCAGCTCGTACTCGGTGTGCGCCAGGTGGGCCATCTCCTTCAGCCGCGGCCCGACCACCACGCCGCCCATGTCGCCGACGGTGCACATCATCTTCAGTTCCTCGTCGACGACCATGGAGAGCTCGTCGGTCTCCTTGCGGTCGGCGAGGAAGGCGAGCAGGTCCTCGGCCGTCGGTCCGCCCGCCGGATAGCGGTACGTGCCGCTGATCGGGTTCATCACCACCGTCCCCGCCCGTCTCCCACCACCACCCTCGAACGAGAGCGCTTCGCGCTCGCCCCTCCCACCCGACATGCGGACGTGTACCTCCGGGCTCGCGCCCACCAGGGTGCGCTCGCCGGTGTGGACGACGAAGGTCCAGTAGGCGCCCC
Organism: Streptomyces sp. NPDC045431; assembly: GCF_040646655.1. Taxonomy (NCBI): domain Bacteria; kingdom Bacillati; phylum Actinomycetota; class Actinomycetes; order Kitasatosporales; family Streptomycetaceae; genus Streptomyces; species Streptomyces sp. NPDC045431. Next base: position 569,342 of record NZ_JBEZAQ010000001.1, read on the forward strand.
GCTCACCGGCGAGCAGCCGCCGGAACAGCGCCAGCGCGTCCCGCCGCCCGAACCCGGGGACCGCGCCCCGGTACGTACGCCGGATGACGAAGTTCGCGCCCTCGCCCCGCCCGATCTCGTCCTCGATGACCCGCCGCACGGTCCCGGCGTACTCCTCGTCCGAGACGTCGAAGGCCCCGCCCTCCACCACCACGTCGTGCGCGGGCAGCCGCTCCAGCACCTCCGCGAGTGGCAGCTCGTACGCCTCGTCGGCGACGAGCACCGACAGCGGCGTCCCGTCGTCGCGTACGTCGAAGCCGCGCTCCCGCAGCTGCCGGAACGGCACCAGGGCGAGCGTGGGCCGCGCCCCGACGGGGAGGTCGGCGAGGCGTTCCGCCTCGTGGACCGCGCCGATCAGCACCTCGACGGTGTCATGGTCACGGCCGGGTGTTCGGCGGCGGAGCAGGGCGAAGGGCGGGCAGGTGTCGTCGAGGAGTCGACCGAGGTCCATGGTGTGTGCGTTCCTTCCGGGGGGAGGGGGAGGAACGGCCCGTGAAACGGAAGAAGGCCGCCCCTCGGGCGGCCTTCGCGGTGTCGGTGCGTACGCGAGTCAGTGGGCCGCCGGATGAGCGGTCCACCACCAGTTCTGGATCGTCTGGGTCTTCTGCGCGTACATGCGCCGCACACTACCCCAAGATTCCTTGTCTCATCAGGTGGGCTCACAGATGGACGTATCGGAAGAACCCGTAAGGTTGGTCAGGTGACCGTGAACGCTAAGACCACCGCTACCGGTGGCAACACCTGGCGAGACCTGCCCGCGGCGCAGCAGCCCGAGTACCCGGATGCCGAGGCTCTGCGCGATGTGATCGCGGACCTCGAGTCGTATCCGCCGCTCGTCTTCGCAGGCGAGTGCGACCAGCTGCGCGCCCGGATGGGAGCCGTCGCCAGGGGCGAGGCGTTCCTGCTCCAGGGCGGCGACTGCGCCGAGGCCTTCGACGCCGTGTCCGCCGACCACATCCGTAACAAGCTCAAGACGCTGCTCCAGATGGGTGCCGTCCTCACCTACGCCGCCTCCGTGCCCGTCGTGAAGGTGGGGCGGATCGCCGGTCAGTACTCCAAGCCGCGTTCCAAGCCGACCGAGACCCGCGACGGCGTGACCCTGCCGACCTACCGCGGCGACTCCGTCAACGGCTTCGAGTTCACCGAGGCGGCCCGCGTCCCGGACCCGCAGCGGCTCAAGCGCATGTACCAGGCGTCCGCCTCGACGCTGAACCTGGTGCGCGCCTTCACCACCGGCGGTTACGCCGACCTGCGCCAGGTGCACGCCTGGAACCAGGACTTCGTGAAGTCGTCGCCGTCCGGTCAGCGCTACGAGCAGCTGGCGCGCGAGATCGACAACGCGCTGAACTTCATGAAGGCCTGCGGCACCGACCCGGCCGAGTTCCGCACCGTCGAGTTCTACGCCTCGCACGAGGCGCTGCTGCTGGACTACGAGTCGGCGCTGACCCGCGTCGACTCGCGGACCGGGCACCTGTACGACACCTCGGGCCACATGGTCTGGATCGGTGAGCGCACCCGCCAGCTGGACGGCGCGCACATCGAGTTCGCGTCGCGGATCCGCAACCCCATCGGGATCAAGCTGGGCCCGACGACGACGGTCGACGACGCGCTGACGTACATCGACCGTCTCGACCCGGACCGCGAGCCGGGCCGGCTGACCTTCATCGTCCGCATGGGCGCCGACAAGGTCCGCGACAAGCTCCCCGAGCTGGTCGAGAAGGTCACGGCGTCCGGTGCCACGGTGGCCTGGGTGACCGACCCGATGCACGGCAACACCTTCGAGGCGGCCTCCGGCCACAAGACGCGCCGCTTCGACGACGTGCTCGACGAGGTCAAGGGCTTCTTCGAGGTCCACAAGGAGCTCGGTACGCACCCGGGCGGCATCCACGTGGAGCTGACCGGCGACGACGTCACCGAGTGCGTGGGCGGCGGCGACGAGATCTTCGTCGACGACCTGCACCAGCGGTACGAGACCGCCTGCGACCCCCGGCTCAACCGCAGCCAGTCGCTGGACCTGGCCTTCCTGGTGGCGGAGATGTACCGCGACCAGTGATCTTGGCTTGAAACAGCCTTGACGTGCCGATGGGGCGCGGATCCATGTGATCCGCGCCCCATCGGCGTTTTCGTCGGCTTCCCCGCTGTTGCGCTCCGGGGGTGCGGGGTAAGGTTAGGTTAGCCTCACCGAGGAATCGGGAAGGGCTTCCAGAACCATTGGCCGTCCGACCCGTTTCCGGATCCGCAGGGAGGTGACCGCGTGTACGTCTGCTCGTGCTTCGGTGTCACGGAGAAGCAGGTTAAGGAACACGCGGACGCCGGCGCCTGCACGCCCCGCCAGATAGCGTCCGCCTGCAAGGCCGGCACCGACTGCGGGTCCTGCGTACGCCGCATCCAGGCCATCCTCGGCCGTGGCAACTGCCCGCGGCGTGAGCTGGTGGACCAGGGCAGGCCCGCTCTCACCGCCGACGTCCCGGAGACCGCCGAACCGCTGGCCGAAGCCGCGTAAGGCCCAGGTCGGCTAGCTGTCCGGCTGCTCGATCAGCTGGGCGATGTAGAGCGCCTCGCCGAGCTTGTCGATCAGGTCCAGCTGCGTGTCGAGGTAGTCGATGTGGTGCTCCTCGTCCGCGAGGATCGACTCGAAGATGTTCGCCGACGTGATGTCGCCCTTGGTGCGCATCACCTCGATGCCGCGCTTGAGCCGGTCGATCGCCTCGACCTCGACCTGCCGGTCCGCCTGGAACATCTCGGTGATCGTCTGGCCCACCCGGACGTGGAACAGCCGCTGGTAGTTCGGCAGGCCGTCCAGGAAGAGGATGCGGTCGGTCAGCACCTCGGCGTGCTTCATCTCGTCGAACGACTCCGCACGCGTGTACTTCGCGAGCTTCGTCCACCCCATGTTCTCCTGCATCTTCGCGTGCAGGAAGTACTGGTTGATCGCCGTCAGCTCGGCGGTCAGCTGCTCGTTGAGGAATTCGATGACCTCGGGGTCGCCCTGCATCGCAGAGGCTCCTTCCGCGCGTGTGAACGATGGCACATGCCGATGCCGCGCATCCTCGCACCGCTGAGAGAGGTCGTCCAGTAAGTACAGGCTTAGTGGGACTTGCCCGAATGCGGGCCTGTACCGTCCCGTCCCTGGTCATGACCACCCCTCCCGGTCTGTCACCATTGAGGCATGGGTCACCCAGGGAGCGAGGAAAACCGGGCGTCAGGGGAGTCCGAGCTTCCGCCGGGCCAGCGGCTGCAGCGCGGCTGGCCGGTGACCCATTACGGCCCCGTCCCCAAGTTCAAGCCGGACCGCTGGGAGTTCCAGGTCTTCGGCGCCACGGCGGACGGCGAGAAGCACAGCTGGACCCACGAGCAGTTCTCGGCCCTGCCGTTCTCCACGGTCGTGGCCGACCTGCACTGCGTGACGAAATTCAGCATGGTGGGGGCCGAATGGGGTGGCGTCCCCGCCCGTACGATCCTGGAGCTGGCGCCGCCGGCCGCCGGGGTCAGCCATGTGATGGTGTGGGCGGAGTACGGCTTCAGTGCCAACATGCGGCTCTCGGACTTCGCGTCGGACCGCTCGATTCTCGCCACCCACAAGGACGGTGAGCTCCTTACCGCCGAGCACGGCTTCCCGCTGCGGCTGATCGTGCCGCACCTGTACGCCTGGAAGGGGCCCAAGTGGGTCCGGGGCGTGGAGTACATGACCGCCGATCGCCGCGGCTTCTGGGAGGAGCGCGGCTATCACAACATCGGCGACCCGTGGCGGGAGCAGCGGTACTCGTACCAGGAGGAGCCGGGGGACGGCCCGGAGCTGTAGTACCCCTGCCGGGTAGCCGGTCGCGTCGTCAGTGGTGGTACTGGTGCACCACCGCGTGGCCCTTGCCGCGGCCGATCATCCACTTGTTGACGGGTGTGGTGATGACGAAGGCGGCGAAGAGGGCGAAGGCGAGGACCCCCCAGAAGAACGCGTCCGTCAGGTGGGCGTCCATGGCGCCGGGCCAGAGGGCGAGTACGCCGTTGTCGATGATCTCCATGACGGCGATGGACAGCGTGTCGGCGGCGAGGGCGACCCGGAAGGCGGTCTTGAAGTCGACGCCGGCCTTGAGGATGCCGCGCAGGGTGAGCGCGTAGCCGAAGGTGAAGGCGAGGACGATCGCCAGGGCCATGGTGGGGACGTTGCCCCAGCCGAGGGCGGTGCCGATGACCATGCCCAGGACTTCGCCGATGGCGCAGCCGGTGAGGCAGTGGAGGGTGGCCTGGGCGGCCATGGACCAGCTGACCTTGCCCGCGCCCGTGTGGTGCTGGTGATGTTCGTGATGCTGGTGCTGCTCATGGTCGTGCTGGTCCTGCGGTGCGTGGTGCTCGTGGCCGTGGTGCTCGTGGCTCTCGGGCTGCTGGTGCTGCGCCTGGTGCTGGTGCGCCTGCTCGCTGTGCTCCGCGCGGCTGTCGTGTCGCATGAGATTCCCCAACGCCTGGTAGCGGTTCCTGCCGACAGCAAGAACCGTATACCCCCTAGGGGTATTCCCTCAAGGGGTCACCGTCACCGGAGTTTCTTCAGCCGCTCCACATCCGCCGCGTGGCCTTCCTTCCCGCCGGGCGTCTCGATGATCAGCGGCACGCCCTCCGTCGCCGGGTGGCGCATCAGCTCGCGGAACGGCTCCTCGCCGATGTGGCCGGCGCCGATGTTCGCGTGACGGTCCTTGTGGGCGCCGACCACGTCCTTGGAGTCATTGGCGTGGATCAGCTTCAGCCGGCCCTCCCCGACCGTCTCCACCAGCAGGTCCAGCGTCTGCCGCATGCCGTGCTCCCCGGTGAGGTCGTGCCCGGCCGCGAAGATGTGGCAGGTGTCGAGGCAGATGCCCAGCTTGGGGTGGGCGTCGAGCGCCTCGAAGTACGGGCCGAAGTCCCAGGTCCGGGAACAGAGCGAGGCGCCTTGCCCGGCCGTCGACTCCAGCAGCAGGAACGGGTCGTCGTCGTGCGTCAGCTCGTCGAGCAGCGGCAGCATATGGGTGCGCACCTGCGCGAGGGCCTCCTCGCGGGGGCGGCCCCCGGTCGCCGAACCGGTGTGCACCACCACGCCCAGCGCGCCGATCTCCCGGGCGCGCCGCAGCGAGTGGCGCAGCGACGCCACCGAGAACTCGACGGTCGCCTCGGTGTGGGAGCCGAAGTTGATCAGATACGGGGCGTGGACGTACGCCGGTATCCCCTCGGCGGCGCACTCGGCGCGGAACAGCTCGTCCTGCACCGGGTTCCCGGCGGGGGTCGCCCAGCCGCGGGGGTTGGCGACGAAGACCTGGACGGTTTCGGCGCCGAGCTCGCGTGCGTACGACAGGCCGGTCTTGGCGAGGCCGCCGGCCACGGGGACATGGCCGCCGACGGGGTTGCGCATGGGTGCTCAGATTCCCTTGGTCTTGATGGTGATGGTGCTGCCCTCGGGGGCCTTCTCGCCGCCGGGTACGGACTGCTCGCTCACGGTGTCGCTCAGGAAGGGGAAGGCCTTCTCGACCTTCACCTGGAAGCCCGCGGCCTCCAGTTCGCGCCGCGCGTCGTCGACGCCGTCGCCCGTGACGTCGGGCACGGCGACCATGCGGGGGCCCTTGGAGACGGTGAGCGTGACCGTGTCGCCCTTGGCGGCCTGGCGGCCGTCGGCCGGGGACTGGCTGGCGACCGCGCCCGCGTCCTGGGCCGAGTGCACCCGCTCGGGGGCGACCTTCACGGTGAACCCGGCCTCCTCCAGCGTACGGGTGGCGTTCCGGACCGGGTCGCCGGTGACGTCCGGGACGTCGACCGGGGCGCCCCGGCTGACCACGAGGGCGACGGCGGAGTCGGGGTTGCGCTCGGTGCCGGGCTCCGGGTCGGTGCCGATCACCGCGCCCTGCTCGACGTCCTCGCTGAAGGCCTTGGTGACCACGCCCGGCGCGAGACCGGCCTTGGTCAGCTCGCGCTTCGCCTCCGCGAGCGGCTTGCCCTTGAGGTCGGGGACCTTCACGATCTCGGGGCCGCGCGAGATCGTGAGCGTCACGGAGCCGTTGTCACGGATCCGCTCGCCGGGGGCGGGATCGCTGGCCATGACCGTGCCCCGCTCGTAGGCGCTGCTGTAGGCCCGCTTGACCCCCTTGACGTCCAGGCCTGCGCTCGTGAGCCGCTTCTCCGCCTCGGCCTGGGTCTGGCCGAGGAGCGTCGGGACGCGGGTGAACTGCCCCGAGTTGATGTACCAGACGCCCGCGCCGACCCCCAGCACGAGCAGGACGGCCACCAGCGCGGCGATCAGGCCGCGCCGGGGGGCGCGCACCGCCGTCGGCCGGTCGGGCGCCGGGGCCGGGGGCTGCAGGGCCGGCGGCACCTCCAGGCGGCTGGTGTGGTGGACCGGCTCCTGCGGCTCGGGCAGCGGGCGCGCGATCACGCTGGTCACGTCCTCAGGACCGCCGGCCCCGTCCGCCGCGGGCACCTCGGCCGGCGGCTGTGCCCGTACCGACGGCGGGTCCAGGTCCAGCTGCTCGTCGCCGAGCGCGGCCCGCGCCTCGCGGGCGTGCGCGAGGAGCGCCACGGCGTCGTACGGGCGGACCTCGGGGTTGCGGGCCGTGGCCAGCGCCACCAGCTCGTCCAGCTCGACCGCCAGCCCGGGCACGGCGGCGGACGGGGCCGGAACGTCGGCGTTCAGGTGCTGGTAGAGGACCTGGGCGGGCGTGTCGCCGGAGTGCGGCTTGGCGCCGGTCAGCATCTCGTACAGGACCACACCGCACGCGTACACATCGGTACGCGTGTCGGCGGCGCCGTCCTCGATCTGCTCCGGCGCCAGGTAGGACACGGTGCCGAGCACGGAACCGGTGGTGTTCGTGGCGGCGCCGACGGCCCGGACGAGCCCGAAGTCGGCGACCTTGACCCGGCCGTCGTCCCCGATCAGCACGTTCTCCGGCTTCATGTCCCGGTGGACGAAGCCCGCCCGGTGCGCGGCCCCCAGCGCCGCGAGCACCGGCTCCAGGATGTCGAGCGCGGCCCGCGGGCGCAGGGCACCGCGCTCGCGCAGCACGTCGCGGAGGGTGCAGCCCGCGACGTACTCCATGGCGAGGTACACGTACGCCCCGTCGGCGCCCTGGTCGAAGACCCCGACCACGTTCGGGTGCGAGAGCCGCGCCACGGACTTGGCCTCGCGGATGAACCGCTCGACGAAGGTCGCGTCCGTGGCGAGGGCCGGGTGCATCACCTTGAGCGCGAGCACCCGGTCGAGCCGGGTGTCCACCGCCCGGTACACCGTGGCCATGCCCCCGACGGCGATGCGCGCCTCGACTCGGTAGCGGCCGTCGAGCAGCTGGCCCACGAGCGGGTCGTGCAGGGTCGTATCCACCCGCCCGAGTCTACGAGCCCGCACCGACACCCCTGCCGCCCCGTACGGGCCCCTGCCGTGACTGCAGCCGAGCTGTGACACCGACGGCACCTCCGGCGCCCCGTGGCGGGGCGCCGTCGGGACGCCGTCAGAACGCCGGCCGCTCCGGGTCCAGGACCGCGCGTCCCTCCACCGGGGACGACGCCTCCGCGAAGTGCCGGCGCGGGATCCGCCCGGCGCGGTACGCGAGGCGGCCCGCCTCGACCGCGTGGCGCATCGCCTCGGCCATCAGCACCGGCTCCTGCGCCCGCGTCACCGCCGACGCCAGCATCACCGCCGCGCACCCCAGCTCCATGGCGAGCGCCGCGTCCGACGCCGTACCGGCGCCCGCGTCCAGGATCACCGGCACGCGCGCGTGCTCCACGATCAGCTGGAAGTTGTGCGGGTTGCGGATGCCGAGCCCCGAGCCGATCGGCGAGCCCAGCGGCATGATCGCCGCGCAGCCGACGTCCTCCAGCCTGCGCGCGAGCACCGGGTCGTCGTTGGTGTACGGCAGGACCGTGAAGCCGTCGTCGACCAGGGTCTCGGCGGCGTCGAGCAGCTCGATCGGGTCGGGCAGCAGCGTCCGCTCGTCGGCCACCACCTCCAGCTTGATCCAGTCCGTGCCGAGCGCCTCCCGCGCGAGCCGGGCCGTCAGGACCGCCTCGCCCGCGGTGAAACAGCCCGCGGTGTTCGGCAGGACGCGGATGCCCAGCTTGTCGAGGACCGACAGGACCGAGCCCCGGACGGTCGGGTCCAGGCGGCGCATCGCCACGGTCGTCAGCTCGGTGCCGCTGGCGACGAGGGCGCGTTCCAGCACGTCGAGGCTGGGCGCCCCGCCCGTACCCATGATCAGCCGGGAGTCGAAGGCGGTCCCGGCGATGGTGAGACGGTCGTCGGCCATGGTTCAGCCCCCCTGGACCGCGGTGAGGACCTCGACGCGGTCGCCGTCGCCGAGCAGCGTCCCGGCCCACTGGCTGCGCGGGACGACGGTCTCGTTGACGGCGGCGGCGACACCGGACGGCGCGGTGGTGAGGGTGGCGACCAGGGCGTCGAGCGTGGTCGGGGCGGCGAGCTCGCGGGCCTCGCCGTTGACGGAGACGTTCATGACACTCCAACCGGAGAGACGGAAGAGACGGAAGAGGCTGCGGAAGTGGCTGCGGAAGGGGCCGCGGAGGCGGCAGAGGAGGCCGCGGAGGGAGAGGAGGTGGTGCCGGAGAGAAAGCGGGCCGGGGCGAACGGACGCGCCTCCCCCGGCAGCTCCCCGCTCGCCAGCACCTCGGCCATCACGTCCCCCGTGACGGGCGTCAGCAGCACCCCGTTGCGGTAGTGCCCGGTCGCCAGGTGCAGCCCCGGCAGCGCGCTCGGGCCCAGCAGCGGCGCGTTGTCGGGCGATCCCGGGCGCAGCCCCGCGCGGGTCTCGGTGAGCGGCAGCTCGGTGATGCCCGGCACCAGCTCGTGCGCGTCGCGCAGCAGTTCGTAGACCCCGCCCGCGGTGACCGTGGTGTCCCAGCCGAGCTCCTCGCTCGTGGCGCCGACGACCAGCTCGCCGTTCTCGCGCGGCACCAGGTACACATGGCTGCCGCGCACCACCGCCCGTACCGTCCGGGAGAGGAACGGCGCGTACGCGCGCGGCACCGTCAGCCGCAGCACCTGCCCCTTGACGGGCCGTACCGGCGGCAGGACGTCGTCCGGTACGCCGCCGAGCCGGCCGCTGAGACTGCCCGCGGCCAGCACCACCTGATCGGCGGCGAGCTCCGTGCCGTCCTTCAGGGCCGCCCCGGCCGCCCGGCCCCCGACCACCAGCAGCCGCTCCGCCCAGGCGCGGTGGAACTCCACCCCGGCCCGCTCGCACGCGGCCAGCAGGGCCGCCGTGAGCCGTCGCGGATCGACTTGGTGGTCGCCGTCCACCCGCAGCCCGCCGCGCACACCGGGCGCCAGCATGGGCTCCAGGCGGCGGCACTCACGGCCGTTCAGCCACTCGGACTGGAGGCCGCAGCGGCTCTGCAGCGCGTGCAGCTCGCGCAGGTGCGCGCGGTCGTCGGCGTCCAGCGCGACGGCCAGCGTGCCGCACGCGCGGTAGCCGACGTCGAGGCCGCCCGCCGCCTCCCGGAGCTCGGTGACGAAGTCCGGGTAGCGGCGCGCCGACGCGAGGTTGAGGCCGAGGAGCGTCTCCTCGCCGTAGTGGAGCTCGGTGACCGCGGCGAGCATGCCCGCCGCCACCTGGGCGGCCCCGCCGCCCGGCTCCGGGTCGACGACGGCCGTGCGCAGCCCCCGCTGCGCCGCCCGCCAGGCCGTGACCAGGCCGATGATGCCGCCCCCGATGACGAGGACATCCGAGCCTGTACGTGTCGATCCCGTACGTGTCGATCCACGTGGATGCATGGGCGTCCAGCCCCTCCCTTCGCCGGCATGACCCGGATCAGGTTCGTACGGTCGGAGGCCGTCCAGCCTCCCTCTCAGCCCGGTGCGTCCGGGCTCCCGCGAGTGCTCTACGGTGGCCAGCCTAACCCGACCCCCCAACGGCCAGTAAGGGTGCCTTCACTCTGGCCCGACGACCCGTCACCTACGTAAGGTGATCGCGTGAGCGAGCGGATGCATACAGAGCGGCCGACGGCCGAGCGGCGCGTCGTCATCGTCGGGGCGGGGATAGCGGGTGTGCAGACCGCCGTGGCCCTGCGCGACCAGGGCTTCGCGGGGCAGGTGCTGCTGATCGGCGCCGAGCCGCACCAGCCGTACGACCGGCCGCCGCTCTCCAAGGCGGTGCTGCTCGGCACGGCGGAGGGCTCGGCCTTCGAGGTCGACTTCGAGGCCCTCTCCATCGACCTGCGCCTCGGCCTGGCCGTGACCGGCGTACGCCCCCTCGCCCACGAGATCGACACGGAGGAGGGACCCCTTCCGTACGACGTGCTGGTCATCGCGACCGGCGCCGTGCCGCTGTCGCTGCCCGGCTCCGAGGGCGTCCCCGGCGTCCACCTGCTGCGCACCCTCGACGACGCCGAGCGGCTGCGCCCGGTCCTCGCCGAGCAGCACGACATCGTGGTCGTCGGCGCCGGCTGGATCGGCGCCGAGTTCACCACGGCCGCCCGCGAGGCGGGCTGCGCCGTGACCGTCGTCGAGGCCGCCGAGCGGCCGCTGGCGGGCGCCCTGCCGGCCGAGGTCGCCGCTCCGATGGCCGACTGGTACGAGGAGGGCGGCGCGAAACTCCTGACCAACGCGCGCGTGGGTCACGTCGAACCGGGCGAGGTGGCCCTGGAGGACGGCCGGCTCCTGCCCGCCGGGGCGGTGGTCGTCGGCATCGGCGCCCGGCCCGCCACCGACTGGCTGGCCGGTTCCGGCATCGACCTCGCCAAGGACGGCGCCGTCCTCGCGGACGACCACCTGCGCACCTCCGTGTCCGATGTGTACGCCGTCGGCGACTGCGCCTCCTTCCCCTCCGCCCGCTACGGCGAGCGGCTGCTGGTCCACCACTGGGACAACGCCCTCCAGGGGCCGCGCACGGTCGCGGCCGGCATCGTGGGCGAGGCGCCGCACCCGTACGACCCGGTGCCGTACTTCTGGTCCGAGCAGTTCGGCCGCTTCGTGCAGTACGCGGGCCATCACGGGGCCGCCGACGCGATGGTGTGGCGCGGCGACCCGGCCGGTGCCGCCTGGTCCGTCGCGTGGCTGCGGGAGAACGTCCTGGTCGCCCTGCTGGCGGTCGGCCGCCCCCGGGACCTGGCGCAGGGCCGCAAGCTGATCGAGGCGGGCACACCCCTCGACGCGGAGCGCGTCGCGGACCCGTCCGTCCCCCTGAAGGCCGCGGCCGCGGCATAGGGCGCACCGGGTCCGACGCGCCCTTGGCCCAGCCCGGGTACCGAGTGTCAGTCCGGGATGGCACGCTTGTCCCGTGACCGAGATTGACGCAAAAATCGATGCTCTCGTCCCCGCCTGGCTCCACCTGCCCGACATCGCGGAAATGCTGGGTGTCGAGGTGACGCGCGTGCGGCAGCTGGTCAAGGAGGGCCAGCTGATCGCCGTGCGCCGTGGTGAGAACCGGACGCTGCAGGTCCCTGCCGTCTTCATCAAGGACGGCAAGGTCCTCAAGGGCCTCTCCGGGACCCTGACGCTGCTGCGGGACGACGGCTTCACCGACGAAGAGATGCTGGAGTGGCTCTTCACCCCCGACCCGTCCCTGCCGGGCACCCCCGCGCAGGCGCTCAGCGAGAATCGCGGCACGGAGGTGAAGCGCCGCGCCCAGGCGCTCGCCGTCTGACGTACTGACACCCGAACACCGACACCAGGCGGTGTACGGGCCGGCCGGCCACGCTCGCGCGCCCGTGCCGGTCCGTGCACCGCCGCACCAACGGGGGGAACCTCTCATGGCCACCGCACGCGCGTTCCTGTCCGACGCCCGGCTCTACCTGTGCACGGACGCCCGCAAGCGGCAGGGGGACCTCCCCGAGTTCCTCGACGCCGTGCTCGCCTCCGGTGTGGACATCGTCCAGCTGCGCGACAAGGGCATGGAGGCCGGTGAGGAGCTGGAGCACCTGGAGGTGTTCGCGGACGCCTGCCGCCGCCACGGCAAGCTGCTCGCGGTGAACGACCGGGCCGATGTGGCGCACGCCATCGGCTCCGACGTGCTGCACCTGGGCCAGGGCGACCTGCCGGTCCCGGCCGCGCGCGCGATCCTCGGCGACCAGGTGCTGGTGGGCCGCTCCACGCACGGCGAGGCGGAGGTCGACGCGGCGGTCGCCGAGCCCGGCGTCGACTACTTCTGCACCGGCCCCTGCTGGCCCACGCCCACCAAGCCCGGGCGGTACGCGCCGGGGCTGGACCTCGTCCGGTACGCCGCGTCGCTGGAGCAGCGGCGGCCCTGGTTCGCGATCGGCGGCATCGACGCGGACAACCTGGACCAGGTCCTGGACGCCGGCGCCCGCAGGATCGTCGTCGTACGGGCGATCACCGAGGCCGACGACCCGGCGGCCGCGGCGGCGTCCCTGGCCAAGCGGGTGCGCGAGCTCACTCTCTGAGACGGCCGTCTCAGATGGCCGTCGGGAGGGCGGGCTGAGCGGCCCTTGAGGGCGATATGAGCCCCGTTTTGTCCGATGGGTGGACAACAATCCGGCAAATCGGACGAATTCCCCTGCTCTGGTTGGGTGACGGACCCACCGTCGTTAACCTGCCCGTATGGCCCTTGGCACACCCTCCACCAGGACAGATCGCGCCCGCACCGTGCGCGATCTGCTCGCGACCGGCAAGACGACGTACTCCTTCGAGTTCTGGGCGCCCAAGACCGAGAAGGGCGAGCGGAACCTTTGGAACGCGCTGCGCCGGGTCGAGGCGGTGGCGCCGAGCTTCGTCTCCGTGACCTACGGAGCCGGTGGCTCCACTCGTGCCGGGACCGTCAAGGCCACCGAGCAGATCGCCGCCGACACCACCCTCACGCCCGTCGCGCACCTCACCGCGGTCAACCACACCATCGCCGAGCTGCGCAACATGATCGGCCAGTACGCCGACGCCGACATCCGCAACATCCTCGCCGTCCGGGGTGACCCGCCCGGCGACCCGATGGCCGAGTGGGTCCCGCACCCGCAGGGCGTGATGTACGCCGCCGACCTCGTCCGGCTGATCAAGGAGTCCGGCGACTTCTGCGTGGGCGTCGCCGCCTTCCCGGAGATGCACCCCCGCTCCGCCGACTGGGACACGGACATCCGCCACTTCGTGGACAAGTGCCGGGCCGGCGCGGACTACGCCATCACCCAGATGTTCTTCAACCCGGAGGACTACCTGCGGCTCCGCGACCGGGTCGCGGCGAAGGGCTGCGAGACGCCGATCATCCCGGAGATCATGCCGGTGACGAACGTCAAGCAGATCGAGCGATTCGCCCGGCTGAGCAATGCGCACTTCCCGCCCGCCCTGAAAGAGCGCATCCTCGCCGTCAAGGACGATCCGGCCGCTGTACGCTCCATTGGCATCGAGTTCGCAACGGAGTTCAGCGCTCGTCTGCTGTCCGAGGGCGTACCCGGGCTGCACTTCATCACGCTGAACAACTCCACCGCGACGCTCGAGATCTACGAAAATCTCGGACTGCACACGCAGTCCTGACCGGCCGTACCCGCCACGTCCCGGGGCGGCGGCCGTATGAGAGGGGCGGGCATGGGCTGGACGGTCCTCTACATCGCGTTCGGAATCGTCGCGCTGTGGCTGCTCGGTGAAGTGCTCCTGCAGTACAAGGCCCGGCTGCGGTGGCGCCTGCTCGCCTTCGCCGGCTTCCTGGGCGTGGTGCTGGGGGTGCTGCTGCCCTCCGTCTCGGTGATCATCGCGGGCGCGCTCGCGTTCGCCGTCGGCCAGACGTACGTCACGCTCTCCTTCCGGCGCGGCTTCTCCACCGGCTGGGCGCTCGGCGGCCGCCCCGGCGCGAGCCGCCGTCGCCGCAGCGGGGGGAGCGCCGCCGGGCCCACGCTGGAGGTCACGGACGTGGCGTACGACACGCCCGAGTCGGCGCCCGAGGCCGGGCCCGCCGAGACCACGGCCGTCTACGAGCCGCAGCCGCTCCCGGACGAGACCGGGCAGTACGGCGTCTACACCGGCCCCACCGGCTACGGCACCGACCAGGCCGACGGCCCGGGCGGTGCCGCCGACCGGACCCCCGCGTACGACACCGGCTTCGGGAGCCCCGCTCCGGCCGGCTACGACCAGCAGGACGCGTACACGTACACCGCCTCGTACGACTACGGCACCGGCCAGCAGCAGTACGCCACCTACTCCGACCCGTACATCGGCCCCAGCGCCGCCGGGCCCGTGCCCGGTTCCCAGCCGTACGGCGCGTACGACGGCTACGGCGGCCAGCAGCCCTACGCCGACCCCTACACCGGGCAGTACGGCGGCGACACGCCCCCCGGCGGTGTGTGGGTGCCGCAGCAGCGCGACGCGGAGGGGCAGTACCCCCCGCCGCCGCCCGGGCAGCCGTCCCCGTACGGCTACGACCCGAACGACCCGCAGTACCGCTACTGAGGCCCGGGGGCACTGCCCCGGGGCGCCGCCACCCGCGCCCCGCTACCGGGAGCCGCGGAAGGCGGCGCCCTCCACGATCAGCCCCGCCACCAGGGCGCCGGACATCCCGGCGTGCGCCAGCCCGCCGCCCGGGTGCGCCCAGCCCCCGGCGAAGTGGAGCCCCGGCAGCGGCGCCGCGTTCGCCGCCGGAAGCAGCCGGCCGCCCGCGCCCGCCAGCGCCGGGCCCGGCACCCGGTACGTGCCCGTCTCCCGGAAGGTGTCCGCCGGGGTGCGCACCTCCCGCCACAGCAGCCGCTCCCGCAACCCTGGTACGGCGGCCTCCGCGGCCTGGAGCATCCGGTCGGCGAAGGCGCTCACCGCCGTGTCCGCTCCGCCTTCGCCCCACAGGTTGTCCGAGGACCAGGCGCCGCCCGCGGCGACGGTCGCGGTGACCGTGATCGCCTCATGGCCCTCGTCCGGACGCAGCCGCGCGTCGTCGGGCCGCAGCACCGTCACCGTCGGCCGCTCGCAGAGCCGGCCGTGCGCGAGGCCGTCCAGCTCGTCCGCGCGGTCGGTGGAGTGCACCACCGTCCGGTGCACCGCGTCGGCGGGCCGCGCCCCGCGCAGGGCGAGGCACAGGGTCACCCGTCCGGTGCGCACCGCCTCCTGGTGGCGCGGCCACTCGTCCTGGCCCTCCCACTCCAGGACCTGGTCCCGGTAGAGCGCGGGCACGGGCGCGCCCGCCACCACCTGGTCCGCGTCCACCCGGGTCCCGTCGGCCAGTTCCAGGCCCGCGGCACGGCCGCCCTCCGCCACCACCCCCGTGACCTCGGTGCCGAAGACGAAGTCGACCCCGCGGGCCCGGCAGCGCTCGTACACGGCGTCGGCCAGCGCCCGGATGCCGCCCGTCACGTACCAGCTGCCGAAGGTCTGCTCCATGTACGGCAGGACGGCGGCGGAGGCGGGCGCGGTGGCCGGATCGAAGCCGTAGGCGAGGGCGTAGCTCTCCAGCAGCGCCGCCAGCCGGGGGTCGCGCAGCTCCCGGCCGCCCACCTCGGCGAGCGTCGTCGCCGCCCGGCGCAGCAGCCCGGTCTTCAGCGCCGGGTACGGGTCGCGGCGGAACGGCGACACGTCGGCCGGCAGCGGCTCCTCCAGCAGCGGGCGCCGCGAGCGGTCCCAGGCGTCCCGCGCACGCGTGAGGAAGTCGCCCCACCGCTCGCCCGCCCCCGCGCCGAGCGCCGCGTCCAGCGCCGAGACGACACCCGCGCGCGACGCGTTCGGCAGGGAGACCGCCGTGCCGTCGGCGAAGACGTGCCGGACGGCCGGGTCCACCTGGGTCATCTCGACGCACCGCTCCAGCGGCTCCTTGCCCGTCTTGACGAACAGGTCCCGGTAGACCGCGGGCAGGTGCAGCAGGCCGGGGCCGGTGTCGAAGGCGAAGCCGTCGCGCTCGAACCGGCCCACCGCGCCGCCGTACGTCGCCGTCCGCTCGTACACCGTCACCCGGTGGCCCGCGACGGCCAGCCGGGCCGCCGCCGCCATGGCGCCCATCCCGGCGCCGATCACCGCAATCCGTGCCATGTCAGGGACCATATCCGGCCCCTCTGACAGCGCCGCGTCTGGGCATGAACGCGGAGGTCTGAGTACCCGTACCTAGGCGGCGAGATGAGTAGGGACGCGGATGGGGCCCGACCCGCCGGGACGGAAGAGTGGAGACCACGGAAGGGGCGCGGGTCCCGCACCGCCGACACGGGGCGGCGGAACGGCACCCGCGCACCTGCCGGAACGGGGAACCGGGGGAACGCACGGGGGAGTACGGGGGACACGGGGGACGGGGGAAGAACGGGGGACACGGGGGAAACGCCGGTTCGGGCGGGCTCGGGGGGATCGAGCCCATCCGGACCGGCTTCCGCGTTACCTGCTCCTGCTGTCGGACTGCTATCCGCGTCCGCTCACGCGCCCGTGCAGCAGCCGGGACAGCGCCGCGTGGACGTCGTCGATGGAGCGCTCGCTCTGGAACGCCCGCCAGTCCAGCGCCGCCACCAGCACCATCCCGACCAGCGCGGCCGCCGTCAGCGAGACGTCGATCTCCTCGCTCAGCTCACCGGCCGCCACGGCCTCCCGCAGGACCCCCTCGACGACGGCCACCGCCTCCTGGCGCACCACCAGGAGGGTGGACTGCCAGGCCCGGTTGGTGCGCCACAGTTCGGCCACGTACAGCTGGGTGAAGGACGGGTAGCGCTCGATGAAGACCAGACCCGCGCGGATCATCGCGTCCAGCGCCTCGACCCTCGTCCCGCCGCGGGCCGCCGTCTCGTCGGCGGCGGCCCGCAGGGAGGCCGTGAGCAGACCGACCCCGTGCCGCAGCAGCTCCTCGAAGAGCTCCGTCTTGCTCTTGAAGTTGTAGTAGACGGTGCCCTTGGCCACCCCGGCCCGTTCCGCGATCTCGTCCACCGTCGTCGCCGAGAAGCCCTGCTCGGCGATGAGGGTCACGGCGGCCTCGTACAACTTGGTACGGGTGGCCTGCCGTCGGCTGCTCTGGGTGTCCATGGCGTCGATTCTCACAGGACCGGTCACAGTGTCAGCTCCGGGTGAAGCCGGTCCAGGCTCCACACCTGCTTGCGACGGGCGGAGACGGCCGTCAGCGCCAGCGCGCCCAGGGTGAAGGCCGCCAGGACCGCGGAGGCCTGCCAGACCGGGCCCAGGCCGCCGCCCGTGATGAGGCGGCGCAGCGCCTCGACGACGTAGCTCATCGGCAGGAAGGGGTGGATCGCGTTGAAGAAGCCCGGGCTGGTCTGTACGGGGTACGTGCCCCCCGCGGAGGTCAGCTGGAGCATCAGCAGCGCCAGCACCAGGATCCGGCCGGCCGCGCCGAAGCGGGCGTTCAGCCACTGGATGATCGCCGCGAAGCAGCAGGTGACCAGGGCCAGGAAGGCCACCGTCAGCGCGGCGTTGGCCATCTTCAGACCCAGGCCCCAGTGCAGGACGGACATCAGGGCGGCCACCTGGAGGAGGCCGATGGTGGCGACCGGGAGCCAGCCGGCCAGTGCGATCCGCCAGGCGGAGGCACCGGCGGCGAGGGCGCGCCGGTTGAGCGGCTGGATCAGCATGTACGCCACCATGGCGCCCACCCAGAGGGAGAGCGGGATGAAGTACGGGGCGAAGCCGGTGCCGTAGTTGTCCGCCTTGTGCAGCGACTGGGCAGCGAGCTTGACCGGGTCGGCCATCACCTCGGTGCGGCGGTCCCGGGCCTCCTTGTCGTAGTCCGGGATCTTGTCGACGCCGTCGTTGAGGCCGGCGGCGAGCTCGGTGGAGCCGTCGGCGAGCTTGAACAGGCCGCCGCTGAGCTCCCCGGCGCCCTTCTTGAGCTTGCCGACGCCCGTGTCGAGATCGCTGGATCCCGTCTTGGCGCTCGTCACGCCGGAGTGCACCTTGTCGGCGCCCTCGGCGACCGCGTGGGCGCCCTTGTTGAGCTCGTTGATCTTCTTGACGGCGTCCGCGAGGTCGCTGTCCAGGTTCGGCGCCCGCTTGGCCAGGGCGTCGGCCTTCTTCTGGAGGTCGGCCAGCTGCGCGTCCAGCTTCTTCAGGTCGCCGTTGCCGTCCTTCGACAGCTCGTGGAGGTCGTCGGCGATCTTCGCCACGTCGGCGGCCGAGACCTTCGCGCGCTCCATGGCCGGGCACAGCTGCGGGTCGGGCAGCGTCGCGTCCTCGCAGCGCTCCTTGTGGATGGCCGCCAGCTCGTCGGCCGCCTTGTGGGCGCCCTCGCGCGCGGTGGGGCCGGTCTTCACGATGAGGTCGAGGTTGTGGCGCATGGCCTGCGACAGGTCGGAGACCAGCCGGGCCGAGTCGCCGATCTTCTTGCCGTTGTCCTTCAGGTACGGGCGGACGTCGGCGGCCACGCCGTTGACCTTGTCGGCCAGCTGCTGGGTGCCGTCCGCCACCTCCCGGGCGCCGTTCTCCACCCGGCCCGCGCCCTTGTCGAGCTCCTTCAGGCCGCCGGCCAGCTTGCCGCTGCCCTCCTTGGCGTCCGTCAGGCCCTTGGACAGGTCCTCGGAACCCTTCTTGGCCTTGCCGACGCCTTCCTTCACCTGGTCGGCGCCCTCGGCGGCCTTCTCGGTCGCGTCGTGGATGTCCGAGAAGGAGATGAAGATCTTGTCGAGGAAGGAGCGGGACGACTTCGTCGAGGCGGCGGTGCGCACCTCGGAGAACACCGTCCGGGAGATCTGCCCGACGATGTAGTTGTTGGCGTCGTTCGTACGCACCCGGAGGGCGCCCGTCTCCGGCGAGTCGCCGGAGCTGGAGGCGATCCGCTCGCTGAAGTCGTGCGGCATGGTCAGCGACAGGTAGTACGTGCCGTCCTCCACGCCCTCCCGAGCCTCGGCGTCGCTCACCTCGTGCCAGTCGAAGACCTTGCTGTCGCGCAGGTTGTCGGTGATCTCGTCGCCGGCGTTGAGCTTCTTGCCGTCGGCGGTGGCGCCCTTGTCCTCGTTGACGAGCGCCACGGGGATCTTGTCGAGCCTGCCGTACGGGTCCCAGAAGGACCACAGGTACAGCGCGCCGTACAGGAGCGGCAGCAGCAGGATCGCGACGAGTGCGGCGCGCGGCAGCTTGCCCCTGCCGAACCGCTTCAGCTCAAGCGCGGCCAGTTTCGGCGAGCGCATCGGCCGCCCCCTCCTCGGACTCGGTGGTGCGGATCGTGATCGTGTTCCCGGGGGCCTCGCTGCACACGGCGAGCACGGTGGTGCCGCCGGCGGCTATGGACCGCAGCATCGACCAGGCCTGGACGCGGTCGGCGTCGGAGAGCTTGAGGTCGGTGTCGTCGACGGCCAGCAGGCGCGGTTCGCCGATGAGGGCGAGGGCGACGGACAGGCGCAGGGCCTCCAGCCGCTCCAGATCGCGGACGGAGGTGCGCTCGCCCTTGGGCAGCGCGGCCGTGTCCAGCCCGGCGGCCTGGAGCGCCGCTTCGATGCGGGCGCGGGAGGCGGCGGCGCGCTCGGCCCGCGGGCGCAGCAGGGTGCGCAGCAGGGCCCGCGGCGAGGCGTCGAAGTGGCGCTGGAGCAGCGCGCGCTCCCGCAGGTGCTCGGCGACGGTGAACGCCGGGTCGAGGTCGCTGACCCCGGGCACGTGCCCCAGCGCGCTGACGCGGCGCACGGCGGCCATCTTGCGGGGCAGCGGCAGGCCGCCGACCTCGGCGTGGCCTTCGGTGGGGCGCATGCGGCCCGTGAGGGCCAGCAGCAGGCAGGTGCGACCGGAGCCGGACGGCCCCTCGATGGTGATGAGCGCCCCGGGCTCCGCCTTCACGGACACCCCCCGGAAGACCCACCCCCGGGGCCCTTTCATCCCCAGGCCCTCGGCGAGGAGGACCGCGCCGCGCGCGGCCTCCGCCTCGGCCTTTCCGGCCGTGGCGGCTGCCGGGGTCGTGGGGGCCTTCTGAGCCTTCTGAGCCTTCTGGGCCGCCGGGGCCGCCGGGGCCGCCGGGGCGGTCTCGGCGGGCTTCTCGGCCTCGGCCGCCCGAGCGCTCTCCGCGACCTCCGTGGCCTCGGTGGCTTCGGCGGCCTCGGTGCCTTCGGCGGTCCCGGCGGCCTTTTCCATGGTGTCCCGGTCGTCGTCGTGGTCGTCGTCGTTGTCCACGCGGCCTCCCCCAGAGATTTTGAACTGACCAGTCAGTGCAAAAACTACTGCGAACGTGCGCGCGAGGCAAAATCCCAGGTCAGCGCGATTGTCAGTGGCGGCCTGCACGATGGACACATACGGCCACAGCGCCGTCACGCGACGACAGGAGGTTCGTCATGCCCGGCAGCTCGAACGCGGCAGCGCGCGACGTCCACCCCGTGCTGCGGCGCTCCTCCGCACCGCCCGCCGCCCTCGACCTGCTCGCCAAGGCCCGCGCCGGACTCGACGAGGCGGGCTCCCTCGACAGCCCCAACGAGCGGTACGCCACGGCCCATCTCGCCGCCCTGCGCACCGCCGCCGCGGTCCTCGCCGCGCGCGGGCGCCCCGAATCCACCCCGCGCAAGCGGCAGCAGATCCGCAGCGCCTGGGACGTGCTGCCCGAGATCGCCCCCGAGCTGGACGAGTGGAGCGCCCTGTTCGCCGCCGGAGCGGCCCGCAGGGCGCGCGCCGAAGCGGGGATACCGGGCGCGGCCGGCGCCCGGGACGCCGACGACCTGATCCGCGACGTCGCCGTGTTCATACGCCTGGTGGAGCGGCTGCTCGCGCTCCAGCCCGCCCTGCCGCGTCCGCGAGCGGGAAGGCCGGGGGAGGAGGACGTCCAGGGGTGACCGAAGATCGCACGTGAGGCCATAGGGTGGGATGCGTTCGCAACCCTCCCGAGGAGTCAACTGCCGTGTCGGACCCGCAGCGCCCCCGCGCCTCCCTTCGTACCGCCGTGGTGTGGGACGTTCTCGAGGACGCCCTTGACCGCAGGGTCAAGGCGGCCGGGAAGGACAGCCTGGACGTCCTCGACACCGGTGGCGGCAGTGGCAACTTCGCCGTGCCCGTGGCCCGCCTCGGCCACCGCGTCACCGTCGTCGACCCCAGCCCCAACGCCCTGTTCGCCCTGGAGCGCCGCGCCGCCGAGGCGGGGGTCGCCGACCGGGTCAACGGCGTCCAGGGCGACATCCACGGCCTGTTCGACGTCGTCGAGCGCGGCGGCTACGACGCGGTGCTGTGCCACGGCGTCCTGGAGTACGTCGACGATCCGGCGGAGGGCGTGCGCCACGCGGTCGAGGCCCTGCGCCCGGGCGGTGCGCTGAGCCTGCTCGCCGCCGGCCTGGGCGGCGCCGTCCTGGCCCGCGCGCTCGCCGGCCACTTCACCGAGGCCCGCCACGCGCTGACCGACCCGGCCGGCCGCTGGGGCGAGGGCGACCCGGTGCCCCGCCGCTTCACCGTCGACCAGCTCACCGAGGCCGTCGAGGCCGCCGGTGTGGAGGTCGGCGCGGTCCACGGCGTGCGCGTCTTCGCCGATCTGGTCCCCGGCGTGCTCGTGGACACCGAGCCCGGCGCCCTGGAGGCGCTGCTCCGGCTGGAAGCCGCCGCCGCCGAACTGCCCGCCTTCCAGTCGGTCGCCACCCAGCTGCACGTCCTGGGTGAAAAGCGCGGCTGACGCGGGCAACGGGCTGATCAGCGGAGCAGCGGCGGACGGAGTACGTCACAGGCCCCCCGATCGCCGCCGGATCCCCGTATGATCGAGGGACACCATCCGGCATGACGGTTCGGAGGACGGGGAATCAACGCCTCACCAGCCGAACCGGCATGGCGGCCCGATCGGTGATTTGGCATTGAGGGCGGGTTTCACGGGGGCGATTCCCTGCCTATCCTGAAAGGGCCGCATACCGGTCGCCCCCCGCGACCGACGACGAGGAGGACTCCGTGCCGCTCTCGGAGCACGAGCAGCGAATGCTCGAGCAGATGGAGCGAGCGCTGTACGCCGAAGATCCCAAGTTCGCGACAGCGCTCGAGGGAAGCGGGCTGCGTACGTACACCCGGCGACGGGTCTACCAGGCGGTCGCCGGCTTCTTGGTGGGTATCGCGCTCCTCATGGCCGGAATGGTCGCCCAGCAAATCTGGATCAGCGTGGTGGGTTTTCTCGTCATGCTCGGCTGTGCGGTCCTGGCGGTCACCGGTTGGCGCAAGGCGCCCAAGCCCGGCGAGCAGCAGCAGTCACCAGGAGGCGCGGCCCCGGGCCGGCAGCCCCGGCAGCGCCGCTCGATGATGGACCGGATCGAAGAGCGGTGGCAGCGCCGCCGCGACGAGCAGGGCCACTGAGCGCGCCGCAGACATCACTCGTCCGACTCCACGCGCTTCTTCCACGGGTGAGGGGTGACCGCTTCCCAGCGGTCACCCCTCACCCGTATCCGTATCCGTGCTATCGGCCCCGGCTCAGCCGCGCTGCCGGGACGGCCGGCGCAGCAGGGCCGACCACCGGTCGGCCACCCGGCGGCGGCTCGCCGCCCACCGGTCCATGACCGTCGCCCAGCGCTCCGAGACCGCCCACAGCACCCGGACGGCTGAGCGCGGCAGCAGCGTCGCGCGCAGACGGGCCGCCGGGCCGAGCGCGGCCCGCAGCCCGCTCCGCACCCGGGCGGCGTCCTCGGCGAGCCCGCTCGCGGGGCGCGGCCACGGGGCGTAGAGCACCTGCTCCACCGCGCTCGCCATCCGGTGCACCGCCTCGGCCGGGCCGCCTTCCAGCCCGCCCAGGCGCACGACGCGCTCGGCCGTGCTGCGGGGCGTGCGCGACTCGTCCGGGACGATGCCGTGGTCCCAGGCCGTGTCGATGACCTCCCGCCAGGCCGCCAGCGTCCGGGCCCCCGCGTCCTCGGCGGTCCGGCCGCCGCGTCCGCCCGACGACAGCCGCCGTGCCCGGACCCGTGTCCGCCACAGCATCGGCAGCAGCGGTATCAGCGCGACCGCCACCACACCGAGCGCGGCCAGCAGCACCGTCCCGACCGGCGTACCCGGATCGGCGGGCGGCAGTTCGCCCGGCGCCGCGGCCTCGCCGCACTCGTCCAGACGCTGCATCCGGGGCGTGCAGCTCGGGTCCGAGGAGGGCGTCGGCGACGGCGCGGCGGAGGCGCTCGCTTCGGGCCGAGCCGGGGTGGGCGTCGCACCCGACGGCGCCTGCGGCCGGGTGTACTCGGGCGCCGTGCCCCGCGTCGGCGTCGGCTCGAACCGGAGCCAGCCCACGCCGTCGAAGTACAGCTCCGGCCAGGCGTGCGCGTCGCGTATGCCGACGGACATGACACCGTCGCCCTGCTGCGTCCCCGGCGTGAAGCCGACCGCCACCCGCGCCGGTATCCCCAGCGTCCGGGCCATCGCCGCCATCGAGAAGGAGAAGTGGACGCAGAAGCCCTCCTTGTCCCTCAGGAACCGGGAGACCGCGGCGACGCCCGTGCCCGAGTCCACCTCGGTGTCGTAGGTGAACCCGCCTTCCACGGCGAACCAGTCCTGCAGCTTCACGGCCCGCTCGTAGTCGCTGCCCGCGCCCATGGTCACTTCCCGCGCGGTCGTCCGCACGTCCTCGGGCAGGGACTCCGGCACGCTCGTGTACTCGCGCACCACCGACTCCGGCGGCGCCGGCGCGTTCGCCAGCCGGCTCGGCGTCGGTTTCAGGACCAGACTCGTCACGGAGTACTGCGTGCCCCGGGTGGTCTGCCCGTCGTCCCCGACGAGCATCCGCCCCTCCGGCTCGTACCTCCAGCGGCCCTCGATGTCGACGGCCGTCGCCGGGTAGGGCAACGGCAGCCACTTCTGCTCGTAGGAGTCGGCGGCCGTGATGTTGGTGGTCACCGACGACGTCTCGACGTCATAGCCGAGCCCCTGCGGCCGGGGCAGCTGCTCCGGCACGTCCCCGACCCTGCGCTCCGACGACTTCCAGGAGGTGCCGTCGAACCGGTCGAGCGTCACCATCCGCAGGTACATGTCCGAGGAGTCCGGGGCGTTGGTGCGGTAGCGCAGCACCTCCCGGTCCTCCGGCTGGTTCAGGTCGTTCTGCAGCGACACCAGCGGGTTGACCGCGGATATCGTGCCCCCGCCGCCCCCGCTCCCGCCGGTGCCCGCCTCGGCCAGCAACCCGCCGCTGAGCGAGGGCAGCGCGGCCGGCACCACCAGCGCGATACCGAGGGCCACCACGCCGATCCGCCGCCCCGTACGCACCGGAGCGGTACCGCCGCCCGACACCGGGAATCCGGTCCCGGCGCGCCCCGCCGGCTTCGCCGGCGCGCCGCCGAAGACCCGGCCCCACTGGGAGATCCGGTCCCGGCCCTCCGCCAGCAGGAGCAGCAGATAGCCGGAGGCGGCCAGCAGGAACCACGGCCAGGTGGAACCGCCGTCGGACAGGCCGGCGGCCACCGAGTACAGCGCGAGCAGCGGCAGCCCCGCGGGAGCGGCGCTGCGGAACGTCACCGCCAGCGCGTCCACCGCCAGCCCGATCAGCAGCACCCCGCCGATCAGCATCAGCCGGATGCCGTCGGTCGCGGGCGCGGGCGTCGCGTACTGCCCGACGTCCTCGGCGCCGGCCTGCAGCAGCGCGGCGAGCCGCTGGACCGCCTCCGGTCCCGGCAGCACACCGGCCACCGCCTGCTCGCGGGCGAAGACCACCGTCAGCGTCAGCACGGCCAGCACGACCTGGGCCGCCAGGGTCAGCGCCCTGGCCGGCGTGAACCGCCGCACCAGCGCGCCCGCCCCGCTCAGGACCGCCAGCAGCAGCGCCGCCTGCACGAACCAGCCGACCTGGATCACCAGCGGCAGCAGCGCACCCGACGCCATCAGCGTGGCGGCGTACGCGCACAGCGCCAGCCTCGCGCGACCGCTCATGACCAACCCCCTGAAGACCCTGTCGTGCCGCCGCCCGGCGCGCCCGACTCCATCCGCGTGTGCCCGGCGAGCCGCCACAGGCCGGCCAGCGACGCACCCGGCGCCACGGCCAGCGCGGTCCACCCCGCCTCGGACAGACGGCGCACGCTGTCCTCGGCGGTCCTCGGCACCTCGCCGCCGGACAGCCAGGCGCCGCTGTCGAGGACGAAGGCGACCGCCGCGCCGCTGCGCTGCCGCATCCGGGCGGCCACCGCCGCCTGCTCCTCGTCGAGGTCGCCGACGAAGGCGACCAGCAGCCCCTCGCTCCCGAGGCGCAGCACGTCGTACGCGCGCGACAGGCCCAGGCCGTCGGAGTGGTCCACGATCGCGAGCGTGTCCATCAGCAGCCCGGCGGCGTCCGCCGAGTCCTGCGTGGCACCGACGAAGCCGTCCGAGCCCTCACCGGGCAGCGGGCTCCCGGTGTCCGTCAGCAGCCGCACCTCGAAGCCCCGCTCCAGCATGTGCACCAGCACGGAGGCCGCGCCCGTGACCGCCCACTCGAAGGCCGAGTCCGGCCCGCCGCCCTGGTACGCCACGGCGCGGGTGTCCAGCAGCACCGTGCACCTGGCCCGGTGCGGCTGCTCCTCGCGCCGCACCATCAGCTCGCCGTAGCGGGCGGTGGAGCGCCAGTGCACCCGCCGCAGGTCGTCGCCGTAGCGGTACTCGCGCGGGATGACGTCGTCGTCGCCGGCCACCGCCAGCGCGCGCTGCCGCCCGTCGCCGTACCCCGGCGCGTCACCCGCCAGCCGCACCAGCGGCAGCGGTTCCGTGCGCGGTACGACCGTGAGTGTGTCGTAGGCGCTGAACGAACGGGTCAGCTCGCACATGCCGAACGGGTCGTTCAGCCGCAGCTGCAACGGCCCCAGCGGATAGCGGCCGCGCAGGTCGGAGCGGACCCGGTACGACACCTCGCGGCGCCCGCCCGCCTCGACCCGGTCCAGTACGAACCGGGGCCGCGGCCCCAGCACGTACGGCACGTGGTCCTGGAGCATCAGCAGCCCGGTGGGCAGCCGCGAGACGTTGTCCATGCGCAGGTGCACCCGCGCCTCCGCCCCGGCGGGAACCCGCTGGGGGCTGAGCCGCCGTCCGGCCACCACCCGGTAGCGGGTGCGGTAGAGCACGACCACGCACACCAGCGGCAGCACGGCGAGCAGCAGCCCGACCCGCAGCAGGTCGCCCTGGCCCAGCACATAGGCGCAGATCACCGCCGCGACACCGGCCGCGAGGAACGACCGGCCGCGCGTGGTCAGCCCGGCGAGGGCGGCCCGTGCCCCGCCGCCTCTGCTCTCCCCGCCCCTGCTGTCGCCGCCCGTGCCCGCGCCGTCGGCGGCGGGCCCGGAGGCCGCCATCAAAGCCGCCGTACGCCGGGCTGCTGCCGGCCGTAGAGCGGGGCCGGACCGGCACCCGGCATCGGAGCCGGGGCGGCCGGCTGCGGGGCGGCCGTCGGCACCGGGATGCGCTGGAGTATCTCCAGCACCACCTGCTCGGAGGTGCGCCGGTTCAGCTGCGCCTGCGCGGTCGGCAGCAGCCGGTGCGCCAGGACCGCGACGGCCAGCGCCTGGACGTCGTCCGGCAGGGCGTAGTCCCGGCCCTGGAGCGCGGCCGAGGCCTTGGCGGCGCGCAGCAGGTGCAGCGTGGCGCGCGGCGAGGCGCCGAGCCGGAGCTCCGGGTGGCTGCGGGTCGCGGAGACCAGCTCCACGGCGTACCGCCGGACGGCCTCGGCGACATGGACCGACCGGACCGCGTCGACGAGCTTCACGATGTCGTGCGCGTGCGCCACCGGCTGGAGGTCGTCGAGCGGCGACACGGCGCCGTGGACGTCGAGCATCGCCAGCTCGGCCTCGGGGCTGGGGTAGCCCATCGAGACGCGTGCCATGAAGCGGTCGCGCTGCGCCTCGGGCAGCGGATAGGTGCCCTCCATCTCCACCGGGTTCTGCGTGGCCACCACCATGAAGGGGCTGGGCAGTTCGTAGGTCTGTCCGTCGATGGTGACCTGGCGCTCCTCCATCGACTCCAGCAGCGCGGACTGGGTCTTCGGCGAGGCGCGGTTGATCTCGTCGCCGATCACGATCTGCGCGAAGATCGCTCCCGGCTTGAACTCGAAGTCGCGGCGCTGCTGGTCGTATATCGAGACACCGGTGATGTCCGAGGGCAGCAGGTCGGGCGTGAACTGGATACGCCGGACCGAACAGTCGATGGACCGCGCCAGCGCCTTGGCCAGCATGGTCTTGCCGACGCCGGGCACGTCCTCGATGAGGAGGTGCCCCTCGGCGAGCAGCACGGTCAGCGAAAGCCGTACGACCTCAGGCTTGCCCTCGATCACAGCCTCGACCGACCTGCGGACACGCTCCGCTGTGGCGGTCAGATCTGTGAGGCTCGCTCGATCGTCATAACGATCGTCATAGGTCGTCACCCGGCCCTCCTCGGCCCGTTCCATGGGCCGTGCGCGGCTGACGGCCCGGCCCACCCTTGAAACACGGACACCGTCTCCGAACCATTCAGCGAAGGTGTCACCCCGCATTGTTGTTGGCCTTGCCCGTGGCTGTCACTCGGCCACCGTCGGCCTGTGGATAACCACGGTCGATATGTCGGAGGTTGCGGTGCTTTCGGGTAGTGCCGGGCCGCGAAAATTCGCAGAAATTCGCGGAGCTGCCCGAAGGCGCGGAGACGCGCCGGGGGCCCGGTCAGGAAGCGGCGGCAGCGGTGTCGGCGGCGGCGTCGATCTCGCGCAGCAGACCCGTGTGCACGTCGAACACGAAGCCGCGCACGTCGTCGGTGTGCAGCAGGAACGGCGACGTGCGCACCCGCTGCATCGACTGCCGCACGTCCTGGTCGACGTCGCGGAACGACTCGACGGCCCACGTCGGCCGCTGCCCGACCTCGGTCTCCAGCTCCTGCCGGAACTCCTCGGTCAGGATCTCCAGGCCGCAGCCCGTGTGGTGCACCAGCATCACGCTGCGGGTGCCGAGCGCGCGCTGGCTGATGGTGAGCGAGCGGATCACGTCGTCGGTGACCACGCCGCCGGCGTTGCGGATGGTGTGGCAGTCGCCCAGCTCCAGGCCGAGCGCGGCGTGCAGGTCGAGGCGGGCGTCCATGCAGGCGACCACGGCGACCTGGAGCACGGGCCGCGCGTCCATCCCGGGGTCCTTGAAGTCGGCGGCGTAGCGCTCGTTCGCCTCGACGAGACGGTCGGTGACCGTGCCGGCGGTACGTACATCGCGGGTCGAGGAGTGCGCAGAAGTCGACATGTCACCGACGTTAACCGTCACAGCGGACGGGCAGCGGTGGTGAGATGGGACAAAGAGCGTCAACGCATCTTTTGTGAGCTACCCCACAGGGGTGAGGGGATTGGCCCCGTACGGGTGAGCTGTCCGGGAATGGCCCCCTTGCGCGGACGGGCCGTGCGACGCGCTGCCCGGTTGATTGACCGGGCGGGGGAGTGGACTAAAGTGACGCGAAGTTCACGGAGACATTGAGCGAATCCCAGAGAATTCCGCAGTTTCTCCCCCGCGTGTGCGGCGGTACGTACGGCTCGGCCTCCTCCCGCTCACCGGGTCGGCCGACGCCCGACCCGGCGCCGGCCCGGCAGCGCGTACGGCCGCGCCGGATCTGAGAGGGCGCATGAGCGAGCGCAGCGAGAGCCGACACGTCCCGGTGATGCTCCGGCGGTGCCTGGACATGCTGGCCCCCGCCCTGGGGAAGCCGGGCGCCGTGGTCGTCGACTGCACCCTCGGCCTCGGCGGCCACAGCGAGGCACTGCTGACCCGCTTCCCCGAGGCACGGCTGATCGCCCTGGACCGGGACACCGAGGCGCTGCGGCTCTCCGGCGAGCGGCTCGCGAAGTTCGGCGACCGCGCCACCCTCGTACACGCCGTCTACGACGAGCTGCCCGAGGTCCTCGAGCGCCTCTCGGTCCCGCGCGTCCAGGGCGTCCTGTTCGACCTCGGCGTCTCCTCCATGCAGCTCGACGAGGCGGACCGCGGCTTCGCGTACGCCCAGGACGCCCCGCTCGACATGCGCATGGACCAGACGACCGGCATCAGCGCCGCCGAGGTCCTCAACACCTACCCGCCCGGCGAACTGGTCCGCATCCTGCGCCAGTACGGCGAGGAGAAGCAGGCCAAGCGGATCGTGGCGGCGATCGTGCGGGAGCGGGAGAAGGAACCGTTCACCCACAGCGCCCGGCTGGTGGAGCTGATCCGCAACGCCCTGCCGCAGGCCGCCAAGCGCACCGGCGGCAACCCCGCCAAGCGCACCTTCCAGGCCCTGCGCATCGAGGTCAACGGCGAACTGTCGGTCCTGGAACGGGCCATCCCCGCCGCCGTGAAGGCCCTCGCGGTCGGCGGCCGGATCGCCGTCCTGTCGTACCACTCGCTGGAGGACCGGCTGGTCAAGCAGGTCTTCGCGGCGGGCGCCGCCACCACCGCACCGCCCGGCCTGCCCGTCGTACCCGAGCAGTACCAGCCGCGCCTGAAGCTGCTGACCCGCGGCGCGGAGCTGCCCACCGAGGAGGAGGTCGCCGAGAACCGCCGCGCAGCCCCCGCCCGGTTCAGGGCGGCGGAACGGATCAGGGAGGACGTTTTGTGAGCGACGCGTGCGAGGCCGCCGGGCCGCGGACGACGACGAAAGCCGCACCTCTGTGCCGAGCAGGCGGAGAAGCGAGGGAGAGGAACACGTGACCAAGGCGGGACCTCTGAAGGGGCGGGCCGCGCGGCTCGCGCAGCTCATGCCGTCCGGGCCCAGTACCGCCGCCCGTACCCCTTTCGTCCTGCTGGTCGTGCTGCTCCTCGGCGGCGGTCTGATCACCCTGCTGCTGCTCAACTCCTCCCTCAACGAGGGCTCCTTCAAGCTCAGCGAACTCAAGAAGAGGACCACCGAACTCACCGACGAGGAACAGGAACTCCAGCGGGACGTGGACGACCGTTCCGCCCCCGACGCCCTGGAGCGGCGGGCACGCGAGCTCGGCATGGTGCCCGGCGGCAGCCCCGTCTTCCTCGACCCCGACGGCACCGTCCGCGGCGTGCCCAGCCCGGCCGGAGCCCCGCCCGCGCAGCCGCCCGCGTACCCGAACACCCCCGGCAGGTGACGAGTGCCCCCGACGCAGCCCCCGCCCCCGCGCCGGCGTGTGCCGGCCCCCGCGCGCCCCGCCCAGGGCCGCCCGCGCCCGTCGAGGGGGCCCGCCCGGCCGCGGTCCCGGCCCCAGCCGCGTACGGTCCGGCTCGCCAGCCCCCGGCCCCGGCTGCGGCTGGTCAGCCTCGGCCTGACGCTGGTGATGCTGACGTTCGTCGTACGGCTCCTCCAGGTCCAGGCCGTCAACGCCGACGCGTACGCCGCCAAGGCGGGGAAGAACCGCTACCTCAGCCACAAGCTCACCGCCGAGCGCGGTGAGATCACCGACCGCGCCGGCATCGCGCTGGCCGCCAGCGTCGACGCGTACGACATCACCGCCGACCCCAAGATGTTCACGCCCGAGGAGAGCAAGGCCCCCGACGCGCCCGAGCAGGCCGCCGCCCTCCTCGCGCCCATCCTCGGCAAGGACCCCGCCGAGCTGGTCAAGAAGCTCAAGGCGCCCAAGTCCCGCTACGCGCTGCTGGCCCGCCGCCAGACGCCGCAGGTGTGGAAGCAGATCAAGGACCTGAAGAACGTCTTCGCCGAGAAGGCCCGCGCCGAGAAGGCCAAGGGCGGCCCCGGCGTCAGCGTCCTCGCGGGCGTCTTCAACGAACCCAGCAGCACACGCGTGTACCCCAACGGCACCCTCGCCGCCGGGATACTGGGCTACGTCAGGTCCGACGGCCGCGGCGGCGGAGGACTGGAGTCCATGCTCGAGAAGGAGCTGGCCGGCAAGGACGGCGAGATCACCTACGCCCAGTCCGGCGGCCGCCGGGTGCCCACCGCCGGCGCACGCGAGACCCCGGCCGTCCCCGGCTCCGACATCGAGCTGACCATCGACCGGGACATCCAGTGGGCCGCCCAGCAGGCCATCACCGAGCAGGTCGAGGCCTCCCGCGCGGACCGCGGCTACGTCATCGTGCAGGACGTCCGCACCGGCGAGGTCCTGGCCATGGCCAACGCCCCCGGCTTCGACCCCAACGACCTCTCCCAGGCCGACTCCGCCGCCATGGGCAACGCGGCCCTGCAGGACGCGTACGAGCCCGGCTCCACCAGCAAGGTGATGTCGATGGCCGCCGTCCTGGAGGAGGGCGCGGCGACGCCCTCGACCCACGTCGTCGTCCCCAACCGGCTGCACCGCGGCGACCGGCTCTTCAAGGACGACATCGACCACCCCACCTGGTACCTGACGCTCAACGGCGTCCTCGCCAAGTCCAGCAACATCGGCACCATCCTGGCCACCGGCCAGCTCGGCGACACCCAGGCCGAGGCGAACCGCGTCCTCCACTCGTACCTGCGCAAGTTCGGCATCGGCCGCCCCACCGGGCTCGGCTACCCCGGAGAGACGTCCGGCATCCTCGCCAAGCCGGAGGACTGGTCGACCTCGCAGCAGTACACGATCCCCTTCGGGCAGGGCCTGTCGGTCAACGCCATGCAGGCGGCGTCCGTCTACTCGACCATCGCCAACGGGGGCGTACGCGTGGCCCCCACCCTGGTACGCGGCACCAAGGGCCCCGACGGCCGGTTCACCCCGGCGCCCGCCCCCGAGGAGACCCGGGTCGTCAGCGAGAAGACCGCCAGGACGCTGGCCGCGATGCTGGAGTCGGTCGTCGGCGACGAGGAGGGCACCGGCACCAAGGCCGCGATCCCCGGCTACCGCGTCGCCGGGAAGACCGGCACCGCCAACCGCGTCGACCCCCAACTCGGCCGGTACAAGGGCTACACCGCCTCCTTCGCCGGCTTCGCGCCCGCCGACAAACCACGCGTCACGGTCTACTGCGCCATCCAGAACCCCACCAGGGGCAGCTACTTCGGCGGCCAGATCTGCGGCCCCATCTACAAGAAGGTCATGGAATTCGCCCTCAAGACCCTGCAAGTCCCCCCGACCGGCGAAGCGCCCCCCCGGCTGCCGGTCACCTTCAAACCCGGCGAGTGAGCCGACGGGAGCACCCAGTGACATCCACCACCCCCGATCCCGGGAACCGTTTCGGCAGCCCCGGCGCCGCGGCGGCCTCTTTTGGCCCGATCACGGGTACGCCCGGTACGCTCACCGCCGTGCCACACGCTGATCAGTCCCGAACCGCCCAGAAGGACGCCCCCGCGAAACACCCGGGAGCGCCCCGTCCGGCCCAGGTCCGCCCCACACCCCTGGGCGAGCTCGCCGCCCGGCTGGACATCCCGGCGCAGGGCGGCGCAGAGGTGACCGGGATCACCCACGACTCGCGGGCCGTGCGCCCCGGGGACGTGTACGCCGCGCTGCCGGGCGCCCGCCTCCACGGCGCCGACTTCGCCGGCCAGGCCGCCGACCTGGGCGCCGTCGCGATCCTCACCGACCCGACGGGCGCCGACCGCGCCGCCGCCACCGGACTCCCGGTCCTGGTCACCGAGGACCCGCGCGTCCGCATGGGCGAACTCGCCGCCGAGATCTACGGGCGGCCGGGCGAGGACCTGCTCCAGATCGGCATCACCGGCACCTCCGGCAAGACCACCACCGCCTACCTCGTCGAAGGCGGCCTCAAGGCGGCCGGGCACCGCACCGGACTCATCGGCACCGTCGAGATGCGCATCGGCGACGAGCGCCTCAAGTCCGAACGCACCACCCCCGAGGCCACCGACCTCCAGGCCCTGTTCGCCGTGATGCGCGAACGCGGCACCCAGTCGGTCGCCATGGAGGTCTCCAGCCACGCCCTCGTGCTCGGCCGGGTCGACGGCTGCGTCTTCGACGTCGCCGTCTTCAACAACCTCAGCCCGGAGCACATGGAGTTCCACTCCGACATGGAGGACTACTTCCAGGCCAAGGCGCAGCTCTTCACGCCGCGCCGCAGCCGCCTCGGAGTGGTCAACCTCGACGACGAGTACGGCAGGAGGCTCACCAAGGAGGCCACCGTCCCCGTCGTCACCTTCTCCGCCGAGGGGCACCCCGACGCCGACTGGCGCGCCGAGGGCGTCGAAATCGGCCCCCTGGGCAGTACGTTCACGATCCTCGGCCCGAACGGCGAGCGCGTGGCCGCCAAGGCCCCGCTGCCCGGCACGTTCAACGTCGCCAACACCCTCGCAGCCGTCGCCGCCCTCGCCGTCGCCGGGGTCGACCCGCAGACCGCCGCCGACGGCGTCGCCGCCGTCCCCGGCGTCCCCGGGCGCCTGGAGCGCGTCGACGCGGGCCAGCCGTACCTCGCGGTCGTCGACTACGCCCACAAGACGGACGCCGTCGAATCGGTCCTGCGCGCCCTGCGCAAGGTCACCGAGGGCAGGCTGCACGTCGTCCTCGGCTGCGGCGGCGACCGGGACACCACCAAACGCGGCCCGATGGGAGCCGCCGCGGCGCGCCTCGCCGACACCGCCGTACTGACCTCCGACAACCCCCGCTCCGAGGACCCGCTCGCGATCCTCGCCGCGATGCTCGCCGGCGCCGCCGAGGTGCCGGTCCACGAGCGCGGCGAGGTCGTGGTGTTCGAGGACCGGGCGGCCGCGATCGCCGCCGCCGTGGCGCGCGCGAAGCCCGGCGACACCGTGCTGGTCGCGGGCAAGGGCCACGAGCAGGGCCAGGACGTCGCAGGGGTGGTACGCCCCTTCGACGACCGCCAGGTCCTGCGCGAAGCAATCCATAACAGTCAGGGATGAAGTAGTGATCGCCCTCTCCCTCGCCGAGATCGCCGAAATCGTCGGCGGGCAGACGCACGACATACCGGATCCGGCCATTCAGGTCACCGGGCCCGTCGTCCGCGACTCCCGCGAGATCGAACCCGGCAGCCTCTTCGTCGCCTTCGTCGGCGAACGCGTCGACGGCCACGACTACGCGCCCCAGGCCCTCGAGGCCGGTGCGGTGGCCGTGCTGGCGACCCGTCCGGTCGGGGTGCCGGCCATCGTCGTGGACGACGTCCAGACGGCCCTCGGTGCGCTCGCCCGCGCGGTCGTACGGCGCCTGGGCACACCGGTCGTCGCGCTGACCGGCTCGGCCGGCAAGACCAGCACCAAGGACCTCATCGCCCAGGTCCTCCAGCGCAAGGGGCCCACCGTCTGGACGCCGGGCTCCCTCAACAACGAGATCGGCCTGCCGCTCACCGCGCTGCGCGCCACCCGGGACACCGAGCACCTCGTCCTGGAGATGGGAGCGCGCGGAATCGGCCACATCCGGTACCTGACCGAGCTGACCCCGCCGACCATAGGGCTCGTGCTGAACGTGGGCTCCGCCCACATCGGCGAGTTCGGCGGCCGCGAGCAGATCGCGCAGGCCAAGGGCGAGCTCGTGGAGGCCCTGCCCCCGGCCGACGAGGGCGGCGTCGCCGTCCTGAACGCCGACGACCCGCTCGTACGGGCCATGGAAAGCCGCACCCGCGCGCGCGTGACGCTCTTCGGCGAGGCCGAGAACGCCCACGTACGTGCCGAGAATGTCCGGCTCATGGAGAACGGACGGCCCTCTTTCAAGCTTCACACACCCACCGGGTGCAGCGACGTGACCTTGCGCCTGTACGGTGAGCACCACGTGTCGAACGCGCTCGCCGCGGCCGCCGTCGCCCATGAGCTGGGCATGTCCGTCGACGAGATCGCCACCGCGCTCTCCGAGGCGGGCTCCCTCTCCCGCTGGCGCATGGAGGTCACCGAGCGTCCGGACGGTGTGACGATCGTCAACGACGCCTACAACGCGAACCCCGAGTCCATGCGAGCCGCCCTGCGCGCGCTCGCGGCCATGGGCAAGGCCGCACAGGCCAAGGGGGGCCGTACGTGGGCGGTGCTCGGCCAGATGGCCGAGCTCGGCGACGAGTCGCTCGCCGAGCACGACGCGGTCGGACGGCTCGCCGTCCGGCTCAATGTCGGCAAGCTCGTCGCGGTCGGGGGCAGGGAAGCGTCCTGGCTGCAACTGGGCGCATATAACGAGGGTTCGTGGGGTGAGGAGTCGGTGCACGTGTCCGACGCGCAGGCGGCGATCGACCTGTTGCGCAGTGAGCTGCGCCCGGGTGACGTCGTGCTGGTGAAGGCTTCCAGGTCGGTCGGGCTCGAGCGGGTCGCCCTGGCACTGCTCGAGAACGCTGCCGAGGGCGAGGTCGCCGGCCGATGAGGCAGATCCTCTTCGCGGGGGCCATCGGGCTCTTCCTGACCCTGATCGGTACGCCGCTGCTGATCAAGCTCCTGGCCCGCAAGGGATACGGGCAGTTCATCCGGGACGACGGCCCGCGCACGCACGGCAGCAAGAAGGGCACGCCCACCATGGGCGGCATCTCCTTCATCCTGGCCACACTCATCGCGTACGCCCTGGCCAAGGTCATCACCGGCGAGGACCCGACGTACTCGGGTCTCCTGGTGCTGTTCCTGATGGCCGGTATGGGCCTGGTCGGTTTCCTCGACGACTACATCAAGATCGTCAAGCAGCGTTCGCTCGGCCTGCGGGCCAAGGCGAAGATGGCCGGCCAGCTGATCGTCGGCATCGCCTTCGCGATCCTGGCCCTGCAGTTCGCGGACGCGCGCGGCCAGACCCCGGCCTCCACCAGGCTGTCCTTCATCACCGACTTCGGCTGGTCCATCGGTCCGGTGCTGTTCGTGGTGTGGGCGCTCTTCATGATCCTGGCCATGTCGAACGGCGTGAACCTGACCGACGGTCTGGACGGCCTCGCCACCGGCGCCTCGGTGATGGTCTTCGGCGCGTACACCTTCATCGGGCTCTGGCAGTTCCAGGAGTCCTGCGCCAACGCCATGACCCTGACGAACCCGAACGCCTGTTTCGAGGTGCGCGACCCGCTCGACCTCGCCGTCGTCGCCTCCGCCCTCATGGGCGCCTGCTTCGGCTTCCTGTGGTGGAACACCTCGCCCGCGAAGATCTTCATGGGTGACACCGGCTCCCTCGCCCTCGGCGGCGCGCTGGCGGGCCTCGCCATCTGCTCCCGCACGGAGCTGCTGCTGGCCCTCCTGGGCGGCCTCTTCGTGCTGATCACCCTCTCCGTGGTCATCCAGGTCGGCTCCTTCCGCATGACCGGCAAGCGCGTCTTCCGGATGGCGCCCCTCCAGCACCACTTCGAACTCAAGGGGTGGTCCGAGGTCCTGGTCGTGGTCCGGTTCTGGATCATCCAGGGCATGTGCGTCATCGTGGGTCTGGGGCTCTTCTACGCGGGATGGGCAGCCGACAAGTGAGTACCACCTGGCAGGGCAAGAACGTCACCGTCGCCGGCATGGGCGTGAGCGGCATCCCCGCCGCCCGCGTCCTGCACGGCCTCGGGGCACGCGTCACGGTCGTCAACGACGGCGACGACGAGCGCTCCCGTACGCAGGCGGCCGAGCTGGAGGCGGAAGGCATCACCGTCCGCCTCGGCGACGGGGCGACCCTGCCGGAGGGCACCGAACTCATCGTCACCACGCCCGGCTGGGCGCCCGGCAAGCCGCTGTTCGCCGCGGCGGCCGAGGCCGGCGTCCCGGTCTGGGGCGACGTCGAGCTGGCCTGGCGCCTGCGCGGCCCGGACGCCGCGCCCTGGCTCGCGGTGACCGGCACCAACGGCAAGACCACCACCGTGCGGATGCTCGCCTCCATCCTGGAGGCGGCCGGCCTGCGGACGGCGGCCGTCGGCAACATCGGCGTCTCGCTCCTCGACGCCGTCCTCGGCGAGGAGCGGTACGACGTCCTCGCCGTCGAGCTGTCCAGCTACCAGCTCCACTGGGCGCCCTCGCTGCGTGCCCACTCCGCCGCCGTGCTCAACCTGGCGCCGGACCACCTCGACTGGCACGGCTCCATGGAGGCGTACGCCGCCGACAAGGGCCGCGTCTACGAGGGCAACCGGGTCGCCTGCGTCTACAACGTCCAGGACCCCGTCACCGAGCACCTGGTCCGCGAGGCGGACGTCGAGGAGGGCTGCCGCGCCATCGGCTTCACCCTCGGCACGCCCGGCCCCTCCCAGCTCGGCGTCGTCGACGACCTCCTGGTGGACCGCGCCTTCGTCGAGAACCGGCAGAAGCAGGCCCAGGAGCTCGCCGAGATCTCCGACGTGAACCCCCCGGCGCCGCACAACATCGCGAACGCCCTCGCCGCAGCCGCCCTCGCCCGCGCCTTCGGCGTCGAGCCGAAGGCCGTACGCGACGGGCTGCGCGCCTTCCGTCCCGACCCGCACCGCATCGAGCTGGTCGAGGAGGTCGAGGGCGTGGCGTACGTCGACGACTCCAAGGCCACCAACACGCACGCCGCCGAGGCGTCGCTCGCCGCGTACGACCCCATCGTCTGGATCGCCGGCGGCCTCGCCAAGGGCGCCACCTTCGACGAGCTGGTCGAGAAGTCGGCGAAGCGGCTGCGCGGCGTGGTGCTCATCGGCGCCGACCGCGCTCTGATCCGCGAAGCCCTGGCGCGACACGCCCCCGAGGTACCGGTCGTCGACCTCGACCGGACCGACACTGGGGCGATGTCCGCGGCGGTGGAGGAAGCGGCCCGGCTGGCCGAGCCCGGGGATACGGTTCTGCTGGCCCCGGCCTGCGCCTCCATGGACATGTTCGTCAACTACAACAAGCGGGGCGAGGCGTTCGCGGACGCGGTCCGGGCCCTCGCCGCCGGCCGCGCCTGACCATCGACCAGGTCCCGCGCCGCCGGGCACGACCGGAGCGACTGGAGGGGACGGCGACCATGCGGGCCCAGCACACCCCCGCGTACGCACCGCACGCGATGCCGCGCCGCGCGGGGCTCGCCGGGCTACCGGGCCTGGCCCTGCGCACCCGGACCGCGGGACTACGCCGGCCCCCCAGCGTCCGCAGAGGGGGCCGGCTCCGCCGCGTCCCCGCACCCCGCCCACCGCGCGGCAGCGGGGTGCGGGCGCTCTACGAGCGGGCACGGCGGGCCTGGGACCGGCCTCTGACCGCGTACTACGTGATCCTCGGTGCCAGCCTCCTGATCACCGTCCTCGGGCTCGTGATGGTCTACTCGGCGTCCCAGATCAAGGCGCTGGAGCTGTCGCTGTCCGACACGTACTTCTTCCGCAAGCAGTTCCTGGCGGCGGCCATCGGCACCGGGCTGCTGCTGTTCGCCTCCCGCGTGCCCGCCAACCTGCACCGGGCGCTGGCCTACCCGCTGCTCGTCGGCACCGTCTTCCTGATGGTGCTCGTCCAGATCCCCGGCATAGGGCACGCGGTCAACGGCAACCAGAACTGGATCTACCTGGGCGGACCCTTCCAGCTGCAGCCCAGTGAGTTCGGCAAGCTGGCGCTGATCCTGTGGGGTGCGGACCTGCTCGCCCGCAAGCAGGACAGGCGGCTGCTGACCCAGTGGAAGCACATGCTGGTGCCGCTCGTCCCGGTCGCCTTCCTGCTGCTCGGCCTGATCATGCTCGGCGGGGACATGGGCACCGCGATCATCCTCACCGCGATCCTCTTCGGCCTGCTGTGGCTGGCCGGCGCCCCCACCCGGATGTTCGTCGGCGTGCTGACGGTCGCCGCCGCGATCGGCGTGATGCTCATCAGGACCAGCAGCAACCGCATGGCCCGCCTCGCCTGCATCGGCGCCACCGACCCCGGTCCCGGGGACACGTGCTGGCAGGCCGTGCACGGCATCTATGCTCTGGCGTCGGGCGGATGGTTCGGTTCCGGCCTCGGTGCCAGTGTGGAAAAATGGGGTCAACTCCCCGAACCGCACACCGACTTCATCTTCGCCATCACCGGGGAGGAACTGGGGCTGGCGGGGACGCTGTCGGTGCTCGCCCTGTTCGCGGCTCTAGGCTATGCGGGTATCCGCGTGGCCGGACGCACGGAGGACCCCTTCGTGAGGTATGCCGCGGGAGGCGTGACCACCTGGATCACGGCCCAGGCCGTGGTCAACATCGGTGCGGTGCTCGGCCTGCTGCCGATCGCCGGTGTCCCCCTCCCGCTGTTCTCCTACGGGGGCTCCGCCCTGCTGCCGACCATGTTCGCCGTCGGTCTGCTGATCGCTTTCGCGCGTCAGGAGCCCGCGGCGAAAGCGGCCCTGGCCATGCGCCAGCCGGTGTGGGGCAAAGGGGCCGGGGTGAGTTGGAAGTCGATGCGACGGCGCGTCAAGAAGCGTCCGTCCGGAGAGCGGTGAATTTCGGTGCATGTCGTACTCGCCGGTGGGGGGACCGCCGGCCACATCGAGCCCGCGCTCGCCCTCGCGGACGCCCTGCGCAGGCAGGACCCGACCGTGGGGATCACGGCCCTGGGAACGGAGCGGGGCCTGGAGACCCGGCTCGTCCCGGAGCGGGGCTACGAGCTGGCGCTCATCCCCGCCGTACCGCTGCCGCGCAAGCCCACGCCGGAGCTGATCACCGTGCCCGGGCGGCTGCGCGGCACGATCAAGGCCGCCGAGCAGATCCTGGAGCGGACCAAGGCCGACTGCGTCGTCGGCTTCGGCGGCTACGTGGCCCTGCCCGGTTACCTCGCGGCCAAGCGGCTCGGCGTCCCGATCGTCGTCCACGAGGCCAACGCGCGGCCCGGCCTCGCCAACAAGATCGGTTCGCGGTACGCGGCCGGGGTCGGCGTCGCCACCCCCGACAGCAAGCTGCGCAACGCCCGCTACATCGGCATCCCGCTGCGGCACACCATCGCCACGCTGGACCGCGCCCGGGTCCGCCCGGAGGCGCGCGCCGCCTTCGGCCTGGACCCGAACCTGCCGACGCTGCTGGTCTCCGGCGGCTCGCAGGGCGCCCGCCGCCTCAACGAGGTCGTCCAGCAGGTCGCCCCGGTGCTCCAGCGCTCCGGCATCCAGATCCTGCACGCGGTCGGCCCGAAGAACGAACTGCCGCACGTCGACAACATGCCCGGGATGCCGCCGTACGTCCCGGTACCGTACGTGGACCGCATGGACCTCGCGTACGCCGCGGCCGACATGATGCTGTGCCGCGCGGGAGCGATGACGGTCGCCGAGCTGTCGGCCGTCGGGCTCCCGGCCGCGTACGTACCGCTGCCGATCGGCAACGGCGAGCAGCGGCTCAACGCCCAGCCGGTGGTCAAGGCGGGCGGCGGCCTGCTGGTCGACGACGCCGAGCTGACGCCCGCGTGGGTCCAGGACAACGTCCTGCCGGTGCTCTCCGACCCGCACCGGCTGTACGAGATGTCCCGCGCCGCCGGCGAGTTCGGCCGCCGGGACGCCGACCAGCTGCTGGTCGGCATGGTCTACGAGGCGATCGCCGCACACCGGAAGGCGTAGCGGCGCGCGGAAGGCAGGGAGCATGGCCGGACCGACGACCACCGCCCAGCGCGGAGCCCGGGGGCCCCGGGGCACCTCGTCGGCCCGGCCCCCTCGCCCGGGGCCCGGGAGCGGCCGTACGCGGCTTCCCTCGCCCCGCACCCTGCTGGTGATCATCACCGCCCTCGCGCTCGTCGCGGGCGGCGTATGGGTGCTCTACGGCTCCAAATGGCTGCGCGTCCGGGAGGTCACGGTCTCGGGTACGCGCGTGCTGACGCCGGACCAGGTCCGCGCGGCCGCGGCCGTACCGCTCGGGTCCGCCCTCGCCTCGGTCGACGCGGAGGCGATCGAGGGGCGGCTGCGCGGCAAGCTGCCCAGGATCGGCTCGGTGGACGTCGTCCGGTCGTGGCCGGACGAGATCGTGCTGGAGGTGGCCGAGCGCGAACCGGTGCTCCTGCTGGAGTCGGGCGTGAAGTTCGTCGAGGTGGACGCCGAGGGCGTCCGCTACGCCACCGTGGAGCGGGCCCCGAAGGGCGTCCCGCTGCTCCGGATGACGGTGGATCAGTCGCCGAGCCTGCGCCGCTTCGGCGTCGAGCGGCTCATCCGGGAGGCGGTCGGCGTGGCGGGGGCCCTGCCGGAGCGGGTCGCCCGGGAGGTCCGGATCGTCGGCGTCCGCTCGTACGACTCCATCACCCTGGAGCTGACGGGGGGCCGGACGGTGGTCTGGGGGAGCGGCGAGGAGGGCGAGGCGAAAGCCCGTGCGCTGCTCGCACTGATGAAGGCGGCGCCCAAAGCGGGGCACTTCGACGTGAGTGCCCCGACAGCCCCTGCGGCAGCGCGGAGTTGACGCACATATGCGCTGGCCAGCACCCTGGTTGGTCAGCGCTATGGGTGATCACATAGGGTGAAAAGAAAAACGGGAGGTTCGGCGTGTTCGTTGAACGTGCGCCACTTGTCGACTTAGTGTCCTGTCCGGAAGAGTCCAGCGAACAGAGACACTGGTAACCCTAAACTTCAACGTTAGGGTTTGGGTCGGCGTTTCGGACCGTCCCATCGGCATCCGTCGCCGCGTCGCGAGACCACCGCGAAGTGGCGACACGTAACTCGAGGCGAGAGGCCTTCGACGTGGCAGCACCGCAGAACTACCTCGCAGTCATCAAGGTCATCGGTGTCGGCGGCGGTGGTGTCAATGCCATCAACCGAATGATCGAGGTCGGTCTCAAAGGCGTCGAGTTCATCGCCATCAACACGGACGCGCAAGCACTGTTGATGAGCGACGCCGACGTCAAGCTCGACGTCGGCCGCGAACTGACCCGCGGCCTCGGGGCCGGAGCCAACCCTGACGTCGGCCGCAAGGCGGCAGAGGACCACCGTGAGGAGATCGAGGAGGTCCTCAAGGGGGCCGACATGGTCTTCGTCACCGCCGGCGAAGGCGGCGGCACCGGCACCGGCGGCGCACCCGTCGTCGCCAACATCGCGCGCTCGCTGGGCGCCCTGACGATCGGTGTGGTCACCCGGCCGTTCACCTTCGAGGGCCGGCGCCGCGCCAACCAGGCGGAGGACGGCATCGCCGCGCTCCGCGAAGAGGTCGACACCCTCATCGTCATCCCGAACGACCGGCTGCTGTCCATCTCGGACCGCCAGGTCAGCGTGCTGGACGCGTTCAAGTCCGCCGACCAGGTGCTGCTCTCCGGTGTTCAGGGCATCACCGACCTCATCACGACCCCGGGCCTCATCAACCTCGACTTCGCCGACGTCAAGTCGGTCATGTCCGAGGCCGGTTCGGCGCTCATGGGCATCGGCTCGGCGCGCGGCGACGACCGCGCGGTGGCCGCCGCCGAGATGGCGATCTCCTCGCCGCTGCTGGAGGCGTCCATCGACGGCGCCCGCGGCGTGCTCCTCTCCATCTCCGGTGGCTCCGACCTCGGCCTCTTCGAGATCAATGAAGCCGCCCAGCTGGTCAGCGAGGCCGCCCACCCCGAGGCCAACATCATCTTCGGCGCCGTCATCGACGACGCCCTGGGCGACGAGGTGCGCGTCACCGTCATCGCCGCCGGCTTCGACGGGGGCCAGCCCCCGGCGCGGCGCGACAACATCCTCGGCGCCTCGTCCACCGCCAAGCGCGAGGAGCCGGCACCGGCGCCGCGCGCGACCGAGTCCGCCCGGTCCATCGGCGGGCTCGGCAGCGTACCGATGCGCGAGGAGCCGCCGGCCCCGCCGGTGGACCCGGCACCGGTCGCGAACGAGCCGTCGCTGTCGCCGACCGGCCCGACGGCCGTGCCGCCGGCCCGCCCGTACCCGGACACCTCGGCCGAAGAGCTGGACGTCCCGGACTTCCTGAAGTGACCCGGTGACGTGATAGGGCAGCACGACATCGTGAACGGCGCGCACTTCGCCTTCACCGACAGGTGGGGCGGGGTGAGCGCCGTTCCGTACGAGGAGCTCAACCTCGGTGGCGCGGTGGGCGACGACCCCGAGGCCGTACGGGCCAACCGGCGGCTCGCCGCCGGGGCGCTCGGGCTCGACCCGGAGCGCGTCGTCTGGATGAACCAGGTGCACGGCCGTGACATCGCCGTGGTCGAGGGGCCGTGGAGCGGCGGGGACGTCCCGGCCGTCGACGGCGTGGTCACCGCGCGGCGCGGGCTCGCGCTCGCCGTGCTCACCGCGGACTGCACCCCCGTCCTGCTCGCCGATCCGGTCGCGGGCGTGGTGGGCGCGGCCCACGCCGGGCGGCCCGGGCTGGTCGCGGGGGTCGTACCGGCCGCCGTGGAGGCCATGACCGCGCTCGGCGCCGAGCCGTCCCGTATCACCGCGCGCACCGGTCCGGCCGTCTGC
Source organism: Streptomyces sp. NPDC045431 (assembly GCF_040646655.1). Classification (NCBI taxonomy): domain Bacteria; kingdom Bacillati; phylum Actinomycetota; class Actinomycetes; order Kitasatosporales; family Streptomycetaceae; genus Streptomyces; species Streptomyces sp. NPDC045431. The sequence goes on from NZ_JBEZAQ010000001.1 coordinate 612,100, forward strand.
GGGCGGTGCTACGAGGTCCCGGCGGACATGCGGAACGAGGTCGCCGCCGTCGTGCCGGAGGCGCACTCCGAGACGAGTTGGGGCACTCCGGCCGTCGACGTGAGCGCCGGGGTGCACGCGCAGCTCGACGCGCTGGGGGTGCGCGACCGGCGCGCGTCAGACGTCTGCACCCTCGAATCGCGCGACCACTACTCGTACCGCCGCGACCGCACCAACGGGCGGCTCGCCGGATATGTCTGGCTGGACTGATACCTGATGACGGACCGAAAGACCCAGCTCGCCGAGAACCTGGCACGGGTGGAGGAACGTATCTCCGCCGCCTGCGCGGCCGCCGGCCGGAAGCGGGAGGACGTGACCCTCATCGTGGTCACCAAGACCTACCCGGCGAGCGACGTGCGGCTGCTGCACGAGCTCGGCGTACGGCACGTCGCGGAGAACCGCGACCAGGACGCCGCGCCCAAGGCCGCCGCCTGCGCCGATCTCGATCTGACCTGGCACTTCGTCGGTCAGCTCCAGACCAACAAAGTCCGTTCCGTGGCGAGTTATGCCCATGTGGTGCAGTCCGTGGACCGGTTGAAGCTCGTCGGCGCACTCGCGGGTGCGGCGGAGCGCGCCGGGCGCGAACTGGGGTGCCTCGTGCAGGTCGCGCTCGACGCCGAGGCGGGCGAGCGGGGTGACCGTGGCGGCGTGGCGCCGGACGGCGTCGAGGAGTTGGCGGACGCGGTGGCGGCCGCGCCGGGGCTGCGGCTCGACGGGCTCATGACGGTGGCGCCGCTGGCCGGCCCGTACGCCGGGTGCGAACGCGCCGCGTTCGATCGGCTGATGGAATTCTCATCCCGCCTGCGCACCGCCCATCCGACTGCGAACATGGTGTCAGCAGGGATGAGTGCGGACCTCGAACACGCCGTGGCGGCCGGAGCGACACATGTGCGCATCGGGACTGCGGTACTCGGAGACCGACCCCGGCTCGGGTAACGTCGCGAAGAAGTCGGACCACAGCAGAAAATATGGTCATTTCCGCCGAACAGCGGACAGGCCCAGTGGATCGCGGGCACGAGCTGACGTTGCCGATCCACCACAGAGCGGAGGACTCAGAGCATGGCCGGCGCGATGCGCAAGATGGCGGTCTACCTCGGCCTCGTGGAGGACGATGGGTACGACGGCCGGGGTTTCGACCCCGATGACGACTTCGAACCCGAGCTGGAGCCGGAGCCCGAGCGGGACCGGCGGCGCCACTCGCAGCCCCCGCTCCAGGTGGAGCGGGAAGAACCGGTACGCGTCGTTCCGCAAGCACCCGTGCAGAGGGAACCGGTTCCGCTTCCGGCAGAAAGCGGACGACCCGCCCGAATCGCCCCCGTGGCATCCATCACACCTGAACGTCCGAGCCTGGAGAAGAACGCACCGGTGATCATGCCCAAGGTCGTGTCCGAGCGGGAGCCGTACCGCATCACCACGCTGCACCCGCGGACCTACAACGAGGCCCGTACCATCGGGGAACACTTCCGCGAGGGCACGCCTGTGATCATGAACCTCACCGAGATGGATGACACGGATGCGAAGCGACTTGTCGACTTTGCCGCCGGTCTCGTCTTCGGCCTGCATGGCAGCATTGAGCGAGTGACGCAGAAGGTGTTCCTGTTGTCGCCTGCTAACGTCGATGTCACGGCGGAGGACAAGGCCCGCATCGCAGAGGGCGGATTCTTCAACCAGAGCTGAGAGCACGACACCGGGAACGGCCGGCCGGAAGGGTCGGTGGACATGGCCAGGGGAGAGGGAAGCGCGGGATGAGCGTCGCACTGCAGGTGATCTACATCGCTCTGATGTGCTTCCTTGTCCTGCTGTTCTTCCGACTGGTCATGTCGTACGTCTTCCAGTTCGCCCGTTCATGGCAACCCGGCAAGGCGATGGTGGTCGTTCTGGAGGCCACCTACACTGTCACCGATCCACCACTGAAGCTTCTGCAGCGGTTCATCCCACCGCTGCGTCTCGGGGGCGTGGCACTCGACCTGTCCTTCTTCGTTCTGATGATCATCGTCTACATCCTGCTCAACATCGTGGGTAGCTTCGCGATGAGGGTCTGAGGGTGTAGAGCGATAACGGTCCTGCCGACTGCCGACGACTACGTAGAGGTGAAGAAGAGATGCCGCTGACCCCCGAGGACGTGCGGAACAAGCAGTTCACGACCGTCCGCCTCCGAGAAGGCTATGACGAGGACGAGGTCGATGCCTTCCTCGATGAGGTCGAAGCCGAGCTGACCCGCCTGCTCCGCGAGAACGAGGACCTGCGCGCCAAGCTGGCCGCCGCCACGCGCGCGGCCGCGCAGAACCAGCAGCAGCAGGGCATGCGCAAGCCTCCGGAGCAGCAGGACCAGCGGCCCGTGGGTCCCGGGGCCCCCGTGCCCGCCGGGATATCGGGTCCGCCGGTCCAGCAGCAGCCCCCGCAGATGGGTCCGCCCCAGCTGCCCGGTGGTGCTCCTCAGCTGCCGGCCGGTCCCAGCCACGGTGGCCCGCAGGGTGGCGGCCACGGCGGTCCGATGGGCCCCGGACCGATGCAGGGCGGCCCCATGGGCGGTCCGATGGGCGGCACCATGGGTGGCCCCATGGGCGGCCACGGCCCGCAGATGTCGCAGCCGGGCCAGGGCCCGGGCGGCGACAGCGCGGCCCGCGTGCTCTCCCTCGCCCAGCAGACCGCCGACCAGGCGATCGCGGAGGCCCGTTCCGAGGCCAACAAGATCGTCGGCGAGGCGCGCTCGCGCGCCGAGGGCCTGGAGCGCGACGCGCGCGCCAAGGCCGACGCGCTGGAGCGGGACGCCCAGGAGAAGCACCGCGTCGCGATGGGCTCGCTGGAGTCGGCCCGCGCCACGCTGGAGCGCAAGGTCGAGGACCTGCGCGGCTTCGAGCGCGAGTACCGCACGCGCCTGAAGTCGTACCTGGAGAGCCAGCTGCGCCAGCTGGAGACCCAGGCCGACGACTCGCTGGCCCCGCCGCGTACGCCGTCCGCCGCGCCGTCGCTGCCGCCGTCCCCGTCGATGGCGTCCGCGGGTGCGAGCGCCCCGTCGTACGGTGGCAACCAGACGATGGGCGGCAACCCCGGCATGGGTGGTGGCCCGTCGTACGGCGGCCAGCAGCAGATGTCGCCGGCGATGACCCAGCCGATGGCGCCGGTGCGGCCGCAGGCGCCGCAGCCGATGCAGCAGGCGCCGTCGCCGATGCGCGGCTTCCTCATCGACGAGGACGACAACTGACGGGGGCGGGTCGCGCGATGAGCGCGTAGCCGTCGGCCGGCAGGCTGTAGGGCCGGGGCCCGGGACACACGTCCTGGGCCCCGGCCCTTTTGGCGTGCCGTGCGGGCGTGCGCGTGCCGTGCGGGCGGCGGGCATGCGGAAGGGGCCCGGCCACGAGGTGTGGCCGGGCCCCTTCCGTCTGCCTGCGGGTTACGCCTTGCGGAGGCGGAACGTCAGGGACAGGGACTCGTCCGTGAACGGGGCGCCGAAGGTGTCGTCGGCCTCCCCGGCGGCGTAGTCCGTGCACAGGACCTCGTCGGCGATCAGGGCCGCGTGGTCCGTGAGCGCCTCGGTGACCTCCGCGTCCGTGGACCGCCAGCGCAGGGCGATCCGGTCCGCGACGTCCAGGCCGCTGTTCTTGCGGGCCTCCTGGATCAGGCGGATCGCGTCACGGGCCAGGCCCGCGCGCCGCAGCTCCGGCGTGATCTCCAGGTCCAGGGCGACCGTCGCGCCCGCGTCGGAGGCGACGGACCAGCCCTCGCGCGGGGTCTCCGTGATGATCACCTCGTCGGGGGTGAGGGTGATCGTCTCGCCGTTGACCTCCAGGGCCGCCTCGCCGCCGCGCAGGGCCAGGGAGAGCGCCGCCGCGTCCGTCGCCGCGATGGCCTTGGCCACGTCCTGGACGCCCTTGCCGAACCGCTTGCCCAGGGCGCGGAAGTTCGCCTTGGCGGTCGTGTCGACGAGCGAGCCGCCGACCTCGGAGAGGGAGGCGAGGGAGGAGACGTTCAGCTCCTCGGTGATCTGCGCGTGGAGCTCTGGGGAGAGGGCCTCGAAGCCCGCCGCCGCCACCAGCGCCCGGGAGAGCGGCTGGCGGGTCTTGACGCCCGACTCCGCGCGGGTGGCGCGGCCCAGCTCCACCAGGCGGCGCACCAGCGTCATCTGGGAGGAGAGCGTCGGGTCGATGGCGGACAGGTCCGCCTCCGGCCAGGTGGCCAGGTGGACCGACTCCGGCGCATCCGGCGTCACCGGCACCACCAGGTCCTGCCAGACCCGCTCGGTGATGAACGGGGTCAGCGGGGCCATCAGGCGCGTGACGGTCTCCACGACGTCGTGGAGGGTCCGCAGCGCCGCCTTGTCGCCCTGCCAGAAGCGGCGGCGCGAGCGGCGCACGTACCAGTTCGACAGGTCGTCGACGAAGGAGGAGAGGAGCTTGCCGGCGCGCTGCGTGTCGTACGCCTCCAGCGCCTGCGTGACCTGGTCGACGAGCGCGTGCAGCTCGGACAGCAGCCAGCGGTCCAGCAGCGGCCGGTCCGCCGGGGCCGGGTCGGCGGCCGACGGCGCCCAGCCGGTCGTCCGCGCGTACAGCGCCTGGAAGGCCACCGTGTTCCAGTAGGTCAGCAGCGTCTTGCGGACGACTTCCTGGATCGTGCCGTGGCCCACGCGCCGTGCGGCCCACGGGGAACCGCCGGCCGCCATGAACCAGCGCACCGCGTCGGCGCCGTGCTGGTCCATGAGCGGGATCGGCTGGAGGATGTTGCCCAGGTGCTTGGACATCTTCCGGCCGTCCTCGGCGAGGATGTGGCCGAGGCAGACGACGTTCTCGTACGACGACTTGTCGAAGACCAGCGTGCCGACCGCCATCAGCGTGTAGAACCAGCCGCGGGTCTGGTCGATGGCCTCCGAGATGAACTGCGCCGGGTAGCGCTTCTCGAAGAGGTCCTTGTTCTTGTACGGGTAGCCGTACTGCGCGAACGGCATCGAGCCCGAGTCGTACCAGGCGTCGATGACCTCGGGGACGCGGGTCGCCGTCTCCCGGCAGGTCGGGCAGGGGAAGGTGACGTCGTCGATGTACGGCCGGTGCGGGTCCAGGGAGGACTGGTCCGTGCCCGTCAGCTCGGTCAGCTCGGCGAGGGAGCCGACACAGGTGAGGTGGTTGTCCTCGCAGCGCCAGATGGGCAGCGGGGTGCCCCAGTAGCGGTTGCGGGACAGGGCCCAGTCGATGTTGTTGTTCAGCCAGTCGCCGAAGCGGCCGTGCTTGACGGAGTCCGGGAACCAGTTGGTGTTCTCGTTCTCCTCCAGGAGCCGGTCCTTGACGGCGGTCGTACGGATGTACCAGGACGGCTGCGCGTAGTAGAGCAGCGCCGTGTGGCAGCGCCAGCAGTGCGGGTAGCTGTGCTCGTACGCGATGTGCTTGAAGAGCAGGCCGCGGGCCTGGAGGTCGGCCGTCAGGGCCTCGTCGGCCTTCTTGAAGAACTGGCCGCCGACGAGGTCGAGCTCCTCCTCGAAGGTGCCGTCGGGGCGGACCGGGTTCACCACGGGCAGGCCGTACGCGCGGCAGACCTTCAGGTCGTCCTCACCGAAGGCGGGCGCCTGGTGGACCAGGCCCGTACCGTCCTCGGTGGTGACGTAGTCGGCGTTGACGACGAAGTGGGCCGCTTCCGGGAAGTCCACGAGGGTGAAGGGGCGCTCGTAGGTCCAGCGCTCCATCTCGGCGCCGGTGAAGGTCTGGCCGGTGGCCTCCCAGCCCTCCCCGAGGGCCTTCTCCAGCAGGGGCTGGGCCACGACCAGCTTCTCCTCGCCGTTGGTGGCGACGACGTACGTGACCTCGGGGTGGGCGGCGACGGCGGTGTTGGACACCAGGGTCCACGGGGTCGTCGTCCAGACCAGGAGGGCCGCCTCGCCCGCGAGAGGGCCGGAGGTCAGCGGGAAGCGCACGAAGACGGACGGGTCGACGACCGTCTCGTACCCCTGCGCCAGCTCGTGGTCGGACAGGCCCGTGCCGCAGCGGGGGCACCAGGGGGCGACCCGGTGGTCCTGGACCAGCAGGCCCTTGTCGAAGATCTCCTTCAGGGACCACCAGACGGACTGGACGTACTCCGGGTCCATGGTGCGGTACGCGTCGTCCAGGTCGACCCAGTAGCCCATCCGGGTCGTCAGCTCGGCGAACGCGTCCGTGTGGCGGGTCACCGACTCGCGGCACTTGGCGTTGAACTCGGCGATGCCGTACGCCTCGATGTCCTTCTTGCCGGAGAAGCCGAGCTCCTTCTCGACGGCGAGCTCGACCGGCAGGCCGTGGCAGTCCCAGCCGGCCTTGCGGGCGACGTGGTAGCCGCGCATGGTGCGGAAGCGCGGGAAGACGTCCTTGAAGACGCGGGCCTCGATGTGGTGGGCGCCGGGCATGCCGTTGGCGGTGGGCGGGCCCTCGTAGAAGACCCACTCCGGGCGGCCCTCGGACTGCTCGAGGCTCTTGGCGAAGACCTTGTGCTCGCGCCAGAAATCGAGCACGGCGTGCTCGAGGGCGGGCAGGTCGACCTGGGCGGGTACCTGGCGGTACTGCGACATCGGATCCTCCGGCGGACTGTTGCTCGTTCCGTCGGAGGGACGAGAGCGCGTGCGTGCTCCCGCGGTACCACCCTCCTTGGCCCCGGGCGCCCGGCTGGGCGTCCTGAGCCCCCTCATTCGGGTCGCGATGCCGGGTCTACTGGCCCGCGGTCTCCCGAGGGCGTTCTTCCGGCGGCTCCGGGGTGATGCTTCACATCGGGCTCGCCCCCGGGCTCTCACCGTCCCCGGGTCGCTCATGGCTGCGTACGACGCTACTCGTCCCCATCCACGCCTTTCGCTCCGCCCAGTGTAAGGGCCCGCCGGGGGAGGGGCCGACCGGTTTTCGGCGGGGCCCGGACTGACCCGAATGCCACACCCTCGTGCCCGGGCCGGTGGCGCGGGTCGGTGGCCTGATTACGCCGCGGCGAGCTGGGCACAACGGATGCAGGTTGTCTTGCCGCGGGCATGGGGCGATCGGAACCGGCGGCGTGCCCCGTTGCCGTGGGGCTGGAGTCGATTTATCGTCCCAGCACGATTCGCGAGCAAGATCACAATATGTGAAGGGGCCGCGAGATGGTGGCGAAGAAGACCGCCGCGAAGAAGACGGCCGCCAAGAAGACGACCGCGAGGACGCCGGCGCGTGCCGGGGGCACGGCCTCCGGCGCCGAGCGCAAGCCCGGCAAGCCCGGGAGCGCGGCGAAGGAGGCCCCGGGACCGGTCGCGGAGCCGCCGTCGGCGAAGTCCGCGAAGTCCGCGAAGTCCGCGGAATCCGCGAAGTCCGCCAAGAAGGCGCCCGCCGGGAAGGTCACCCAGGGTGATGCGCTGGAGGCCGGCGCGGACAAGCCCGTGAAGAAGTCGGCGGCGAAGAAGCCGACCGCCAAGCAGGCACCCGCCAAGGAGGCGGCGCCGAGGAAGGCCGTCGCCAAGAAGGAGCCTGTCCGGAAGATCACCCACGGCGACGCGCTGGCGGAGGCGGTCGGGGAGAAGAAGCCCGCCAAGAAGACGGTGGCGAAGAAGTCGGCCGCCAAGGACCCGGCCGCGGAGGAAGTACCTGCCAAGAAGGCGGTCACCAGGAAGACACCTGCCAAGAAGACCGCCGCCCACGAGCCGGCCGCCGGTGAGGCGCACACCAAGAAGGCGCCTGCCAAGAGGGCCCCTGGCAAGAAGGCCGCGGTCCAGGAGCCGGGCCCCGAGGCGCCGGCTGAGAAGGCGCCTGCCAAGCGGACGACCGCCAAGAAGGCAGCCGTCCAAGAGCCGGGCCCTGAGGACGCGCCTGTCGAGAAGGCGGTTACCAAGAAGGCGGTTACCAAGAAGGCGGTTACCAAGAAGGCGGTCACCAAGAAGGCGGCCACCAAGAAGGCGGTCACCAAGAAGGCGGCCACCAAAAAGGCGGCCACCAAAAAGGCGTCTGCCAAGAAGGCCGCCGGCCACGAGTCGGCCGCCAAGGGAGCGACCGCACCGCAGGCGGCGGCCGAGCGCGCGCACGCCGGAACGGCAGGCGCCGGGCAAGCACCCGCCGGACCCGCCGGAAAGGCACCCGCCAAGAAGGCCGCCGTCCACAAGACGGCCACCAAGAAGGCGCCCGCCACCGAAGCCGCCGCCAAGGCCGCTGCCGTGGAGACGCCGGGTGGCGGGGCAGAGGCGGCGCCGGCGGGTAGGAGTGGCGCTGAGAGTGAGGCGCCGGCCGGGACGGCGGGCGGGAAGAAGCGGGCGGCCAAGGCGGCCGCCGGTAAGGCCGCAGCCGCGGCCGAGGGGGCGGCGCAGGCCGCGGAGAAGACGGGAGCCAGGACGGTGGCAGCGAAGAAGATCGCGGACGTGACCACGGCGAAGACCGCGAAGCCGGTGCCGCCGGCCCGGGGTGTCGCCGAGGCGGCGCCCGAGGAGTTGGCCGTACGGCCCGGTGAGGAGCCCTGGAGCCCCGAGGAGGTCGCGGAGGCGCGGGCCGAGCTGGAGGGCGAGGTCGCGCGGCTCCAGGCCGAGATCGCGGCCTCCGAGGAGGCCCTGTCCGGGCTGATGCGGGACTCCGGGGACGGCGCCGGCCACGACGAGGCCGACACCGGCACCAAGAACATCACGCGCGAGCACGAGATGGCACTCGCCGCGAACGCGCGCGCCACCCTGGAACAGACCGAGCACGCGCTGCAGCGGCTCGACGCGGGGACGTACGGTCTGTGTGAGGTGTGCGGCAAGCCGATCGGCAAGGCGCGCATGCAGGCGTTCCCGCGGGCCACCCTGTGCGTGGAGGACAAGCAGAAGCAGGAACGGCGAGGCTGAAGCCGTAGGTGTGTGCCGTACCCTCGTGGTCAGTCAGGCACCTAGGTTGAGGGACTCACGTGGCAGAGGCGGAGCGCATCATCGGTACGCCGGATGTGGACGACGAGGCTGCGGCGCCCGCCGAGCAGCCCAAGGGCGGGCGCAGGATCGTCGCGCTGTTCGCCGTGGCCCTGGTGGCCTACCTGCTGGACCTCGGCACGAAGATGCTCGTGGTGGCCAAGCTGGAGCACCACGAGCCGATCGAGGTGATCGGCGAGCTGCTGACGTTCCGGGCGGTACGGAACCCGGGCGCCGCGTTCGGGATGGGTGAGGCCTTCACCGTGATCTTCACGGTCATCGCGGCGACGGTGATCGTGGTGATCATCCGCCTGGCGCGCAAGCTGTACAGCCTGCCGTGGGCCCTCGCGCTCGGCCTGCTGCTCGGCGGCGCGCTGGGCAACCTCACCGACCGGATCTTCCGCTCGCCGGGTGTGTTCCGGGGCGCGGTGGTGGACTTCATCGCCCCCGCGCACTTCGCCGTCTTCAACCTCGCCGACACGGCGATCGTGTGCGGAGGGTTCCTGATCGTCATCCTGTCGTTCCGGGGCCTGGACCCCGACGGGACCGTCCACAAGGACTGACAAGGCATACTCGACGGGTGAGCACGATTCCCGAGATCCGTACGCTGCCCGTTCCCGATGGCCTTGAGGGCGAGCGCGTCGACGCCGCCATCGCCCGTATGTTCGGGTTTTCCCGCACGAAGGCGGCCGAGCTGGCCGCCTCCGGGAAGGTGCTCGTCGACGGCGCCGTCGTCGGCAAGTCCGAGCGGGTGAGCGGCGGCGCGTGGCTGGAGGTCGAGATGCCGGCCGCCCCCGCGCCCGTACAGATCGTCGCGGAGCCCGTCGAGGGCATGGAGATCGTCCACGACGACGACGACATCGTCGTCATCGTGAAGCCGGTCGGCGTGGCCGCGCACCCGAGCCCCGGCTGGACCGGCACCACCGTGATCGGTGGCCTCGCGGCGGCCGGGTACCGCATCTCGACGTCCGGCGCGGCGGAGCGGCAGGGCATCGTGCACCGCCTTGACGTCGGCACGTCCGGGCTCATGGTCGTGGCCAAGTCGGAGCGGGCGTACACCCTCCTCAAGGCGCAGTTCCGGGAGCGCACGGTCGACAAGCGCTACCACGCGCTCGTCCAGGGCCACCCGGACCCGCTGAGCGGCACGATCGACGCGCCCATCGGGCGCCACCCGAACCACGACTACAAGTGGGCCGTCACCGCCGAGGGCAAGCCCTCCGTGACGCACTACGACCTGATCGAGGCGTACCGCGCGGCGTCCCTCCTGGACATCAAGCTGGAGACGGGCCGCACCCACCAGATCCGCGTCCACATGTCGGCCCACCGCCACCCCTGCGTCGGCGACCTGACGTACGGCGCCGACCCGACGCTGGCCAAGCGCCTCAAGCTGACCCGGCAGTGGCTGCACGCCGTCCGGCTCGGCTTCGAGCACCCGGCGGACGGCCGCTGGGTCGAGTTCGAGAGCACCTACCCGGCGGACCTCCAGCACGCCCTCGACATGATCGCCGCGGAGAGCGCGTGAGCCCCTTCCTGGTGAGGGAGGCCGTGACCGACGAGGACCGCGCGGCGGGCTTCGCCGTGCGCCGCGAGGTGTTCGTCGTCGAGCAGGGCGTCCCCGAGTGGATCGAGTACGACGCGTACGACGCGACCGCGGTGCACGTACTGGCCGTCCGCCGCGCCGACGGAGCCGCCCTGGGGACCGGCCGGCTGCTGTACGGGCCGGACGCGGCCGGCAAGACGGGCGGCGCCGAGGGCGTCGGCTCGCTGGGCCGGCTGGCCGTGACGAAGACGGCGCGCGGCCTCGGCGTGGGCGTGGCGCTGGTGCGCGCCATCGAGGAGGCGGCCCGCGCGCGCGGCCTGACCGCCGTGGACCTGCACGCCCAGACGCAGGCGCTCGGCTTCTACGAGCGGCTCGGGTACGCGGCGTACGGCGCCGAGTTCCATGACGCGGGCATACCGCACCTGGCGATGCGTCGGACGCTCTGAGCCGACCGCGCTCGTGGCAGGCTGGCAGGGTTGATGATCGTCTGATCGGCCCGACCGGGTGGAGGGCGCACCGTGGACCAGCTGGCTCTGCTGCTCGTGCTGCTGCTCGGGGCGGTGGTGACCGTCCCCCTGGGGGAGCGGCTGCGGCTGCCCGCGCCGGTGCTGATGACGCTCGCGGGGATGGTGCTCGCCCTCCTCCCCTTCGTACCGAACGTCGACATCCCGCCCGACTACATCCTCCCCCTCGTCCTGCCGCCCCTGCTGTACGCGGCCGTCCAGCGCACCTCCTGGAGCCAGTTCGCCGCCAACAAGCGGCCCATCTTCCTGCTCGCCGTGGCGCTGGTCTTCGTGACCACGGCGGCCGTCGCCGCCGTCGCCAGCGCCGTCGTACCGGGGCTGCCGCTCGCCGCGGCCGTGGTGCTCGGCGCGCTCGTGGCGCCCCCGGACCCGGTCGCCGCGACCGCCGTCGCGGGCTCCCTGGGCCTGCCGCGCCGACTGGTGTCGATCCTGGAGGGCGAGGGACTGTTCAACGACGTCACCGCGATCGTGCTGTACCACGTGGCGATCGGGGCGGCGGTCGGCGGCACGTTCTCCTGGCCGCGCGCCGCCGGGCAGCTGGTGCTCTCCGCGGTGGTCGCCGTCGCCGTCGGGCTCGCGCTGGGCTGGCTGTCGAACCGGCTGATGGGCATGCTCGGCGAGCCGACCCTGCAGACAGGTCTCACGCTGCTGGTGCCGTTCGTGAGTTACGTCCTCGCCGAGGAACTGCTCGGCTCCGGCGTCCTCGCCGTCCTGGTCACCGCCCTCTACCTGGCCGAGCACGCCGTGGACGCGGACGACGTGATGGGCCGCCTGGCCGGTCGGACCTTCTGGGAGATCGTCGACGTCCTCGTCACGGGCATCGCCTTCGGACTGATCGGGCTGGAGCTGCACAACGTCTTCGGTACGGCCGAGGAGCGGCTGGGGGAGATGCTCGGCTGGGGCGGCGTGATCGCCGCCTGCGTCGTCGGCGTACGGCTGCTGTGGCTGCTGCCCGCCACCTGGCTGGCCAAGAGGCTGCACACGGGCGGGGACTACGACGAGGAGATCCCCATGACGTGGCGGGAGACCGTCGTCATGTGGTGGTCCGGCATGCGGGGCGTGGCGTCCGTCGCCCTGGCGCTCGCCGTCCCGCTGCGTGACGACTCGGGGGCGGCCTTCGCATGGCGCGACGAGATCATCTTCATCGCCTTCTGTGTGATCATCGCCACCCTCGTCTTCCAGGGCCTCACCCTGCCGTGGCTGGTCCGGAAGCTCGGTGTGCGGGCCGACACGGACGCCGAGCGGGCGCTGGAGCGCGAGCTGGCCGTCCGGGCCGCCAAGGCCGCGAAACGGCGCCTGAAGGAGATCCAGGAGGTCGAGGAGCTTCCGGAGGAGCTCCAGGAGCGGTTGCAGCGGATGGCGTTCGAGGTGGGGGCGCGGATCAGCCCGGACCTGGTGGACGAGGAGCGCCGGTCGACGGCGGCGCGGCGGGCCGAGCGGTTCCGGCGGATGCAGCGGATCCAGCACGAGATGCTGTCGGCCGCCCGCCACGAGGTGCTGGCGGCGCGCAGCGAGCCGGGGGCGGACCCGGAGGTCGTGGACCGGGTGCTGCGGCACCTGGACGTCCACAGCCTGCGCTGAGGCGCCCGGCCGGCCCCTCGGGTCCGGTGCTCGGGTCCGGTGGGGGTCAGCCCCGGCCGGTGCGCGGCTCGGGCGGCTGCGGCTCCGGCTGCCGCTGCTGTCGGGGCTTCTGCTTCCGAGGCGGCCGCTTCTCCTCGTTCCGTACGACGTAGGCGTCCACGTTGTTGCTGAGCACCTCGGCGGCCCGCGGCGGCTTGTCGTCCCGCCACTGGCCGTCGGGGGAGGGCGCGGGCGCGGCGGTCGCGGTGGTGACGCGCGGCAGTGCGTACGGGTGCTCCTTGACCAGCCAGGCGATCATCTGCTCCCGTACGGCACAGCGCACCGTCCAGACGTCGTCCGCGTCCTTCGCCGTGACGACCGCGCGCACCTGGATCGTGGTGGGCGTGGTGTCCGTCACGGCCAGCGACCAGTCGCGGCCGTCCCAGGCGGGGCTGTCGCGCAGGATGGCCTTGAGCTTGTCGCGCATCAGCCCGACGGGCGCCGAGTGGTCGAGCTGGAAGAAGACCGTGCCCGTCATCTGGGCGCCGCCGCGCGACCAGTTCTCGAAGGGCTTGCTCGTGAAGTACGAGACGGGCATCGTGATCCGGCGCTCGTCCCAGGTCCGTACGGCCAGGAAGGTCAGCGTGACCTCCTCGACCACGCCCCACTCGCCGTCCACCACGACGGTGTCGCCTATCCGCACCATGTCGCCGAAGGCGATCTGGAACCCGGCGAAGAGGTTGCCGAGGGTGGACTGGGCGGCGACACCGGCGACGATGCCGATGATGCCGGCGGAGGCCAGCATCGACGTACCGATGGTCCGGAAGTCGGGGAAGGTCAGCAGCATCGCCGCGACCGCCACCACCCCGACCACCGCCGTGACGATCCGCATGATGAGCGTCACCTGGGTACGGACCCGGCGGACCCGGGCGGTGTCGCGCGTGGAGGAGGCGTAACGGGCGTAACTCGACTCCACTATGGCGGCGGCGATCCGCACCACCAGCCAGGCTCCCGCGCCGATCAGCACGAGCGAGAGCACCTGGCCCATGACCTCCTGGTGGCGGACGACGATCTGCCACTTGGTCTGCCGGTACGTGCCGCGCAGGAGCGCGGTCAGCAGGACGACCTGGACGGGTATCCGGCAGCGGCGCAGCAGGTCCCACAGCGGGGTCTCGGGGTGCTTGGCGTCGATGCGGCGCAGCAGCAGGTCGACGAGCCAGCCGACGACCAGCGTGAGCACCACCGAGCCACCGACGACGGTCAACGGGCGCAGCGCGTTCTCCATGGATCCGGGACTCCGACCCTTTCCGGTGCTTGCTGGCAGGATGGCCGGATGGACATCATGCTCTTCCACTCGGCCTACGGTCCGCGCCCGGCCGTGCACGCCGCAGCCGACCGGCTGCGTGCCGCCGGGCACCACGTGCACGTGCCCGACCTCTACGAGGGCCAAACCGCCGGCACGGTCGAGGAAGGCATGGCGATCAAGGACCGGATCGGCCAGGAGACACTGCTCAAGCGCGCGATCCTGGCCGCGGCGGCCTACTCGGAGCGGGGTCTGGTGTACGCCGGGTTCTCGATGGGCGCGTCGATCGCCCAGACCCTGGCCCTCGGTGACGAGAAGGCGCGCGGGCTGCTCCTGTTCCACGGCACGTCCGACCTCGCGGAGGTCGCGTCCGTGGACGAGCTGCCGGTCCAGCTGCACGTCGCCGACCCCGACCCCTTCGAGCCGGACGACTGGCTGAACGCCTGGTACCTGCGGATGCGGCGGGCCGGGGCGGATGTGGAGGTCTACCGCTACCCGGGGGCCGGGCACCTGTACCTGGACCCGGACCTGCCGGACTACGACGAGGACGCCGCCGAGCGGACCTGGCAGATCGCTCTGGGCTTCCTGGAGAGCCTGTAGGGGCTTCACGCGTGTGGGGCACGGTGCCGCGGGCTCGCGGCACCGTGCCCCACGGGGGAGACGGGCGGCCTCCCGTCAGACGGTGCGGTACGCCGTCCAGTGGTCCTTCATGCGCTGCACCTGGCCCGCCGTGAACTGGTACATGCAGGCGTCGTACGTGTAGTCCATGAAGTTGTGAACCGGGTCAACACCCGTCTTGCTGGCGCAGCTGTCGCGTCCCGTCGGGCACTCGTACGCCGGGCTCTTCTCCGCCGGGGTGTCCGAGACGTAGTCGCCGTTGCCGTTACAGCCGCCCTGGAAGGTGTGGTACAGCCCCATCCAGTGGCCGACCTCGTGGGTACCGGTGTCGCCCTGGTCGTAGTTGGTGGCCGCGCCGCCCGGCAGGGAGGCGTCGAGCACCACGACGCCGTCCATGGTCGGGTTGGACTTGTAGGAGGACGGGAACGTGGCCCAGCCGAGCAGCCCGCCGCCGAGGTTGGCGGTGTAGAAGTTGAGCGCGTTCGCCCCGCCCTTGCGGAGGGCCGACTTCATCGCCTTCTCCTCGGCGGAGCCGGAGCTCAGGTTGTACCAGGCGGCGTTGTCCGTGTAGTCCGTGCCGGCCAGCGTGAACTGGAAGCCGGAGTCGGCGTTGCCGGTGCCCTGGCCGCCGAAGGCGGAGTTGAGGACGGCCATCTGCTGGTTGATGGCCGTCGTGCTGAGCTTGCCGGTGTCGCCGTCGTGGATGACGTGGAAGTACACCGGGATGGTGGTGGCGGTGGCGGTGAGGCCCGCGGCGCCGCTCGCCCGCACGGATTCGAGTCTCTTCTTCAGGTCCGCGTCCATGGCCTTGGCCTTGGCGTCGGTGACCTCGTTGGGCTCGTGGGCGTGGGAGGCGCCCGGGAGCTCGCGGGCGGTCGTGCTCACACCCGTACCCTCCTCGCACTCCTCGGCCGAGACCCTGTCCGCGGCGGGTGCCTTGGCGGCCAGGGCGCCCGTCGGGGTGGAGAGCGGGAAGAGGGCCAGGGTTCCGGCCATCACCGCCGTACCGAGGGCACGACGGTGCAGACGCGGAGATATTCGGGCAAGAGCACGCATGGTGACTCCTCGCGGGGGGTTGTGGAGAGGGCCTTCCTCGCCACCGCGGGGAGATTACGGGGCCATGTCAGATCTTGATGAGCATCGAACAAGCCCAATCAATCGTTGAGTAAATGAAGACATCGGGGAGAAAAGCTTCGGTCCGTTCCGGGTGTTGAGACACGCACGTAACGAACGCGCCACCGAGAGCGGGTGGTGTGTCCGGATTCGATCTCCCGGAACGCACCACCCGCGACAGCCGTGTGATCTCCTGTTAACACGCGGCAGGTTGGCCGAAAATCGACCATCGAGGTCCGCTCAGCGTACGGGGGTGTACACCCGCTCGACCTTCTGCGTTCCACTCCGCGTCAGGTACGACCGCGTCCATGCCGCCGTGGCGTCCGGTTTCGTACGGTCCGAGAGGACGTAGTAGTCCATCTGCGTGCGCTCGGCGGTCACGTCCAGCACACCGAAACCGTGGTGGTCCATGTCGACCCACTTCACATGGCGGTTGGCCGCCCGGATCGCCCCGGCGGCGGCCACCGACACCGTCCCCGGCGCGACCCGCAGGATGTCGTCCAGGTTGTCCGACGTCACCGAGGTCACCACGAACTCCGTCGCCGCCGACCGCGACAGCGGGTACGTCGCCGCCGTCACCGGCACGTCGTTCGCCCAGGCCATGTGGATGTCCCCGGTGAGGAACACGGTGTTGCGGATGGACCGGTCCGTCAGGTGCGCGAGCAGCTCCCTGCGGTCGTCCGTGTACCCGTCCCACTGGTCCACGTTGATCGCGAGACCGCCCTTGGCCAGGCCCAGCAACTCCGCGACGGGCTCCAGCAGATGGGCCGGCAGGGCCCCGAAGGCGACCGGCGAGATCATGACGGAGGTGCCGACCAGTCGCCAGGCGGTGTCGGACGCGGTCAGACCCGACTTCAGCCAGTCCAGCTGGGCGCGGCCCGTGAGCGTACGGTCCGGGTCGTCGACCTTCCCGCTGCCGTGGGACGCCTGCTGGGAGCGGAACGAGCGCAGGTCGAGCAGGTGCAGATCGGCCAGCTTGCCGAACCGCAGCCGGCGGTAGACCGTGCCCTCCGTGGAGGCGCGGACGGGCATCCACTCGAAGTACGCCTGCTTCGCGGCCGCCACGCGCGCCGCCCAGGCGCCCTCCGTCTCCGGCGTGTGGTTCTCGGCGCCGCCCGGCCAGGCGTCGTTGGCGAACTCGTGGTCGTCCCATATCGCGATCAGCGGGTGCGCGGCGTGCAGCGCCTGGAGGTGGGCGTCGCTCTTGTACGTGGCGTGCCGCAGCCGGTAGTCCGCCAGCGTGACGATCTCGTGCCGGGGCTCGTGGGGCCGTACGACCTTCTCCAGGGCCGGGTAGGCGCCGGAGGCGTACTCGTAGATGTAGTCGCCGAGGTGGAGCACCGCGTCCAGGTCGGCGCGGTCCGCGAGATGGCGGTACGCGGCGAAGTGGCCCGCCTCCCAGTTGGCGCAGGAGACCACGCCGAACCGGATGCCCGGCGCGGCGGCGTCGGGGGCCGGGGCGGTGCGGGTGCGGCCGACGGGCGAGACCACGGCACCCGTGGTGAAGCGGAAGTAATAGGCGGTCGCCTGGCGCAGGCCCCTTACGTCGACCTTCACGGTGTGGTCGGTGGCGGCGGTGGCCGTGACCGTGCCCCGGGCGACGACGCCCGTGAAGGCCCGGTCCTCGGCCACCTCCCATCTCACCTCCGTGTCCGGGCCCTTGCCGGACCCTGGGAGGGCGTCCGGGGACGGCGTGACGCGCGTCCACAGCAGGACGCCGTCCGGGAGCGGGTCGCCGGAGGCCACACCGTGGTGGAAGACGGGAGACGCGGTGTCCGCGGCGGCGGACGTGCCGGGCGCCAGCACGGGGGCGGCCACCGCGGTGGCGGCGGCGGCCTTGACGACCGTGCGGCGGCTGGGGGCGGGGACGGAGGTGGGGACGGATGCGGAGGTGTGTCGACTGGTCACGGCCGATCAGATTACTGACCGGTAGAGCCAACGGGCGGGTGAACTCCCAGGAGTTCACCCGCCCGTTGGCCGAAAGACGTACCCGAAGGGCCCGCCCGGCTCAGCCCTTGAGGGCCTTGTCCACGGCGGTGGTGAACTCGGGCGCCGTCATCGGCGCTCCCTCACCGTCCGCGTCGGTGACCGTCTTGCCGTCCATCTTCAGCGTCGGCGTGCCCCGGACCCCGCTCTTGTCGAAGGCCGCGGACATCTTCATCGCCCACGCGTCGAAGGTGCCGCTCTCCACGTCCTTCTTGAAGGCGGCGTTGTTCTTCAGCGCGGGCACCGTCTCCGCGATCTTCAGGAGGTACGAGTCGTCGGCGAACTTGTCCTGCGACTCCTCCGGGTGGAACTTCACGGAGTAGAGGGCCGCCTTGTAGTCCAGGAACGCCTCGGGGCTGACGTTCAGGGCGGCGCCCAGCGCCGAGAGGGCGTTCTTGGAACCCTCACCCTGGTCGGAGTTGTCGATGAAGGTGGCGCCCACGTACCGGACCTTGTACTTGCCCGCCGCGACGTCCTTCTCGATCGTCTCGCCGACCTGCTGCTCGAAGACGGCGCAGACCGGGCAGCGGGAGTCCTCGTACAGCTCCAGCGTCTTCTTGGCGGTGGCCTTGCCGACGACGACGGTGGTGCCGTCGTCCCCCGTGGTGTTCTTCGGCGCCGTGACGTTCTTGGCGTCCTTCACGGCCTCCCAGTGGGAGGGCTTGTTCGCCTGCACGACGGCGTAACCGATGCCGCCGGCCACCGCCAGGACGGCGACGGCCGAGACGGCGACGGTGACCTGCCGGCGGACCTTCTCCTTCTTCGCCTGGCGCTCGCGCTCCTGGCGCAGCCGCTCGCGGGCCGCCGCCTTGTTGGCCTGGCTGTTGCGTGCACTCATGGTCGTACTTCTCCGTGGGGTGGGGGTGGTTCTCGGGGTGGACTGTTCCGCTCGGTTCCGCTCGGTTCCGCTCGGCTGTTCCGCTCAGGCGGTGAGCGCCGGGCGGAGCGGCGGTCCACGCCGTCCCACGCAGTGCACGAGAAGCCGGTGCCGGGCCGGGACCGGCCGCTCCGCGGGCCGCGGGCCCCGCCGTACGCCCCGGCCGCGCGTGCGTACCGCGGCGACCGCGACCAGCAGCGGCCGGAACGCGAAGGCGGCCACCGCCCGCACCAGCCCGGCCAGCGCGCTCTCACCGCGCCGCAGCCAGGCCGCGGCGACCAGCCCGACCGAGACGTGCGCGGCGAGCAGCAGCCAGGGCAGGGCGGGGTCGGGGGAGTGCAGCAGGGCGGCCGCGCCGCCGGCCGGAGCGGCCACGCCGGGCAGCGGGGTCCCCACCCCGCCGCCCCCGCACAGCACGTCGACGCCCACCGACCGCAGGGCGCCCGCCACGGGCCCGCCGGACGGCCCGTAACAGGCGTGCTGACCGGAGGTGAAGACGGTGTCGGCGGCGAGCTCCAGCGGGATCAGCAGCCCCGCGATGCGCCGGAAGCCGCGCTCCGCCTCGCCCGCGAGCGCGTACGCGACCGCGAGGACCCCGGCGGCGACGACGGCGACGGTCGTCAGGGGCAGCGGCACCCCGGACAGCAGCACGTGGGAGGCCACGGACAGCGTCACGACGAGTGCCGTGAAGAGCGCCGCCCGCAACCACCTGAGCCGGGTCCCGGATATGTCTTCCATCGCCGCACGAGTGTGCCACGCCGGACGGTAAGCGGTCCCTAAAGGCCGGGGAACCTGGAAAGGGGACCCCTACAGGCCCGGGATCCGGCCGTTGCGGAACAGGTCGACGAAGATCTGGTGGTCGGCGCGCGCCCGGGCGCCGTAGCGGTGGGCGAAGTCCACCAGCAGCTCGCCGAAACCCTCCTCGTCCGCCGCGATCGCCGCGTCGATGGCCCGCTCCGTGGAGAACGGCACCAGGGAGTGCCCGCTCTCGTCGTCCGCCGCCGCGTGCATGGTCGCCGTCGCCCGCCCCAGGTCCGCGACGGTCGCCGCGATCTCCTCCGGGTCGTCGATGTCCGACCAGTCCAGGTCCACGGCGTACGGCGAGACCTCCGCCACCAGCTGTCCGGCCCCGTCCAGCTCGGTCCAGCCCAGCCACGGGTCGGCGTGCGCCTGGAGCGCCCGCTGCGAGATGACCGTGCGGTGCCCCTCGTGGTGGAAGTACGCGCGGACGGCCGGGTCGGTCACATGGCGCGAGACGGCCGGGGTCTGGGCCTGCTTCATGTAGATCACGACGTCGTTCTCCAGGGCGTCGCTGTTGCCCTCCAGGAGGATGTTGTACGACGGCAGCCCGGCGGAACCTATGCCGATGCCCCGCCGCCCCACCACGTCCTTCACGCGGTACGAGTCCGGCCGGGCCAGGCTCGACTCGGGCAGCGTCTCCAGGTACCCGTCGAACGCCGCCAGCACCTTGTAGCGGGTCGCCGCGTCCAGCTCGATCGTCCCGGCGCCGGAGGAGAAGCGCCGCTCGAAGTCACGGATCTCGGTCATGGACGCCAGCAGCCCGAACCGGGTCAGCGAGCGCGCGTCGCGCAGGGCGTCCAGCAGCGGCCCCTCGGCCGTGTCCAGCGTGAAGGGCGGGACGTCCTCGTGGCGGGCGCCGGCCGCCAGGGCGTGGATCCGCTCGCGGTAGGCCGCGGCGTAGATCCGTACCAGTTCGGTGATCTGCCCGTCACTGAGCGCCTTGGTGTAGCCGATCAGCGCCAGGGAGGCGGACAGCCGCTTCAGGTCCCACGTGAAGGGGCCGACGTACGCCTCGTCGAAGTCGTTGACGTTGAAGATCAGCCGGCCGTTGGCGTCCATGTACGTGCCGAAGTTCTCGGCGTGCAGATCACCGTGGATCCACACCCGGCCCGTGCGCTCGTCCAGGTACGGGCCGCCGTCCCGCTCCTGCTCCAGGTCGGCGTAGAAGAGGCAGGCCGTACCCCGGTAGAAGGCGAAGGCCGAGGCGGCCATCTTCCGGAACTTGACCCGGAAGGCCGCCGGGTCGGCGGCCAGGAGCTCGCCGAAGGCGGTGCCGAAGACGGAGAGGATCTGCTCACCGCGCTCCTCGGCGGTGGGCTGGGGGACCGACATCGCGGGGTGCCTCCTGGTACGGACGTGCGGGCGGGGCGCGCGGGCGCGCCCCTTGGCTTCGTACATGACAAAACGGACAGGTGTTCCGTCCGTCTCAACGCGCGACCGTACTCTCCGGTGCCCCAAGACTGTCAGTGGGCCCACGTAGACTTCCGAGCGTCCCCATCCCCGACTCTCCCGGAGGCCGCAGCCGTGTCGAAGCCGCCGTTCACGCACCTTCACGTGCACACCCAGTACTCCCTGCTGGACGGTGCCGCGCGGCTCAAGGACATGTTCAACGCCTGCAACGAGATGGGCATGACGCACATCGCCATGTCCGATCACGGCAACCTCCACGGGGCGTACGACTTCTTCCACTCGGCCCAGAAGGCGGGCGTCACGCCGATCATCGGCATCGAGGCGTACGTCGCCCCGGAGTCCCGGCGCAACAAGCGCAAGGTCCTGTGGGGCCAGCCGCACCAGAAGCGGGACGACGTCTCCGGTTCCGGTGGTTACACCCACAAGACGATCTGGGCGGCGAACAACACCGGCCTGCACAACCTGTTCCGGCTCTCCTCCGACGCGTACAAGGAGGGCTGGCTCCAGAAGTGGCCGCGTATGGACAAGGAGACCATCGCGCAGTGGTCCGAGGGCCTGATCGCCTCCACCGGCTGCCCCTCCGGTGAGCTCCAGACCCGGCTGCGCCTCGGCCAGTTCGACGAGGCCCTGAAGGCCGCCTCGGAGTACCAGGACATCTTCGGCAAGGACCGGTACTTCCTGGAGCTGATGGACCACGGCATCGAGATCGAGCGCCGCGTCCGCGACGGCCTGCTGGAGATCGGCAAGAAGCTCGGCATCCCGCCGCTGGTCACCAACGACTCGCACTACACGTACGCGCACGAGGCCGGCGCCCACGACGCGCTGCTGTGCATCCAGACCGGCAAGAACCTCTCCGACCCGGACCGCTTCAAGTTCGACGGCACCGGCTACTACCTGAAGTCCACGGACGAGATGTACGCCATCGACTCCTCGGACGCCTGGCAGGAGGGGTGCCGCAACACCCTCCTGGTCGCCGAGCAGATCGACACCACCGGCATGTTCGAGAAGCGCGACCTCATGCCGAAGTTCGACATCCCCGAGGGCCACACCGAGGTGACGTGGTTCAAGGAGGAGGTCAAGCGCGGCATGCACCGCCGCTACCCCGACGGCATCCCCGAGGACCGCCAGCGCCAGGCGGACTACGAGATGGACGTCATCATCCAGATGGGCTTCCCGGGGTACTTCCTCGTCGTCGCCGACTTCATCATGTGGGCCAAGAACCAGGGCATCGCCGTCGGCCCCGGCCGAGGCTCCGCGGCCGGCTCGATCGTGGCGTACGCGCTCGGCATCACCGACCTCGACCCGATCCCGCACGGCCTGATCTTCGAGCGCTTCCTCAACCCCGAGCGCGTCTCCATGCCCGATGTCGACATCGACTTCGACGAGCGTCGGCGCGTCGAGGTGATCAGGTACGTGACCGAGAAGTACGGCGCCGACAAGGTCGCCATGATCGGCACGTACGGCACCATCAAGGCCAAGAACGCCATCAAGGACTCGGCGCGCGTCCTCGGCTACCCGTACGCGATGGGCGACCGCATCACCAAGGCCATGCCCGCCGACGTCCTCGGCAAGGGCATCCCGCTCTCGGGCATCACCGACCCGTCCCACCCCCGTTACTCGGAGGCGGGCGAGGTCCGGGCGATGTACGAGAACGAACCGGACGTGAAGAAGGTCATCGACACCGCGCGCGGCGTCGAGGGCCTGGTGCGGCAGATGGGCGTGCACGCCGCCGGCGTGATCATGTCCAGCGAGACCATCACCGACCACGTCCCCGTCTGGGTGAGGCACACCGACGGCGTCACCATCACCCAGTGGGACTACCCGAGCTGTGAGTCGCTCGGCCTGCTCAAGATGGACTTCCTGGGCCTGCGCAACCTCACGATCATGGACGACGCCGTCAAGATGGTGAAGGCCAACAAGGGGATCGACATCGATCTCCTGAGCCTCCCGCTCGACGACCCCACGACCTTCGAGCTGCTCCAGCGCGGCGACACCCTCGGCGTCTTCCAGTTCGACGGCGGCCCCATGCGCTCGCTGCTGCGGCTGATGAAGCCCGACAACTTCGAGGACATCTCCGCCGTCTCGGCCCTCTACCGGCCGGGCCCGATGGGCATGAACTCGCACACGAACTACGCGCTGCGCAAGAACGGCCAGCAGGAGATCACCCCGATCCACCCCGAGCTGGAGGAACCGCTCAAGGAGGTCCTCGGCGTCACCTACGGCCTGATCGTCTACCAGGAGCAGGTGCAGAAGGCCGCCCAGATCATCGCCGGGTACTCCCTCGGCGAGGCCGACATCCTCCGCCGCGTCATGGGCAAGAAGAAGCCCGAGGAGCTGGCGAAGAACTTCACCATCTTCCAGGCCGGCGCCAAGAAGAACGGCTACAGCGACGAGGCCATCCAGGCGCTCTGGGACGTCCTGGTCCCCTTCGCCGGCTACGCCTTCAACAAGGCGCACTCCGCCGCGTACGGCCTCGTCTCGTACTGGACGGCGTACCTCAAGGCCAACCACCCCGCCGAGTACATGGCGGCGCTGCTCACCTCGGTCAAGGACGACAAGGACAAGTCCGCCGTCTACCTGAACGAGTGCAGGCGCATGGGCATCAAGGTGCTCCCGCCGAACGTCAACGAGTCGGAGGCGAACTTCGCCGCCCAGGGTGACGACGTCATCCTCTTCGGCCTCTCCGCCGTGCGGAACGTCGGTACGAACGTCGTCGAGTCGATCATCAAGTGCCGCAAGTCGAAGGGGAAGTACAGCTCCTTCCCCGACTTCCTCGACAAGGTCGAGGTGGTCGTCTGCAACAAGCGCACCATCGAGTCGCTCATCAAGGCCGGCGCCTTCGACACCATGGGCCACACCCGCAAGAGCCTGGTCGCGCACCACGAGTCGATGATCGACAACGTGGTGGCGGTCAAGCGCAAGGAGGCCGAGGGACAGTTCGACCTCTTCGGCGGCATGGGCGAGGAGGACAGCAGCGAGCCCGGCTTCGGCCTCGACGTGGAGTTCTCCGACCTCGAGTGGGAGAAGTCCTATCTGCTCGCCCAGGAACGCGAGATGCTCGGCCTGTACGTCTCCGACCACCCGCTCTTCGGCATCGAGCACGTGCTGTCCGACAAGGCCGACGCCGCGATCTCCCAGCTCACCGGCGGCGAGCACGCCGACGGCGCGGTCGTCACCATCGGCGGCATCATCTCCGGGCTCCAGCGCAAGATGACCAAGCAGGGCAACGCCTGGGCCATCGCCACCGTCGAGGACCTGGCCGGTTCCATCGAGTGCATGTTCTTCCCGGCGACGTACCAGCTGGTGTCCACCCAGCTGGTCGAGGACACCGTCGTCTTCGTCAAGGGCCGCCTCGACAAGCGCGAGGACGTGCCCCGGCTGGTCGCCATGGAGCTGATGGTCCCCGACCTCTCCTCGGCCGGCACCAACGCGCCCGTCGTCGTCACCATCCCCACGGTCAAGGTGACCCCGCCGATGATCAGCCGCCTCGGCGAGATCCTCTCCCACCACAAGGGCAACACCGAGGTGCGGATCAAGCTCCAGGGACCGCGGAAGACCACCGTGCTCCGCCTCGACCGGCACCGCGTCCAGCCGGACCCGGCGCTCTTCGGCGACCTCAAGGTGCTGCTCGGCCCGTCCTGTCTGGCCGGCTGACCCGTCCCCACCCCGCGCGAAGGGGCGCGCCCGTCGTCACGGGTGCGCCCCTTCGGCAGCTCACGCTCGCTCAGTTGTGGCCGAACCGCTTCTTCCGGCCCTTGTGGGCCACGTCGGCCGGGGTGACGGGGGCCATGCGCGGCTCGGCCTCCATCGTGCCGGCGGCCTGCGGAGCACCGCGCTCGGCGGCGGCGGGCTGCTTCTGACTGCGGTCCTGCTTCCGGTTCTTGGCCATGGTGATGCCTCCGTGGGGTGTAGGGGCCAGGGCCGCGTTCAGACTCACACACGCGTAAAAACCGCGCATTTTGGATCATTGCGGACCGTAGTCGGGAGCCCTGCGGGGCGCGTAGGGTGATCCGCCACGCCGGTGATCCAGTTCCGGCCGTTAACCCTCCTGCAGTCGGGCAGACTCGAAGAACTCGAAGAACCCGAAGCCCCGGCGTACGCGAAGATCGACGCAACCGGAGATCCCGACGTACCCGGAGACCCGCAGACCCGCAGACTCGCCGTACCCGCAGTACCCGCCGTACCCGCCGTACCCGCAACACCCGCAGCACACGCCGTACCGAAGACCCGAAGCGCCTGAAGAACCCGCACGACCGAAGAGACCGAAGCAACTTCCGATCCCGAGGTTCCCGAAAGAGGGTGGAACACGTGGACCGCTGCGTCGTCCTGGTGGACGCCGGCTACCTCCTGGGCGCCGCCGCCAGCCTCCTCGCCGGGGAACCGGCCCGCTCCCGGATCACCGTCGACCACGCCGCCCTCATCCAGGGGCTGCGCGAACGCGCCGAGAGCGACACGGCCCAGCCCCTGCTGCGGATCTACTGGTTCGACGGCGCCCCCGACCGCGTCCCCCAGCCGGAACACCGACGGCTGCGCGTCATGCCCCGCGTCACCGTCCGGCTCGGCGCCCTGACCCGCAGCGACGGCCGCTGGGCGCAGAAGGGCGTCGACGCCGCGATGCACGCCGAGCTCACCGAGCTCGCCCGCAACCGCGCCTGCTCCGACGTGGTGCTCGTCACCGGCGACGGCGACCTGCTGCCGGGCCTGATGTCGGCGAAGGAGCACGGCGTCGCCGTCCACCTCTGGGCGGTCCAGGCAGCCGACGGCGACTACAACCAGTCCGAGGACCTCGTCGCCGAGGCCGACGAGCGGCGCGTCCTCGATCGCGCGTGGATCACCCGCGCCGTGCGGGCCAAGGAGCTGGGCGGCGTATGCGCCCCGCAGCCCGCCCCCCGCCCCGAGATCGCCGCCATCCTCTCCGCGCCGCTCCCCGAGTCGGCCCTGGCCGCCGCCGAGGCCGCGGCCTCCGCGGCCGCCGCCGTACGCAACGGGGCCCCGGCCCCGGTGGCGCCCGCCCCGGCCCCCGCGCCGACCGCCGCCGCCAACGGCTCCGGTGGCCCCTCCGGCTCCGGCAGCGGCAGGGCGGTGCCGACCCCGAAGGACCTGGCAGGCCTGCGCGGCCCGGCCCACCCCCAGACGCCCCCGCCCAGCCCCCAGCCGGCCAACGCGACCCTGCGCTGGTCCTCCGACCGGGGCTGGATCGACCGCCCCGGGAGCCAGGTCGGCGAGCCGCCCGAGACGGCGTCGCTGCCCACCCTCGCCCAGCTGACCAGCGCCGAGCAGCGCTGGGCGGACCGCGAGGAGGACATCACCACCGTCGGCGGCGACCCCTTCGAGGTCGGCCAGGTCTTCGCGCGGCGCTGGATGGAGCGGCTCCCCGACCAGGGGCACGTCGGGAAACTGTCGAGCATGTACCCGCGCATCCCGCACCGCATCGACGGGGAACTGCTGCGGTACGCGGCACGGTTCGGGCTGCTCGCCCACAAGGACGACCAGATCGACGAGCACGACCGGTACGCCATCAGGGCCGGCTTCTGGCGCGAGATCGACGTACGGGCGGCCGCCGAACACGCCCCCGTGGGCGAATAGGGCAGCCCGACCCTTTAGGCTCATCCCTCGTGAGTACGGTGTGCGTGGTGCGGGACCTGGTCAAGACGTACCCCGCCGCGCGCGCCCGAAGAGGGGCTCCCGCGACGCCCGAGGTGCGCGCCACCGACGGGATCACCATGGAGGTCCGCAGCGGTGAGATCTTCGGCCTGCTCGGGCCGAACGGCGCCGGCAAGTCCACCCTCGTACGCCAGCTGACCGGGCTCATGCGGCCCGACTCCGGCACCGTCGAGGTGCTCGGCCACGACCTCGTACGCCACCCGGAGCGGGCGTCGCGGCTGATCGGCTACCTGGGGCAGGAGTCCACCGCCCTCGACGAGCTGACCGTCGCGCTCGCCGCCGAGACCACCGGGCGGCTGCGCGGCCTCCCGGCGCGCGACGCGCGCAGCGAGCGGGACGCCGTCCTCGCCGAGCTGGGCCTCACCGAGCTCGCCGGGCGGCCCCTCAAGCGGCTCTCCGGAGGCCAGCGGCGGCTCGCCTGCTTCGCCACCGCGCTCGTCGGACGGCGGCCCCTGCTCATCCTCGACGAGCCGACCACCGGCATGGACCCGGTCGCGCGGCGCGCCGTGTGGGCGGCCGTCGACCGGCGCCGCGCCGAGCACGGCACCACCGTCGTCCTCGTCACGCACAACGTCATCGAGGCCGAGACCGTACTGGACCGGGTCGCCGTCCTGGAACGCGGCCGGGTCATCGCCTGCGACACCCCCGCCGGACTCAAGGAGCGGGTGGCCGGTGACGTACGGGTGGAGCTGGTGTGGCGCGACCGGGCGCCGCTCGACGTGCCCGAGGTCGCCGCGCTGCGGGCCTCCGCGCAGGAGTCCGGGCGCCGGTGGGTGCTGCGGCTGGCGCCGGACGAGGCGCGGGCGGCGGTCGCGGCGGTGACGGGCGGCGCGGCGTTCGCGGCGCTCGACGACTTCACACTCGCCACGCCGAGCCTGGAGGACGTGTACCTGGCACTGGGCGGCGAGGCGAAGGGGCTGGTCAAGGCATGAACAGGAGCATCAGGTGAGCATCGTGCCCGCACGGGCCGCCCTGTCGCCGGGATCCCCCGGCGCGGTCGGCTCAGCCCCGGTCGCCGACCCCGCGCCGCGTGACCCCGCGCCGCGTGATGACCCCGCGCCGGACGCTTCCGCGCCGGGCATGGTCACGTCCGGTGCCGCCGCCGCGCCGCTCGCGCCGCGCGCGCGGCTGCTGCCCGCGCTGGGCGCCGTCTACCGCGCGCAGCTGTCCCGCGCCCGGGTGGCGCGCATCCCCCTCCTCTTCGTGGCGACCTTCCAGTCCGTCGGGATCATGGTCCTGATGCGCGGTGTCGTCGACGGCGGCGCCGAGGCGCGAGCCGTGGTCGCCGGGTCGTCCGTGCTCGTGGTGGCCTTCGTCGCACTGAACCTGCTCGCCCAGTACTTCGGGCAGCTGCGGGCGAGCGGCGGGCTCGACCACTACGCCACACTGCCGGTGCCGCCCGCCGCAGTGGTGCTGGGGGCGGCCGGGGCGTACGCCTCCTTCACCGTGCCGGGCACCGTCGTCACCGCGGTCGTCGGCTCCGTCCTCTTCCAGCTGCCGCTGACGCACCTGTGGATCCTTGCGGCCGTCGTGCCGCTCGCCGGGGCCGCGCTCGCCGGACTCGGCGCGGCGCTCGGACTGCTCGCGCCGCGGCAGGAACTCGCCACGCTGCTGGGCCAGCTCGGGATGTCGGCGGCCCTGCTGCTGGGCGTGCTGCCGGCCGCCCGGCTGCCGGAGCCGGTCGGGTGGGCGCGGGACCTGCTGCCGTCCACGTACGGAGTCGAGGCGCTCGCCCGGACGTTCGACACCCGTCCCGACTGGGCGGCGGTCGCGGTGGACCTGGCGGTCTGCGCGGTGGTCGGCGTGCTGTCGCTGACCGCCGCGACGTGGGCGTACCGGCGGGCGGCGGTCCGATGAGGCGGCCCCGGCGGGCGCCTGGCACGATGGCAGGGTGACCGCACCGTTGACGCCACCTACGCCTCCCACGCCGCCTCACCAGCCGTCGCCGCAGGACTCCGCCTGGCCGCCGCCGTACCCCTCCGCCGCCACGAAGCGCGCCGAGCGGGCGGAAGGGGCGGACGGTGCGCCGGACATGGCCGCCGAAGCACGGCAGGGCGTCCTGGTGGCGGCCTGCGTGACGCTCGCGGGCGCGGCGCTGGGGCTGCTGTGGCTGTGGCTGGCGCCGCGGATCGGCCTGGTCTCGGACGGCAAGGCGGTGTTCGTCAAGGACACCGAGGGCGAGGGCGCGGTCGGCGCCGACGGGACGTTCACGCTGCTCGGGCTGGGCTTCGGCGCGCTGAGCGCGGCGGCCGTGTTCTGGTTCACGCGCCGGCACGGCGGCATCGCGGTCGTCGCCGGTCTCGCCCTGGGGGGCCTGCTGGGCTCCCTGCTCGGCTGGGGCGTCGGTACGCTCCTGGGCCCCACGCACGACGTGGTGGCGCACGCCCGGGCGGTGGGCCCGGGCGTCACGTTCGACGCGCCGCTGGAGCTCAACGCGCACGGGGCGCTGCTGGCGTGGCCGGTCGCCGCCATGCTCGTCCACCTGGCCCTGGCGGCCCTCTTCATGCCCCGGGACCCGGACCCGGAGCCGTACCCGATCTCGGAGTGGGACGCCTAGTAGTGCTTCGTTAGGTTCTCAGTCTGATTCTGTTGCGGGGCAGGCGTCGGCCGCAGGTGGTGCAGGTGCCGGTCCAGCACTGCAGCAGGTCCTGGAGGGCGTCGAGGACCTGGTAGAGGGTCAGGCCGGCGTGTGTGCTTTTGGGTCGAGCCGCCGCAGGGTGAGGAATGCCTGGGCGGCTGTGACGAGGGTGACGTGGTGGTGCCAGCCGCGCCAGGTGCGGCCTTCGAAGTGGTCCAGGCCGAGGCCGTGCTTGAGTTCGCGGTAGTCGTGTTCGATGCGCCAGCGCATCTTCGCCCACCTCACCAGGTCGGTGATCGGTGTGCTGGCGGGCAGGTTGGTCATCCAGTAGCCGCTCGGCCCGTCGGCATCTTCGGGCTGTTCGACGAGCAGGGTCCGCAGCGGCAGGACACCGTTCCAGCGGTTGCGTCCTCCGGCCTGGTCCTGGGCGGTGCGGCAGGCTTCCTTCCCCGACGGCCGGACCTCGATCACAGCGAAATGCGAGGTCATCCGGCCTTTGCTGCCCTGCCGCCAGGTGACCTGTTCAAAGGGCGTGTCCGAGGTGATGAACGTGGTCAGAGGCTGGGCCGGCCCGCGGTAGCGTGGCAGCGTGGGCGGTCCCAGACCGCCGTAGGCCGGCTGGTAGGGCTCGGCCGCGGCCGGGCGAGCGACCTCCTTGGAGTCCACCGCCATGACATAGGACCAGCCTCGTTCCTCCAGCGCGAGCCGGAACGAGACGCTGCGGCCGTAACCTGAGTCCGCCACGATCACCGGCACCGTCAGGCCCTGCGTGGCCAGCCGGTCCAGCAGCCCCAGGCCCAGACGGGTCTTGGAGACATGCCCGATCCCGTCGGGGACACCGGCCAGTCGGCGCCGCCGGTCATCACTGTCCCATTCCTCGGGCAGGAACAACTCCCACTCCAACGGGCACGATGCCGTGTCGGTGGCCGCGTGCACGCTGACCGCGACCTGGCAGTTCGCCCGCTTGCCCAGCGCCCCGCAGTACTGCCGGGCCACCCCCACCGACGCCGTGCCGCACTTGGGGAACGACACATCGTCGACGACCCACACCTCCGGCGCGATCGCTTCGCTCAATCGCTCGGCGATCCGCCGCCTCACCGGCAGCGGATCCCACGGCGACTGGTTCACGAACTGCTGCAGGGCCTGCATGTTCCCATCCGGCAACCGCTCGGCCATCGGCTGGATCGACTTCCGACGGCCGTCCAGCATCAAACCCCGCAGATAACAACCGCCCCACCGCCGCTGATCCCGCCGCGGAAACGAGGCGAACACATCGGCAACGAACTCCGATAACTCACCCCGGAGCCGTTCCACCTCCCCAAGCCTCATAGCCGAAAGATGCCCACCACCAGGTGAGATCACCCGACGTAACGAAGCACTACTAGGGCCTGTCTTCCGGATCAGGCCGGGTCAGGGAGCGGGGTCTGGTACGTGCAGCAAGGCGGAGGATGGAGCCACTGCGGAGTATTGGCGACTGACGACAACGCTGGGGGCACCTCCCGTGCCCGAAGGGCTACGGGGGAAGATGCGCGTGCCAGACCCCGCGAGCCCGGCAAGATCCGGAAGACAGGCGCCCTATGGCCCCACGACCCCGAAGGACGGCGCCACCCCCTGACGCGGGCCCCCTGACGTGGGCCGCACGACGTGGGCCGCGGGGCGCCGTACCGCCTACCCGCGGCCGATGGGGGCGAGGACCGCGTCCGTGAGGGCGGCGAGGTCCGAGGGCGCCAGCTCCACCTCCAGGCCGCGGCGGCCCGCCGAGACGCAGATCGTGGCGTGCGCGGAGGCCGAGGCGTCCAGGACCGTACGCAGCCGCTTGCGCTGGCCCAGCGGGGAGATGCCGCCGCGGACGTAGCCCGTGGTGCGTTCGGCCGCCGCGGGGTCGGCCATCGCCGCGCGCTTGCCGCCCACCGCCGCCGCGAGGGCCTTGAGGTCGAGCTGCCCGGCCACGGGCACGACCGCGACGGTCAGCTCCCCGTCCACGTCGGCGACCAGGGTCTTGAAGACGCGCTCCGGCGAGACGCCGAGCGCCTCCGCGGCCTCCTCCCCGTACGACGGGGACGCCGGGTCGTGGTCGTACGCGTGCACCGTGAAGGGCGTGCCCGCGGCGGTGAGCGCCACCGTCGCCGGGGTCCCGCCCGCGCCCTTCTCCTGCTTCTTCGACTTCTTCGCCACCTGCGGTGCTCCTCGCGTCAGTTGGGGCTCGTCGGAGTGCGGGTGAGGTCCACCGCCGGCAGCGACGGCAGATGGCGCAGGACCGCCGTCTCCGAGCGGAGCAGGCGCAGTTCCTCCCGCAGCCGCGTCGCCGTGTCGGGCGCCTGGAGCAGCCGCTGCTTCGCGGGGGTGTCCAGCACCGCCGCCGCGGCGACCAGGTACGAGACGACCGACGGCTCGTCGGGCAGCTCCACGCCCGTCGCCAGTGACCGCTCGCGCGCCCCGGCGAGCCGCTTCTGGTACGCGCGGAAGGCGCGCAGCACGCCCTCGGCGAGCGCGCCCGCGCCCTCGCCGCGCACCTCCTCCAGCTCCTCCAGCTCGGCCGTGAGGAACGGCCCGCTCGCGTCGACCGACAGCAGCTTCACGCGCTTCGTACCGGTCGCGAGCACTTCGAAGCTGCCGTCCTCCCGCTCCCGGATCGTCGCCGCGTCCGCGACGCAGCCGACCCGGTGGAACGCCTGGATCGGGTCCGCGCCGAAACCGGCGGCGGGCCCCTTCTCCGGCAGCGCGGTCTGGTCGGGCAGGCCGGGCGCGGTCGGCGCGACCTCGCGCCCGTCGCGGATGGCGACGACGGCGAAGCGGCGCGGTTCGTCCTCGTCGGTCTTCAGCAGCTCGCGCATCATGGCGCGATAACGCTCCTCGAAGACGTTGAGCGGCAGCACGAGGCCGGGGAACAGCACCGCGTTCAGCGGAAAGAGAGGCAGGCGAGCGGTGGTCACAGCGGCTAAGCGTAATGGCCACCCGTACGGCCACGACCGGCCCGTCCGCGCAACGGGACGGCCGCGCGTCCGGCGCGGGCCACTTCGAGCCGCACACCGGCGCGCGCGTCGAGGAACCGGCCCAGCGGATCCTCCCCGGCCGAGGCCCACGGAAACGACGTCGCATGCGGCCCGATGAGCCGGAACTGCTCCAGCGCCGCCGCCCACCGCGCCCGCCCGACCAGCACGTAGGCCAGCACGTTGCGCACCTCGGCCGGCCACGGGTCGCCCGCCCCGTACCGTCCGGACAGCTCGATCGCCAGGTCCGCCGCCGCGTCGATCCGGTCCGCCTGTACGGAGCCGACGCCGCCGGCCGTCAGCTGCGTGAACGCCGCCCGCACCGGCAGCGCCCTTATCAGCGAACCGGGCAACGCGTCGGCCGCGGCCTGCTCGGCGAAGTGGAAGCACTCGCGGTGCGCGCCGCGCCGCTGGACCGACAGGTAGGTGAGCGCGGCGACATGGCAGCCGTAGTGGTGCGCGGAGCGCCGCACGGCCTGCTCCCACAGCGACTCGAACGCCGTGTGCGTGGCGTGGGTGCCGCGCGCGTGGTCCAGCGCCAGCCGCCACGGCACCGGGTCGCGCGGAGCCGCGTCGGCCGCCGCGCCGATCAGCGGCCCCAGCTCGCGCAGCCGCTCGGCGCGCGCCGGCGACGCCCACGCCCTGCGGATCTCCAGCTCGGCGTGGACCAGGAGCGCGTCCGGGTCACGCGGGGCGCGCGCCAGCCAGCGGCTGAGCCACTCGTCGCGGCTGCGCGCGAACGCGGCCAGCCGCACCACGTACCGGTCGCGGCTCTCCCACTCGGCCGCCTCGCGGGTGGCCGCCAGCAGTGCGGCGGCCGGAACGTGGTCCCCCAGCGCGGCGGCGACCAGCGCCGGGCCGAGCCGCTCGTCCGGCGCGTCGAGCAGCACCGCGTGGTCCGGCGGAAGCCCGTCCGCGGGTTGCGGGCCGCCGCGCCGTCCCGCACGGGCGGTGCTGAGCAGAGCACGGAGCAATGACATGGTGCGGACCATTGAAAAACGCAGGTGGGGACCGCGCCAGGGGCCTGCTGTGAAGCTTTCGTAGCGGCGGAATGGTTGCACCCCGGAATGTCAAGAGACCGTAAAGAAAGCGGTGTCCCGGCGGCGAATCGGGGCGCATCCGTCGCACGCCGGTACGGAAGGCGGCCATCTGTTCAGCTCGGCCTCAGCCCGCCCCGGCTCAGGCGGATCAGGTTCAGCGCTCGGCTCGGCCGCTCGGCTCCTCGGCTCAGGCGCGGCTCGGCCTCAGCTCCGGCGCAGCAGCCGTGAGGCACCCGCCGCCACCGTCGTGGCCAGGACCCATCCCAGCAGGATCAGCACGGCCGAGGCCCACTGCCATATGCCCTCCAGGCGCCAGTACCCGTCCTGCCCCAGGTTGATCACCGGCAGCAGCAGGTCGAGCGCGTACAGCGGGGCGTTCCACTCGGGGTGCTCGTCCCCCTTTATCGCGGCGGGGTCGCACTGCGCGAAGGCCAGCGCCCCCGCCGCCCACAGCACCGCCATCCACAGCGCCGCCCGGCCCGGCCGGTAGCCGTACGCCACCGTCCAGTCCTGGAGGTATCCCCAGAGCTTCGCGGCCAGCGGCAGCGTCTCGCGCCGCCTGCGCTGCTTGGCCAGCAGCACCTCGCGCGCGTCCGCGTCCTCCCCGCTGTTGCGCAGCACCGCCGCGAGCCGTTCGTACGGCTCCGGCGCGTACTCGGGGGTCGCCGCCGCCACCCACTCCAGGCGCCGGGCGAGCGGGAAGTGCCCGTACGGCACGAGGTTCTCGTACACGAAACCGCCCATCGCCAGCCCGCCCGGCCCCGGCCAGCTGGTGGACAGGTCGATCAGCGTGACGACCTTCGCGCCGTTCAGCACGACCCGGCCCTCCTCCGGGCGCTCGCCGTTGAACCGCAGCTCCGGGGTGACGATCCGGCGCAGCGACAGCTCCTCCTTCCGCTCCGACGACAGCAGGAAGCGCGCGTGGTGGAAGTCGACCGCGTCCCCGAAACGCCCGTCGTCCAGCCGCACCCCGCCCCGGCACTCGAAGGGCTGAATCCGGGCTCCGCGCATCGGCGTGTTGAAGTTGGCGAGCCCGCCCGGCGGTGTCGTCCCCGCCACGTTCCCCGAGTCGCTCACCCACGCGTACGTCATGTAGAGCGTGCGCTCCACGCTCAGCTGCGGCGCGTTGAGCGCCCGCCGGCCCTCCGCGCCGCGCAGCCGGCTGCCCCGCAGGTTCAGCGACACGCCGATCTTCGCGCCGCGCAGCGACAGCTCGCCGTACGTCTCGATCAGCTCCGCCTGGAGGTCCTGCGCGACCGACATGCCGTCCGCGACGATCGCCCGCCCGTTCCGGTCCGGCCGGACGTGGATCTGGTTGATGAGCAGGTCCGTGCCGATCTGGGCGTCCGTGAGCCGGATGCCGCGCTCCACCCGGCAGCGCGGCAGATGCAGATCGCCCTCCGTGTGCAGCCGGGCCGCCTCCAGCCGCGGTATCGCGCACCCGACCATGCGCAGCGTGCCGAACCGGCACTCCGGCAGCACCACTTCGTTCTCGAACCGGCAGCCGTGCAGCTCCACGTACGGGGAGACCGTGCCGCCCGCCAGGTCCAGCGTCCCGGTGATCTGCACCCCGCGCAGCTTCAGCGCCGACACCCGCCCCGGCAGTGCCGGCGGCCCGTCGAGGAGCAGCAGCGCGACCACCCGGGCGCGTACGCTGCGCTCGGGCGGCCAGGTGCGCGGCGAGAACGGATCGTCCAGCACCGCGTTTCCCACGCTCAGGTCGTAGGTCGCGCCGATCCGGAACGCCTGCCACATGCCCAGCTCGCTCGGGCTGAGGTCGCCCGGTACGTCGTCGTCGTGCGGCTCGGTCACTGCCGCCCCCTCCGCTTCCCCTGTTCGTACGGTTGTTCTTCCCTCTGTGTGACGGACCGAACGCTAACGGTCAGGTGTGACGACAAGACGCCACTGCGGCTTGTATCAGCCAGTGATACGGACGTCCGGCCGTGCGACGCCGTCTGAGAGAATTGACCTGTGATCTCACGAATCGATCTGCGTGGCGACGCCCTCCCGACGGGCGGCGCCCTGCGCGACCTGCTGCCCCGTGCCGAGTTCGACGTGGAAGCCGCCCTGGAGAAGGTGCGGCCCATCTGCGAGGCCGTGCATCATCGCGGGGACGCGGCGCTGATCGACTACGCGGAGAAGTTCGACGGTGTGGTCCTCGACCAGGTCCGCGTCCCGGCGGCCGCGCTCATGCGCGCGCTGGAGGAGCTGGACCCGGCCGTCCGCGCCGGTCTGGAGGAGTCGATCCGGCGCGCCCGCATCGTCCACCGCGAGCAGCGCCGCACCCCGCACACCACCCAGGTCGTGCCCGGCGGCACCGTGACCGAGAAGTGGGTTCCGGTCGAGCGCGTCGGGCTGTACGCGCCGGGTGGCCGCTCCGTCTACCCCTCGTCCGTGATCATGAACGCCGTACCGGCGCAGGAGGCGGGCGTCGAGTCCATCGCCCTCGCCTCGCCGCCGCAGCGCGAGCACGGCGGCCTGCCGCACCCGACGATCCTCGCCGCCTGTGCCCTCCTCGGCGTCGACGAGGTGTACGCCGTGGGCGGCGCCCAGGCCGTCGCCATGTTCGCGTACGGCACCGAGTCCTGCGCCCCCGCCAACATGGTCACCGGCCCCGGCAACATCTGGGTCGCCGCCGCCAAGCGGTACTTCACCGGCCGGATCGGCATCGACACCGAGGCCGGCCCGACCGAGATCGCCGTCCTCGCCGACGACACCGCCGACCCGGTGCACATCGCCGCCGACCTGATCAGCCAGGCCGAGCACGACCCGCTCGCCGCCGCCGTCCTCGTCACCGACTCCGTCGACCTCGCCGAGGCCGTCGAGAAGGAGCTGGAGCCGCAGGTCGCGGCCACCCGGCACGTCGAGGACCGGATCCTGCCCGCCCTGCGCGGACGGCAGTCCGCGATCGTGCTCGTCGACGGCCTGGAGGAGGGCCTGCGCGTGGTCGACGCGTACGGCGCCGAGCACCTGGAGATCCAGACCGCCGACGCCGCCGCCGTCGCGGACCGCGTCCGCAACGCGGGCGCGATCTTCGTCGGCCCCTGGGCGCCGGTCTCCCTCGGCGACTACTGCGCGGGCTCCAACCACGTCCTGCCCACCGGCGGCTGCGCCTGCCACTCCTCGGGCCTGTCCGTCCAGTCCTTCCTGCGCGGCATCCACATCGTGGACTACACGCGCGACGCGCTCGCCGAGGTCGCCCACCACGTGGTGACGCTCGCCGAGGCGGAGGACCTGCCCGCGCACGGCGCGGCCATCAAGGCTCGCTTCGGCTGGAAGGTGCCGCAGCAGTGACCGCCCCCGACACCGTCGGCATCGACGACCTGCCCATCCGCGACGAGCTGCGGGGCAAGTCCCCGTACGGCGCGCCCCAGCTCGACGTGCCCGTACGCCTCAACACCAACGAGAACCCGTACCCGCTGCCCGAGCCGCTCGTCGAGCGCATCGCCGAGCGCGTCCGGGAGGCGGCCCGTACGCTCAACCGCTACCCCGACCGGGACGCCGTCGAGCTCCGTACGGCCCTCGCCGCCTATCTCACGCGTACCACCGGATACGACGTGGGCCTCGCCAACGTCTGGGCCGCCAACGGCTCCAACGAGGTCATCCAGCAGCTGCTGCAGACCTTCGGCGGACCGGGCCGCCTCGCGATCGGCTTCGAGCCCTCGTACTCCATGCACGGCCTGATCTCACGCGGGACCGGGACGGGCTGGATCTCCGGGCCTCGCACCGACGACTTCCGCGTGGACGTGGACGCGGCCAGGGCCGCCATCGCCCGGCACCGCCCCGACGTCGTCTTCGTCACCTCGCCCAACAACCCCACGGGCACCGCCGTCGAGGCCGAGACCGTACTGGCGCTGTACGAGGCCGCGCAGGCCGCCAAGCCGTCGCTGGTCGTCGTCGACGAGGCGTACGTGGAGTTCAGCCACCGCCCCTCGCTGCTGCCGCTGATCGAGGGCCGGCCCAACCTGGTGGTCTCCCGGACCATGTCCAAGGCGTTCGGCGCCGCCGGACTGCGCCTGGGCTACCTGGCCGCGCACCCGGCCGTGGTCGACGCCGTCCAGCTCGTACGCCTGCCGTACCACCTGTCGGCCGTCACCCAGGCCACCGCGCTCGCCGCCCTGGAGCACACCGATACGCTGCTGGGGTACGTCGAGCAGCTCAAGGCCGAGCGCGACCGGATCGTCGCCGAGCTGCGCGCCATCGGGTACGAGGTGACCGAGTCCGACGCCAACTTCGTCCAGTTCGGACGCTTCACCGGCGAGGGCGGCGCCCATGCCGTCTGGCAGCGGATCCTCGACCGGGGCGTCCTGGTCCGTGACAACGGCGTACCGGGGTGGCTGCGGGTCACCGCCGGCACCCCCGAAGAGAACGACGCGTTCCTGGATGCGGTTCGCGCACTGAAGAAGGAGCAGAGTTCATGAGCCGCGTAGGACGGGTCGAGCGCACCACCAAGGAGACGTCCGTCGTCGTCGAGATAGACCTCGACGGCACCGGAAAGGTCGACGTGTCGACCGGCGTCGGCTTCTACGACCACATGCTCGACCAGCTCGGCCGCCACGGTCTGTTCGACCTCACCGTCAAGACCGACGGCGACCTGCACATCGACTCGCACCACACCATCGAGGACACCGCCCTCGCGCTGGGCGCCGCCTTCAAGCAGGCGCTCGGCGACAAGGTCGGCATCTACCGCTTCGGCAACTGCACCGTGCCGCTCGACGAGTCCCTCGCCCAGGTGACGGTCGACCTCTCCGGCCGCCCCTACCTGGTGCACACGGAGCCGGAGAACATGGCGCCGATGATCGGCTCGTACGACACGACCATGACCCGGCACATCCTGGAGTCCTTCGTCGCGCAGGCCCAGATCGCGCTCCACGTCCACGTGCCGTACGGGCGCAACGCCCACCACATCGTGGAGTGCCAGTTCAAGGCCCTCGCCCGCGCCCTGCGCTACGCCTCCGAGCGCGACCCGCGCGCGGCCGGGATCCTGCCCTCCACGAAGGGCGCGCTGTGACGGGTCTTTCGACCATCCTCATCGTCGTCGGCCTCTTCCTGGCCGGCGGCGTGTACTCCTTCACCAAGCAGGAGATGCCCAAGGGACTCATCGTCCTGCTGGCCATCGCGTCGGTGATGTGCCTGGTCGCCGGCGTCATGCGGATTCAGGGGATCTGGGAATGACTTCCAAGAAAGTCGTGGTCTTCGACTACGGGTTCGGCAACGTCCGCTCCGCCGAGCGGGCCCTCGCCCGCGTCGGCGCCGACGTCGAGATCACCCGCGACTACGACAAGGCCATGAACGCCGACGGGCTGCTCGTCCCCGGCGTGGGCGCCTTCTCCGCCTGCATGACGGGGCTCAAGGAGGCCCGCGGCGACTGGATCGTGGAGCGCCGGCTCTCCGGCGGCCGCCCCGTGATGGGCATCTGCGTCGGCATGCAGATCCTCTTCGCGCGCGGCATCGAGCACGGCGTGGAGACCGAGGGCCTCGACGAGTGGCCCGGCACGGTCGGACCGCTCCAGGCCCCGATCGTGCCCCACATGGGCTGGAACACCGTCGAGGCGCCCGGGGACAGCGAGCTCTTCGCCGGCCTCGACGCCGACGCCCGGTTCTACTTCGTGCACTCCTACGCCGTGCACGACTGGGACCTGGAGATCACGAACCCCGCCATGCGCGCGCCGAAGGTCACCTGGTCCACGCACGGCGAGCGGTTCGTGGCGGCCGTCGAGAACGGCGCGCTGTGGGCGACGCAGTTCCACCCGGAGAAGTCCGGCGACGCCGGCGCCCAGCTGCTGACCAACTGGCTCCACACCTTCTGACCCCACCTTCCGACCCCCTCAAAGGATCTAGGACCCGCTGAGATGAGCAAGCTCGAACTCCTCCCCGCCGTCGACGTCCGGGACGGCCAGGCCGTACGGCTCGTCCATGGCGAGTCCGGCACGGAGACGTCGTACGGCTCTCCCCTGGAGGCGGCCCTGACCTGGCAGCGGGCGGGCGCCGAGTGGCTCCATCTCGTCGACCTCGACGCCGCCTTCGGCACCGGTGACAACCGGCAGCTGATCGCCGAGGTGGCCAAGGCCATGGACATCAAGGTGGAGCTCTCCGGCGGCATCCGCGACGACGCCTCGCTCGCCGCCGCGCTCGCCACCGGCTGCACCCGGGTCAACCTCGGCACCGCCGCCCTGGAGACCCCGGAGTGGGTCGCCAAGGTCATCGCCGAGCACGGCGACAAGATCGCCGTCGGCCTGGACGTCCGCGGCACCACGCTGCGCGGCCGCGGCTGGACCCGCGACGGCGGCGACCTGTACGAGACGCTGGCCCGCCTCGACTCCGAGGGCTGCTCCCGCTACGTGGTCACCGACATCGCCAAGGACGGCACCCTCCAGGGCCCCAACCTGGAGCTCCTGCGCAGCGTCTGTGCCGCCACCGACAAGCCGGTCGTCGCCTCCGGCGGCGTCTCCTCCCTCGACGACCTGCGCGCCATCGCCGCGCTCGTCCCCGAGGGCGTCGAGGGCGCGATCGTCGGCAAGGCCCTGTACGCCAAGGCGTTCACTCTGGAGGAGGCCCTCGCGGCCGTCGCGGCGGTGGCCGAATGACCGGTTCCGTACGCAAGGTCGTGACCGGCGCGCCCTGGGAGGAGCAGTTCGGCTACTCCCGCGCCGTGGAGCTGCCCAACGGCCTGGTCCTGGTCTCCGGCTGCACCTCCGTGGTCGACGGCGAGATCGCCGAGGGCGGCCCCTACGAGCAGGCGGTCAACTCCTTCAACGTGGCCTTCGGCGCGCTGGAGCAGCTCGGCCTGGGCGCGGCGGACGTGGTCCGCACCCGTATGTACATCACCCACGCGCGGGACGTGGACGAGGTCGGCCGGGCGCACAAGGAGCTGTTCGACGCCGTCCGGCCCGCCGCATCCATGATCATCGTCTCCGGTTTCGTCGACCCGCGGCTGGTCGTCGAGGTCGAGATCGAGGCGTACCGAGGAACAGAGCGAGGAGCGCAGTCCTCATGACCCTCGCGGTCCGAGTCATCCCCTGCCTGGACGTCGACAACGGCCGGGTCGTCAAGGGCGTCAACTTCCAGAACCTGCGCGACGCGGGCGACCCCGTCGAGATGGCCAAGCTGTACGACGCCGAGGGCGCCGACGAGCTGACCTTCCTCGACATCACCGCGTCGTCCGGCAACCGGGAGACCACCTACGACGTGGTGCGCCGCACCGCCGAGCAGGTCTTCATTCCGCTGACCGTCGGCGGCGGCGTCCGCAGCGCCGAGGACGTCGACAAGCTGCTGCGCGCCGGTGCCGACAAGGTCGGCGTCAACACCGCGGCGATCGCCCGCCCCGAGCTGATCCAGGAGATCGCCGAGCGCTTCGGCCGCCAGGTGCTGGTCCTGTCGGTCGACGCCCGCCGCACCCCCCAGGGCACCTTCGAGGTCACCACGCACGGCGGCCGCCGCGGCACCGGCATCGACGCCGTCGAGTGGGCCCACCGGGCCGCCGAGCTGGGCGCGGGCGAGATCCTGCTCAACTCGATGGACGCGGACGGCACCAAGGACGGCTACGACACCGAGATGATCGCGGCCGTGCGCAAGCA
Source organism: Streptomyces sp. NPDC045431 (assembly GCF_040646655.1). Taxonomy (NCBI): domain Bacteria; kingdom Bacillati; phylum Actinomycetota; class Actinomycetes; order Kitasatosporales; family Streptomycetaceae; genus Streptomyces; species Streptomyces sp. NPDC045431. The sequence continues at coordinate 652,556 of NZ_JBEZAQ010000001.1, forward strand.
CGTCACGGTCCCGGTGATCGCCTCCGGCGGCGCCGGCAAGCTCGCCGACTTCCCGCCCGCCATCGACGCGGGCGCGGACGCGGTGCTGGCGGCCTCGGTCTTCCACTTCGGCGACCTGCGGATCTCCGAGGTCAAGGACACCCTGCGCGAGGCCGGCCACCCGGTCCGCTGACGCGGCACCCACGCCGCGCGCCGGGCGTGGCGGACGAGTGACGCGGCACCCGCCGCGCGCCAGGCCCGGCGGACGGGGCAGACCTGCGCTCCAGGCCGGGGTACCGGCCTGAGCCGTCCGCCAAGCCCGGCGGACGGCTCAGGCCGCCCGCTGGGCCAGCTGTATGAGGTTGCCGACCGTGTCGTCCAGCACGGCCGTCAGCACCGGACCCTGCTCCGTGGGCGCCTGGGTGAACCGCACCCCCAGGCCGCTCAGCCGCTCGTGCTCCGCCCGCAGGTCGTCCACCGAGAGCACCAGACACGGCAGCCCGGCCTCGCGCAGCTCCTTCCGGTACTGCTCCGCCATCGGGCTGTCCCCGGGCTCCAGCAGCAGCTCCACGTCCTGGCCGGGCGCGGCGACGGTGATGAAGCGCGCCCCACCCAGGTCGAGGTCGGTTCTCGTCTCGAAGCCGAGCACGCCGGTGTAGAAGGCGTGGGCCTTCGCCTCGTCGTCGACGTACACGCTGGTCATCGCGATCCTGATCATCGTCCGCCTCCGGAGTCTCGCCGGGATGAGCTGCGTACGTCCGATGATGCCCGCCACCACTGACAATGGCCGGTCGCGCGCCGTCGCCGCAGGTCAGAGCCGTCAGAGACCCAGCTGCCTGGCCCCGTGCAGCCGCTCCACGGCCTCCTTGTCGCCCTCGACCTCCACACGCGCCGCGTCCTGGCGGCCGAACGCGAACATCGTCAGCTCGCCCGGCTCCCCGGTCACCGTGACCACCGGGGTGCCCCGGCGGCCCACCGCCGTCTGGCCGTTCGGGCGGCGCAGCACCAGACCCACCGGCACCTTGCGGCACAGCATCCGCGCCCCCTTCTCCAGGCGCGACCACAGCGCGTCCGCGAAGACCGGGTCCAGCTCGCGCGGCGTCCAGTCCGGCTGGGCCCGCCGCACGTCCTCGGCGTGGACGTAGAACTCGACCGTGTTGGCCCCCTCGTCGACCTGCTTGAGCGCGTACGGGGACATCCTCGGTGGCCCCGTACGGATCAGCTGGATCAGTTCGTCGTACGGCTTCGAGGCGTACTCCGCCTGCACCTGCTCCAGGCGGGCGCGCAGCGGCCCGATCAGGATCCCCGCAGCGGCGTCCGGGCGGCGCTCGCGCACCACCACATGGGCCGCGAGGTCCCGGGTCTTCCACCCCTCGCACAGGGTCAGGGCATCCGGGCCCGCCGCTTCCAGCAGGTCGGCGAGCAGAAGTCGTTCACGCTTGGCATGGGTCGACATGGGCGCCAGCGTACGGCGACAGGGCCCGGTCCGCCCAGTGGACGCACCCCCGGGCCGACCCCGGGACCACGGCACAATGGTGACATGACCAGCAACCTTGACCCGGCCATCGCCGCCCGTCTCAAGCGCAGCCCCGACGGGCTGGTCCCGGCCATCGCCCAGCAGTACGACACCGGCGAGGTGCTCATGCTCGGCTGGATGGACGACGAGGCCCTGCACCGCACCCTCACCACCGGCCGCTGCACCTACTGGTCCCGCAGCCGCCGGGAGTACTGGGTCAAGGGCGACACCTCCGGTCACGTCCAGCACGTCAAGTCCGTCGCCCTGGACTGCGACGCCGACACCGTCCTGGTCAAGGTCGACCAGGTGGGGGCCGCCTGCCACACCGGCGCCCGTACCTGCTTCGACGCCGACGTCCTCCCCCTCGCCGAATAGGGTCTGCCGCCATGGATCTCGAGACCTTCCGCAAGCTGGCGGCCGACCGCCGCGTCATCCCCGTCAGCCGCCGCCTGCTCGTGGACGGCGACACCCCGGTCGGGCTCTACCGCAAGCTCGCCGCCGAGCGCCCCGGGACCTTCCTGCTGGAGTCCGCCGAGAACGGCCGCTCCTGGTCCCGGTACTCCTTCATCGGCGTCCGCAGCGCCGCCACCCTCACCGCGCGCGACGGACAGGCCCACTGGCTCGGCACCCCGCCCGTCGGGGTCCCCGTCGACGGCGACCCGCTGGAGGCGCTGCGCGCCACCATCGAGACGCTCCACACCCCCAGGGACCTCGCCTCCGGCCTCCCGCCCTTCACCGGCGGCATGGTCGGCTACCTCGGCTACGACGTCGTGCGCCGCCTGGAGCGCATCGGCGAGCACGGCCGCGACGACCTGCGGCTGCCCGAGCTCACCATGCTGCTCACCTCGGACCTCGCCGTACTCGACCACTGGGACGGCACCGTCCTGCTGATCGCCAACGCGATCAACCACAACGACCTCGACACCGGCGTCGACGAGGCGTACGCCGACGCCGTCGCCCGCCTCGACGCCATGGCCGCCGACCTGGCCAAGCCGCTGGCGACGGAGCCCGCCGCCCTGCCGCCCTCCGAGCTGCCGCCGTACACCGCCCTGTGGGGCGGAAAGGCCTACCAGGACGCCGTCGAGGACATCAAGGAGCGCATCCGCGCGGGCGAGGCCTTCCAGGTGGTGCCCTCCCAGCGGTTCGAGACCCCCTGCACGGCCGGCGCCCTGGACGTCTACCGGGTGCTGCGGGCCACCAACCCGTCCCCGTACATGTACCTCTTCCGGTTCGACGGCTTCGACGTCGTCGGGTCCAGCCCCGAAGCACTGGTCAAGGTCGAGGACGGCCGTGCGATGGTGCACCCCATCGCCGGAACCCGTCCGCGCGGCGCCACCCCGCAGGAGGACCAGGCGCTCGCCGAGGAGCTCATCGCCGACCCCAAGGAGCGCGCCGAGCACCTCATGCTCGTCGACCTCGGCCGCAACGACCTGGGCCGGGTGTGCGAACCGGGCTCCGTCGAGGTCGTCGACTTCATGTCGATCGAGCGGTACTCGCACGTCATGCACATCGTCTCCACCGTCGCCGGCCGCGTCGCCGAGGGCCGCACCGCCTTCGACGTGCTGACCGCCTGCTTCCCCGCCGGGACCCTGTCCGGCGCGCCCAAGCCGCGCGCCATGCAGATCATCGAGGAGCTGGAGCCCTCCCGGCGCGGACTGTACGGCGGCTGCGTGGGCTACCTGGACTTCGCCGGCGACTCCGACACCGCCATCGCCATCCGTACGGCCCTGCTGCGCGACGGCACGGCGTACGTCCAGGCCGGCGCCGGTGTCGTCGCCGACTCCGACCCGGTCGCCGAGGACACCGAATGCCGCAACAAGGCGGCCGCCGTGCTCCGCGCCGTGCACACCGCCAACCGGATGAACCACGCATGACGACGTAAGGGATAGTGGAGTACGTGACTGCCGCATCCGTACCCCAGCCCCGTGCCACGCGCGCGGACGAGACGACGGCCGCCACCCGCGGCCGTCGCAGTCTCGCCGCCGCCCTGTTCCTCGGCGCCGTCGGAGCGGCCGTCGTCCTGCTCGCCTCCGGGCAGACCTGGGCCGAGGGTGAGGTCGCGGTGGGCGGCGGGGCGGCCCCGCTCGACGCCTCCGGCGGCGACGTCACCGGCGTACCCACCGCCCTCGCCATCGTGGGCCTGGCGGCCCTGGTGGCCGTCTTCGCGGTCCGCAGGGCCGGCCGGCTCCTGGTCTCGCTGCTGCTCACGCTGACCGGCGCGGGAGCGGCGGCCGCCGCATACCTGGGCGCCTCCGACAGCGCCGCGCTGGACGAGAAGGCGGCGCGCACCACGGGGGACACCGCCGCCCGCGTGGACGCCCTCACGCACACCCCCTGGCCGTACGTGACGGCGGCCGGCGGCCTGCTGCTCCTGCTGGCCGGACTGCTGGCCCTGCGCTACGGCCGTACCTGGCCCGCCATGTCCGGGCGGTACGAACGCGAAGGCGCCCCCCGGGCGCGCGCGGAGCGGCGGCCGGTGGACCCGGAGCGCCCCGAGGAGCTGTGGAAGGCCCTGGACCGCGGCGAGGACCCCACGCGCGGCGCCTGACGCCCAGGGGACGGCCCCGGGCGGCCGTCGGCGCGAGGGTGACCCCGGATCACCCCGCACGCGCGCGTGCGGGACAATATCGGCGAGCGTCCGCACTCGGCGGGGCCGTAACAGAGCAACATCAACGAGGAGCAACTCATGGCGGGCAGCGACCACGGACACACCCCGGCCGCCTGGACCGGTGTCATCATCTCCTTCGCCGGCTTCTGCGTCGCCGGTGCCTTCATGGTGGCGGCCAACCCGGTGGGCTTCTGGGCGGGCATCGGCGTCGTCCTGCTCGGCGGTGTCGTCGGTGCTGCCATGAAGGCCGCCGGACTCGGCGCGAAGCCGTCCCCGGAGCTCGAGCGCGCCCGCGAGGAGGCCGCCCGCGCCGACCACACGCCCGAGACCGCTCACGCGGGCCGCTCCTGACCCGTTGGGGCGCACCGGCGACACGGGGCGCGGTCCGGCACGGCCGGGCTGCGCCTTTCCGTATCGCCGGGGACAATCCCCGGGTGGACGACGCCATGCCGAACAGCCCGAGCAGCCCCGCCCCGTACGGCGCGGACCCGTACGGCGCGGACCCGTACGGCGCGGGGCCGCACACACCGGTCCCGCCCGCCTCGGGGCCGCCGGCCGCGCAGGGGCCGCCGCACGCACCGACCCCTGCCCCGGCCCCGCCCCCGCTCGTACGGCGCCTCGCGGCGCCCGTGGGCACGCTGGCCGCGGTCGCCGCGGCCTTCGCGTACGTGGGCGCCGTCGACCCCAACGAGCCCGGCCACTACCCGGTCTGCCCGCTGCTGCGGTTCACCGGCCTGTACTGCCCCGGCTGCGGCGGCCTGCGCAGCGCCCACGCGTTCATCCACGGTGACCTGGCCGCCGCCCTCGGGGCCAACGCCGTCGCCGTCGCCGGGTACGTCGCCTTCGCCGTCCTGATGGCCCTCTGGCTCGTACGGGCCGTACGCGCGCAGCCCGTACGGATCGACATCGGACAGCTGTGGGTCTGGTCCTTCGGCGCCCTCCTGGTGCTGTTCGCCGTCGTCCGAAACCTGCCCTTCGGGTCCGCGCTCGCTCCGTGAACCCGCAGGCCAGCGCGGTGCGCACCACCGGGTGCGCACACTGTCGCCGTCGGCGGATACCATCGAGGTGACTGATCCGGCTCCAACATCACCCTCCGGAAGGGGGCCTCTCGCGTGAGTGTGCTCGACGAGATCATCGAGGGCGTACGCGCCGACCTCGCGGAGCGGCAGGCGCGGGTCTCCCTCGACGAGCTCAAGGAGCGGGCGGCGAAGGCGCCCCAGGCCAAGGACGGCGCGGCCGCGCTCCGCGGCGACGGCGTCCAGGTCATCTGCGAGGTGAAGCGCTCCAGCCCGTCCAAGGGAGCGCTCGCCGCGATCGCCGACCCGGCCGGGCTCGCCGCGGACTACGAAGCGGGCGGCGCCGCCGTCATCTCCGTCCTGACCGAAGAGCGCCGCTTCGGCGGCTCCCTCGCCGACCTGGAGGCCGTCCGCGCCCGGGTCGACATCCCGGTCCTCCGCAAGGACTTCATCGTCACCGCCTACCAGCTGTGGGAGGCACGGGCGTACGGCGCCGACCTCGCCCTGCTGATCGTCGCCGCCCTCGACCAGCCCGCCCTGGAGTCCCTCATCGAGCGGGCCGAGTCCATCGGCCTCACCCCGCTCGTCGAGGTCCACGACGAGGAGGAGGTCGAACGGGCCGTCGCCGCCGGTGCACGCGTCATCGGCGTCAACGCGCGCAACCTGAAGACCCTCAAGGTCGACCGCGCCACCTTCGAGCGGGTCGGCCCCGAGATCCCGGCCGGCATCGTCAAGGTCGCCGAGTCCGGCATCCGCGGCCCGCACGACCTGATCGCCTACGCCAACGCGGGGGCCGACGCCGTCCTCGTCGGCGAGTCGCTCGTCACCGGCCGCGACCCCAAGGCCGCGGTGGCCGACCTGGTCGCCGCCGGCGCCCACCCCGCCCTGCGGCACGGACGGGGCTGACCCCGCCATGACCGCCGCCGCCCGCGCCCTCGCGCCGAACCCGCACCCCGCGCCCTCGCGCCCGGTGCCGTCGGCCGACGGAGCGTGCGCGCGGGCGGCCGGTCGCACGGCGCCCTCTACGGCTTCCCACACGGCTTCCCACACGGCCTCCGCCACCGCCGTCACCCGCGCCTGCGTGGGTGCGGGCGTGGGCGCCGGCTCCCCGACGGCGGGCCGCCCCCGCCGCCCGTACGCGCCCGGCCTCGCGGCCGGCCCGTACGCCCTCCCCGACGCGTACGCCCGGCTCGCCCGCGGCTGCCGTCCGCGCGGCTGCCGGGCCCCGGCCCGCCGGGTGCACGGGCGCCGCGTCCGCTACGTCATCGGCGACGAGCCCGGCCAGGTCAACGGCATGCGATGGCGCGCGCGCACCGCGCGCCCCCACCACCGCTAGCCCGCCGCCCCTCGCCGGAGCGTCCCCGTACGCGCGTACGGGCACGCCCCGCGACGTCTCCACGACGTCACGCGCGACTGGGCGGGGGAGCGGTGGCACCGGCGCACCCCGTGACCACCGTCCCGCACCGTCATCCGGGAGCGTTCACGCCCCCGTGAGGAGCAGTCGCATGCCCAGCGAGTTCTTCATTCCCGACCCCCAGGGTCACGTCCCGAGCGCCGAGGGCTACTTCGGTGCCTACGGCGGCAAGTTCATCCCCGAGGCGCTCGTCGCCGCGGTCGACGAGGTCGCCGTCGAGTACGAGAAGGCCAAGGCCGACCCGGCCTTCGCGGCCGAGCTCGACGACCTGCTGATGAACTACACCGGCCGCCCCAGCGCCCTCACCGAGGTGCCCCGGTTCGCCCGGCACGCCGGCGGAGCCCAGGTCTTCCTCAAGCGCGAGGACCTCAACCACACCGGCTCGCACAAGATCAACAACGTGCTGGGCCAGGCCCTGCTCACCAAGCGCATGGGCAAGACGCGCGTCATCGCCGAGACCGGCGCCGGCCAGCACGGTGTCGCCACCGCCACCGCGTGCGCCCTCTTCGGCCTCGAATGCACCATCTACATGGGCGAGATCGACACCCAGCGCCAGGCGCTGAACGTCGCCCGGATGCGCATGCTCGGCGCCGAGGTCATCCCCGTGAAGTCCGGCAGCCGCACCCTCAAGGACGCCATCAACGAGGCGTTCCGCGACTGGGTCGCCAACGTCGACCACACGCACTACCTCTTCGGCACGGTCGCGGGCCCGCACCCCTTCCCCGCCATGGTGCGCGACTTCCACCGCGTCATCGGCGTCGAGGCCCGCCGCCAGATCCTGGAGCGGGCGGGGCGGCTGCCCGACGCGGCCATCGCCTGCGTCGGCGGCGGCTCCAACGCCATCGGCCTGTTCCACGCGTTCATCCCGGACGCGTCCGTCCGGCTGGTGGGCTGCGAGCCCGCCGGACACGGCGTCGAGACCGGCGAGCACGCGGCCACCCTCACCGCGGGCGAGCCCGGCATCCTGCACGGATCCCGCTCCTACGTCCTCCAGGACGAGGAGGGCCAGATCACCGAGCCGTACTCCATCTCGGCCGGCCTGGACTACCCCGGCATCGGCCCGGAGCACGCGTACCTCAAGGACAGCGGGCGCGGCGAGTACCGCGCGGTGACCGACGACGCGGCGATGCAGGCCTTGCGCCTGCTGTCCCGTACGGAGGGCATCATCCCGGCCATCGAGTCCGCGCACGCCCTGGCCGGCGCCCTGGAGGTCGGGCGCGAACTCGGCGAGGACGGCCTGATCATCGTCAACCTCTCCGGCCGCGGCGACAAGGACATGGATACCGCCGCTCGCTATTTCGGCCTGTACGACGCCGAGCCGCCCGCCGTGGTCGAGGCCGACGCCTCCGCCGAGAACGGCGCCGCCGAGATCCAGCGCGACACCCAGGGGGAGACCAAGTGAGCGGGAACATCCAGCTGCTACAGGACACCCTGGCGCAGGCCAAGGCGGAGGAGCGCGCCGCCCTCATCGCCTACCTCCCGGCCGGCTTCCCCAGCGTCGACGGCGGCATCGAGGCCGTCAAGGCCGTCCTCGACGGCGGCGCCGACATCGTCGAGGTCGGCCTGCCGCACAGCGACCCGGTCCTCGACGGCCCGGTCATCCAGACCGCCGACGACATCGCGCTGCGCGGCGGCGTGAAGATCGCCGACGTGATGCGCACGGTCCGCGAGGCCCACGAGGCCACCGGCAAGCCGGTGCTCGTGATGACGTACTGGAACCCCATCGACCGGTACGGCGTCGAGCGCTTCACCGCCGAGCTGGCCGAGGCGGGCGGCGCCGGCTGCATCCTGCCCGACCTGCCGGTCCAGGAGTCCGCGCTGTGGCGCGAGCACGCCGAGAAGCAGAACCTCGCCACCGTCTTCGTCGTCGCGCCGAGCAGCAAGGACGAGCGGCTGGCCACCATCACACGCGCGGGCAGCGGCTTCGTGTACGCCGCCTCCCTGATGGGCGTCACCGGCACCCGCGAGTCGGTCGGCGCCCAGGCCGCCGACCTGGTGCGGCGCACCCGCGCCACCACCGAACTACCGGTCTGCGTCGGCCTCGGCGTCTCCAACGCCGAACAGGCGGCCGAGGTCGCCTCCTTCGCCGACGGCGTCATCGTCGGCTCCGCCTTCGTCAAGCGCATGCTCGACGCCGAGGACCACGCCGCGGGCATCGCGGCCGTACGGGAACTGGCGGGCGAACTCGCGCGAGGAGTGAAGCGCTCCCAGGGAGTGTCGTAGCTCGAACGGGTGGATCTGGACCGGGGAGGCGCGCCCGCGCCTCCCCGGTTCGTTGCTGTGGGCGTGAGCGAGAAGAACAGTGCAGGCAAGCGGAGCGCGCGAGAACGGCTCCAGATCGAACGCGAGCAGCAGAAGGCGCGGGAGCGGCGCAGGCGCACCCTGCTCGTCTCGGCGGCCGTCGTCGGCGTGCTCGGCCTGGCCGCGGTGGTCGGCGTCATCGCCGCCAACACCGGCGACAAGAGCGACGGCTCCGGCGACGGTCCGGTCGCCGCGCCCTCCGGAGCGGCCGGCAAGGACGGGCTGGCGATCCCCGCCGGCGCCACCGACGCCCCGTCGACGCTCACGATCTGGGAGGACTTCCGCTGCCCGGCCTGCGCCCAGTTCGAGAACGCCGTCCGGGACACCGTCCATGAACTGACCGAGTCGGGCCAGGTCAAGGTCGAATACCACCTCGCCACGATCATCGACGGCAACATGGGCGGCAGCGGCTCGCTGAACGCGGCGAACGCCGCGGCCTGCGCCCAGGACGCCGGCAAGTTCGTGCCGTACCACGACGTGCTCTACCAGAACCAGCCCCCCGAGCCGGACGACGCCTTCGCCAAGGACGAGCGGCTCTTCGAGCTGGCGGCGAAGGTGCCGGGCCTCGACACGCCGGCCTTCCGCAGCTGTGTGGCGGAGGGCAAGCACGACGGCTGGGTCAACAAGTCCGCCCAGGCCTTCCGGGACGGCGACTTCCGGGGGACGCCCACCGTGCTGCTCAACGGAGAATCGATCTTCCCGACCAAGGGCAAGGAGCAGATCTCCGTGGAGAACCTGAAGAAGTGGGTCGACGAGGCCAACAAGGGCAAGAAGCGGGGTACGGCCTTCCCGACCGCGCCCGCCTCGCCCTCCGCCCCGGGCTCTCCGTCGCCCGGGCGGGGCTGAGCACCTCTCTTGTTATGCACTCTTTGCCGGGCGGGTTCCCGTGTCTCCCGCCCGGCACGGTAGCGTCGGTCCTGCCATGGACCTTGCCTACATTCCGAGCCCGTCGACCGGTGTGATCCACCTCGGACCGCTCCCGCTGCGCGGCTACGCCTTCTGCATCATCATCGGTGTCTTCGTCGCCGTCTGGTACGGCAACAGGCGCTGGCTCGCCCGGGGCGGCCGTGCCGGCACCGTGGCCGACATCGCCGTCTGGGCGGTGCCCTTCGGCCTCGTCGGCGGCCGGCTCTACCACGTCATCACCGACTACCAGCTGTACTTCAGCGAGGGTGAGGACTGGGTCGACGCCTTCAAGATCTGGGAGGGCGGCCTCGGCATCTGGGGCGCGATCGCCCTCGGCGCGCTCGGCGCCTGGATCGGCTGCCGCCGCCGCGGCATCCCGCTGCCGGCGTACGCGGACGCCATCGCGCCCGGCATCGCCTTCGCGCAGGCCATCGGACGGTGGGGCAACTGGTTCAACCAGGAGCTGTACGGCAAGCCGACCGACCTGCCGTGGGCGCTGGAGATCAGCGAGGGCGTGAACCGCGAGGCGGGGCTCTACCACCCGACGTTCCTGTACGAGTCGCTGTGGTGCGTCGGCGTGGCGCTCCTGGTGATCTGGGCGGACCGCCGCTTCACGCTCGGCCACGGGCGCGCCTTCGCGCTGTACGTCGCGGCGTACTGCGCCGGGCGGGGCTGGATCGAGTACATGCGCGTCGACGAGGCGCACCACATCCTGGGCCTCCGGCTCAACGTGTGGACCGCGATCCTGGTCTTCCTGGCGGCGGTCGCGTACATCGTGATCTCGGCGCGGGTACGGCCGGGACGCGAGGAGGTCGTGGAGCCGGACGCGCCCGCGGCGAAGGCGGCGGCGGGCAAGGACGCCGTCGCCGGCACCGCGCCCGCGGACTCCGCGCCTGCGGATTCCGTACCGGCGGACGCCGAGCGCGACGCCGGAGGGGACGCGGAGGCGGACGGCGAGACGGACGCGCAGGCGAAGTCCGCCGGACCGCGCTGACGCGCTCGGCAGCCACGAGGCGGCCGCCGGGACCGAGAGGTTCCGGCGGCCGCCTCGTGCGTACGCGGGTGAGGCCGCGCTCGTCAGGTCAGGCCAGGACAGGTCAGCTCCGGCGGGCGAGGGCGAGTGTGCGGCGGGCCTCGGCGACGATCGCCGCGTCGACGAAGCGGCCGTCGGGCAGGGCCAGCGCGCCCGCACCGGCGGCGCCCGCCGCGACGACCTCCTCCGCCGCCGCGACCTCCTCGGGGGTGGGGAGGTAGGCCCGCTCGATGACCGGGAGCTGGCGGGGGTGGATCGCGGCGCGGCCCAGGAAGCCCAGGGCGCGGCCGTGGGCGCAGGACGCGGCGAGGCCGTCGAGGTCGCGGATGTCGGGGTGGACCGACTGGGCGGGCGGCGGCAGGCCGGCGGCGCGGGCGGCGACCACGACGCGGCTGCGCGACCAGTCGAGGCCGCGGTCGTCGCGTACGCCCAGGTCGGCGCGGAGGTCGGCCTCGCCGATGGTGAGGGAGCGGACGGCGGGGTGGGCGGTGGCGATGGCGTGCGCACGCTCGATGGCCAGGGCGGATTCCAGCAGCGGGTGGAGTGGGACGCCGGGGGCGAGGGCCGCGATCCGCTGAATGTCAGTGCCGTGTGTCACCTTGGGAACACGCAGAGCGGCGAGGCCGGGGAGGGGGGCCAGCGATGTGATGGCCGTGTTGTCGTGCGCGGTGTCGTGAGGACCGGGGAGGCGGACGTGGACCGGTACGGGGTGGGGCGAGGAGAGCAGTTCGACGGTGGCGTCGAGGGCGTACGCCCTGCGGTCGGGCGCCACCGCGTCCTCCAGGTCGACCACCACCACGTCGGCGCCGGAGCGCAGCGCCTTGGCGACCACGTCGGGGCGGTCCCCGGGCGCGTAGAGGAAGGTGAGGGGGAGGGGGGTCAGGGAGGGGAGGGAAGTCATGGAGGCCACCGGGGTGTTGGGGGGCACCGTGGTCCTGGAAGTCACCGTGGTCCTGGAGGTCACCGTGGTCGTGCCGGTCACCGGGGTGCTGGGGGTCATACGGCCCCCTCGGCGCGCAGGGCGGTGATCTCGTCCGCGGACAGGCCGAGTTCGCCGAGGACGGTGTCGGTGTCCGCGCCGTGCGGGCGGCCGGACCAGCGGATGGAGCCGGGAGTCTCGGAGAGGCGGAAGAGGATGTTCTGCATACGGAGCGGGCCGAGCTCGGGGTCGGGGACTTCGGTGATGGTCTCCAGCGCCCGGTACTGGGGGTCCTCCATGACGTCGCGGATGTCGTAGACCGGGGCGATCGCCGCCTCCGCCTTCTCGAACGCGGACATGGCCTCCTCGCGGGTGTGCCGGGCGATCCAGCCGCCGACCGCCTCGTCCAGCTCGTCGGCGTGGTCCGCGCGGGTGGTGCCTTCGGCGAACCACGGCTCGTCGATGAGCTCGGGGCGGCCGACCAGGCGCATCACGCGTTCGGCGACGGACTGGGCGGAGGTGGAGACGGCCACCCAGGAGCCGTCCGCGGTGCGGTAGGTGTTGCGGGGGGCGTTGTTGCGGGAGCGGTTTCCGGTGCGGGGCTGGACGTAGCCGAGCTGGTCGTACCAGAGCGGTTGCGGGCCGAGGACCATGAGGATCGGTTCGATGATCGCCATGTCGACGACCTGGCCACGGCCGGTGGCGGTGCGGGCGTGCAGGGCGGTCATCACGGCGTAGGCCGTGGCCAGGGCGGCGATGGAGTCGGCGAGGCCGAAGGGAGGGAGCGTGGGCGGGCCGTCGGGCTCGCCGGTGATGGCGGCGAAGCCGCTCATCGCCTCGGCGAGGGTGCCGAAGCCGGGGCGGTGCGCATAGGGGCCGGTCTGGCCGAAGCCCGTGACGCGGGCCAGGACCAGGCGGTCGTTGGCGGCGGAGAGCTCGGGCCAGCCGAGGCCCCAGCGCTCCAGGGTGCCCGGGCGGAAGTTCTCGACGACCACGTCGGCGGTGGCGGCGAGACGCAGCAGGGTGGTGCGGCCGCCCGGGGTGGACAGGTCGAGGGTGAGGGTGCGCTTGTTGCGGCCGAGCAGCTTCCACCACAGGCCGACGCCGTCCTTGGCGGGGCCGTGGCCACGGGAGGGGTCGGGCTTGCGGGGGTGCTCGATCTTGATGACGTCGGCGCCGAAGTCGCCGAGCATGGTCGCCGCGAGCGGGCCGGCGAAGAGGGTGGCGAGGTCGAGGACGCGGAGTCCTCGGAGGGGAGGGGTGCTGGTCGCCGCGGCGGCGGTCGGGGCTGTGCTGGTCGTCGGTGTGCTGGTCATAGGGCGTCGATCTCCGAGCGGTACGGCATCGAGGAGGAGGCGCCGGGGCGCTGGACCGACAGCGCGGCGGCGGCCGACGCCCAGGCCAGGGCGTCGGGTACGGGACGTCCCTCGCCGAGCGCCACGGCGAGGGCGCCGGTGAAGGTGTCGCCCGCGGCGGTGGTGTCCACGGCCCGCACGCGCGGGGCGGGGACGGTGACGGGGCGCGCGCCGCGCGCCGCGTAGAGGCTGCCGGACGAGCCCAGGGTGACGACCACCTCGGGGACGTACCGCAGCAGCTGCTCGGCGGCGGCGTGCGGGTCGGCGACGCCGGTGAGGGCCGCGGCCTCGTGCTCGTTGGGCACCAGGAGGTCGGTGGCCGCGAGGAGTTCGGGCGGCAGCGGCTGCGCGGGTGCGGGGGTGAGGACGGTCCGGACGCCGTGGCGGCGGGCGGCCTCCGCGCCGGCGATGACGGCGGAGAGGGGGAGTTCGAGTTGGAGCAGTAGGGAGTCTGCGGTGGCGATGAGCGGTTCGTCGCCGGGGGAGAGGGAGGTGACGGTGCCGTTCGCACCGGGGATGACGATGATCGCGTTGTCGCCGTCGTCGTCGACGACGATGTGGGCGGTCCCCGAGGGGCCTTCGACGGTACGGAGACGTTCGGTGGCCACACCGGCGCCGTCGAGCTCGGCGCGCAGGCGGGTGCCGAAGTCGTCGGAGCCGACGGCGCCGATCATCGACACCCGGGCGCCGGCGCGGGCGGCGGCGACGGCCTGGTTGGCGCCCTTGCCGCCGGGGATCGTACGGAACTCGCGCCCGGTGACGGTCTCACCGAGCTTGGGCGCCCGGTGCACATAGGCGACCAGGTCCATGTTGGTGCTGCCGAGTACCGCGATGTGGGTCATGGGCGGTGTGCCTCCTGGTGGACGAGGTCGTGCGTGAGTGCGGCCAGTGTGTCGAAGCCGATGCCGTCGAAGGGGCGTACGGACGTGGCGAGCCGGTTCTTGAGGGGGGAGGTCCAGCGGTCCGGGATCCGGTCGGAGTGCCCGGCGAGGAGGCCGGCGACGGAGCCGGCGGTGGCGCCGTTGGAGTCGGTGTCCCAGCCGCCGGAGACGGCGCGGCAGATGGAGAGGGTGAAGTCGCCGTCGGCGTGGGTGAGGGCGGCGGAGAGGAGGGCGGCGTTCGGGACGGCGTGCACCCAGTGGTAGGCGCCGTAGGCGGTGTGGAGGCGGTCGGTGACCGTGTCGAAGTCGGCGTGGGCGCGGGCCGTGGCGATGCCGAAGCGCACCGCCCGGGCCAGGCGGGAGTCCGGCGGGACGACGGTGAGCCCGGCGGCGAGTGACCGGTGGACGTCGGCGGTGCCGGAGGCGGCGGTGGCGATGACGGCGGCGGCGAACATCGCCCCGTACACGCCGTTCGCGGTGTGCGTGAGTACCGCGTCCCGATGGGCCTGTTCGGCCGCGGCGGCCGGGTCGCCGGGGTGGGTCCAGCCGTGGACGTCGGCGCGGATCTGGGCGCCGATCCATTCGCGGAACGGGTTGCGGTGGGTGGCGGTCAGCGGGGGTTCGAGCCCGGAGAGGAGGTTGCGGTAGGCGACGCGCTCGGCGGTGAAGGTGCGGCCGGCGGGCAGTTCGTCGAGCCAGAGGCGGGCGACGTCCGCGGTGGTGAAGCCGTGGCCGTACCGCTGGAGGAGCAGGAGGGTGAGCAGCGGGTAGTTGAGGTCGTCGTCCTCGGGCATGCCGTCGATGTTCTCGGCGAGGGAGGTGGTGGCGGAACGGCGGTTCCAGGGGTGGGCCGCGGCGAGTGCCGGGGGCAGGCCCTTGGCGGTGAACCAGGAGGTCAGCGGCCAGTTCCCGGTGGCGCGGGCGAGGGCGCGGAGGGCGGCGAGGGGTAGCTTCTCGACGGGCTTGCCGAGCAGGCACCCGGCGGCGCGGCCGAGCCAGGCGGCGTGCAGCCGCTCACCCAGGCCGGGCGCCACGGTGCAGGCGGGGTGCGGGCCCGCGGCGCGGGCGGGGTGCGCGCCGGTCCGCTGGGCGTCCGCCGGTCCGGAACCCCGCGCGTCGCCGGAGGCCCGCGGCGGGGCGTCTGCGGCGCAGGTCCGGGCCCGACCCGGCGGGCGTCCGGCGGCCGCGTACCGGGTGCCGCCCGTCGGGGCTGCTTCGGCGGGGGCGCACGCCGAGGCGCTGGTCGGCGTGGTGGCGGAGGTGGTGAGCGGTTCGGGGGACGGCCAGGCCGGGCAGGACCGGATGATACGGGGGAGGGAGGTGGGCTCGGCCGCGGCCAACGGACTCGGCACGGCGGCCAGTTCGTCCAGGAGGCGCTCCGCGAGGGCGCGCAGGTGCGGGGGCGCGGGCGTGGGGGAGGCGCCGGCCGCCGCGGGGGCGCGGGTGCCGCCGGCGGCGAGCCAGCGGGCCTCGACGGCCGAGGCGTCGCGCCCGTCCTCGGCGGCCTGCCGCAGCTCGTGGCCGATCAGGTCCTCCGGCTGGACCCAGGTGAGGCGCACGCTCACGGGGTCACCCCGGGCCGGGGGGAGAGGGCGATGAACGCCGTCTCGTGGGCGCGGCGGCGGACCGTGTCCCGCATGAAGATCTCGCGGGCCACCTCGGCCAGCACCGCCGCCGGGGCGTGCAGGTCGAGGTGGCTGGCCTCGGCGACCTGCTTCACCCAGAACGCCGGGATCGCCGCCTCGCCGTGCAGCGCGCCCACGATCGCTCCCGCCATGGTGGCGATCGAGTCGCAGTCGCGGCCGTAGTTGACGGCGCCCAGCACCGTACGGCGGTAGTCGCCCTCACCGACCAGCAGCATGCCGAGGGCGATGGGGAGTTCTTCGATGGAGTGCAGTCGGGAGGGCCGACGCGCGGCCAGGGAGGGGGAGCGGTAGTCGGGGCCGACCGTGTCGAAGGGGGCGACCGCCTCGCGGAGGGGGCGCAGGGCGGACTCGAAGTCGGTGTGGAGCGCGGCCACCTCGCACACCGCTTCGATCGCCGCCCGGGTGCCGTCCTTGGCGAGGGAGAGCGCCGCGTCCACCACGGTCGTCGGAGTCGCGGTCGGCCGGCACGCCTCGGCGACCGCCGCCGCGAAGACGCCCGCCGCCTCACGGCCGTAGGACGACTGGTGGGCGCCGGCGATGTCGAGGGCCTCGGTGTACGCGGCCTCCGGGTTGGCGGCGTTGACCAGCCCGACGGGCGCCATGTACATCGCGGCACCGCAGTTGACGATGTTTCCGGTGCCCGCCTCGCGCGGGTCGACATGGCCGTAGTGGAGCCGGGTGACCAGCCACTTCTCGGCGAGGAAGAGCCGCTGGAGGGGCAGCGCCTCGGCCTCCAGCTCCGGAATCCAGCGCGGGGTGGAGATCAGGTCGGGGACGAGGTGGTCGGCGATGGCGTACGCGTCGAGGTGGTCGCGGACCGTGTCGTACACCCGGATCAGCGCGTGGGTCATCAGGGTGTCGTCGGTGACGTGCCCGTCGCCCTTGTGGTACGGGGCGAGGGGCCGGGCGGTGCGCCAGGCGTCGCCGTGCCAGGGGCCGACGATGCCGGTGACGCGGCCGAAGTGGCGCTCCGCGATCTGCTCGGGGCTGTACCCCTCGACCGGGCCGCCGAGGGCGTCACCGACGGCGGCTCCGATGAGGCTGCCGGTGATCCGGTCCTCGAGGGTCGAGGGCGTGGGGGTGATGGTCGTCATGTCGGAATTGTCCACCCGGTGTGGCGAGTTCCGTGTGTGCCAGCCGCCCGGCGAGTTCCACGAGGTCCGTGCCCGCCAGGCGGGGGAGTGCGCAGCCCGCGAGCGTCCGGCACGCCTCCCGCCAGGTGGCCGGCACCCCGTCGCCGCCGCTGAACGCGCCGGTCAGTGCGCCCGCGAGAGCAGGTGCGGAGTCGGCGACCCGCGACAGGCAGGCCGCCGCCGGTACCGCCTCGGTGACCCTGCCGCCGGCGGCGATGGCGAGCGCCAGGGCGACCGGGACCGTCTCGGCGGCGGCGATGCCGTAGCTGTAGACGTGGTCGACGATCTGGTGTTCCAGGAGCGGCACCAGCTCGAAGGCGGTGTCGGCGGCACGGGCGAGCCGGGTGGCGTGCTGGGCGTTGCGGCCGATCTCGGTGGCGTACGGCAGCTGGTCGAGCGCGGCGTCGACCGCCTCGTCGACCGGCGCGCCGCCGAGTGCCGTGGCGACCGCGGCGGCCATGGCGCGGGCGCCGTGGACCCCGTCGCCGTCCTGCGTGTAGCGCGCGTCGAACTCCGCGAGCTCGGCCGCGGCGCGCGGGTCGCCCGGGTGTGCGACGGCGAGGACGGCCGCCCGTACGCAGGCGGCGTCGTCGAAGTAGTGCGGGTTGTCGTGGCCCGTGGCGGGCGGGCGCAGGCCCGTGGCGAGATTGCCCAGCCCGGCGCGTACCGAGATGCGGGCGCGCAGGGGCAGCACGGCCGACTCCACCTCGGGGGCGCGGTCGGCGGCGGCGGCGATCTCGGCGGCGAGGGAGTTCCAGGCGAGGTCGACCGCGGCGCACAGGCGGCGGGCGGGAGGGAGGCCGCGGAGCAGCTCGCCGTCGGCGGCGAGGAGCGTCTCGGCGGTGAAGACCGCCCACTCGGCGTCGTCGGAGGGGCCGAGGCGGAGGGGCTCGGGCGGCTGGTTGAGGGCGATGGGGACGGGGAGGGTGGTGGTGGCGTTCTGCTCGGCGAAGGTGTCCAGCTCACGGGTGAGGCGGCGGGTCCACTCGGGCATCCGGGCGGCGCGGTGGCGCGCGGCGGGCCACCCGGCGGCGTCGCCCGCGGCGAGGCCGAGGAGCAGTCCCTCGATGCGGCTCGCCGCGCGGGGGCGGTGGGCCGGGCGCCGTACGCCGCGTTCCCCCGGGGCGTCCGCCGCGCCGTCCCCGGCGCGCGAGACGGTGGCCGGCCCGCCTCCGGCCGCGGGGCCCGTCGGCTCGGGGGTGGCCACCGTGAGGTCCCCCGGCGCCAGCAGGCCCCACTCGCCGGCACCGACGAGACCGCCCGGCGCGGGTCCCGGTGCCTGCGGCGGCGCGGACAGGGAGGCGCAGCCCGTCCGGGCGCGGGTCGCGGGTGACTGAGCCGAAGGAGACTCGGCCGGTCGAGACTCGGCCGCCGGGGGCTGGGCCGCCGGGGGCTGAATCGGCGGGGGCTGAGGCGCCGGGGGCTGGATCGGCGGGGGCTGGGCCGCCGGGGAGTCGGCCACCGGGGACTGGACCGTAGGGGTAGGGGTGTCGGCTGCCGGGGGTTGGACCGTCGGGGGCTGAGGCGAAGGGGACCCGGCCGTCGGGGCCTGGACCGGCGGGGGCTGAGGCGAAGGGGACCCGGCCGTCGGGGCCTGGACCGGCGGGGGCTGAGGCGAAGGGGACCCGGCCGTCGGGGGCTGAACCGATGGGGGTTGGACCGCCAGGGGGTCGATCGGCGGGGACTGGACCGGTGACGGCTGGACCGGCGGGTCGCTGCTCGTCGGAGCGCTTCCGAGCGGGTGCCCGAGCGCGGCGTCCGGCGGGTGCACGAGTGTGCCGCCCTGCGGGTGCCCGAGCGCGGCGTCCGGCGGGTGCCCGAGTGCGGCGCCCTGCGAATGTCCGAGCGTGCCGCCCCATGGGGCGCCGGGTGCGTCTCCCCGCCCGTCGCCGAGCGGGTCACCGCCCGGGGAAGCGGTGCGCCCCTGCGGGTCGCCTGAGAAGGGGGTCTGGGGCATCAGAGGGCCTCGGATTCGTCGGGGGTCAGGAGGTCCGCGATGTCCAGGACGTGGTAGCCGCGCATGGACGGCAGGCAGCTGCCCCGGACCGGGCCGATGGGGGCCGACCACTCCGGGGGGATCGCCGACGCCCCCGACATCGCGCCGGCCAGGGCGCCCGCCACCGCGGCCGTCGTGTCGGCGTCGCGGCCCATGTTCACCGCGGTCAGGACCGACGTACGGAAATCGCCGCGCGCCGCCGCGAACGCACCGAACGCCAGGCCGACCGCCTCCGGGGCCAGGTCCGTCCACGGGTAGCCGCCGATGACGACGGCGGAGCGCACGGCGCGCTCGCGGACCAGCGGATCGGGCTGTACGCGCTGGGCCGCGACGACCGCGCGGCGCATCGAGCGCGCGGTCCACGAGTCCATCGGCACGACCGAGAGCGCGGCGGCGATGACCGAGGCCGGGTCGGCGCCGGACATGGCCGCCGCCACACCCGCCGCGACCGCCTGGCCGCCGTAGATCCCCTCGCCCTCGTGGCTGACCGTGCCGTCGATCGCCACCAGCCGCGCCGCCTCCGCCGGGCGCCCCGCCGCGAACACCCCGAACGGCGCCGCCCGTATGGCCAGCCCGTCGCTCCAGGCGTGCCGGTGCTGCGCCGAGATGGGTGCGGCGAGACCCCGCCGGAGGTTCTCCAGCGTGCCGCGCTCGCTGAAACCCGCACCCCGGAACGGGCCCTCGTCCAGGTCCGCGATCCAGTGATGCCACGCCTTCTCGACGTGCGCCACCGTCAACGCCGAGCCGTGTCGGGCGAGGAGCAGGCCGGAGAAGATCGCGTACTCCGTGTCGTCCGTGCCCGCCGGGTCCTCGCTGACGAAGCCCTCGATACGGCCCCACCTGCGGCGGATCTCGGACGGTCGCATGTTCTCGGCGGGCGCCCCGAGTGCGTCTCCGACGGCCAGTCCGAGCAGCGCGCCCCGGGCTCGGTCGAGGAGAACCGAAGGTGCCGTCGACTTCGACTCCATCGCGTGGGCCTTTCGATGCGCGTCGATCGATCCGCTTCCTGGATGCGTGCCACGCGGGCCCGGGTGGTTGTCGCGGAGGGCCGCTCTGTCACCCCGATGACGCCCCGACGACCGCTGGTTAGTAAAGCCTGCCTTGCTGGCGCGCCCCTTACATCGCGCGTACTTTCGAGGTGTTGAGGGGGCGCGGGCCGGTACGAGCCCGCCGCACGACGCAAGGGGAGAGCTGTGTCCATCATCGAGACCGAGGCGACGCTTCACGAGGCGCACCGCGACAACCACACGCACCGCGACGTGAACGGCGGCTGGCTGCGTCCGGCGGTGTTCGGTGCGATGGACGGTCTCGTGTCGAACCTCGCGCTGATGACCGGTGTCGCCGGCGGCGCGGTGTCCCAGCAGACCATCGTGATCACGGGGCTGGCCGGGCTCGCGGCGGGTGCCTTCTCCATGGCGGCCGGCGAGTACACGTCCGTCGCGTCCCAGCGCGAGCTGGTCGAGGCGGAACTGGACGTCGAGCGCCACCAGTTGCGCAAGCACCCCGTCGACGAGATGGAGGAGCTCGCCGCCCTGTACGTGGCCCGCGGCGTGGAGCCCCCGCTCGCCCGCGAGGTGGCCATGCAGTTGTCGAAGGACCCCGAGCAGGCGCTGGAGATCCATGCCCGCGAGGAGCTCGGCATCGACCCGGACGACCTGCCGTCGCCGACGGTCGCCGCGCTGTCGTCCTTCGGGTCCTTCGCGCTCGGCGCGCTGCTCCCCGTCCTGCCGTACCTGCTGGGCGCCACCGCCCTGTGGCCCGCCGTGCTGCTGGCGCTGCTCGGGCTGTTCGCCTGCGGTGCGCTGGTGGCCCGCGTGACCGCGCGCAGCTGGTGGTACAGCGGCCTGCGCCAGCTCGCACTCGGCGGCGCGGCGGCGGCGGTGACGTACGCGCTGGGGGCGTTGTTCGGCGCGGCGCTGTAGCCTCCGCCGACTGCCGACTGCCGACTGCCGACTGCCGACTGCCGACTGCCGACTGCCGACTGCCGACTGCCGACTGCCGACTGGCCGGGCTGGCCAGGACCGGGCGCCGGGCGCCGTTGACCGTGGCCGAGTGCCGAGTGCCGAGTGCTGAGTGCCGACGGGGCCCCGCGCCTGCAGCCCGGGCCCCGCGCCTCCCGGCCGGGCCCCGTACCTGCCGCCCGGCCCCGTACCTGCCCGTGCATGCCCGTACGGTCTCCGCGCCGCGCCGCCCGTCCCCGCGGGGCGGGGGCGTCTGCCACTCTTCCCCCGTGGGCGCTTCGCGGTTACGGTGGCGATCCCGACAAGGCGGGCGCGACGCCGCCCCCGATCCTTGTGACGAAGCTCCAATGGCGGGATCCGGCCCGCCGATGAGACACTATGCACCGCGGCGCATACTCAGCCGTAACGCGGCGGTTTCGATTCCTTCATCAGCGGGCATGAGCCGTTAGCGCTGCGGGCAATGAAGCCCGCTCCCCCTACCAGGACGCGCCGGACGGCCGACGAGGCCGGTCAAGGTGCAGGTCGGATGCCGGTCAGCTCGTACCTGGAGAACACTCCACCACCGCCACGCGGTGTCCGCATGCTGGAATGAACTATCCGCGTTCCGAGAAACGTTCCATCATGTAATCTGCACGAAATTTCGCGGAGGGCCAACGTCGTCCCTCTGGCACTGCATATGCCACGACGACGACGGGAGAGCCGATGCGTTCCGACGCCTGGTCGCCCATGGACGGTCGCCCCGCCCCGCAGGGTATGTACGACCCCCGCAACGAGCACGACGCCTGTGGTGTCGGCTTCGTTGCCACCCTCACCGGTGTCGCCAGCCACGCGCTGGTGGAGCAGGCGCTGACCGTTCTGCGCAACCTGGAGCACCGGGGCGCCACCGGCTCCGAGCCCGACTCCGGCGACGGCGCCGGCATCCTGCTCCAGGTCCCCGACGCGTTCCTCCGCGAGGTCACCGACTTCGCCCTCCCGGCAGCCGGCGAGTACGCCGTCGGCATCGCCTTCCTCCCCGCCGACGGCTCCGCACAGGCCGTCGAGCGGATCGAGGCGATCGCCGCCGAGGAGGGCCTCACGGTCCTCGGCTGGCGCGAGGTCCCCGTCGCCCCCGAGCTGCTCGGCGCGACCGCCCGCTCCACCATGCCCGAGTTCCGCCAGCTCTTCGTGAGCGACGGCACCAGCGCCGGCATCGAGCTGGACCGCAAGGCGTTCCTGCTGCGCAAGCGCGCCGAGCGCGAGGCCGGGGTCTACTTCCCCTCCCTCTCCGCGCGCACCATCGTCTACAAGGGCATGCTCACCACCGGTCAGCTGGAGCCCTTCTTCCCGGACCTGTCGGACCGCCGCTGCGCCACCGCCGTGGCCCTCGTCCACTCCCGGTTCTCCACCAACACCTTCCCGAGCTGGCCGCTCGCCCACCCGTACCGCTTCGTCGCGCACAACGGCGAGATCAACACGGTCAAGGGCAACCGCAACTGGATGCGGGCGCGCGAGTCGCAGCTCGCCTCCGACCTCTTCGGCGCCGAGAAGCTGGAGCGGATCTTCCCGGTCTGTACGCCGGACGCCTCCGACTCCGCCTCCTTCGACGAGGTCCTGGAGCTGCTCCACCTCGGTGGCCGTTCGCTGCCGCACAGCGTCCTGATGATGGTCCCCGAGGCGTGGGAGAACCACGAGTCCATGGACCCGGCCCGGCGCGCCTTCTACCAGTACCACTCCACGATGATGGAGCCCTGGGACGGCCCGGCCTGTGTCACCTTCACCGACGGCGTGCAGGTGGGTGCCGTTCTCGACCGCAACGGTCTGCGCCCCGGCCGCTACTGGGTCACCGACGACGGGCTCGTGGTCCTCTCCTCCGAGGTCGGCGTCCTCGACATCGACCCCGCCAAGGTCGTCCGCAAGGGCCGCCTCCAGCCCGGCAAGATGTTCCTCGTCGACACCGCCGAGCACCGCATCATCGAGGACGACGAGATCAAGGCCGCCCTCGCCGCCGAGCACCCGTACCAGGAGTGGCTGGAGACGGGCATCATCGAGCTCGAGGACCTCCCCGAGCGCGAGCACATCGTCCACACCCACGCCTCGGTCACCCGCCGCCAGCAGACCTTCGGCTACACCGAGGAGGAGCTGCGCGTCCTCCTCGCGCCGATGGCCCGCACCGGCGCCGAGCCGATCGGCTCCATGGGCACGGACTCGCCGATCGCCGCGCTCTCCGAGCGCCCGCGGCTGCTGTTCGACTACTTCACCCAGCTGTTCGCGCAGGTCACCAACCCGCCGCTGGACGCCATCCGCGAGGAGCTCGTCACCTCGCTGCACTCCTCGCTCGGCCCGCAGGGCAACCTGCTGGAGCCGACCTCGGCGTCCTGCCGCAGCGTCACGCTGCCCTTCCCGGTGATCGACAACGACGAGCTGGCCAAGCTCATCCACATCAACGCCGACGGCGACATGCCCGGTATGAAGGCCGCCACGCTCTCCGGCCTCTACCGGGTCTCCGGTGGCGGCGAGGCCCTCGCGGCCCGCATCGAGGAGATCTGCGCCGAGGCCGACGCCGCCATCGAGGGCGGCGCCCGCCTGATCGTGCTCTCCGACCGGCACTCCGACGCCGAGCACGCGCCGATCCCGTCGCTGCTGCTCACCTCGGCGGTGCACCACCACCTCATCCGTACCAAGCAGCGCACCCAGGTGGGCCTGCTGGTCGAGGCCGGCGACGTCCGCGAGGTCCACCACGTCGCGCTCCTCATCGGGTACGGCGCCGCCGCCGTCAACCCGTACCTCGCCATGGAGTCCGTCGAGGACCTGGTCCGCGCCGGCACCTTCGTCGAGGGCCTGGAGCCCGAGCAGGCCATCCGCAACCTGATCTACGCCCTCGGCAAGGGCGTCCTGAAGGTCATGTCCAAGATGGGCATCTCGACGGTCGCCTCCTACCGCGGCGCGCAGGTCTTCGAGGCCGTCGGCCTGGACGAGGCCTTCGTCGAGAAGTACTTCAACGGCACGGCCACCAAGATCGGTGGTGCCGGCCTGGACGTCGTCGCCAAGGAGGTCGCCGCCCGCCACGCCAAGGCGTACCCCGCCTCCGGCGTCCCCTCCGCGCACCGCGCGCTGGAGATCGGCGGCGAGTACCAGTGGCGCCGCGAGGGCGAGCCGCACCTGTTCGACCCGGAGACGGTCTTCCGCCTCCAGCACGCCACGCGCAACAAGCGGTACGACATCTTCAAGAAGTACACGGACCGCGTGAACGAGCAGTCCGAGCGGCTCATGACGCTCCGCGGCCTGTTCGACTTCAAGAGCGACCGCGAGCCGATCTCCATCGACGAGGTCGAGCCGGTCAGCGAGATCGTCAAGCGCTTCTCCACCGGCGCCATGTCGTACGGCTCCATCTCCAAGGAGGCGCACGAGACCCTCGCCATCGCCATGAACCAGCTGGGCGGCAAGTCCAACACCGGTGAGGGCGGCGAGGACCCGGAGCGCCTGTACGACCCGGCGCGCCGGTCGTCGATCAAGCAGGTCGCCTCCGGCCGCTTCGGTGTGACGTCCGAGTACCTGGTCAACGCCGACGACATCCAGATCAAGATGGCCCAGGGCGCCAAGCCCGGCGAGGGCGGCCAGCTGCCCGGCCACAAGGTCTACCCGTGGGTCGCCAAGACCCGGCACTCCACCCCGGGTGTCGGCCTGATCTCGCCGCCGCCGCACCACGACATCTACTCCATCGAGGACCTGGCCCAGCTGATCCACGACCTCAAGAACGCCAACCCGGCCGCCCGCATCCACGTGAAGCTGGTGTCCGAGGTCGGCGTGGGCACGGTCGCCGCCGGTGTCTCCAAGGCCCACGCGGACGTGGTGCTCATCTCCGGCCACGACGGCGGTACGGGCGCCTCGCCGCTCACCTCGCTGAAGCACGCGGGCGGCCCCTGGGAGCTCGGCCTCGCCGAGACCCAGCAGACCCTGCTGCTGAACGGCCTGCGCGACCGGATCGTCGTCCAGACCGACGGTCAGCTCAAGACCGGCCGCGACGTCGTCATCGCCGCGCTGCTCGGCGCCGAGGAGTTCGGTTTCGCGACCGCGCCGCTCGTCGTCTCCGGCTGCGTCATGATGCGCGTCTGCCACCTGGACACCTGCCCGGTCGGCATCGCCACCCAGAACCCGGTGCTGCGCGAGCGCTTCTCCGGCAAGGCCGAATTCGTCGTCAACTTCTTCGAGTTCATCGCCCAGGAGGTGCGCGAGCTCCTCGCCGAGCTCGGCTTCCGCACCCTGGAGGAGGCCGTCGGCCACGCCGAGCTCCTCGACACCGCCAAGGCCGTCGACCACTGGAAGGCGCAGGGCCTCGACCTGGCCCCGCTGTTCCACGTGCCCGAGCTGCCCGAGGGCGCGGTGCGCCACCAGGTGATCGAGCAGGACCACGGCCTGGAGAAGGCGCTCGACAACGAGCTGATCAGGCTCGCCGCCGACGCCCTCGCCGCCGAGACGCCGGAGCAGGCCCAGCCGGTCCGCGCCCAGGTCGCGATCCGCAACATCAACCGCACGGTCGGCACCATGCTCGGCCACGAGGTGACGAAGAAGTTCGGTGGCGCGGGCCTGCCCGACGACACCATCGACATCACCTTCACCGGCTCGGCCGGCCAGTCCTTCGGCGCGTTCCTGCCGCGCGGCGTCACGCTGCGCCTGGAGGGCGACGCCAACGACTACGTCGGCAAGGGCCTGTCCGGCGGCCGCGTGATCGTCCGCCCCGACCGGGGCGCCGACCACCTGGCCGAGTACTCCACCATCGCCGGCAACACCATCGGGTACGGCGCGACCGGCGGCGAGATGTTCCTCCGCGGCCGCACCGGCGAGCGGTTCTGCGTCCGCAACTCCGGCGCGCTGGTCGTCTCCGAGGGCGTGGGCGACCACGGCTGCGAGTACATGACCGGCGGTCACGCGGTCGTCCTCGGCGAGACGGGCCGCAACTTCGCGGCCGGCATGTCGGGTGGCGTCGCGTACGTCATCGACCTCGACCGGGACAACGTCAACTCCGGCAACGTGGGCGCGATCGAGGCCCTGGACGAGACCGACCGGGCGTGGCTGCACGACGTCGTGCGCCGCCACCAGGAGGAGACGGGCTCGACCGTAGCCGAGAAGCTCCTTGCCGACTGGGACACCGCGGTGGCCCGATTCAGCAAGATCATCCCGACCACGTACAAGGCAGTGCTCGCCGCCAAGGACGCCGCTGAGCTCGCCGGTCTCTCCGAGCAGGAGACCACCGAGAAGATGATGGAGGCGGCGACCCATGGCTGACCCCAAGGGCTTCCTGACCACCGGGCGCGAGGGCGCCAAGACCCGCCCCGTGGCCGAGCGCGTCAAGGACTGGAACGAGGTCTACGTCCCCGGCTCCCTGCTGCCGATCATCAGCAAGCAGGCCGGCCGGTGCATGGACTGCGGCATCCCGTTCTGCCACAACGGCTGCCCGCTCGGAAACCTCATCCCCGAGTGGAACGACTACGCCTACCGCGAGGACTGGCAGGCCGCGAGCGAGCGCCTGCACGCCACGAACAACTTCCCGGAGTTCACCGGGCGGCTGTGCCCGGCGCCTTGCGAGGCGGCGTGCGTGCTGGGCATCAACCAGCCCGCCGTCACCATCAAGAACGTCGAGGTCTCCATCATCGACAAGGCGTGGGACAGCGGTGACGTCACGCCGCAGCCGCCGGAGCGCCTGTCCGGCAAGACCGTCGCCGTCATCGGCTCCGGCCCGGCGGGCCTCGCCGCCGCGCAGCAGCTGACCCGCGCCGGCCACACGGTCGCCGTGTACGAGCGGGCCGACCGCATCGGCGGTCTGCTGCGGTACGGCATCCCCGAGTTCAAGATGGAGAAGGTGCACATCAACCGGCGCATCGAGCAGATGCGCGCGGAGGGCACCAAGTTCCGCACCGAGATCGAGATCGGCCGCGACATCGACGCGGCGAAGCTGCGCCAGCGGTACGACGCGGTCGTCATCGCCGCCGGCGCCACCGTCTCCCGCGACCTGCCGGTCCCGGGCCGGGACCTCAAGGGCATCCACTTCGCGATGGAGTACCTGCCCCTCGCCAACAAGGTGCAGGAGGGCGACTTCATCCAGCCGCCCATCACCGCCGAGGGCAAGCACGTCGTGGTCATCGGCGGCGGCGACACCGGCGCGGACTGCGTGGGCACCGCCCACCGCCAGGGCGCGGCCTCCGTCACGCAGCTGGAGATCATGCCGCGGCCGGGCGAGGAGCGGAACGCGGGCCAGCCCTGGCCGACCTTCCCGATGCTGTACAAGGTCACCTCGGCCCACGAGGAGGGCGGCGAGCGGATCTACTCCGTCTCCACCACCCACTTCGAGGGCGACGAGGACGGCAACGTCCAGTTCCTCCACCTCGTCGAGGTCGAGTTCAAGGACGGCAAGCTGGAGCAGAAGCCCGGCACCGAGCGGAAGATCCCCGCGCAGCTGGTCACCCTCGCCATGGGCTTCACCGGCACCGACCAGTCCAACGGCCTGGTCCAGCAGTTCGGCCTGGAGCTCGACGAGCGCGGCAACATCGCCCGCGACGAGAACTTCGCGACCAACGTCGACGGCGTCTTCGTCGCCGGTGACGCGGGCCGCGGCCAGTCCCTCATCGTGTGGGCCATCGCCGAGGGCCGCTCGGCCGCCCGCGGCGTGGACCGCTACCTGACGGGCGCGAGCGAGCTCCCGGCCCCGATCCGCCCGACGGACCGCGCGCTGACGGTCTAGACCACCCGGCTCGAGTCGTCGGCCGGGCGCCGCGTACGATGGCGTACGCGGCGTCCTCCGACGGCTCGGCAACGACCCACCGACACGCCCCACCGGCCCCGGCCGCATCGCGGCCCGAGGCACCCCTCATCGTCCCGTACAACGGCGTGCGGAACACAGCAGCGCCTGCCGCCGTCCCCGACCGGATCGATGGCAGGCGCTGCGCCCTGTCCGGGGCCGTGTGCCCCCGGTGCGCCCTGGTGGGACCGGAGCGGGCCCGCCTAAGATCGGGTACCCGGCCGAGGGGGAGCGGGGGAGGGGACGGGACGCGATGACCACGGGGCGAACGGGGCGTACGGGCCGGATCGAGCGCGCGGTCGCCTTCGCCCTGCGCAACTTCGAGGTCGTCTTCGCCGCCGGTATCGGCCTCACCATCGGTTTCCTCGACATCTTCGGCGACAAGCTCATCGAGTCCGACCTCGCCTCCGGCGCCACCCTCGTCGTGCTCGGCGCCCTCGCCGTCGGCTCGCTCTCCGAGCGCGCCCGGCGCCCGCTCGCCATCCAGGACGCCATGGCCGGCACCCGCCGCGCCATCGAGGACCTCACCATGGTCCGCTCCCTCGCCGGCAACGAGGTCCGCGACGAGCTGCGCAAGGCCCGCCAGTCCACGAACCTCTGGTACTTCAAGGGCGGCACCGGCACCTACCTCCGGGCCGTCACCCTCCCCGAGTGCGTACGCGCCGCCAAGCAGAACCGCTCCCAGCTCAACGTCAAGATCGAGATCCTCAACCCGGCCGACGAACGGGCCTGCGCCACGTACGCGCAGTTCCGCCGCATGTTCTCCGGCACCGGGACCGGGTCCGGCTCGCACGGCGGGGACCTGTGGACCCCGGCCCGCGCCCGCAAGGAGTCGTACGCCACCGTCCTCGCCGCCTGCTGGTACCGCATGCAGCTGACGACCCTCGACATCAGCGTCCACCTGTCGTCGACCGTGCCGACCCTCCGCTTCGATCTCTCCGACTCCTGCCTGATCATCACGCAGGACGACCCGAACCGGGTCAACCTCAAGGTCGAGCGCGGCCAGCCGCTCTACGACTACTACCTGACCGAACTGCACCAGAGCCGCGAGCAGGCCACCACCCTCGACCTGCGCGACGCCACCCTGCTCAGCCTCTCCCCGACCGTCGACGAAGTGCGCGCGCTCTTCGACGCGTTGGCGCTGCCGCTGCCGCGCACGTACACCGAGGCGGACGTCGGCGGGATCATCGAGAAGGCCCTGCACGCCGAGGACCCCTACGGGAGGTGAGCCGCCCATGGACCTGGACGCCGCCGAGCGGGCCCTGCGCGAGATAGCGACCGGAAGACGGCGGCTGCGCGCCGTGCGGCACCCGCTCGGCTTCCTGTGCCTGCCCCTCCTGCGCAGCGGCCCCGACGGCGTCTGCGTCCACCTCTTCGGCGAGCCCCACGGCGACGACGACCCCGTCCCGCCGCTGCACGCGCACAGCTGGGAGCTGTACAGCCACGTCCTGTACGGCGAGGTCGGCAACGTACGCGTACGGATACGGGACGACACCGACGCGCCCACGCACCGCGTCTTCGAGGTGCGCAGCCACCCCGACGGCGTGGACGAGATCCGGCCCACCACCCGGCTCGTACGCGGTGAGACCGGGCCCGTGCAGACCAGTCCGGCGGGCACGACGTACGCACTCGGCGCCGGGGAGTTCCACACCACGGTCGTGACGCCGGGCCGGACCGCCGTCACCCTGGTACGGGGACGGTCCCTGCCCGGCGGCCGCGACCTGTCGCTCGGGCCGCTCGACGGGCCGCCGCGCCGCACCACCCGGCGCCTGTGCGGCACCGAGGACACCCTTCACGCCGTCCGCACGGCCCTCGGGAGGATCCATGCCGCACGCCGGGACTGACGGGCCCTCGTCCTTCGCCGCCGAGCGGCGCGTCGCCGTCGCCGCCGCCGAGGCCACCGGGCGGCTGCTGCGCGGCCACTTCGCCGACGCCAGGGCCGTACGCACCAAGGGCGCGGACGGGGACGTCGTCACCGACCTGGACCTCGCCGCCGAGGAGCTCATCCTCGGCCGGCTCCGGCGCCACTTCCCCCGGGACCGGATCCTCTCCGAGGAGGCCGGGCTCCTCGACACCGGCAACCGCCGCACCTGGCTGGTCGACCCGCTCGACGGCTCCAACAACGTGGCGATCGGCCTGCCCGCGTACGTCGTCGGCATCGGGCTCTGCCTGGGCGAGACGCCGGTCGTCGGCGTGGTCCACGAGCCGGTCACCGGCCGCACCTGGCACGCCGTCAGCGGCCAGGGCGCCCACGGCGACGACGGCACCCGCCTGCCCGGCCCACGCGGCGACCTGCCGGGCCCCGGGCCGGTCCTCGCCTGGACCCAGGGCCACGCCGTGGGCCGCGCCGACCCCACCGCGACCGCCCTGCGCTCCACCCTGGAACGCCGCTGCCGCCGCGTCCTGCAGCTGTGGGCCCCGCTGCTGGGCTGGAGCCTGCTGGCCCGCGGCACCATCGACGGCTTCGTCGGCTACCGCGCGGAGGGGGTGGACCTGCCGGCCGGCGCGCTGCTGGCCGCCGAGGCGGGCGTGGAGCTGCGCACCCTGGACGGCGCCCGCTTCCGCCCCGGCTACACCGGCCCGGACACCCGCCGCAGCTTCGTCGCGGCGCGGGCGGAGACGCTGGCGTACGTGCTGGAGGAGGTCGCGTCGGCGATGCGCGGTTCCTCGTAAGGGTCACCCCACCAGCACCAGCGCTCCCACCGCGCCCACCGTCCCCGTCACCGCCAGCACCAGGCTCGTCCCCATGAAGCGGCCCAGCGCGATCTGCGTGCCGTGCCAGCGGCAGCGTTCGAACCAGAGGAGCGTCGCCAGGGACGCCCAGGGGGTGACCAGGGGGCCGACGTTGACGCCGATCAGGAGGCCCAGCAGCTGGTCGTGGTGGGGGAGCGGGACGACCGCCTCACCCGCGACGTACGCCGGGAGGTTGTTCAGCGCGTTGGAGAAGCCCGCGCCGACCGCCGCCGTGCGCAGCACGCCCAGCGGGCCCTCCTCGGTGCCGATCAGGCGGGCCAGGATCTCGTGCAGGCCGTGCACGCTGACCGTCTCCACCACCAGGAACATCCCCGGCACCAGCACCAGCAGCCGCCACGGCACCAGCGACCACCGCAGCTCGGCCCGGCGGCGTACCGCGAACGCCACCACCACGACCAGTGCCGCCGCCGACGACGCCGCCCACAGCGGCACCAGGTCCACCAGGAGCGCCACCAGAAAGGCGGCGCACGCCACCGCGCACACCCGCAGCAGCACCGGGTCGGCCGGGCGCGGCGGCTCCGGCGGGGCGTACCGCTCGGCGCCCCGCCGGCCGCGGCGCCAGTAGAACACCCACAGGCACGCCATCGTCGCGCCGATCGCCACCGCCTGCGGCGCCCACATCGTCGCCGCCATGCCCGTCGGGGTGAGCGCGACCCGGTCGGCCGCCAGCAGGTTCGTGAGGTTGGAGACGGGCAGCAGCAGGCTCGCCGTGTTGGCGAGCCACACCGTGGTCATGGCCAGCGGCACCGCCGCGATGCCCACCCGGGTGGCGAGCGCCAGCATCACCGGCGTGAGCAGCACGGCCGTCGTGTCCAGGTTCAGCGTGATGGTGGTGACCGACGCGAAGAGCACGCACAGCCCGAACAGCAGCGCGTAACTGCCCCGCCCGGCCCGCGCCACCCAGGTCGCGACGACGTCGAAGACCTCCGCCTTCCCCGTCAGCTCGGCCAGCACGATCACCGTCGCCAGGAACACCAGCAGCGGCCCGATCCTCGCCAGCACGTCCGAGGCCGGCCCGGTCGGCAGCAGCCCCGTCGCCACGGCGAGCAGCCCCAGCGCCAGGAGCGCGACCGCCAGCCAGTCCAGCGGATGGAAGCCTCCGAGGAAGCGCCTGAAGTAGTACGTCACGGTCACCGTCACGAGCACGAGCATAGGTTTTCGAGATGGGTTTTCGACCGGACAGGGCGCCTTCCCCGGCCTAATCTGTTCGCATGCTGACGGATGGTGAAACCGACGCCCGGGCAAGCGACTTGGACTTCTTCATCAGCTACTCGCCCGCCGACGAGGCCTGGGCGTCCTGGATCGCCTGGACCCTGGAGGAGGCCGGCTACCGCACCGTCGTCCAGGCCTGGGACTTCGTCCCGGGCAGCAACTTCATCGACTTCATGGACCGGGGCGTCAGCGAGTCCGCCGCCGTCATCGCCATCCTCTCCCGCCACTACGAACGCTCCCTGTACGGCCGCATGGAGTGGCAGGCCGCCCTGCGCGCCGACCCCGAGACCCCCGAGCGCCGCCTGCTCACCGTGCGCGTCGACGACATCCCCATCGAGGGGCTGCTCGCCACCATCACGTACGTCGACCTCGTCGGCGTCCCGGACGCCACCACCGCCCGGGCCCTGCTGCTCACCCGCGTCGAACAGGCCCTCGACGGCCACGCCCGCCCCGGCCGCCGCCCCGGCTACCCCGGCGACGCCGCCACCGCCCGCGCCACGGGCGCGCCCGTGGCGGGACTGCCCGCCCAGCGGTGGCTCGGCGGCCCCGGCTGGGCCGGCCGCCGACGCCCCCAGCGCGCGCCCCGCTTCCCGCAGGGCCCGCAGTCGCCCGCCGCCCACGACGCGGTCACCGTCCTCCACCTCGCCGGACCCGACTTCGGCCGCGGCCGCGAACCCGACACGCTCAGCCGCGAGCTGCGCGGCGAGCTCATCGTCCTGCGCGACGGCGGCGCACCCGCGCCCGACCTGCTCGTCGTCACCGGCGACCTCACCGCCTCCGGCAGCCCCCGCGAATGCGACCAGGCGCTGAGCTTCCTCACCGCCGTACGCTCCCAGCTCGATCTGCCGCCGCAGCGCGTCGTCATCGTCCCCGGCGCCCAGGACGTCAACCAGGCCGCCTGCCGCGCCTACTTCCACACCTGCGAGGCCGACGAGATCGCCCCGCAACCCCCGTACTGGCCCAAGTGGCGCCACTACACACGCCTGTTCCGCAGCTTCTACCAGGGGCTCGACACCGTCTTCGACAGCGACCAACCTTGGACGCTCTTCCCGGTGCCCGAACTGAACACCGTCGTCGCCGGGTTCAACTCGTCCATCGCCTACAGCCACCGCCTGGAGGACCAGTACGGCCACATCGGCCGCGACCAGGCCGTCTGGTTCGCCGAGGCGCTGCGCCCGTACGAGGAGGAGGGCTGGCTCCGGGTCGGCGCCCTGCGCCACCCCCTCACCCCCGGCAGCAGGCCCGGCGACGCCGTCGGCGGGCCCGGCGCCCTCACCGACACCGAGACCCTCACCGAGCTCGCCGGCCCCCGCCTCCACCTGCTGCTGCACGGCCCCACCGGCGGTCCCCGCTCCACCGGCACCGTGCCCGGCCACACCCGCCTGCCCGGCACCGGCGCCGACCCGGCGGCCGGGCTGCCCGTGTTCGGCGCCGCCGCCCCCGCCCGCTTCCAGCTGCTGCGCCTCACCGCCGAGGGCATCACCCGCTGGTACGACCGCGGCCGCACCGGCCCGGAGACGTTTCCCGCCGGCTGGCCCCGCGCCGGACGGGTGTTCCCCGTACCGGACGCGCCCCGCCCGGCCACGGTGGCCGACCCGGCGCGCGAACCCGCGGCCCTCCCCGACGAACCGGCCGACCCCGACTCGCTCACCGAACGCGTCAAGGAGGTCTGCCTGGCCCGCCGCGACGGCGTCCGCCTGCGCGACGTACCGCGCCGCGCCCCCGGCGACATGGACCAGATCATCGCCACCTGGCGCGAGGAGGGCGTCGTACGCCAGGCCCGCATCGCCGTCCACCCCGGCACCCCGACCGGCGAACAGCTGGACCGGCTCCTGGCCCAGCTCCACGCCGCCGGCCCCGGCGCCACCGGCTCCGGCGTCGAGGCCGAGCTCGTCCACGACGGCCCCGCACCCCCCGCCGAGCTGCGCGAGCGGGCCGTCCGCCACGGCGTACGCGTGCGCAGCTTCGTCGAGTTCCAGGGCCTGCTCGACCTGCGCGGCTACGTCGCCGCCCAGACCGCCCGCCTGCTCGCCGGCGAGAGCTACGCCCCCGTCCGCTACCTCCCGCAGCGCTACCGCGACGCCGACCACCCGCACGACGGCGCGCACGAGGGCGGCGAGCACGACCACCTCGTCGACGACCTGCTGGAGCTCCTGGAGGCCGACCACGGCCGGTTCGTCCTCCTCCTCGGCGACTTCGGGCACGGCAAGACCTTCGCCCTGCGCGAGCTCGCCCGCCGCATCCCCGACGAACTCCCGCACCTCACCCCGCTGCTCATCCCGCTCAACACCCTCGACCGCGCCCACAGCCTCGAAGGGCTCGTCGCCGCCCACCTCGCCGCCCACGGCGTCGACACCATCGACCTGCGCGCCCTGCGCTACATGCTCGCCCAGGGCAGGGTCGTCCTCCTCTTCGACGGCTTCGACGAGCTCGTCAACCGCGTCAGCTACGACCGCGCCGCCGACCACCTCCAGGTCCTCCTCGACGCCGCCGTCGACCACGCCAAGATCGTCGTCTCCAGCCGCACCCAGCACTTCAAGTCCCACGAACAGGTCCTCACCGCCCTCGGCGAGCGCGTCGGCCTGCTCCCGCAGCGCCGCATCCTCTCCGTCGAGGGCTTCACCCCGGACCAGATCCGCTCCTACCTGGTCAAGACGTACGGCGACGAGGAGACCGCCGACCGCCGCTACCGGCTCCTGGAGAACATCCCCGACCTGCTCGCCCTGTGCCGCAACCCCCGGCTGCTGTCCTTCGTCGCCCAGCTCGACGCCGACCGGCTGCGCGCCGTCGCCGGAGCCGGCCGCGCGCTCAGCCCCGCCCGCCTCTACGAGGACGTCTTCACCTCCTGGCTCCAGTACGAGGAGGAACGCCACCGGAAGGGCCCCGGCTCCCCGCCCGGCCTCGACCTCGCCGAACTGTGGGCCGCCGTCACCGCGCTCGCCGAGCGCCTGTGGGAGTCCGGCCGTACCGCCCTGCGCCTCGACGAGCTCACCGAGGCCGTCGCCACCACCCTCAGCCGCCTCACCGAAACGCCCCGCTCCAGCGCCGAACTCGGCCACGCCATCGGCGCCGGCACCCTGCTGGTGCGCACCGACGACGGGCTGTTCCACTTCATCCACGGCTCCGTCGGGGAGTGGCTCCTCGCCCGCGAGGCCGCCCGCCGACTCGACCGGGGCGACGACGCGCTGCTGCGCGCCCGGCCGCTCAGCCGCCTCGCCGTCGAGTTCCTCTGCGACCTCGCCGACCACGAGAAGTGCGTCCGCTGGGTCCGCGACACCCTCGAAGGCGACCGCGCAAGGGCGGGCGAGACCGCCCACGCGGGCGTGAGCGAGGCCGCCCGCGCCAACGCCGTACGCATCGGCGACCGGCTCCGCGTCCCCGCCCACGCCGACCTGCGCGGCGCCCGCCTCGCCGGCGAGGACCTCTCCCACCGCGACTTCACCGGCGTCGACCTCACCGGCGCCGACCTCACCGACGCCCGCCTCGTCGGCGCCACCCTGGAGCGGGCCGACCTCACCGACGCCCGCCTCACCGGCGCCCGCCTCGACCGCGCCGACCTGCGCGGCGCCACCCTCACCCGGGCCGACCTGCGCCGCGCCCGCCTCACCCGCGCCGACCTGCGCGGCGCCGCCCTCACCGGCAGCCGCTGGCACCGCGCCGCCCTCATCGACCCCGTCACCGACGACGCCACCCGCGCCGCGCCCGAACTGCGCACCGCCGCCCTCGCCCCCGGCATGCCCGTCGACGCCGGCTTCCGCCCCTCCTCCGTCGGCGTCCCGTACGGCTACGACATGCGCACCAGCCGGCTCCCCGAGCCCATCGCGTACAGCCCCGACGGCGAACTCCTCGTCGTCGGCAGCGAGGACGGCGGCATCCTCGTCTGCGGCGCCGACACAGGACGCGCCCTGCGCACCCTCCAGGGCCACGCCGGACGCGTGTACGCCGTCAAGTGCGCCGGCGGCGTCATCGCCAGCGGCGGCTCCGACGGCACCGTACGCCTTTGGGACCCCGTCTCCGGCGCCTGCCGCCACGTCCTCGACGTCCACCCCGGCGGGGTGTGGCCCGTCACCCTCAGCGCGGACGGCACCCGCCTCG
The DNA here is from genome assembly GCF_040646655.1 of Streptomyces sp. NPDC045431. Classification (NCBI taxonomy): domain Bacteria; kingdom Bacillati; phylum Actinomycetota; class Actinomycetes; order Kitasatosporales; family Streptomycetaceae; genus Streptomyces; species Streptomyces sp. NPDC045431. The sequence continues at coordinate 688,053 of NZ_JBEZAQ010000001.1, forward strand.
CCACCGGCGACGCCGACGGCCTGGTCACCGTCTGGGACACCGCCACCGGCACCCCCACGCACCGGCTGCCCGGCCACGCCGCGCCCGTCTACGCCGCCGCCTTCAGCCCCGACGGCACCACCCTCGTCACGGGCGACGCCGCCGCCGGCGTACGCATGTGGTCCCTGCGGACCGGCACGGAACCGCTCGCCCGCGACCTGCCCGGCCACCAGGGCGCCGTCTACCGCGTCCGCTACAGCCCCGACGGCACCGCCATCGCCACCGGCGACCAGGGCGGCACCGTACGGGTCTGGCAGGCGGCCGAAGGGCGGCTGCGCCAGGAGTTCACCGGCCACACCGGGCGCGTCTACACCCTCGACTTCCACCCCGGCGGACGCCTCCTCGCCAGCGGCGACACCGACGGACAGGTACGGCTCTGGGACCCGGCCGTCGGCACCCCGCTCGGCGGGCTGGAACGCTCCGCCGGCGCCGTCTACCAGGTGCTGTTCAACGCCGACGGATCCCTGCTCGCCGCCTGCGACAGCGACGGGGCCGTCCGGCTGTGGACCGTCACCCGCACCCCGCGCCAGGGCCACGCCGTCACCCTCCACGCCCGCCAGCCCACCCCGCACCGCGGCTCCGCCTGGGCCTGCGCCTTCCACCCGTACGACAGCCAGCTGCTCACCGTCGGCAACGACGGCGGCGCGCAGATCTGGGAGGCCGCCACCGGCCAGGGCAAGCGCATCCTGCGCGGCCACGGGCGGCGCGTCGGCGACCTCGCCTACAGCCCCGACGGCACCACGCTCGCCACCTGCGGCAGCGACGGCCACGTGCTGCTGTGGGACACCCGCACCGGGGTGCGCACCCACGAGCTGTCCGGGCGCGGCGACCGGCTCGTCTCCGCCGCCTTCTCCCCGGCCCGACCCGTCCTCGGCACCGCCGGCAGTGACGGCGGGGTCTACCTGTGGAACACCGACGGCGAGTCCCTGCGCGAGCTCGACGCCGAGACCGAGCACATCTGGGCCCAGGCCTTCAACCCCGCCGGCGACCTGCTGGCCACCGCCAACGACGACGACACCGTCTGCCTCTGGTACCGGTCCACCGGAGCCCGGATCGCCACCCTCGCCCAGCACCGCGGCCGCGTCCGGTCCATCGCGTTCCGCGCCGACGGCTCCGCCGGAGACGTCCTCGCCAGCGGCTGCGACGACGGCTTCGTACGCCTCTGGCAGGCGCGCGAGGGACGGCTCCTCGCCGAGCTGGCCGGACACGGGGACCGGGTGTACGGCGTCGCCTTCGGCCCCGGCGACGCCTGGCTCGCCAGCGCCGGCTGGGACGGTACGGCCATCGTCTGGCGCGACGGCGAGGTCGCGCTGCGGCTGCGCCCGGGCGGCGGCAAGCTGTGGACCGTCGCCGCCCACCCCACCCGCCCGGTCCTCGCCGCCGCCGGCGACAACCGCAAGGTCACCCTGTGGAACGCCGACACCGGCGCCGTCCTCGCCGAACTCACCGGCCACTCCGGGCGCATCCTCGCCGTCACCTTCAGCCCCGACGGCACGGAACTCGCCAGCGCCGGCGAGGACGGCACCGTACGGCTGTGGAACCTGCCCCTGGACGGAGGCGCCCCCTCCCCCCGCGCCACCCTCATCGGCGTACCGGACGGCTGGGCGACCCTCACCCCGTCGGGCGGCTACAAGTACGAGGGAGACGTGGCGGGCGAGTTCTGGCACGTGGTGGGCATGTACCGGTTCCAGCCCGGGGAGTTGGACGAGTACCTCCCGGGCGTGCGGAGGCTGCCCCTGGGGGAGGAGGTGTGACGGTCCTCTAGTCTTCCCGTATGCCTCTCAGCCTCCAGAAGGTCGAGGAGACCGCGCCCGCGCTGGTCGGCCTCTACAAGACCGCGGCCGTCTCGCTGCGCAAGCACGGGCTGAGCGGCGCCCGGGCGGCGGTCTACCTGATCGTCGACTACTCGGGCTCGATGAGGCCCTACTACCAGGACGGCAGCGTTCAGGCGCTCGCCGATCGGGTGCTTGGCCTGTCGGCGAACCTGGACGACGACGGGCGCGTGCCGGTCGTCTTCTTCTCGACGGACGTCGACGCCGAGACCGACATCGTGCTCGGGGAGCACGAAGGCCGCATCGACCGGATCGTGGCCGGGCTCGGACACATGGGCAAGACCAGCTACCACCTGGCCATGGACGCCGTCATCGACCACTACCTCGACAGCGGCGCCACCGCCCCCGCCCTCGTGGTCTTCCAGACGGACGGCGGCCCCATCAACAAACTCGCCGCCGAGCGCTACCTGTGCAAGGCGGCCGAGCTGCCGCTCTTCTGGCAGTTCGTCGGCTTCGGCGACCCCGGCAGCCGCCAGTTCGACTTCCTGCGCAAGCTCGACGAACTCGCCGTCCCCGCCAAGCGCCGCGTCGACAACGCGGGCTTCTTCCACGCGGGCACCGACCCGCGCCGCGTCACGGACCCCGAGCTGTACGACCGGCTGGTCGCCGAGTTCCCCACCTGGCTGACGGCGGCGCGGGCCCAGGGCATCGTACGGAGCTGAGCCGAGCCTGCGCTCACGGCCGGTCGAGCCGGCGGAACTGCTCCTCGGTGAGGGCGACGTCGAGCGCCGCGAGGTTCTCCCGCAGATGCGCGACGGACCTCGTGCCCGGGATCGGCACGATGTGCGCAGCGCGGTGCAGCAGCCAGGCCAGCGCCGTCTGCGCCGGGGTCGCGCCGAGCTCCGCCGCCACCGCCGCCACCGGGCCGCCCGGCCCGGCGTGCTCGCCCATCGCGATCGGGAAGAACGGCACGAACGCGATCCCCTGCTCGGCGGTGTGGTCCACCACCGCCTCGTGGTCGCGCGCGGCCAGGTTGTACAGGTTCTGCACGGCCGCGACCGGAGCCACCTCCTCCGCCTCCTTCAGCTGCTCCACACCCACCTCCGAGAGCCCGATGTGCCGCACCTTGCCCTCCTCCTGAAGCTGCTTGAGCGCCCCCATCTGATCGGCCAGCGGCACCTCCGGGTCGATCCGGTGCAGGTACAGCAGGTCGATCCGCTCCGTACGCAGCCGGCGCAGGCTCAGCTCGGCCTGCTGGCGCAGGTACGCGGGGTGCCCGAGCGGCACCCACTCGGCGGGCGACGGCCGCACCACGCCGACCTTCGTGGCCACGGCCACGCCCTCCCGGTACGGCTGCAGCGCCTCGGCGATCAGTTCCTCGTTCGCGCCCAGCGCGTACGCGTCCGCCGTGTCGAAGAGCTCCACGCCGGACTCCGCGGCGGTACGCAGCAGACGGATGGCCGCCGCCCGGTCGACGGGTGCCTCCCATATGCGTGCCTCGGCGCCGGACGGCCCGTCGGGGGCGTCCGCGAGGCGCATGGCGCCGTAGCCCAGGCGCCGTACGGGAAGGTCGCCGCCGATGCGGACGACGGAGTCGACGGTGTGGGTGCTGTGGATGTTGTTCGTCATGCTGAGAACCGTAGAAACTCACACCCGTGTGAGCTTCAAGTACCTGTGAGGGGGATCACGTTGAGGATCGGAGAGCTGTCCCGGCGGACCGGGGTGAGCGTGCGCCTGCTGCGCTACTACGAGGAGCAGGGCCTCCTCGACGCCCGGCGCACGGCCGGCGGCCAGCGCCTCTACGGCGACGACGCCCCCCTCGTCGTGCGCCGCATCCGGACCTTCCTGGAGGCCGGCCTTCCCACCAAGGTCATCCGCGAGGTGCTCGACTGCGTCTGCGGCAGCGACGCCGAGGTCGAACCGTGCCTCAGCCCGCTGCTCGTCGCCCGCCTCGACGAGATCGAGCACCGCATCTCGGACCTCCAGTCGGCCCGCACCTCGCTGGCCGCGCTGGTGGCGGCATCCGCTGCGCCCAACGCGTGATTGTCACCCCGGCCGCCGGGACACCGCAGCGGGGCCGGGGTAGAGCTGCTCCTCGGTACCGGCTACCGGATGGGAGACACACATGCGCCGCGCAGGATTCGTGGTCGCCGCGGCGACCGCACTCACACTGGGGGCGGCCGGCACGGGCCGGGCCGACACGACGGCGACCGCCGAGGTGACGGCGAGCTGGGGGGACCGCGTACGGCTCCAGTACAGCTGGACCGACCGCCAGACCATCACCGGCGGAACGCTCCGCGTCACGGACGCCACCTGCGACGACCGCGCGGTGTACGCCTCTCTCACCGTCACCACGGGAGCCGGCCGCACCGTCCCGCTCGGCGACCGGCACAACACCGGTGGCTGCGGCACGACCGCCGAGTTCCCCGACGTCACCGTCTCCGACCCCAGCGGCGTCCTGCGCATGACCCTGCGCATCTGCCACCCGGCCCCCGGCGGCGCGACCGCCACCTGCGAGACGCGCTACATCGGCGCGAACCCGTACCGGCCGGACGCACTGCGCTTCTGAGCCTCCGGAAACCCGACAGGAGATGTCCGGTATCCCGCCTTCCATGGAGCCATGACATTCAGGTGGTCAGAGTTCCAGGCGGCGGAGCCGGACTTCGCCGCAACCGTCCGGCGCCGTTTCGACCCGTACAAGCACCACGTCCTCGGGACCCTTCGCAAGGACGGCTTCCCCCGGTTGAGCGGGCTGGAGGTCACCTTCGGGCGCGGCGAACTGTGGCTCGGCATGATGCCGGGGTCGCGCAAGGCACGGGACCTGCTGCGCGATCCCCGGTTCGCCGTGTACGCCAACCCGGGCAGCGGTACGGACATGGGCGGCGGCGACGTACGGATCGGGGGACGGGCGGTCGAGGTGACCGACCCGGACACCCTGGCGTGGTTCGCCGACGAGGTAGGCGTGCCACAGCCGTTCCACCTCTTCCGCGCCGAGCTCACCGAGGTCGTCCGCACGACCGTCGAGGGCGAGGCGCTCGTCCTGCGGATCTGGCGTCCGGGCGAGGCCCTGCGCACCATGCGGCCGGGCAAGGACTGAGACGGCCCACATGCGCGCGCCGTTCGCCCGGCGCGCCGGGGCGTGGTGGTACCAGGTGAGAGGTGCCCACCGACCCGCAGCCCGTCCCGCGTGCCCGGCCCGCTCGGCCTGCCCGCCGCCGCCCGCCCCGGCCCTCACCCCGTGTACGCCACCGGGCGGCGCCGCGCGGGGCCCCCGCAGGCCCCGTGCCCGGTGCGGCGGGCCGGGATGACCCCGAGGCGGGGGTGCGCGTCTACCCGCCGCTGCGCAGCGCCGCCGCGCACGCCTGGCGCGTGCTGGTCGTCGGGGCGCTGGTCTACACGCTGTTCGCACTGCTGGGGCGGTTCCACGAGATCGGGGTGGCGGTCTTCCTGGGGCTGGTGGTGACGGCGATGCTCCGCCCGGCCGTCGACATCGTGGCGCGGGCGCTGCCGAGACCGCTGGCCGTGGCCGTCTCGCTGATCCTGAGCATCGTGCTCCTGCTGGGGGTCCTCGCCCTGGTGGGGGAGGCGGTCGCGGGGGAGCGCCGGGTGCTCCAGGACGAGTTCGCCACCGGGGTGGAACGGATCGAGCGCTGGCTGGAGCGGCCTCCGTTCCGGCTTCACCCGGAAGCGCTGACCGACATCCAGGCGCGCATCGGGCAGTTCCTCTCCGACCACCGCTCCACCCTCGTCTCCACCGCGATCAGCGGCGGCCGGCGCCTCGTGGAGGTGGTCACCGTCATCGCCCTGGCGCTGTTCTGCTCCGTCTTCTTCCTCCACTCCGGCGACCGCCAGTGGCGCTGGTTCTGCACCCAGCTGCCCCCGACCGCACGGACGAGGGTGGCCCTCGCGGGCCGGACCGCGTGGCGCACCTTCACCGGCTACACGCACGGCATCGTCCTGGTCGCCGCGACCAACGCGATCCTCGTCGGCATCGCGCTCCTCCTCCTGGGCGTGCCCCTCGCCATGCCGCTCGCCCTGCTGGAGTTCTTCGCCGCCTTCGTCCCGCTGATCGGCTCCCCGATCGCGCTCGCGGTGGCGGCGGTGGTGGCGCTCGCGGCCAAGGGCCCGGTCGTCGCGGCCGTCGTCGTGGCCCTCATCGTGATCATCGGGCAGATCGAGGGCCATGTGCTGCACCCGCTCGTGATGAGCTGGGCCGTCCGGCTCCACCCCGTCGTCGTCGCCCTCGCCGTCATCGGCGGCGCCATCGCGGCGGGCGTGCTGGGCGCCGTGGTCGCGGTGCCGCTGGTGTCCGTGGTGTGGGCGGTCCACCAGGCCCTGCGCCGGGCCCGGGCGTGACGACCGGACCGCCGGGGCCCGGGTGTGACGACCGGCCGCCCGGGCCCGAGCCTGTCGCCGCGCCCTTCGACAGGCCGCCGCGCCGCTCAGCGGCCGAGCGAGAAGCCCAGCAGCACCGCGGCGGTCACCTCCACCATCCCGGGCGCGAGGTCGCCCTCCAGGCCCTCGGCCGCGTCGCTGCCGTGGCCGCGGTAGCCCCGGCTCAGCTCCTCCGGGTCCACGTCCTCGATGTGGATGACGGGACCGAGCGGGGCCCCGGTCGCCTCCGCGTACACCTCGGCCTTGCGGCGCGCCGCCGCGACCGCCCGGCGCCGCGCCTCGTCGCGCAGCGCGGGTTTGCCCTCGACGTCGAAGACGACGCGGTCGACGTGGTTCGCCCCGGCGGACACCGCGTCCACGACGAGCTGCTGCAAGGTGTCCAGGGACGTCGTCTCGACCGTGTACCGCGCCGTGCAGCGGTAGCCGAGGAACCTCCGCTTGTCCCCGTACCCGTCGTGCGCCGACGCCAGGGCGAGCCGCGATCCCGAGACCGACGTGTCGGCTATCCCGTGCTCGCGCAGGGCCCGGCGCAGCGCGGACACGGCCTCGCCCGCCTCCCGGAAGGCGTCCTCGGGCCTCGCGGCCAGTTTGTCGACCGTCAGGTTCACCCGCGCGAGCCGCGGCTCGGCGAAGACGGTGCCGGCGCCGAAGACGCTCAGTCCCCACGGTTGCTTGATCGATTGGGTCATCCGGGGATTCAAGCACCGACCCGGCGGTATGATCCCCGTACAGTGGCACAGGTCACGCGACCGGCCCGGCACGCTCCGGGGCGGCGTGCTACGGTTGCCGTGTTGCAGTTTTGGTACCCATGAACTTTATGTGCGCCTGAGCGGGAATGACCTCAGGCGCACTCATTGTTTTCACCGGCGTTTTCTCCGGATGGGGCCCCGACACCATTCAGGAGAAAAATCATGGCTACTGGAACCGTGAAGTGGTTCAACTCGGAAAAGGGCTTCGGCTTCATCGAGCAGGACGGCGGCGGCGCCGACGTCTTCGCCCACTACTCCAACATCGCCACCTCGGGCTTCCGTGAGCTCCAGGAAGGCCAGAAGGTGACCTTCGACGTCACCCAGGGCCAGAAGGGCCCGCAGGCGGAGAACATCCTCCCCGCCTGATCGCCTGACGCGATTCCCCGCAGCCGGGGCCCGCACCCTGCCAACCGCAGGTGCGGGTCCCGGCTTGCGCCGTCCAGGCCCCAAGAGCCCTGAGAGCGAAGGCTGCTGCATGACCCGACCCGAACGCCCCGTCCGCAAGCGCTCCACGAAGCCCCGCGCCGCCGCCGGTGCCGGTCGCGCCACCGCCGGCGCCGCCCGCACCGTGATCGCGCCGCCGCGCGAGTTCACGCTGCCGGAGAGCGCCACCCCCGCCCTGCCGCCGGCCGCGGGCTTCGGTGACCTCGACATGCCGGCCGCGCTCCTGAAGACGCTCACCGCCCAGGGCGTGACCGAGCCGTTCCCGATCCAGGCCGCCACCCTGCCGAACTCCCTCGCGGGCCGCGACATCCTCGGCCGCGGGCGCACCGGCTCGGGCAAGACCCTCGCCTTCGGGCTGGCCCTGCTCGCCCGGACCGCGGGCCGCCGGGCCGAGTCGACGGCGCCGCTCGGGCTGGTCCTGGTCCCCACGCGTGAGCTCGCGCAGCAGGTGACCGACGCCCTCACGCCGTACGCCACCTCCGTGCAGCTGCGGATCGCCACCGTCGTCGGCGGCATGTCGATCACCAAGCAGGCGGGCGCGCTGCGGCGCGGCGCCGAGATCCTGGTGGCCACGCCCGGCCGCCTCAAGGACCTCATCGAGCGCGGCGACTGCCGCCTCGACCAGGTGGCCGTCACCGTCCTCGACGAGGCCGACCAGATGGCCGACATGGGCTTCCTGCCCCAGGTCACGGCGCTGCTGAAGCAGGTCGAGGCGGACGGCCAGCGGATGCTGTTCTCCGCGACGCTCGACAAGAACATCGACCGGCTGGTGCGGATGTTCCTCACCGACCCCGTCGTGCACTCGGTCGACCCGTCCGCGGGTGCGGTCTCCACCATGGAGCACCACCTCCTGTACGTCGCGGACGAGACCGACAAGAAGGCCGTCACCACCCGCATCGCGGCCCGCGACGGCCGGGTGATCCTCTTTTTGGACACCAAGCGCTCCGTGGACCGCCTGGTCAAGCGCCTGCTCGCGAGCGGCGTGCGCGCCGCCGGTCTGCACGGCGGGCGCTCGCAGCCGCAGCGCAACCGCACGCTGGAGCAGTTCAAGGACGGCCGGGTCACCGCGCTCGTCGCGACCAACGTCGCGGCCCGCGGCATCCACGTCGACGACCTCGACCTCGTCGTCAACGTCGACCCGCCCACCGACCACAAGGACTACCTCCACCGCGGCGGCCGCACCGCCCGCGCGGGCGAGTCCGGCAGCGTCGTCACGCTCGTCCTGCCGGAGCAGAAGCGGGACATGAGCCGCCTCATGTCCCACGCGGGCATCACGCCGCAGGCCGCCCGCGTGAAGTCCTCCGACGAGGAGCTGGCCCGCCTCACCGGCGCCCGGGAGCCGTCCGGCGTACCGGTCGTCATCGAGGTGCCGCAGCCGGCGCAGCCCGCCGAGAAGTCCGGCCCCCGACGCCAGGGGCGCGGCCGGGGCCGTGGCGAAGGCCAGGGCCAGGGTCAGGGCGAAGGCCAGGGCCAGGGCCAGGGCTCCGGAGGGCGGCGCCGCCGTCCTCGCCGTACGGGAACGGGCGCAGCGGCCGGAACGGCCGGAGCGGCCGGCTCCGGGGGAGCGGCGGGCAGGGCGGGACGGGGCAACGGCACCGCCCAGTCCGGCCGTCGCCGCACCGCCGCGTGACGCCGGTCTCTCAGTGCCGTTCTCTCGGCGCCGAGTTCGCGACTGAATCCGCGCGCGCTGAATCGGCGCGCGCTGGACTCGCGCGCGCTGGACTCTCAGGGCCGAACGCTTAGGCTGGCGCGGGGAGGTCGAGGCAGTGATCCGCATTCATTTCACCGCCGCCGACTTCGCCCGCGTCCGCTTCTCGTCCCGCCCCGCTCCGCTGCAGGAGCTGAACGCGGCCTTCATGACGATGTTCCGCCCCGGCGGCGACCCCCTCTTCGGGCGCTGGCGGGGCCGGCTGCTCCATGCCCTGCCGTCCGCCGTCGAACCGCTCGGGGACCTGGTCCCCGCGGGGCGGGCGCCCCGCTTCCTCGACGTGTTCGGCGGCACGCTCGACGAGGCCCTCGACACCGTCCGCGCCACGCGCCCCGAGACGGTCCGGGCCGAGCTCGAGCGCGTGTACGCCGCCCACCCCGCCCCGGCGCCGCCGTGGGTCCGGGAGCTGCACCGCGGCGACGCCGAGGCCTGGCGGGTACTGCGCCGCGCCCAGCACGCGGCGTTCGAGACCGTGGTGCGGCCGGTGTGGGACCAGGTGCGGGACCTGCACCAGAGGGAGTTCGCCCGCCACGCCCTGGCCGCGGCCGAGCACGGGGTCGGCGCCGCCCTCACCGCGCTCGTCCCGGGCAGCCGCCTGCGCGACGGCGTCTGGGAGTGGCCGGACCCCGTAGCCCCCGCAGGCCTTGCGGCTCCCGGCGAGGACCGGGACATCCGGCTGCGCGGCCGGGGCGTCGTCCTCCTGCCGACCTTCCACTGGACCGGACACCCCCTGCTCGCCGATCCCCCCGACGGCCCCCTGGCCCTGACGTACGCCGCGGGCCCCGGCCTGCCGCTCACGCGGGCCCAAGCGCCCGGCACGGAGGACGCCCTGGCCGCCGTCCTCGGCCGCACCCGCCTGGACGTCCTGCTCCTGCTCGCGGAAGGGCACACCACCAGCGGGCTCGCCCGCCGCCTGCGCGTCAGCAACGCCACCGCCTCCGCCCACACCGCCGCCCTGCGCGGCGCGGGCCTGATCACCACCGTCCGCGCCGGCAAGTCGGTCCGCCACGAACGCACGTCACTGGGCACCCTGTTGGTGCGCCGGCACGACGGAGCCGATCGGTAAAGGCGCCGTCAAGACCAGGAAAAGAGCCGGAGGGGAGACCTGACGTGGTCATGCCCGGCGACCTCATGATGGGCCCATGAGAACTCCCCCACGGTTCACCCTGCTCGGCGGCGCCGCCGCCTTGCTCTCCGCCCTCCTCGTCGGCCCGGCCGCCGCCAACGCCCCCGCCGCGGCCCTCACTTCGGCAACGGCGTACTCCGCTGCGGCCGTCGGTGACATCTGCTACTCCGAGCTGCCGCCCCAGGCGCACGACACCCTCGGCCTCATCGAGGACGGCGGCCCCTACCCGTACCGCAAGGACGGCTCCGTCTTCCAGAACCGCGAACGGATCCTGCCGAAGCGGGCCGCCGGCTACTACCACGAGTACACCGTCATCACCCCCGGCTCCTCGGACCGCGGCGCCCGCCGCATCGTCACGGGCGACGCGCCCCGGGAGGACTACTACACCGCCGACCACTACAAGTCCTTCGACCTCGTCGACCACGCCTGCTGACCACGCCTGCTGAACCCGCGTGCTCTACGTGTCGCACTCCAGCACCGTCCGGCACAGCCCGCACCGGGCCCGCACCCGGCCCCGTACCGGGACCCGGATGCGCTGCTGGCACGTCGGGCAGGGGAACGACACGCGCAACGCCGCGTCCTGACCGCCGTGTTCGAAGGCGTACGGCAGGCCCGTCGCCGCGCCCGGGTGGTCCTGGGCGTAGCGGCGGTCCTTCGCGTAGCGGTGGCGCCCCGCCCACCCCGCGGCCGTCAGCGGAGGCCGGCGCCCGTCGCGCAGGGCCTCGTCGCGGCCGCGGGTGTACGCCGTGTACGCCTGCGGGCTGGTGAACCACGGTGACGGGTCCTCGCCGAACACCAGCGCCCGCTTCGCGAGGACGTACCCGAACTCCTCGGGGGTGAGGTAGCCGAGTTTCTGGCTCGACACGCCGTCCTCGCGGTACGCGTCCAGCAGCAGCCACCCGGCGCCGAGGTACGCCGTCGCCGTGTCCGTCAGGATCTCGTTGTCGCGCGTGCCCGGGAAGCCCAGTCCGAGCCGGTGCAGCAGCACATGCGTGATCTCGTGGGCCAGCGCGGCCCCGATGTCGCGCCGGTGGGTGCGGAAGCGGTCGTTCAGCTCGATGAAGTACTCCGGCCCCGAGGCCAGTTCCACGCTCGCCGCGTGCCGCATCCCGCGGAAGCTGACGATCATCCGCGCCTCCGGCAGCCGCAGCTGCCGCACCAGCGCGCCGGCCACCCGCTGCGCCCCGAGGTGCAGATCGTCGGCGTCCGCGAAGGTCACGTCGGCGGGGGCGACGCTGGAGGCGTACGCGTACAGGCCCTCGGGGGTCAGGCGCCGGTACACCGCCGTGATCGCCGCCCGCACGGTGTCGAGGTGCGGGTAGCCGTGCACGACCCCGCCGCCCACTCCACCCTCGCGCCCGCTGCCGCTGTCGCGGTTGCCGTTGCCGTTGCCGTTCGCCACGTCCCGTACCCCCAAGCACGACGCCGCCCTCTTCAACTGTACGGCGCCGGCCGGGGGCCGGAGTGGCCGAAAAGTCGCTCTTGTGGGGCTCATGATCCGCTCCCGACAATCGGATCCACGCTTTGACGAGCCCATGTCACCCAACTGCCGGGCGGCATCGGCCCCTCATGTGCGCGTGAGGCTCAACCCCCCACGAAAGGCAGACAGTTGAACAAGATCCTCGGCATGTTCAAGAGATGCGCGGCCGCAGGCGCCGTCATACTCGCCGCGGTCAGCCTCCAGCCCCTTTCCGCGGGCGCCGCCCAGGCCGCCCAGCGGCCCGTCGTCGGCGGCACCCCCGCCGCCCAGGGCGAGTTCCCGTGGATGGTCCGGCTCTCCATGGGCTGCGGCGGAGCGCTCTACACCCAGCAGATCGTCCTGACCGCCGCCCACTGCGTCAGCGGCTCCGGCAACAACACCAGCATCACCGCCACCGCCGGTGTCGTGGACCTCCAGAGCGCCAGTGCCATCAAGGTCAAGTCGACCAAGGTCCTCCAGGCCCCCGGCTACAACGGCAAGGGCAAGGACTGGGCGCTGATCAAGCTGGCCAAGCCGATCAACCTGCCCACCCTGAAGATCGCCTCCACCACGACGTACAACAGCGGCACCTTCACCGTCGCCGGCTGGGGCGCGGCCCGCGAGGGCGGCAGCCAGCAGCGCTACCTGCTGAAGGCCCAGGTGCCCTTCGTCTCCGACACCAGCTGCAAGCAGTCGTACGGCAACGAGCTCGTTCCGAGCGAGGAGATCTGCGCCGGCTACGCCCAGGGCGGCACCGACACCTGCCAGGGCGACTCCGGCGGCCCGATGTTCCGCAAGGACAACACCGGGGCGTGGATCCAGGTCGGCATCGTGAGCTGGGGCCAGGGCTGCGCCCGGCCGAACTACCCCGGCGTCTACACCGAGGTGTCCACCTTCGCCGCCGCCATCCAGTCCGCGGCCGCGACCCTGTAGCCCCAGAGCCACCAGGGGGCGGGCCGCCCGAGCAGCGGCGGCCCGCCCCGTCCGCATACCTCTCAGGCCAGCCGTACGTCGAAGGCGGCGCCGGCGCCCTCCAGCTCCAGCACCCACACGTCGTTCGTCCCCTCCCGCAGCACCGGCCCCGGTACGAACAGCGACTTCTGCGGCCCCACGCTCCAGTACCGGCCCAGGCAGAAGCCGTTGACCCAGACGAACCCCCGCGCCCAGCCGGGCAGTTCCAGCGCCGCGTCCCCGGCGGCCCCGTCGGCCACCTCCACGACCGCCCGGTACAGACCGGGCTCACCGGCGCCCGACTCGCGGTCGCCGGCCAGGTGCGCGAACGGCACCTTCTCCACCGCCTCCGCCGTGAACGCGTCCAGCCGCAGCCCCCGCGCCCGCACCCCGTGGACGTACTGGCGCTCATGGCGCACCCCGCCCGTGATGCCCTTGGACTCCGCGAGCCTCGGCCCGTAATTGACCCGCCCCAGCGACTCCACCCACAGCTCCACCTCCGCGGGCCCGGCCACCGGCTCCGCCAGCACCGCCTCCTCCGCGTCCAGCACCCCCGCGCGGACCCCGTCCACGTACACCACCGCCCGGTCCCGCAGCCCGCTCACCGACAGCGGGTACGGCTGCCGGGGCCCCGGCAGCCGCAGCCGGTAGCGCACCAGGCCGCGGTCCACGCCCAGCTCCTCGAAGGTCGGCGGAACCGGCCCCTCCCACTCCGCGCTGCCCAGCGCGTCCAGGACCTCCGGCAGCGGCGCCCACCGCGACACCGCCGCCCGGACCGGCGCCGCCAGCCGCGCGGGCGGCGGCGGCACGTCCGGCAACGGGCGGCCGCCCTCCGCGTACGCCGCCAGCACCGACCGGAACGCCCAGAACTTCGCCGTCGGCAGGCCCGCCTCGTCGATCGGCGCGTCGTAGTCGTACGACGTCACCGTCGGCTCCAGCGGACCGTCGTGCAGCGGCCCCGACCGGTTCGCCCCGGCCCAGCCGCCGAAGCTGGTCCCCCCGTGCGCCATGTACACGTTGACCGACGCCCCGCACTCCAGGATCTCCGCGAGCGCCGCCGCCGCGTCGTCGGCGTCCCGCGCCGCGGGCCCGTCGCCCCAGTGATCGAACCAGCCGCACCAGAACTCCATGCACATCAGCGGCCCGCGCGGCCGGTGCCGCCGCAGCACCTCGAACGCCTCCCGCGCGCCCGACCCGAAGTTCGCGGTGGCCAGCACCCCCGGGATGGAGCCCCCGGTGAGCATGTGGTCCTCGGGCCCGTCCGCCGTGAACAGCGGCACGGTCACCCCGCACGCCGCCAGCAGATCCGCGACGTACCGCAGATAGCCCCGGTCGGAGCCGTAGCTGCCGTACTCGTTCTCCGCCTGCACCAGGACGACCGGGCCACCGCGGTCGATCTGCCGCTCCACCACCTGCGGCAGCAGCGCGCGGAACCAGCGCTCGACGTGGACCAGGTACGCGGCGTCCTCCGTCCGCACCCGGCGCCCCAGCGGGCCCGTCAGCCAGTGCGGCAGCCCGCCGTTCTCCCACTCCGCGCAGATGTACGGGCCCGGCCGCACGATCGCCCACAGCCCGGCCGCCGCCACCGCGTCCAGGAACCGGCCCAGCGCCCCCACGTCCCGGTAGCGGCCGGGTTCCGGCTCGTGCAGATTCCAGGGGACGTACGTCTCCACGCAGTTCAGGCCCATCGCGCGGACCATCGCCAGCCGGTGGTCCCACTGCTCCTCGTGCACCCGGAAGTAGTGCACGGCGCCCGACAGCAGCCGCACCGGCCTGCCGTCCAGCAGAAAGTCATCGTCACCCACCGTGAACCCGGCCACCGTTCCGCCCCTCTCCCGATCACGTTCCGCGACCAACTCTCGCCCTCTGGCGGTCGGCCGGTCCATGGACAAAGATCAGCGCTGTTTGGACGCAAAAACGGTTCGCCCGGGAGTGCCGGGAGTCCCGGGAGTCCCAGGAGTCCTGGGAGTCGGGGAGGGAGAGGGATGTACCGCACCTGGATGCGCTTCTTCACGCCCGGCCCGCTCCACCAGCGCCTCGGACTGGTCTGCCTCGGCGTCGGCCTCCAGCACGGCACCCTGCCCACGGTCGGCCCGCGCACCCTCGACCACCACGTCGCCGTCGTGATCAACGCGGGCGGCGGCTGGTACCGCTGCCCCGACGGGCGGCGCCTGACCGTCACCGCGCCCGCGCTGCTCTGGCTCACCCCCGGCGTACCGCACCACTACGCACCCGACCCGGCCACCGGCTGGGACGAGGGTTTCGTCGACTTCACCGGACCCGTCACCGCCACGTACACCGAACTCGGCTACATCGAGCCCGACCGGCCCGTCGTGCCGCTCGCCGACGCCGGCCCCGCCCGCTCCGTCATCGGCCGCATCGCGCGCGCCGCCCGGCGCGGCAACCCGCTCCTGGAGGTCGAGACCGCCGCCGCCGTCCACGAACTCCTCGTCACGCTGCGCCGCGCCCGCGCCGACACCAACGCCGACGGCGACCCCGTCCTGGAGGCCCTCGCCCGCGACGCCTTCCAGCCCCTGTCGGTCGCCGAGCACGCGGCCCGGCACGGCATGACCCCCGCCGAGCTGCGCACGGCGGTACGGCGCGGCGCCGGGTGCAGCCCCAAGGACTACCTCCTCGGCATCCGGCTCGGCCGCGCCAAGGAGCTCCTCGCCGGCACCGAGCTGCCCGTCGCGGCGGTCGCGCGCCGCGTCGGCTACGACGACCCGGCGTACTTCTCGCGGCTGTTCACCCGGCGCGTGGGCACCGCGCCGATCCGCTTCCGCGAGCAGCAGGGGCGGTCGGTGCCGGGCGGCTGGAGCACGCGGATTCCAGATCCCGAACACCCACCGACGATCGGGTCCGGTCCCGTCTAAGCTCGCTCATCATGAGCACCAGCGAGATCGACGGCATCGACGACGCCATCCACGATTCCGTCCGCGAGGAACTGGCCGAGCTGCGGTCGAGCATCGACAACATCGACGCGGCGGTCGTCCACATGCTGGCCGAGCGCTTCAAGTGCACCCAGCGGGTGGGCCACCTCAAGGCCCGGCACCACCTGCCCCCGGCCGACCCGGCCCGCGAGGCCCGCCAGATCGCCCGGCTGCGGCAGCTCGCGGAGAGCGCGAAGCTCGACCCGGCGTTCGCCGAGAAGCTGCTGAACTTCATCATCGCGGAGGTCATCCGCCACCACGAGACCATCGCGACCGCCTCGTCCCCCGACGCATGACGGCCCGCGTCACCGTCTTCACCCTCGGCGGGACCATCTCCGCCTCCGCGCGGGGCGGCGACGCCGCACGGCTCGGCGGCGCCCAGGTACTGGCGGCGGCGGGCGCCCTCCCGGACGGCGTGACGGCCGAGGTACGCGACTTCCGGCGGCTGCCCAGCTCGTCGCTGGCCTTCGACGACCTCGCGGCCCTCGCCCGCGAGGTGCGGGAGGCGGTGGACGCGGGCTCCGGCGTGGTGGTGGTGCAGGGCACGGACACCCTGGAGGAGACCGCGTTCCTGCTGGACCTCACCTGCGCCACGCACCGTCGGCCGGTCGTGGTCACCGGCGCGATGCGCCGCCCGGACCTGCCCGGCGCCGACGGCGCCGCCAACTTGGCGGCGGCGATCGCCGTCGCGGCGGACCCCGGCTGCCGGGGGCTGGGCGTCGTCGCCGTGTTCGCCGACCAGATCCACGCCGCCCGGCACGTCCGCAAGACGCACACCACGTCGATCGCCACCTTCGCCTCCCCGGGCGCCGGCCCGCTCGGCACCGTGGTCGAGGGCGAGCCGCGCGTGCTGCTGCGGCCCGGGCGGCCCGTCGTCGACCGGCCGCTGCGCCTCGACCGGCCGGCCCGCGTCGCCCTGATCACCCTGTCGCTCGGCGACCGGGGCGAACTGCTGGAGGCCGTCGACGATCGCTTCGACGGCCTGGTCGTCGCGGCCTTCGGCGCCGGACACGTGCCGGCGTGGCTGGTCGAACCGCTGGCCCGGCTCGCCGCCCGGATGCCCGTGGTGCTCGCCTCCCGCACCGGCTCCGGTTCGCTGCTGACCCGCACCTACCGGGGCCCCGGCTCGGAGTCGGACGTCCTCGCCCGCGGCCTGATTCCGGCGGCGGACCTGGACCCGCCGAAGGCGCGCCTGCTCCTGCACGCCCTCCTCGCCGACGGCGCCGACCACGCGCGCGTCACGGCGGCGTTCGAGGCCCTGACCGCGCCCACCGCGCCCACCACGCCCTGAGCGGCGAGGGCCGCGGGCGCGGGGTCGCGCAGGGGCCCCGGGCCTGAGCTTCCGGCCAGGTGGCGCCTTCGGCCGGGTGGCGCCTCCGTCACGCCCCGTGCAGCAGCGCCAGCGTCGCCTCCATGTCCGCACGGAGCGCGCCGCTCGCGGCCTCAGGGTCGCCCCGGCGCACCGCCTCCACCAGCTCCGCGTGCAGGTCGGCGCTGTGGCCCGGCTCCCGGTCGCGCAGGTCTAGCAGCTGCACCAGGCTGATCAGGCCCTCCCGCAGCGCGGGCACGAACTCGCCGAACAGGTCCGTCAGCACGGGGTTGTGCGCGGCGGCCACCACCGCCGCGTGCAGCGAGATGTCCGCGTCCACGAACGCCGCGTCGTCGCCGCCCGCCGCCTCGGTGCGCGCCGCGAGCGCCGCGTCCATCGCTGCCAGGTCCGCCTCCGTACGGCGTACCGCGGCCAGCCGCGCCGCCTGGACCTCCACCATCGCGCGGACCTCGTACACGTCGGTGACCGCCGCGCGGCGCAGCCGGGTCGTCCAGTCCTCCACCGGCCCGGCCGGCTCGGTGGCGACGACGAACACGCCGGCGCCCTGCCGCGGCCGTACCAGCCCCGCGCCGGCCAGGACGCGCACCGCCTCGCGGACCGTGGAGCGGCCGACGCCCAGCTCCTTGGCGAGGGTCGTCTCGCCGGGCAGCTTGGTGCCCACCGGCCAGTGCCCGCCCGTGATCTGCTCGCGCAACCGTTCCGCGGCCTGTTCGACCAGGGGGCTGGGGCGCAGTGCGCCGAGGGACGACATCCCGTTCACCTCTCAGCTTGTCTGAGGAGTTGTTCCATGATTACTGTACCCCGCATGAAGCTGCGTGGTCTCCTTCTCGGCCGCCGCGGCGGGGCCTGACGCGACCGGCACCCCGCCGCGGGGCTCGGCCATGCCGGTCAACTCCGGTCCAACAGAGAAGGCTTCATGTCGTACGCCACCGGCACCACCGGAACCACCGATACCACCGGCACCACCGGCATCACCGGCATCACCGGCACCACGGAAAACGACACCGCCCCCGCCTGGAACCCGCAGCGCGGCGGCGCCATGCCGAGCCACCGCTACCGCCCCGCCCACTCCCGCGTCCCCCTCCCCGCCCTCACCGACCGCACCTGGCCCACCCGCACCATCGACCGCGCCCCCTCTGGGTCCCCGTCGACCTGCGCGACGGCAACCAGGCGCTGGCCGAACCCATGGACACCGCGCGCAAGCGCCGCATGTTCGATCTCCAGGTCGCCATGGGCTTCAAGGAGATCGAGGTCGCCTACCCCTCCGCCAGCCGCACCGACTTCGACTTCGTACGCCACCTCGCCCAGAGCGACGCCGTACCCGACGACGTCACCGTCGTCGTCTTCACCCCCGCCCGCCCCGACCTCATCGAGCGCACCTTCCAGGCCATCGACGGCCTGCCCCGCACCGTCGTCCACCTCTACACCGCCACCGCACCCGTCTGGCGCGACATCGTCCTCGGCCGGAGCCGCGACGAGATCCACGCCCTCGTACGCGACGCCGCCACGCTCATCGCCAAGCTCGCCGACACCCGCCCCCACCAGGACATCCGCTTCCAGTACTCACCCGAGGTCTTCAACGCCACCGAGCCCGACTACATCCTCGAACTCTGCGACGACCTCACCGGCCCGACCCTCTGGGACGCCTCACCCGACCGCCCCGTCACCCTGAACCTCCCCGCCACCGTCGAGATCGCCACACCCAACGTGTACGCCGACCAGATCGAGTACACCCACCGCAACCTGGCGCGGCGCGACGCCGTCATCCTCTCCGTCCACCCCCACAACGACCGCGGCACCGGCGTCGCCTGCGCCGAACTCGCCCTCCTCGCCGGAGCCCAACGCGTCGAAGGCTGCCTCTTCGGCAACGGCGAACGCACCGGCAACGTCGACCTGATCACCCTCGCCCTCAACCTGCACACCCAGGGCGTCGACCCCCTGCTCGACCTCTCCGACATCGACGCCGTCCGCCGCACCGTCGAACACTGCAACCGCCTGCCCGTCCACGAACGCCACCCCTACGCCGGGGATCTCGTCCACACCGCCTTCTCCGGCACCCACCAGGACGCCATCAAGAAGGGCCTCACCCACCACACCGCCCGCGCCGCCGCCCTCGGCGTCCCGCCGGAGCAGGCCCCCTGGGAGGTCCCCTACCTGCCCATCGACCCCGCCGACATCGGCCGCGACTACGAAGCCGTCATCCGCGTCAACAGCCAGTCCGGCAAGGGCGGCATCGCCTACCTCCTCCACACGGCGTACGGGCTCGACCTGCCCCGCCGCCTCCAGATCGACTTCTCCCGCGTCGTCCAGCACGCCACCGACGACAGCGGCGAGGAGGTCACCGCCCCGCAGCTGTGGGACCTCTTCCACGCCACCTACCTCGCCCCGTACGAGCACGGCTCGCTGACCCCCGCCACCTGGCACACCACCGAAAACGCCCCCGGCCACCACACCTTCCGCGCCACCCTCCCGGACGGCCGCGAGGTGACCGGCACCGGCAACGGCCCGCTCTCCGCGCTCACCGACGCCCTCGCCACCGCCGGGACCCCCGTCGACATCCGCCACTACGCCGAACACGCCACCGGCACCGGCCCCGACAGCCCCGCCGTCGCCTACGCCGAGTGCCGCATCGGCGACACCACCCTGTGGGGCGTGGGCCGGGACACCTCCGTGCTCACCGCCTCCGTACGCGCCGTCATCGCGGCGGCACACCGCGCCCACGCGGTGCACGAGACCGCCACCGTCACCACCACCGTCACCACCTCCGCCGTCACCCCGACCGCCTGAGGACCCCTGGGCTCGGGTCCGCTCAGCCCTGAGATGAACTCGCGTGTCCGGCCTTCGAGCATCGGGCAGCATGGGCCCATGCCCGCACTGACGCGCGACGAAGCGCAGACCCGAGCCCGGTTCCTCGACGTCCAGCGGTACACGATCGACCTGGACCTCACCACCGGCGACGAGACCTTCGACTCCACCACCGTCATCCGGTTCACCGCCCGCACCCACGGCGACACCTTCGTCGAGCTCAAGCCCGTCACCCTCCGGGCCCTCACCCTCGACGGGAAGCCCCTCGACCCCGGGGCTCTCGACGACAACCGCTACCCCCTCACCTTGGCCGAAGGCCCGCACGAGCTGCGCGTCGACGCCACCATGCGCTACTCGCGCACCGGCGAGGGCATGCACCGCTTCACCGACCCCACCGACGGCGAGACCTACATCTACACCCAGCTGTTCCTCGAAGACGTCCAGCGCGTCTTCGCCGCGTTCGACCAGCCCGACCTCAAGGCCGTCTTCGAGCTGACCGTCACCGCGCCCGACCACTGGACCGTCCTCGCCAACGGCATCACCACCCGCCAGGCCGACGGCCGCTGGCAGACCGCCCCCACCCCCCTCATCTCCACCTACCTCGTCGCCGTCGCCGCCGGCCCCTGGCACTCCATCCGCACCGAACACGCCGGACTGCCCTTCGGCATCCACTGCCGCCGCTCCCTCGCCCCCCACCTCGACGCCGACGCCGACGAGATCCTCGACGTCACCCGGCAGTGCTTCGACCGGTACCACGAGAAGTTCGAGGAGCCGTACCCCTTCGACTCGTACGACCAGGCCTTCGTGCCCGAGTTCAACGCGGGCGCCATGGAGAACCCGGGCCTCGTCATCTTCCGCGACGACTTCGTCTACCGCTCCGCCGTCACCGTCACCGAACGCCAGACCCGCGCCATGGTGATCTCCCACGAGATGGCCCACATGTGGTTCGGCGACCTCGTCACCCTCAAGTGGTGGGACGACATCTGGCTGAACGAGTCCTTCGCCGAGTACATGGGCTACCAGACCGTCAACGAGGCCACCACCCGCTACCCCGACACCTGGATCGAGTTCGGCGTCGTACGCAAGGCCTGGGGTTACGACGCCGACCAGCGGCCCTCCACCCACCCCGTCGCCCCCGACGCCGACGCCGTCCCCGACATCGCCTCCGCGATGCTCAACTTCGACGGCATCTCGTACGCCAAGGGCGCCTCCGCGCTGCGGCAGCTCGTCGCCTGGATGGGCGAGAAGGACTTCCTCGCCGGCATCAACGCCCACTTCGCCCGCCACAAGTTCGGCAACGCCACCCTCGCCGACTTCATCGACAACCTCGCCTCCGTGACCGACCGCGACGTCCACGGCTGGGCCGAGACTTGGCTGCGCACCGCCGGCGTCGACACCCTCACCCCCGCCTACGACCCGGCCACCGGCACCCTCGCCGTCCAGCGCACCGGCAGCCGCCCGCACCGCGTCACCGCCGGCCTGTACGACCGCGAACTCGCCGACGGCAGCCGGCTGGTGCTGCGCGACCGCATCGAGCTCGACGTCCCCCAGGAAGCCCCGGCGCACATCCCCGGCCCCCGCCCCGCGCTCATCGTCCTCAACGACGGCGACCACACCTACGCCAAGGTCCGCCTCGACGAGCACTCCGAGGAACCCGCCTTCCGCAACCTCTCCGGCATCCCCGACGCCCTCACCCGCGCCGTCGTGTGGAACTCCCTGCGGGACATGGTCCGCGACGGCGAACTCGCCCCCGCCGCCTACCTGGAGACCGCCCGCGCCCACCTCCCCGAGGAGAAGGACCTCGCCATCGTCCAGGGCGTCCTCGGCTTCGCCGCCACCCACATCGCCGACCGGTACGTCCTCCCCGAGGCCCGGCCCGACGCCCTCGACCTGCTCACCGACCTCACCCGCGACCTCATCCGCCGCACCGAGGACGGCACCGACCCGGGCCTCCGCCTCACCGCCGTACGCCACCGCATCGACACCGCCCAGCGCCCCGGCACCCTCCAGGGCTGGCTCGACGAAGGCGCCGTCCCCGGCGGCCCCGACCTCGACCCCGAGCTCCGCTGGCGCATCCTGACCCGCCTCGCCGTCCTCGGCGCCACCGACGAGGACGCCATCGCCGCCGAGCTGGACCGCGACCCCAGCGCCACCGGCCAGGAAGGCGCCGCCCGCTGCCGCGCCGCACTCCCGGCCCCCGAGGCCAAGGCGGCCGCCTGGGAGCGGATGTTCGCCTCCGACACGCTCTCCAACTACCTCTTCACCGCCACCGCGAAGGGCTTCTGGCAGCCCGAACAGGCCGAGCTCGTACGGGAGTACGTGCCCCGGTTCTACCCCGACGCCATCGCCCTCGCCGACCGCCGCGGCCCCGCCATCGCCGAGGCCGCCGGCCGCTTCGCCTTCCCGGCCCACGCGGTCGACGCCGAGAACCTGCGCCTCGGCGAGGAAACCCTGGCGACCGGCACCATGATCCCGGCCCTGCGCCGCCAGCTCGCCGACCAGCTCGACGACCTGCGCCGCGCACTCCGCGTCCGGGAGGCATAGCAGCAGCGGGACCCGGCGGCGTACCTCTCGCCGAAGGCGTCCCACTTTCGGGTTGTGATCGCCCCGCACCGGTACCCACCCGGTGCGGCGGCGGTCCACGCTGGCCCCATGAGCACCCCGTCCCTCGCCGGAGGTCCCGCAGGCCCCGACGCGCTGCGCCCCCTCGTCGACACCGTGCTCGACGCCCTCCACACCGGCACCACAGCCCGCGGCGGCCCCCTACCCCCCGGCGGCCCGGCCGCGGTGACGGCCCATCTCTACGAGACCCTGACGGGCCACCAGGCCGCCGCTTCCGCGAGCCTCCCGCCGCAGCCTCTCGCCGACCCCGGCGCCTCCGCCGGCCCCGCCGCCGCGCCCGGCGCCCTCACAGGCCTCCCGGAGAACCCCACCGCCGACCCCGGCGCCTGCGTCGGCCCCGCCGCCGCGCCCGGCGCCTCCGCAGGCGCCCGAGTACGACTCGCCGCACCGCCCGCCACCTCCTCAGGGCACCGCCCGGAGCGCCCCGCCGCACCCGCCCGCCCCGGCACCGACACCCTCATCCCGCCCACCGGCACCGGCCCCCACGAAGCCCTCCGGACCCTCACCCACGCCCTCGCCTACGGCGCCGCCGACCCCGCGCACCCCCACTGCGCCGCGCACCTGCACACACCACCGCTCGCCCTCGCCGTCGCCGCCGACCTGGCCGCCGCCGCCCTCAATCCGTCCCTCGACTCCTGGGACCAGGCCCCCGCCGCCTCCGCCCTCGAAGAGCTCGTCACCCACGCCCTCGCCACCGAGGTCCACCCCACCGGACCCGCCCCCGACGCGCTCGTCACCACCGGCGGCACCGAAGCCAACCAGCTCGCCCTCCTCCTCGCCCGCGAACGCCACGGCGCCTTCGGCGCCACCGTGCAAACCGTCTGCGGCGCGGGCGCCCACCACTCCCTCCACCGCGCCACCTGGCTCCTCGGCATGCCCGAGCCCGTCACCGTCCCCGCGCCCGACGGCACCCTCGACCTCACCGCCCTCGACGCCGTACTCACCGGCCTGCGCGGCCCCGTCCTCGTCGCCGCCACCGCCGGCACCACCGACACCGGCCGCATCGACCCCCTCCCCGAGATCGCCGACCTCTGCGACACCCACGGCGCCGACCTCCACATCGACGCCGCCTACGGCGGCCCGCTGCTCTTCAGCGACACCCGCCGCCACCTCCTCCGCGGCCTCGACCGCGCCACCACCGTCACCCTGGACCTGCACAAACTCGGCTGGCAACCACTCGCCGCCGGCCTCCTCGCCGTACCCGACCGGGCCCTCCTACGGCCCCTCGCCCACACCGCCGAGTACCTCAACCCCGACGACGACACCGAAGCCGGCCTGCCCGACCTCCTCGGCCGCTCCCCACGCACCAGCCGCCGCCCCGACATCCTCAAGATCGCCGTCACCCTCCGCGCCCTCGGCCGCAGCGGCCTCGGCACCCTCGTCGACCAGGTCTGCGCCGCCGCCCAGCACCTCGCCGACCTCGTCGAGAAGAACCCCGCCCTGGAGCTCTACGAACGCCCCACCCTCTCCACCGTCCTCTTCCGCCCCACCGGTGCCCCCAACACCACCGTCGCCGCCATCCGCCGCACCCTCCTCACCGAAGGCCGCGCCGTCCTCGGCCGCGCCCGCACCGCCGACGGGCGCCTCTGGCTCAAAGCCACCCTCCTCAACCCCCACGCCACACCCGACGACCTGGCCCACCTCCTCACCCTCGTGGAAGGCAGCACCACCCGATGACCGATCACCCCCACACCACCGATCACCCCCACGACCTGGTGGGCATCGGCATCGGCCCCTTCAACCTCTCCCTCGCCGCCCTCGCCCACGGCGTCCCCGGCGGCCTCGCCACCGCCTTCTACGAACAGCGCCCCGCCTTCCACTGGCACCCCGGCCTCCTCATCGAAGGCGCCACCCTCCAAGTCCCCTTCCTCGCCGACCTCGTCACCCTCGCCGACCCCACCAGCCCCTGGACGTTCCTCAACTACCTCCGCAGCCGCGAACGGCTCTACCCCTTCTACTTCTCCGAGCGCTTCCACATCCACCGCGCCGAATACGACGCGTACTGCCGCTGGGTCAGCGACCACCTCCCCGGACTCCACTTCGGCCACCAGGTCGACGCCGTCCGCTGGAACCCCGACCGCGACGTCTTCGAAGTCGACTACACCCAGCTCGACGCCGACGGCGCGGCACACGCACCCGGCCGCACCCACACCCGCCACCTCGCCGTCGGCATCGGCACCGAGCCCTACATCCCCGAACCCCTCCGGCCCCTCGCCGCCGCAGCCACCGTCCCCGTCCTCCACTCCGCCGACTACCTCCACCACCGCGACCGCCTCATCGCCGCCGAACACGTCACCGTCATCGGCTCCGGCCAGTCCGGCGCCGAGATCTTCCTCGACCTCCTACGCGCCCGCCCCACCGGCGCCGAAAAGATCCACTGGCTCGCCCGCACCGAGGCCTTCGCCCCCATGGAGTACTCCAAACTCGGCCTGGAGCACTTCACCCCCGACTACACCCGCTACTTCCACGCCCTGCCCGAACACGTCCGCAACGACCTCGTCCCCCGCCAGTGGCAGCTCCACAAAGGCATCGACACCGACACCATCGCCGCCATCCACGACGAGCTCTACCGCCGCACCCTCCACGGCGGCTGGCCCGACGCCGTCCTCACCCCCGGCGTCCGCGTCCGCACCGCCGGACGCCTCGCCACCACCAAGGTCGAACTGCACGTCGAACACATCCAGCAGGGCACCCGCGACCGCATCGTCACCGACGCCGTCGTCCTCGCCACCGGCTACCGCCAACGCCCCCTCCACCGCGTCCTCGCCGGACTCGACCCCTACCTCCGCCGCGACTCCGCCGAACGCCCCCGCATCGACGACCAATACCGCCTCGTCCTCGACCCCTGCGTCACCGGCGCCGTCTACGTACAGAACGCCGAAACCCACACCCACGGCGTCGGCGCGCCCGACCTCGGCCTCGCAGCCTGGCGCGCCGCCACCATCCTCAACTCACTCACCGGCAAGGAGCCCTACCCGCTGCCGAGCCGGACGGCGTTCACCACCTTCGGCCTCCCAGGGCTCCCGCACCAGCGCACCCGCTAGAACACCGGGACACCCTCCCGCGTCAGCCTCCACCCCACCGAGGCGAAGGCCGCCGGGTCGATCGTCCCCTTCGCCTGCACCCACTGGATGATCGTGTTACGGATCTCCTCCGAGTTCGACCACACCTGCTTCGCCGCCGCCACGTGCGGGAACGCCCCACCACCACTCGCCCGGTAGTTGTTCACCGCCAGCACGAACCGCGCCGCCGGGTCCAGCGGCTTCCCCTCGAACGACAGGTTCACGATCCGCGAACCCACCGGCTGCGCGATGTCGATCTCGTACGTCAGCCCGTACACGGCGTCGTAGTTGTAGTCCGGCGTACCCTCCGCGTTCGTCAGCTTCGCCGTCTCCACCGGCGCCCCCGACGCGGTCCGGACGTAGTACTTCGCCGAGTACTCCAGGTACTCCTTCAGCTGCGCGCCCGTCAGCAGCCGCGCCTCCAGCGTGTTCTCGAACGGGTACAGCCCCGCCGCGTCCCGGATCGTCACCTGCCCCGCCGGGATCCGCGCCGTACGCGAGAAGCACGACGCCTGCGACAGCACCGGCAGCGCCGCGTACTCCCCGCCCGCCAGCGCCGCCCGCACCGTCTCCGCCTGCACGTGGTTGATCAGATCGATGATCGGCTCGTCCTTCCACGGCGCCTCCGCCGTGGACATCGCCACCGGCGACGTACCGATCACCTGGTTGACGTACGCCACCACCTTCGCGTGCTCGTCACCGAGCAGCTTCACGATCTCCGGGTCCTCCTCGGCCGTGTTCGAGTTCAGCACCGAGGCACCGACCTTCTCCACCACCCAGCGGCCCCTGCGCCACACCACCTCGAAGTCGAACAGCGTCAGCCGCTGCCCCCACTTCAACGGCTCGGACAGCACGACGTCCTTGCCCGTCTCCTTGTTCCGCACCCGGTACTCCGGGATCTCCGTGTGCGCGTGCCCCACCAGGATCGCGTCGATCCCCGGCACCTGCTCGGCCACCAGCGCCGCCGCGTTCTCGATGTACGGCAGCTGATCCCCGTACGACGACGTCCCGCTCGACCCCGAGTGCGCCGACACGATCACCACGTCCGCACCCATCGCCCGCAGCTTCGGCACCCACTTCGCCGCCTGCTCCTCCAGCCCCGGGAAGACCATCTTGCCGCTGACGTTCGCCTTGTCCCAGATCGCGATCCCCGGGTTCGTCAGCCCCAGCACCGCCACCCGCACATCCCGCCCGCACGGCGTACGCAGCCGGTGCACGCTGTACGGCGGGAACGCCGGCCGCAGCGTCTTCGCGTCCAGCGCGTTCGCACCCAGCAGCGGGAAGTCACACTGCTCCTGGAACTTCCGCAGCACCGGTATGCCGTAGTTGAACTCGTGGTTGCCGAGCGCCGCGGCGTCGTACCCGATCGCGTTCATGGCCTGCGCCATCGGGTGGACCGGGCCCCGCTCGGCCGTGATCGGATCCACCTTGGCGTAGTAGTACGCCAGCTGCGTGCCCTGAATCGTGTCGCCCGCGTCGATGAGCAGCGTGTTCCGCCGCCCCTTCGCCTCCCGGACCTGCTCGACCAGCGTGGAGATCTTCGCCAGACCGACGTCGTTGTGCGCCTTGTCGTCGAACTCCTTGTCGGTGAAGTAGTCCCAGTTGAAGACGTTCCCGTGCAGGTCGGTGGTCCCCATGACGGTGAAGGAGTACCGCTTGTCCTTCCCGGCCTTCCCGCCCGTCTCGTCCTGCGCCACGGCCGGGCCCGCGACCGACCCCGCCAAGGCCACGCCGGCACCGGCGGCAGCCGACCGCTCCAGGAAGGTCCTACGGTTCAGCGGCATGTGATCTCCTTCGATTCGCAGTGCACAACGCGCGTAGATTCTGACGCACGGCAGCCCCCGGAAACAGGCCCCACCAGGTTTCGATCCGGTGACCAGGAGGAAATGACGGGCCATGACCAGCGACCTGCCGTACGGCACCGCCGAAGCCCCCCGCGTCGCCGTACGCGGCGAAGCCCGCCTTGAAGTCGACCCCGAAATCGCCCGCATCGGCATCTCCGTCGGCGCACGCGGCACCGACCGCCGCAGCGCCCTCGAAGACCTCACCCGCCGCAACGCCGCCGTCCTCGACCTCGTCAAGTCCTACGGCGACGCCGTCGAAAAACTGGAGACCGGCGCCTTCTCCATCAGCCCCGAGCTCACCAAACGCGGCAAGGGCGAACGCGTCCGCGCCTACCACGGCCGCGTCCACCTCACCGCCGAACTCTCCGACTTCACCGCCCTCGGCGAACTCACCACCCGCCTCGCCGACCTGGAACTCACCCGCGTCGACGGCCCCTGGTGGGCCCTTCGCCCCGACTCCCCGGCCCACGGCGCCGCCCGCCGCCAAGCCGTCAAGGAAGCCGTCCAACGCGCCCGCGAATACGCCGACGCCCTCGGCACCCGCCTCGCCGCCCTCGTCGAACTCGCCGACCTCGGCGCCGAGAACGCCCCCTCCTACCCCCTGCGGCCCAACGCACCCGGCGGATCACCCCGCATGGCCTTCGCCGCCGAAGCCACCGAAATGGCACCGGCCCTCGACCTCGAACCCCAGCGCCAGACCGTCACCGCTCAGGTGAACGCCCGCTTCACCATGCACCCGCCCGCCCTGTAGCGCTCACGCCCAGCGCTCATCAGAGCACCCCTGCGCACAATTCAACACTTGTCAATAGCCCTTCATGCAAAGGTTGTTGAGTCGTCATGCGGGACCAATTCTCTACCCGCCGGTAGGCCCTAGGGTCGAACCATGCGCCGAGCAAAAATCGTCTGTACCCTGGGGCCCGCCACCGACACATACGACCAGATCAAGACACTGGTCGAGGCCGGAATGGACGTCGCCCGCCTCAACCTCAGCCACGGCTCCTACGCCGAACACGAGGAGCGCTACGCGCACGTACGCAAAGCCTCCGACGAAACCGGCCGCAGCGTCGGCGTCCTCGCCGACCTTCAAGGCCCGAAGATCCGGCTCGGACGCTTCCGCGAAGGCCCCGTACTCCTTGAACGCGGCGACGCCTTCACCATCACCGTCGAACCCGTCGAAGGCGACCGCCACACCTGCGGCACCACCTATGAAGGCCTCGCCGACGACGTCACCCCCGGTGAACGCATCCTCGTCGACGACGGCCGCGTCGCCCTCGAAGTCACCTCCGTCGACGGCCCCCGCGTCCACACCACCGTCACCGAAGGCGGCATGGTCTCCGACAACAAGGGCCTCAACCTCCCCGGCGTCGCCGTCTCCGTCCCGGCCCTCTCCACCAAGGACATCGACGACCTCCGCTGGGCCCTGCGCACCGGCGCCGACGTCATCGCCCTCTCCTTCGTACGCAGCGGACGCGACATCGAGGACGTCCACCGCGTCATGGACGAGGAAGGCCGCCGCGTCCCCGTCATCGCCAAGATCGAAAAGCCCCAGGCCGTCGAGAACATCGACGACATCGTCGCCGCCTTCGACGGCATCATGGTCGCCCGCGGCGACCTCGGCGTGGAGATGCCGCTGGAGCAGGTACCCATCGTCCAGAAGCGCGCCATCAAGCTCGCCAAGCGCAACGCCAAGCCGGTCATCGTCGCCACCCAGATGCTCGACTCGATGATCGAGAACTCCCGCCCCACCCGCGCCGAGGCCAGCGACGTCGCCAACGCCGTCATCGACGGCACCGACGCCGTCATGCTCTCCGGCGAGACCAGCGTCGGCCGCTACCCCATCGAGACCGTCCGCACCATGAGCCGCATCGTCGAAGCGGCCGAGGAGGACATCCTCGCCAAGGGCCTGACCCCCCTCACCGAGCGCAACAAGCCCCGCACCCAAGGCGGCGCCGTCGCCCGCGCGGCCGCCGAGATCGGCGACTTCCTCGACGCCAAGTACCTCGTCGCCTTCACCCAGTCCGGCGACACCGTCAAGCGCCTCTCCCGCTACCGCTCCCCGATCCCGCTGCTCGCCTTCACCCCGGAGCCGGCCACCCGCTCCCAGCTGAACCTCACGTGGGGCGTCGAGACCTTCCTCGGCCCGCACGTGGAGTCCACGGACGCGATGGTCGCCCAGGTCGACGAGCAACTCACCAAGATCGGCCGCTGCCGCAAGGGCGACCTGGTCGTGATCACCGCCGGCTCCCCGCCGGGCGTCCCGGGCTCCACGAACCTGGTCCGTGTCCACCGCATCGGCGACCGGGTGGCGTAGCCCCGGTTGTGAGGCTCAGTACTTCGGCCCGACATGGGCGTCCATGAGCGCGACGGACGCCCGTCGGGCGACGGAGATGTTGTAGGGGTTGCCACCGCGGGTGCAGGACCTCGGCCGTGGCGAGAAACGACGGAAATTCGATCGCGCTATCGAGTGGAACGCCACTGGATGTCCGACCATGGAATCAAAAGCATTTGTACCCCGGGTGGGATTCGAACCCACGCTGGATGGTGTTTGAGACCACTGCCTCTACCGCTGGGCTACCGGGGTATCCTTCGAATCGAAGGTTGGCGGTTACCCGCCGTGCCCCTACCTTACAGGAGCTAGGTAGGCTCATGGGGAGCTGTGCCAGCCTTGGAACGAGGAGCCTACGTGACCGCCCCCGAGTCGCCCCAGCCCGTCGCCGACGACGACAAGTCGCACGTCCCGCCGCTGACGACCCGCGTCGTCATCGCCGAGGACGAGGCCCTCATCCGCCTCGACCTGAAAGAGATGCTCGAGGAGGAGGGGTACTCCGTCGTCGGTGAGGCCGGTGACGGTGCCCGCGCCGTCGAGCTCGCGCGGGAGCACCGGCCGGACCTCGTGATCCTGGACGTGAAGATGCCCGTCCTCGACGGGATCTCCGCCGCCGAGAAGATCGCCGAGGAGTCCATCGCCCCGGTCCTGATGCTCACCGCGTTCTCCCAGCGCGACCTGGTCGAGCGGGCGCGGGACGCCGGGGCCATGGCGTACCTGGTGAAGCCGTTCAGCAAGAGCGACGTGGTGCCGGCCATCGAGATGGCGGTGTCGCGGTTCGCGGAGCTGAAGGCGCTGGAGAAGGAGGTCGCCGACCTTTCGCAGCGCCTGGAGACGCGCAAGCTGGTGGACCGGGCGAAGAGCATCCTGCAGACGCAGTACGGGCTGACGGAGCCGGCCGCGTTCCGGTGGATCCAGAAGACGTCGATGGACCGGCGGATGTCGATGCAGCAGGTCGCGGAGGCGGTCATCGAGGACGCCGAGGAGAAGAAGGCGGCCAAGGGTCAGTGACCGCCGGGCGGGCGGGTCAGGCGGGTTGGGCCACGGTGGCGGTGAGCCGTCGGGTGATGAGGTCCGCCAGGGCGGGTGCCTGCTCGGTGAGGTAGAAGTGGTCGCCGGGGAAGGGGACCAGTTCCGTGGCGGAGGCGGAGCTGCACCGCCACATGGTCAGCTGGTGTTGGCTGAAGGAGTCCTCGATGCCGTAGCAGACGACGAGGGGGCTCTCGGTGACGTTGCTGCGGAGTTCGCGGACGAACGAGTCGCAGACGCCGAAGTCGGCCCGCAGGGTGCGGGCGGTGCGCTGCCGTAGCTGTGGGTGGGCGAGGATCTGGGGGTCCAGGCCGCCGAAGCGGGCGCCGGTGCGCAGGATGTCCTCGTCGTCGGCTTCGAGTGGGTTCCCCTCGAAGAGCGGGACGGCGCACTGGGGTCCGGCGTTGGCCGAGGCGAAGAGGGTGGTGCACTGGGCGGGGGAGGCTTCCCGTTCCAGTTTCGCGGCGAGGGCGAGCGCGAGGTAGGCGCCCATGCTGTGGCCGAAGAGGGCGAAGTGCCCGGTCACGCCCGCGGCGGGGAGTTGCTCGGCGAGGTCGGTGAGGGCTGCTTCGGCGGTGGTGAGGGGTTCTTCGCGCCAGCGGCGGCCGCGGCCGGGGAGTTCGAGGGGGACGGGGGTGATGGCCGGGGGGAGGGCGGCTATGAGGGGGGAGAAGACCTGGGCTGATCCGCCGGAGTGGTGCAGGAGGACCAGGGGGGTGGGTTTCATGGGGGTGTCTCCCGTTGTTCCGGTGTCTTCGTCGTGGGGCTGCCGTTGCGGTGGCGTGCGTCGACCCAGCGTCCGGCGATGGCGGACAGCAGGATGAGTCCGCCGCCGAGGATCTGGACGGGTCCGAGGTGCTCGTCGAGGAGGATGACGGCGAAGACCGCGGCGAAGAAGGGCTCCGTGGAGAGGACCAGTCCTACGCGGGTGGGGCTGGAGGCGCGGGCGGCGTGGAGTTGGACGAGGAAGGCGAAGGCGGTTCCGGCGATGCCGAGGTAGGCGATGACCAGCCAGGCGGAGGTGGGGAGTTGGGTGATCTGTGCCCATGACCGGCCGGGCTGGAGGAGGGCGACCAGCAGGCCGCCGGCGGCGACGACCCAGAGCTCGATGGCGGTGACGCGGAGCAGGGACAGGTCGCGGCCTTGGGTGCGGGCGCTGAAGAGGACGATCTGGCCGGCGCGGATGAGGGCGGCGGCGAGGATGATCAGGTCTCCGCTGCGTATGGAGAGGCCCTGGTGGAGGGTGAGGAGGGCGCAGCCGGCTACGGAGAGCAGGGTGAGGGGGTAGATGGTGCGTGCGATGCGGACGCGGAGGAAGAGGCGTTCCGCGAGGGGGACGAGCATGACGGAGAGGGCGATGAGGAAGCCGGCGTTGGAGGCGAGGGTGTAGCGGACGCCGAGGGTTTCGAGGAAGAGGATGGCGAAGAGCAGGATGCCGAAGAGGCAGCCGAGGAGCACTTCGTCGCGGGTGACGTGGCGCCAGAGGTGGAGGGAGAGGGCGGTGATGGCGAGGGCGCCGAGGGCGAAGCGGAGGAAGAGGAAGGCCGGTACGGAGATGTACTGGCCGGTCCACTGCATGGCGACGTAGGTGGAGCCCCAGACGATGGCGACGCCGAGGACGCCGAGGTCGGCCATCCAGGCGCGGGTGGGGCGGTCGGTTTTCGGGGGGTGGGGCAGGGGGGCGGTGTCCTGGGGGACGGTGGCCTTAGAGGTGCTCAACGGTGTATCCCACCTTCAGCACACCGCTTTTGACCTTGATGGAGCGCAGGGAGAAGCCGGTGAGGCGGCCCAGTGAGGTGACGTGGGTGCCTCCGCAGGGGTCTTCCCCGACGCCGTCGATGGTGATGATCCGCTGGTCGCCGCGGTGGTCGGCGTGGACCTTGTGGTCGGCGGCGATGGCCTTGCGGGTCTGTTCCTCGATGGTGGCGGCGAGGTTCTGGAGGTCGGGCTTGTCGGCGCCGGCGTCGAATTCGATGCGGGCCTGGCCGGGGAAGTGGTTGCTGACACGATGGCGGAATCCCGCCTGTCGGATGAAGGAGTCGACGACGTGGCCGCAGGTGTGGAGGGCGGCGTGGCGGAGGCGTAGTTCTTCGTCGATGGTGGTGGTGACTTCGTCTCCGGCGGTGGCGTCGGTGTCGCAGGAGAGACGTACGGTGTGGCCGGGGGCCTCGGGGTCCTTGAAGGGGCGTGCGGGTGCGGTGCCGACGGTGCCCGTGTCGCTGGGCTGTCCGCCGCCCTGGGGGTGGAAGATGTTGTGTTCCAGCGTGATCCAGGGCCCGTGTTCGCTGTGTCCGGTGTCGAGGACGCGGGTGGTGACGCTGAAACGGTAGGTGTCTTCCAAGTACAGGTGATGCTGCCGCAACGGGGGCCTCCGGGCCTGGCTTTGTCAGTGTGCCGCTGCCGGCGGGGCGGGGGTGCCGTCCCGCCGGCTCGCGGGTGTCAGAGTGAGCGCGGGACGAATTCGTAGCCGCGCTGACTGCGGGTGGCTATGCGGTTGATGCCGTACTCGTCTTTACCAGAAACGAGTACTGCCCCGTAGTTGTCGAGGGGGATGCCACCGCCGTATTCGGCCACTTCCTCGGTGCCGGGGTAGACCTGTACTTGGGTGGGGACGTAGCGGGCGGCGAAGCCCATGCGGTAGTCCTTCTTGCTGCCGGTGTGGGGGAGGGAGGCGTGCATGAGGGTGGACCAGAAGATGACGCACTCGCCGCGCTTCATGACGAGGGGGAAGGCCTGGGACTCGTCGGGCTTCCAGTTGGGGTCCTTCTGGAGTTGGCGGTAGTCGTAGCCGAAGAAGCCGCGCCTGACGCCGTCCTTCTCGACGGCGTTGACGGCGTCGGGGTTGTACTCCATGGGCTTGGACTCGTCGTAGTTCATGTGGCGGTGTGTGCCGGGCATGAGCTGGAGGCAGCCGTTCTCCTTGGTGGAGTCGGTGAAGGCCGTCCAGACGGTGATGGTGCCGCCGAAGGCGGGCTGGCCGTCCTGGGAGGGCCAGAGGATCTGGGGCTTTTTGCTGGCGTTGGCGAAGGTGGAGGCCTGGTGCCAGTCGGTGCCTTCGTCGCCGGGGTACTTGGGGAAGAACTCGGTGCGCCAGCAGAGGACGTCGGGGCCGAGGATGGAGGCGACGCGGTCGACGATCTCGGCCCTCATGATGTGTTCGGAGAGCAGGTCGACGTCGAGGTGGCGGTCGTAGTTGGAGATGTTGGTGACGCCGCCGAGGGCGTCGTTGGGGTAGATGGCGTGGGAGCGGTCCGGCAGTTGGCGCCGGATGGTGTTCCAGCGCTCTTCCATTTCCTCGGGCTCGTAGATCTTGATGGGGCCGATGTATCCGTCGCGCTCGAACTGCTCGAGCTGCTCGGGGGTGAGGCGGAAGTCGGTCTGTTCCGAGGTGGTCATGCGGGCTCGTCCATTCTCTTGCGACGTCGTGGGACGGTCGTGTGTACGGAGGAGTGGTTCGCTTCTCGGTTTCTGCTGCCGGTCCGGGTGCTGTGGGGTGTGTGGTCCAGCGCTGGAGTGCTGGGGGGCTGGAGCGTCAGTTCAGGCGGCCGGCGAGGTGGGCGGCGGCTTCGGCGAGGGTGCCTTCGAAGAGGGTCTGGATGTCGTACTCGGCGCCGAAGCGTTCCTTCGCCTGCTGGTTGAGCTGGAGGGCGAGCATGGAGTGTCCGCCGAGGTCGAGGAAGTTGTCCTCGGGGCGGATGGCGGAGTCCTCCAGGAGTTCGGCGACCCAGTCGAGGGTGGCCTTCTGGACTTCGGCGGTGCGCGCCGAGGGGCTCAGGGTTTCCGACACGTCATTTCCTTTCTCGGATTGCCTGGAATGCCTGGACCACTGCGGTCCGGTCGACTTTTCCGTTGACGGTCCGGGGTAGTTCGGGGAGGGGGAGGTATCTGCCGGGGTGCATGTAGGACGGCAGTCGCTCCTTGACGTGGGCCCGCAGGGTGCGGGCGTCCGGTGTCCCGCTTCCGGGTGGGGTGGCGTAGGCGCAGACGAGGCGGGTGTCTCCGGGGGCGAACGTGTGGGCGAAGACGACGGCGTCGAGTACGGCCGGATGGTCGCGTACGGCGCTTTCCACGTCGCTGAGCTCGATGCGGTGGCCGCGTAGTTTGACCTGGAGGTCGGCCCGGCCTTGGTAGACGAGGGTGTCGTCGGGGCGGCGGGTGACCAGGTCGCCGGAGCGGTAGTAGCGGCGCGGGGTTCCGTCGGCGGGGTCGGGTGCGGTGGGGAAGCGTTCGGCGTTGAGTTCGTCCCGGTGGAGGTAGCCGTGGGACACCTGGGTGCCCGCCAGCCAGAGCTCTCCTGGTTCGCCGGGTGTGGCTTCGCGGCCGTCCTCGGTGACGATGCGGGTGTGCAGGCCGGGGAGGGGGTGGCCGATGACGGAGTCCTCGCCGGTGAGTTCCTGTTCGGTCCAGGTGTGGAAGGTGGCGTGGACCGTGGTCTCGGTGATCCCGTACATGTTGACGAGCCGGGGGCGGGTGACTCCGTACCGCTTCGCCCAGGGGCGCAGGACCGGTGGGGTGAGTTTCTCTCCGCCGAAGACGATGTAGCGGAGGCTCGTGAGGTCGTGGCCGGAGGTCAGCGCGGCGTCGGCGAGGGCGCCGAAGGCCGTGGGGGTCTGGTTGAGCACGGTGATGTCGTGTTCTCGTACCGCTTTCAGGCATCCGTCCGATGTGCGGGCGCTCCAGTGGGGGAGGATGACGAGTTCGGCTCCGGTGGAGAGGGGTCCCCAGATTTCCCATACGGAGAAGTCGAAGGCGAGGGAGTGGAAGAGGAGCCACTTGTCCTCGGCGGTGAACTCGAAGAGCCGCGCGGTGGAGTGGAGGAGGGCGGCGACGCTTTCGTGGCGGACGGGTACGCCTTTGGGGCGGCCGGTTGTTCCGGAGGTGTAGATGACGTAGGCGGTGTCGTCCGGCTGCGGGCCCGTGTCCGCGGGTAGGGGGCGCGAGGGTGTGCTGTCGCGCAGGGCCGTCACCTCGTCGACGGTGATGACCGGCAGGCCGGGGGCGAGGAGGTTTTCGGTGGTGTCTCCGATGAGGGCGGTGGCGCCGCTGTCCTGGAGGATGAAGTCGTTGCGGGTGCGGGGGTTGCGGGTGTCGAGCGGTACGTAGGCCGCTCCGCAGTGGAGGACGGCGAGTATGGCGGCGATGGCTTCCATGCTCGGTGGAATGCGGAGGGCCACGCGGTCGCCGCGGCGTATTCCGTGGGTGCGTAATTGTTCGGCGAGGGCCAGGGACCAGTCGTTCAGCCGGGTGTAGGAGAGTGTTTCTCCTTCGAGTGCCAGTGCCCTGCGGGTGGGTGCTGTGGCGACGGTCGAGGCGAGGATCGAGGTGAGTGTCCGGTTCTCGCGTGTTTCTCCGAGGCCGGTGGGCGCCATCTCTGTCTTGCGCACAACGCTCCCTGGGGTTGGGGGAGTTGCTCGTGGAACAGAAGAACGGATGTGCTCGAACGTCGGTCATGCTGCCACAAACGGTCGACGATCAATCAGCGAGCGGCTCGATGTGGTCTTCATCACAACCCCGTTCGAGCTGGCTTGTTCATGCTTGACTTTCATTCGGTCATGTGACGCTGGCCTGGTCCCCATTCGGGGCAGGAGCGGTGCCGACGTCTTGTCGGGCCGCGGCCTCCGGTGTTCCTCTCACGAAGATCCGCGCTTCCAAACGGTGTTCCTCGGTTCCCTGGTGCGAGCCCGCTGTGCTCTTCCGCCTCCGTAATCAAGGAGATTCGTTCGTGGTGATGCGTTCTGCTGCCCGGCGTGACCGTCGCGCCCTCTACGTCGCGATCGGTGTCACGGTCGTCCTGCCGCTCGTGGTGATCGCGTTAGCCGCCGCCCGGGCTTCCGGTCCGGGCTCCGGGGTGGGACGGGGCGTCGCCCCGGCGGGCGGGCTGGACGGGGCGGGTCACTTCCTCCTCGCGGCCGGTGTGGTGCTCGCCGCCGCGCACCTCGGCGGCGCCGCCCTCAAGGCCCTGGGGCAACCCCGGGTGATCGGTGAGATCTGCGCGGGCCTGCTGATGGGGCCGACCCTGCTGGGGTGGCTCGCCCCCGGATTCAGCGCATGGCTCTTCCCCTCCCAGGCACGGGACATGATGAGCGGGCTGGCCCAACTCGGCCTAGTGGTCTTCATGTTCGGGGTGGGCCGGGAGCTCTCCACGATGCGGCTGCGCGGGGCGGCCGCCCGGACCGTACTCATTAGCCAGGCCTCGCTCTTCGTGCCGTTCGCCGCCGGCGCGGTGATCGCGCTGCCGCTCGTGGAGCGCCATCTCGGGCCGGCGGGGCATCCGCTCGCCTTCGTGCTGTTCGTGGGCTGCGCCCTGAGCATCACGGCGTTCCCGGTGCTCGCGCGCATCCTCTCCGACATCGGCGCCACCAAGACGCGCACCGGTCAGCTCAGCCTGTTCTGCGCCGCGGTCGGCGACGCGGGCAGCTGGCTCCTGCTGACCGCGATCCTGGCGCTCTCGCACGGCGCGGGCATGGGCCCGCTGGCCGTACAGGCCCTCCTCCTCGCGATCGTGGTGGTGATCTGCCTGGGACCGGTCCGGCTGCTTCTCGCGCGGTGGGCGGAGAAGAGGGACAGGGCGGACGGCGGTGGCGGTGTGGTGGCCTTCCTCGTCGCGGGGGTCATGGCGGCGGCCGCGCTGACGGCGGCGCTCGGCGTCCACCAGCTCATCGGGGCCATGCTGGTGGGGCTGATGTGGCCCCGGCACCACCGGGTCGCGGCGGTGGCCGTCGAGGGCGTGGCCGGGGTCGCCAAAACGATCCTGCTGCCGTTCTTCTTCTTCGGTTTCGGTCTGACCGTGAACCTGAGGGACCTGAGCTGGGGCGCCGGCACCCTGCTCACGCTCGTCGGCCTGCTGGTGTTCGCCATCGTGTCGAAGGTGGCGGGGGCGGGGATCTGTGCACGCCTGACGGGCATGCCGTGGCCCGCCGCCCTGGGGTTGGGGGTCCTGCTCAACGCCCGTGGCCTGACCGAGCTCGTGGTGATCCAGATCGGTCGCGAGGCGGGCCTGATCGACGACAGGATGGCCGGACTGCTCACCCTGGTCGCCCTGGTCACGACCGTGGTGACGAGTCCCGTGCTGCGCTGGATGGGCCCCCGTGCCCTGGGCGAGGCGCCACGCCCCGGCTCCGGGGAGGAAACAGTTCCGGCCGCCGTCGGTGCGGGTGAGGGGCCCGGACGGCTGGATCTTGTGGTTCGCTCTGACTTGTCCGATTCTCGGTAAGGTGCGTACCGCATTCCGCACATGACGCAGGTCACGGGCGGATCACACATCGTCGACTCACCTATACGGGTGGCTCATCGCACGATTACATTCCCCGCACACCGCACTGACGCGCGGTTGGGTGTGGAGGGCGCTCCGCCCGCTGCACGCGCTTACAAAAGTCAGGCGCTTCTGGGGGCCTTCTGTGCTGAACAAGAACATCATCAAGTTCGCCATTCCCGTGGCTGTGGGCGCCTTGGCGCTCACTGGTTGCAGCAGTGATTCCGGAGGCGGCGGTGACGCCCTGAAGATTGCTTTCCAGGGGCCGCTCTCCGGTGACAACACGGCGCTGGGAGAGAACGAGGAGAAGGGCATCAAGCTCGCCATCGAGCAGGCGAACGCAAAGGGCGACCTTCCCTTCAAGATCGAGTACATGGCGGTGGACGACCAGGGTCTCCCCGAAAAGGCCACCGCCGCGGCCCAGAAGGCGATCGACGACCCGAACGTCGTCGCGCTGATCGGGCCCGCATTCTCCGGACCGACCAATTCCGCCGCGCCTCTGCTCGGTGACGCCGGTCTCGCCGCGCTCTCCGCGTCCGCAACGCGTGGAGACCTGACCGAGCAGGGTTTCAAGACCTTCCTCCAGGGCGTTCCCAACGACAACGCCCAGGGTGCCGGAATGGCCACCTACTACGCGAAGAAGCTGAAGCCGAAGAAGGTCTACCTGATCGACGACAAGTCCGACTACGGCGTCGGGCTCGCGGGGATCGCGGAGAAGGACCTCAAGGCCGCCGGCGTCGAGGTCATCAAGAGGTCCGTCCCCGCCAAGACCCCGGACTACAGCGCCACCGCCAAGGACGTGGTCAACTCCAAGGCCGACGCGCTGATTTACGCGGGCTACTACCAGGACGCCGCGCCGTTCGCCAAGAAGCTCGTGGAAGCGGGCTACAAGGGTGCCGCGATTTCCGGTGACGGCACGAACGACATGAAGTTCATCGAGCTCGCCGGTGCGGCCGCGAACAACTGGTACCTGACCTGCCCGTGCACCGACGCGAAGGTCGAGGAGAACACCAAGAAGTTCACCGAGGAGTACCGCAAGAAGTTCAACGTTGACCCGGGCACGTACTCGGCCGAGGCGTACGACCTCACCAACATGGTGATCGCGGAGCTGAAGAAGCTGGGTGACAAGCCGGACCGGCAGGCGGTGTACGAGGCGCTGAAGAAGGCTTCCTACAAGGGCCTCACGAAGGAATTCTCCTTCGATGAAAAGGGTGCGCTGAAGATTCAGGACGTGTTCCTGTACCAGGTGAAGGACGGAAAGATCGCCTACCTGGGACCGGTCGAGGAGCTGGCCGGAAGCTGATTTCCGGAAGCGGGCCACATCTCCGGCCGGGAGTGTGGCCCGCAGCCGCTCGCTTGTCTGCGCGGCGCATCGGACCCCACGTATGCGCACACCGCTTCTCCGGCCGCTCAGCTCCCACAAGGAAGTCAGCAAGATGTCCCTCAGTGAATTCTGGGACTATTTGGTCCTGGGGGCGGTGCTCGGCTCCATCTATGCCGTCATCGCCATCGGTTACACACTGGTCTACGGCGTACTGCAGCTGATCAACTTCGCGCACAGCGAGGTGTTCATGTTCGGTGCGTACGGCGGCCTCATATCCCTCACCCTGGTTGCTCCCGGAAGTAACCCCTCAGGTGTGGCATCGGTCGGATACGTCGCCCTCGGTCTGACCGCCGGCGCCGCTTTCGGAGCCCTCACCGCCTACGGGCTGGAAAAGGTCGCGTATCGGCCACTGCGCCGGCGCGGGGCGCCCCGTCTGATCTTCCTGATCACCGCCATCGGCGCGTCCTTCTTCCTCTACAACCTCGCGGGCAAGCTCTTCGGCCGCGACCCGCTGCCGATGCCGGAGGCGTACAAGAACGAGCAGGTCCTCACGGTCTTCGGGGCCACCCTGAACGTCACCCAGCTGCTGCTGCTGGGCTCCGCGGTCGTCATGATGATCGCCCTCGACCTGGTGGTGAACCGTACGAAGCTCGGCGCGAGCATCCGGGCGGTCTCCCAGGACGCCGAAGTCGCCGCACTGATGGGCGTGGACATCGACAAGGTCATCTCCCGCACCTTCGTGATCGGCGGCGTGCTCGGCGGAGCGGCGGGCTACCTCTACGGGACCTTCCTCCAGGTCAAGTTCGACATGGGCTTCATCCCCGGCATCACCGCGTTCGCCGCGGCAGTGGTGGGCGGCATCGGCAACATCCGGGGGGCGATGCTCGGCGGCCTGATGCTCGGCATCGTCGAGACGCTGACCGTTCCGCTCCTCGGCGGTGAGTGGCGCCATGTCGCCGCGTTCACCGTGCTCATCATCGTGCTGATGTTCCGGCCCACGGGAATTCTCGGCGAGCGTGTGGGGAGGACGGCATGACCACGGACACTTCGGTGAAGAGGCCCATGACGGCGGCGGCGAAGCTGCGCCACGTCGCGTGGTACCAGCAGCCCCGCTGGCAGCGGCTCGGTGCCCTGCTGGCGCTCGGCGTGGTGCTCACCGTGATGGTGGGGGAGCAGGGCAACACCCGGGACATCTTCTACTCCCTCAGGACCAGCTTCACCGGCGTCAACCTCTGGGTGATCCTGGCGCTGGCCGTCGCGATCTGGTGCGTCCGCGAGTTCACCTCCGGCCTGCTGACCAAGGCGACCGAGCGGGCCAGGTCGCTGGCCGCCGCCGGCCCCGGCGGGAAGCTGGAGCAGGCGCGCACGGTGGTGCGGACCCAGCCGAAGGTGCGGTGGGGCCTCCTCGCCGCCGTGCTGCTGATCGTCCTCCTGGTGCCGGGGCAGCTGTCCGGCTACTGGCAGACCGTGCTCGTCGACCAGGTCGCCATCTACGCGCTGCTGGCGATCGGCCTCAACGTGGTGATCGGCTGGGCGGGCCTGCTGGACCTGGGCTTCGTGGCGTTCTTCGCGGTCGGCGCGTACAGCGCCGCCTTCTGGACCGGCGCGCTGCCCGTCGAACCGCCCGTCGTGCTCAACAACTTCCTGGTCATCCCGGTCGCGGTGGTCACCTGCCTGATCGCGGGCATCCTGCTGGGCGCGCCGACGCTGCGGCTGCGCGGCGACTACCTCGCCATCGTCACCCTGGGCTTCCACGAGATCGTCTACCTGGTGGCCAAGAACGCGGACGGCATCACCAACGGCTCGGCCGGCGCCCGGCAGATCCCGAAGTTCTCCGCGTTCGGCTACCAGTGGTCGCTGGAGCGGATGCCGTACTGGTACCTGCTGGTGACGCTGATCGTGCTCATGGTCGTGATCTTCGTCCGGCTGGAGCACTCCCGCGTCGGGCGGGCCTGGACCGCCATCCGCGAGGACGAGGTGGCGGCCGCCGCGAACGGCGTGGACACGGTGAAGTTCAAGCTGATGGCGTTCGCCATCGGAGCGTCCACCTCCGGTATCGCCGGTGTGGTCTACGCGAGCAAGGTCGGCTACTTCAACCCCGAGAACTTCGCCATCCTCAACTCCATCCTGGTGCTCGCCTACGTCATCTTCGGCGGCATGGGGTCGCTCCCGGGCGTGCTCATCGGCGCGGCCATCCTGGTGTGGCTGCCGGAGGCGCTGCGTGACTACGTGGAGCCGTCCGACCGGTACATGTACCTCGGTGCGCTGCTCGTGGTGATGATGATCTACCGTCCGCAGGGCGTCTGGCCGTCCCGCCGTCGCCAACGGGAACTGAAAATGGCGGACGAAGGACTCGGAGAGGCCGATGCCATGACCGAGCGGGCGGGAGGCAAGCTGTGATGGCCACCGAAGTGACGAGTGGCGAGGCGCAGGCCGGGCGACCGGAGGCCCCGGACGCCGGCACGGTCCTGGAGACCTCGGATCTGACCCTGCGGTTCGGCGGTCTGACCAGCCTGGACAAGGTCGATCTGTCCATGCGGCGGGGCGAGATCCTGGCGGTGATCGGTCCGAACGGCGCGGGCAAGACCTCGCTGTTCAACTCCCTGACGGGGGCCTACACCCCGCAGGAGGGCAGCATCACCTTCCACGACAAGGACGGTGGGCACCACCAGCTGCTGGGACGCAAGCCCCATGTGGTCAACCGCCTGGGCCTCGCGCGGACGTTCCAGAACATCCGCCTGTTCTCGGCGCTGACCGCGCTGGAGAACGTGAAGATCGCCGCCGAGACCCGGCTGAAGGCCGGGCCGGTGTCGATCATCCTGGGTCTGCCGAACGCACGGCGGGCGGAGCGGCACAGTGACGAGCGGGCCCACCGGCTGCTGAAGTTCGTGGGCCTGGAGGACAAGCTCAACGACATCGCCGGGTCCCTCAGCTACGGCGACCAGCGCAGCCTGGAGATCGCGCGGGCGCTGGCCACGGAACCGCAGGTACTGCTCCTCGACGAGCCGGCCGCCGGTACGAACCCGACGGAGAAGCTCCAGCTGGAGCAGCTCATCCGGCGGATCAACACCGAGCTGGGCGTGAGCGTGCTGCTGATCGAGCACGACATGCGGCTGGTGATGTCGGTGGCGGACCGGGTCATGGTGCTCAACTTCGGCAAGAAGATCGCGGAGGGCACGCCCAGCGAGGTGCAGCGGCACCCCGCCGTCATCGAGGCCTATCTCGGATCGTCGGCCGAGGACGCCGAAACGCTGCAGAACATCATCGCCGAGCGGTCGGCCTCGGACGCGGAGGAGGGGCAGTGAGCGTGA
Source organism: Streptomyces sp. NPDC045431 (assembly GCF_040646655.1). Classification (NCBI taxonomy): domain Bacteria; kingdom Bacillati; phylum Actinomycetota; class Actinomycetes; order Kitasatosporales; family Streptomycetaceae; genus Streptomyces; species Streptomyces sp. NPDC045431. The sequence continues at coordinate 730,531 of NZ_JBEZAQ010000001.1, forward strand.
CGACGGATCCGGCGAGCCGGGCGGAAACCGAGGGGACGGCCGGCGTGCCGCTGCTCGAACTGAGCGCCCTGCGGGTCTCCTACGGCGCGATCGAGGCGCTGAAGGGCATCGACCTCAGGGTGAACGAGGGCGAGATCGTGGCCCTGCTCGGAGGCAACGGCGCGGGCAAGACCACGACGCTGCGCACGGTCTCCGGCATGCTGCGGCCGAGCGCCGGCGAAGTGCGGCTGCGAGGCGAGCGCATCGACGGCATCAAGTCGCACGAGCTGGTCCACTTCGGGATCGGGCACGTGCCGGAGGGCCGCCGGGTCTTCCCGCGGATGTCGGTCCTGGAGAACCTGGAGATCGGCGCCTACCGCTTCTCGTCGGTGGACTCCGGGGACCTGGACCGCATCTTCGGGCTGTTCCCCCGGCTCGCGGAGCGGCGGACGCAGCTCGCGGGCACCCTCTCGGGTGGTGAGCAGCAGATGCTGGCGATCGGCCGGGCCCTGATGGGCAAGCCGGAGCTGCTGCTGCTCGACGAACCGTCCATGGGGCTCGCCCCGCTGATCGTGCAGCAGATCTTCGAGATCATCCGCGACATCAACGAGCAGGGCACCACGGTGCTGCTCGTGGAGCAGAACGCCACTCAGGCGCTGGGGCTCGCCCATCGCGGCTATGTGCTGGAGACCGGGTCGGTGTCGGTGGACGGAGAGGCGCGGGACCTGCTCGCCGATTCCCGGATCCGGGCCGCCTACCTCGGTGAGGGTGCTGCCTGACCGACCGGAGCGGGAGCCGGGGGAGCCTTTCGGGGCTCTCCCGGCTCTCGGCTGTTTCCGGCTGTTTCCGGTTGGTCCAGTTGTTTTTCGGTTGTTTCCAGCGCCGAGGTTTCCGGCGGACGCGTGGTGCCGGGCGGTCAGCCGGTGGGGCCGTCGCCCTGCGGGGCCTCCCGCAGCAGGCAGGTCAGGCGGGCCGTGCACACCCGCTTGTCCTGCTCGTCGGTGATGACGATCTCGTACGTGGCGGTGGAGCGCCCGCGGTGGACGGGGGTGGCCACGCCGGTCACCAGTCCGCTGCGGACGCCCCGGTGGTGGGTACAGTTGAGGTCCACGCCCACCGCGATCTTGGAGATGCCGCCGTGGAGCATCGAACCGACCGAGCCGAGGGTCTCGGCGAGGACGGCGGACGCGCCGCCGTGCAGCAGTCCGTACGGCTGGGTGTTGCCCTCGACCGGCATGGTGCCGACGACCCGCTCGGCGGAGGCCTCCAGGATTCGCACGCCCATGCGGGTGCCGAGGTGCCCTGCGGAGAAGAGGGCGGGCAGGTCGACACCGAGCGAGGCGTACTCCTCGATGACTTCCTGCGGGAACTTCACGCTGGTCTGCTCGCCCATGGGGCCCGGCTCCGTTCGTCGTCGTACGGCCTTGTGCCGACTGGTTGGCTGGCTGGCTAAGCGAACGCTCAGACGGTCGCCGATTGTTCCAGACGCACGATCACGGACTTGCTGGCGGGGGTGTTGCTGACGTCGGCGGTGGACTCCAGGGGCACCAGGACGTTCGTCTCCGGGTAGTACGCGGCGGCGCAGCCCCGCGCGGTGGGGTAGTGCACCACCCGGAAGCCGGGCGCGCGCCGCTCGGAGCCGTCGCGCCACTCGCTGACGAGGTCGGCGTACGACCCGTCGGCGAAGCCCAGCGCGCGGGCGTCCTCCGGGTGGACCAGGATTACGCGGCGGCCGCCCTTGATGCCGCGGTAGCGGTCGTCGAGGCCGTAGATGGTGGTGTTGTACTGGTCGTGCGAGCGCAGGGTCTGCAGCAGCAGCCGCCCCTCGGGGACCCGCGGGTACTCGACGGGCGCGGCGGTGAAGTTCGCCTTGCCGGTCTTCGTGGGGAAGCGCCGCTCGTCGCGCGGGGCGTGCGGCAGGGCGAAGCCGCCGGGGTTCGCCGCGAGGCGGGCGTTGAAGTCCTCGAAGCCGGGCACCACGCGCGCGATGCGGTCGCGGATCGTGGCGTAGTCCTTCTCGAACTCCTCCCACGGCGTGGCCGACGCCTCGCCCAGCACGGCCCGCGCCATGCGCGCCACGATGGCCGGCTCGGACAGCAGGTGCGGACTCGCCGGCGGAAGATTCCCGCGCGAGGCGTGGACCAGGCCCATGGAGTCCTCGACCGTGACGAACTGCTTCCCGGCGGCCTGGACGTCCTTGTCGGTGCGGCCGAGCGTGGGCAGGATCAGCGCGCGCGTGCCGGTGACCGCGTGGGAGCGGTTCAGCTTGGTCGACACGTGCACGGTGAGCCGGGCGCGGCGCATGGCCGCCTCGGTGACCTCCGTGTCGGGGGTCGCCCCCACGAAGTTGCCGCCCATCGCGAAGAACACCTTCGCCTCGCCGTCGCGCAGCGCCTGGATGGAACGCACCACGTCGAAGCCGTGGTGGCGGGGCGCGGCGATGCCGAACTCCTTGTCCAGGGCGTCCAGGAAGGCGGCGGACGGGCGCTCGAAGATGCCCATCGTGCGGTCGCCCTGCACGTTGGAGTGCCCGCGCACCGGGCAGACCCCCGCGCCCGGGCGGCCGATGTTGCCGCGCAGCAGGAGGAAGTTGACCACTTCGCGGATGGTCGGCACGGAGTGCTTGTGCTGGGTGAGGCCCATGGCCCAGCAGACGATGGTGCGCTCCGAGGCGAGCACCATGCGCAGGGCGCGCTCGATCTCGGAGCGCTCCAGGCCGGTGGCGGCGAGCGTCTCGTCCCAGTCGGCGGCCTTGGCGGCGGCCGCGAACGCCTCGTACCCGTGCGTGTGCTCGCGTACGAACTCCTCGTCGACGGCGCCGTCCGTCTCCATGATCAGCTTGTTGAGGAGCCGGAAGAGGGCCTGGTCGCCGCCGATGCGGATCTGGAGGAACAGGTCGGTGAGGGCGGCGCCCTTGAGCATGCCCTGCGGGGTCTGCGGGTTCTTGAACCGCTCCAGGCCCGCCTCGGGCAGCGGGTTCACCGAGATGATCCTCGCCCCCGCCGCCTTGGCCTTCTCCAGGGCGGAGAGCATGCGCGGGTGGTTGGTGCCGGGGTTCTGCCCGGCCACGATGATCAGGTCCGCCCGGTGCAGGTCCTCCAGGGACACGCTGCCCTTGCCGATGCCGATCGTCTCGGTGAGCGCGGAGCCGGACGACTCGTGGCACATGTTGGAGCAGTCCGGGAGGTTGTTCGTGCCGAACTCGCGGGCGAAGAGCTGGAGCAGGAACGCGGCCTCGTTGCTGGTGCGGCCGGAGGTGTAGAAGACCGCCTCGTCGGGGGAGCCGAGCGCGGTCAGTTCCTCCGCGATGATCGCGAAGGCGCGCTCCCACGTCACCGGCTCGTAGCGGTCGGCGCCCTCCGGCAGGTACACGGGGTGGGTGATCCGGCCCTGCTGCCCGAGCCAGTACCCGCTGCGGGTGGCCAGGTCCGCCACCGGGTGCGCGGCGAAGAAGGCGGGCGTCACGCGGCGCAGCGTGGCCTCCTCGGCGACGGCCTTCGCGCCGTTCTCGCAGAACTCCGCGACGTGCCGCTTGTCGCCCTCGGGCCAGGCGCAGCCCGGGCAGTCGAAGCCGTCCTTCTGGTTGACCCTGAGCAGGGTCCGCGCGGTGCGGGCGAGGCCCATCTGCTGCTGGGCGATCTTGAGGGTGTGCCCGATCGCGGGGAGGCCGGCAGCGGCGTGCTGGGGCGCCTGGACCTGCGGCGCGTCCTGGACCGGGTCACCTGCGGGCGGCTTGCTGGCCATCGCGCTCCCCCTTGAGCGGTTGTGTCCGATGTACGTCTCCGATCCTGTCACGGCCCACTGACAGCGGGCACCGCCCCTCGGCCGGGACCGGCATTGTCGGTGGTCCGTGGCAGGATCGTGTCCGTGGCTGAGACAGCATCGAAGAAGACCCCAGACGACAACCGTCCGCGCCTGCTCCTCATGGACGGGCACTCCCTGGCGTACCGGGCGTTCTTCGCGCTGCCCGCGGAGAACTTCACCACCGCGAGCGGCCAGACGACCAACGCCATCTACGGCTTCGCGTCGATGCTGGCGAACACGCTGCGTGACGAGTCGCCGACGCACTTCGCCGTCGCGTTCGACGTGTCGCGCAAGACGTGGCGCTCGGCGGACTTCCCCGAGTACAAGGCGAACCGCTCCGCGACCCCCGACGAGTTCAAGGGGCAGGTCGAGCTGATCGGCGAGCTGCTCGACACCATGAACGCCGAGCGGTTCGCCGTGGACGGGTTCGAGGCGGACGACGTGATCGCCACGCTCGCCACGCAGGCCGAGGCCCAGGGCTTCGAGGTGCTGATCGTCACCGGCGACCGGGACTCGTTCCAGCTGGTCTCCGACCACGTGACCGTGCTGTACCCCACGAAGGGCGTCTCCGAGCTGACCCGGTTCACCCCGGAGAAGGTCCAGGAGAAGTACGGGCTGTCCCCGTCGCAGTACCCCGACTTCGCCGCCCTGCGGGGCGACCCGTCCGACAACCTGCCGGGCATCCCGGGCGTCGGGGAGAAGACGGCCACGAAGTGGATCAACCAGTTCGGTTCGTTCGCCGAGCTGGTCGAGCGGGCCGACGAGGTCAAGGGCAAGGTCGGCCAGGCCCTGCGCGACCACCTGGAGTCCGTCAAGCTCAACCGCCACCTGACCGAGCTCGTCCGTGACGTGGAGCTGCCGAAGACGGTGGCGGACCTGGAGCGCCGGCCGTACGACCGGACCGCGCTCAAGGGCTTCCTGGAGGTCCTGGAGATCCGCAACCCGAGCCTGCGCGACCGGCTCCTCGCGGTCGACCCGGGCGCGCAGGAGGAAGAGGCCCCCGCCCCGGCCGCCGGGGTGGAACTGGACGGTACGGTGCTCGGCTCCGGCGAGCTCGCCTTCTGGCTGGAGCAGCACGGCGGCCAGCCGCTCGGCGTGGCCACCGTCGCCACCTGGGCCCTCGGCGTGGGGAACGTCAGCGAGGTCGCGCTGGCCGGTGCCGACGGCAAGGCGGCCTGGTTCGACACCACCCAGCTCGACGAGGCCGACGAGAAGGCCTTCGCCGCCTGGCTCGCCGACCCGGCCCGCCCCAAGGTGCTGCACAGCGCGAAGGAGGCCCTGCGGGTCTTCCCCGAGCACGGCTGGCACATCGAGGGCATCACGATGGACACCGCCCTCGCCGCCTACCTGGTCAAGCCGGGCCGCCGCTCCTTCGCGCTGGACGCCCTCTCCGTCGAGTACCTCCACCGCGAGCTGGCCCCCGCCGCGGCCGACGGGCAGCTCGCCTTCGGCACCGACGAGCAGGCCGAGGCCGACGCGCTGATGGCCCAGGCCCGCGCGGTCCTCGACCTGGGCGAGGCCTTCGGCGAGAAGCTCAAGGAGGTCGGCGCCACCGAGCTGCTGCACGACGTGGAACTGCCCACCTCCGTGGTGCTGGCCCGGATGGAGCGGTACGGGATCTCCGCCGACCGCGCCCATCTGGAGGCGATGGAGCAGCAGTTCGCCGCAGCGGTGCAGCAGGCGGTGAAGGAGGCGCACGCCTCCGTGGGACACGAGTTCAACCTCGGCTCCCCGAAGCAGCTCCAGGAGGTCCTCTTCGGCGAGCTGAACCTCCCCAAGACGAAGAAGACCAAGACCGGCTACACCACGGACGCGGACGCGCTCGCCTGGCTGGCCGGCCAGACCGAGCACGAGCTGCCGGTCATCATGCTGCGCCACCGCGAGCAGGCCCGGCTGCGCTCCACCGTCGAGGGCCTGATCAAGACGATCGCCGCCGACGGCCGGATCCACACCACCTTCAGCCAGACGGTCGCGGCGACCGGCCGCCTCTCGTCGACCGACCCCAACCTGCAGAACGTGCCGGTCCGCACCGACGAGGGCCGCGCCATCCGGCACGGCTTCGTCGTCGGCGAGGGCTTCGAGTCGCTGATGACGGCCGACTACAGCCAGATCGAGCTGCGCGTCATGGCCCACCTGTCGGAGGACGAGGGCCTCATCGAGGCCTTCACCTCCGGCGAGGACCTGCACACCACCGTCGCCTCCCAGGTGTTCGGCGTCGAGCGGTCCGCGGTCGACGCGGAGATGCGCCGCAAGATCAAGGCCATGTCGTACGGCCTGGCGTACGGCCTGTCCGCGTTCGGCCTCTCCCAGCAGCTCAACATCGAGGCCGGCGAGGCGCGTGCCCTGATGGACACGTACTTCGAGCGGTTCGGCGGGGTGCGCGACTACCTGCGCCGCGTCGTCGACGAGGCCCGCGCCACCGGGTACACGGAGACCATGCTCGGCCGCCGCCGCTACCTCCCGGACCTCAACAGCGACAACCGCCAGCGCAGGGAGGCCGCGGAGCGGATGGCGCTGAACGCCCCGATCCAGGGCACGGCCGCCGACATCGTGAAGGTCGCCATGCTGCGCGTCGACCGCGCCCTGCGCGAGGCGGACCTGAAGACCCGCCTGCTGCTCCAGGTCCACGACGAAATCGTCCTGGAGGTCGCCCCCGGCGAGCGCGACCGGGTCGAGGCCCTGGTCCGCCACGAGATGTCCACGGCGGTCGACCTCCGCGCCCCGCTGGACGTCTCGGTGGGCGTGGGCCCGGACTGGGACTCCGCGGCGCACTGACGCAAGCTCACGCGCCGCGCACCGCTCGCCCCCGGTGAGTGGTCCGCGGCGCGAAGCCGCCGCCCCGACGGGAGACGTGGGGGCGTCAGCCCCCGCAGTGGCCTCAACCCCTGCGGGGTCCGGCGGCGGAGTCCTCGGTTTCGGGGAGTCGAGCTCCCCCCACGCCCGCCGGCGCAGGAGGGGGAGGGGTGGGGGAAGGCCCCGCCGCCCGCAGCCGCATCACCACGCCGTACACCAGCACCCCACCCGCCAATCCCGCCCCCGCGCCGAAGCACGCCGTCGGGATGATGTCCAGCGGCGTCTCCGGCGCATGCCCCCAGTACGCGTACCACCGCGCGCACCGGTGCACCACGCCCACCGTCACGGACGCCCCGAGCAGCCCCGCCGCCAGCCACCGCCCCCGCCGCCCGAGCACCGGCACGGCCCCCGAGGCGCCGGGCCCCGAAGCCCCGGACCGCGACATCCGCCGCACCCCGCTTCCCACGAACCACGCCAGCACCAGCAGCGCCACCGCCGATCCGCCGTACTGCGCGTACAGGTACATCGGGAAGCCGGCCACCACCTCGCCCAGCACCGGCAGCAGCTTCATGCCCCACCGGTCCAGGTGCGTGAAGGCGTCCCACACCACATGCGTCGTCGCGCCGACGACCGCCGAGGCGTAGAACCACGCCGCCAGCTCCGCCCGCCGCCGCCCACGCCACGCCTGCCCCCGCAGCAGCGCGTGCAGCGGCCCCTGCCACCGCCCGGGCACCAGCGCCATCAGCGGCTCACGGACCATCAGCCACACCGCAACCAGCGCCGCCGCGATCGCGACATCAACGGTCAGCACGCCCAGCACCCCGTGCGTGACGTCCCCGAAACGCATCGCCCCGGGCAGCGCCGTGTCCGCGAAGTACGTCATGTCCGGCGCGAACGACCCGGCGACGAGCGCCGACGCGACCAAGGGCCCGCGCGCCGCGCCGGACCTCCGTATCGCGGGCAGCACGGCCGCGGCATGGCTGAGAGTGAACGGCATGGTGGAAGGCCCCCCCTTGAGCATGTCGGTCAATGGCCGCCAGTATGCGTGACGTTCGGACTCCGGATTCCGGTGAACCAAGCGGTGACGAAAGCGTGAAAAGCGGTCAGCGGGCGGTGTGCCGGAGCCGCCGGTTGACGTAGGGTCGCTTGAGTCCTCGCGCGGGGAGCGCGGACGGCAGTGTCAAAGGGGAGGGACCACACGTATGGCAGCGCACATCGGCCGCCGGCTGCGCAAGGGAGCCACCAGCACCGCCGTGGCAGCCGCCGCGGTGGCGGCACTCTCCGCCTCGCAGGCCCCGGGCGTGACATCCGCCGCCGATGGCGGCAGCGGTGACCCCCAGGCCGCCGACGCCACCCCCCAGCCCCACGAGAACTCGGCCACCGGCAACTCGCCGTACTACACCGACCTGCCCCCGCTCAACACGCCGGACAAGCCCGGCGCCCCCACGGCACCGATCGTCACGGGCCCCGCGGAAGCGGGCATACCGGCCACCGTCCTCGCCGCCTACAAGCAGGCGGAGCAGCACCTCCGCGCCGCCGACCCCGGCTGCAACCTCCCCTGGCAACTCCTCGCGGGCATCGGCAAGGTGGAGTCCGGCCAGGCCCGCGGCGGCCGCGTGAGCGCCGACGGCACCACCCTCTCGCCGATCCTCGGCCCCGTCCTCAACGGTGTCGGCTTCGCCAACATCTCCGACACCGACGACGGTGCGTACGACGGCGACACGACGCACGACCGCGCGGTCGGTCCCATGCAGTTCATCCCGTCCACGTGGGCGAGCTGGGGCCAGGACGCCAACGGCGACGGCCGCAAGGACCCGAACAACATCTACGACGCCGCGCAGGCCGCCGGCATGTACCTCTGCGCCAACAACCGCGACCTCGCCCTCAAGGCCGACCTCGACAAGGCGATCCTCAGCTACAACCGTTCGACGGAGTACCTGCGTACGGTCCTGTCCTGGTTCGAGTACTACAAGCGCGGTACGCACCGGATTCCGGACGGTACGGGTGTCCTGCCGGCCGACCGCAGCGACAACAAGCCGGCGGCCCGCCCGACGCCGACGCCGACCCTCCCCGTGACGCCGTCCCCCACGCCGACCCCGCCTCCCGTGAAGCCGTCCCCGTCGACGCCCACGACCCCGCCGGTCACCCCGGGCCCGACCAAGCCGACGCCCACGACCCCGCCGGTCACGCCGGGCCCGACCAAGCCGCCCGTCACCCCCGCCCCCGCGCCGCACGAGAAGGTCGCACGCCTCACGGACGCCGGGACGGGCCCGCTCACCGCGATGGCGGGCAGCCGCTTCACCGAGCGCCCCGAGGTCAAGGCGCTCGACCGGGCGGGCAAGCCCGTCGCCAAGCTGGCGGTCGAGTTCGAGATCGTCGGCGCCACGGAGGCACGCTTCGCGGCCGGGACCGGCTCGGTCGGCAGCGTCGTCGTCACCACGGCCGCGGACGGAACGGCCCTCGCGCCGCCGATCGTGGCGGGCGAGCGGACGGGCGAGTTCACCGTACGGGCCACCGTCGTGCGCCGCGCGACGCTGCCCGCCGTCGACTTCACCGCGACCGTCACGGAGCGCGCGGCCGACGCGCTGACCAGGACGGACGAGAAGGCCCTGACGGCCGCCCCGGAGACGGAGTTCGCCGACCAGGTCGAGGTGAAGGCCACGTACAAGGGCGCCGTCGCGTCCGGCGTCGCGCTGACCGCCACCATGATCACGGCCGCGGACAGCGCCACCGCCAACGACAAGGGCCCCTTCTTCAAGGACGAGCAGGGCAACCCCGTCCGGACCCTCGTCGGCCTGAAGACGGACGCCAACGGCGTCCTCAAGCTGCCCAAGATGTACGCGGACGGCCAGACCGGCACCTTCCTGCTCCGTCTGACCACCGCCGGCGGCGCGACCCTGACCGTCGAGCTCAAGGTCGCGGCCCCGGCCCCGACCCCGGCCCCGGCGACCTGAGGCCCCCAGCCAGGGGCCCGGCGGCGGCCCGAGACCCGGAAGCGCTCAGCGGCGCGTGTTCGTCCGCTTCGTCGGCTCCGCCCCCGCCGGGTCCTCCGGCCACGGGTGCTTCGGGTACCGGCCGCGCAGCTCCGCCCGCACGGAGCGGTACCCGTCGCGCCAGAAGGACGCCAGGTCCGCCGTGACGGCGGCGGGCCGGCCGGCCGGGGACAGCAGGTGCACCAGCACCGGAACGCCCGCTATCCGCGGGGTCTCGCCGAGCCCGAACATCTCCTGCAGCTTCACCGCCAGCACGGGCTGCTCCCCGGCGCCGTACTCGACCCGGATCCGCGACCCGCTGGGCACCTCGATCCGCTCCGGGGCCAGCTCGTCCAGGCGGGCCGCCTCGCCGGTGGCCCAGGGCAGCAGCCGCTGCATCGCCTGACCGGCGTCGACACGGGCCAGATCCGCCCGCCGCCGCGCCCGGGACAGCTCCGGTTCCAGCCAGTCGCCGGCCCGCTCCAGCAGCGCGGCGTCCGACACGTCCGGCCACGGCGCGCCGACCACCCGGTACAGGAACGCCAGCCGCTGCCGCAGCCCCTCCGCCTCCTGCGACCACCGCAGCAGCCCGAGCCCCTCGCGCCGCAGGCCCTCCAGCAGCGACTCCCGTACACGTCCGGGGTCCGGGTCGGTCAGCGGCCGTACGGTCAGCTCGACGGCGCCCAGCCGCTCCACGGACCGGGCGACCACGTCACCGGCCTCCCAGCCGACCTCCTCACCCGCCAGGAACAGCCCCCCGGCGGCCGCCCGCGCGGTCTCCTCGTCGATCACGGCCGCCAGCCGCACCCGCGCGGACGCCGCGTGAGCGGGCCGGTCCGCGACGGCGACGGCCAGCCACTCCGACCCGCGCAGCCGGGACCCCTCGCCGAGTTCGGCCCGCGTCCCGGACGCCATGAGGAACGCGCCCTCGGCCTTCGCGCCCCGCGCACGCGCCACCCGTTCCGGATACGCCAGGGAGGTCACCGCGCCGACGGCGGCGTCATCCGGCACCCCACGGCCCGGGCCGTCGGCGGCGTCCAGCTGCCCCGCGAGGCGCCGGGCCTCCTGCCGCCAGCGGGCGCCGTACGCGTCGCCCGGCGTACGGCGTGCCGTGCGCCAGGCGGCCGCCAGGTCGTCGCCGTACTCACGCGGGGGTTCCTCGCTCAGCAGGGCCACCACCTCTGCGGCGCGCCGGGCGCCCACCACAGGCGCTCCGTCCAGCAGGGCGCGGGCCAGCCGGGGGTGCACGCCCAGCCGCGACATGCGCACGCCCCGGTCCGTCACCCGCCCGGCACCGTCGACCGCGCCGATCGCGGTCAGCACCTCCCGCGCGGCGCCCATCGCGCCCGCGGGCGGCGGATCCAGCAGTGCGAGACCCGCGGCACCCGGGTCGCCCCAGGCGGCGGCCTGCAGTGCGAACGCGGTCAGATCGGCCACCTGGATCTCGGGCGCCGGGAACGGCTGCCGCCGCGTGTCCTCCGCCTCGGCCCAGCACCGGTAGACGGTGCCCGGCGCCTCGCGCCCGGCGCGCCCGGCGCGCTGCCGGGCGGCGGCCCGCGACGCCCACACCGTGGTCAGCGACCCCAGCCCCCGCGCGTGGTCCACCCGCGGCTCACGCGCGAGCCCCGAGTCGACCACCACGCGCACGCCGGGCACGGTCAGCGACGACTCGGCGACCGACGTCGCCAGCACCACCCGGCGGCGGGCCCCGCCGGGGGAGAGGACCGCGTCCTGCACCGCCGCCGGGGCCCGGCCGTGCACCTGGAGCAGTTCCACGCCGGGCAGGCCGGACAGCAGCCCCGCCACCCGCGCGATCTCCCCGACACCGGGCAGGAAGCACAGCACGTCCCCCGACCGCTCCGCCAAAGCCCGCCGCACCACCGACGCGACGTGCCCGAGCAGCGCCGGGTCCACCCGCATCCCATGAGGCGGCCGCACGGGCGCCGCCGGAGGGGCCCACACCACCTCCACGGGGTGCGCCACGCCCGCCGCCTCCACGACGGGTGCGCCGCCCAGCAGCCGCGCCCACCCCTCGGCGTCGGTCGTCGCGGACGCGGCCAGCAGCCGCAGCTCGGGCCGCAGGGTCTCCCGTACGTCCAGCAGGAACGCCGCCGCCGTGTCCGCGTCCAGGTGCCGCTCATGGCATTCGTCGAGCATCACGACGTCGGTGCCGCCGAGCTCCTGGTCCCGCTGGAGGCGCTGCAGCAGGACACCGGTCGTCACCACCTCGACCACCGTCTCGCGCGACACCACCCGTTCGCCGCGCACGGTGAAGCCGACCCGGCCGCCCACCTTCTCGCCCAGCTGCCACGCCATGCGCCGGGCCGCGGCGCGGGCGGCGATCCGCCGCGGCTCCGCGACGAGGACGCGTGCGCCCCGCTCGGCGAGCACCAGCGGCACCAGGGTGGTCTTGCCGGTGCCGGGCGGCGCGCACAGCACCGCCGCCCCGTGCCCGTCCAGCGCCCGCTCCAGGGCGGGCAGCGCGGTGCGTACGGGCAGGTCCAGGGCCTCCGCACGCATCACGCGCGCTCGCACACGAAGATCGCCGTCCCCGGGATCAGGTTTCCGCGCAGCGGGGACCAGCCGCCCCACTCCTGGGTGTTCCAGGAGGGCCATTCCGGTTCGACCAGGTCCACCAGGTGGAACCCGCCCGCCACCACGTCCCGCACCCGGTCCCCGAGGGTCCGGTGGTGCTCCACGTAGACCGCCCGGCCCTCCTCGTCCTGCTCGACGTAAGGGGTGCGGTCGAAGTACGAGGAGGCGACCGACAGCCCCTCCGGTCCCGGCTCGTCGGGGAACGCCCAGCGGATCGGGTGCGTCACCGAGAACACCCACCGCCCGCCCGGCCGCAGCACCCTGCGTACCTCGCGGAAGACCCGCACCGGATCGGCGACGAAGGGGACCGCCCCGTAGGCGGAGCAGGCCAGGTCGAAGGAGCCGTCCCGGAAGGGGAGGGCGCCGGCGTCGGCCTCCACGAGCGGGACGTCCGCGCCGATCCGCAGGGCGTGCTGGAGCTGGCGGTGGGAGAGGTCCAGGGCGACCGGGCGGGCCCCCCGCGCGGCGAGCCAGCGCGAACACTGCGCGGCGCCCGCGCCGATCTCCAGGACGTCCAGTCCGGAGACGTCCCCCAGGAGGCGGGCCTCCGCCTCGTCCAGCCCCTCCGGCCCCCAGACGAAGCGGTCGTCCCCGAGGAACGCGCCGTGTTCGGTCTGGTACTCGTCGGCGTTCCGGTCCCACCAGCCCCGGTTCGCCCGGCTGCTCTCGGCGTCACCGGCGTGGCGCCTGGTGGCCTCGGGCTCGTACTCTTGGATCATCCCCACCGCCGTTGTAGGTTGCGCACGGCCGCCTGCGGGAGCCCCTGAGCGGGCGTCCGCGGAAGCCGTAGCCGCGGCCACGATGGCCTTGGGAAACATTAAATGTGCCGGGTATGTGAGGTTCTGCCCCGGGTGTACGCCTTCGCGCATTGACCGTGTCCGGCCGTCCCCGTATGCTAAAGGTTGCGCTGCGGGCCTGCGCGCCTCAGACGGAGCAGGCCGCGCTCGCATCTGTTGTATGTCCCCTCGGTTCTCGAGGCGTCGCCCCTCCGGGGCGGGTGCTTCCTTGGCTGTCCGGCTTCTGCAGAGGCGATACGGGCTCTCGGCGTAGCAGTACCTACGACTTCAATGTCCGTACCGGAGCCCTTTCCCACATGACGAGCAGCACCGAGACCACCGCCACCACCCCGCAGGTTGCGGTCAACGACATCGGTAACGAGGAAGCCTTCCTCGCCGCGATCGACGAGACGATCAAGTACTTCAACGACGGCGACATCGTCGACGGCGTCATCGTGAAGGTCGACCGGGACGAGGTCCTGCTCGACATCGGTTACAAGACCGAAGGTGTCATCCCGAGCCGCGAGCTCTCGATCAAGCACGACGTCGACCCGAACGAGGTCGTCAAGGTCGGCGACGAGATCGAGGCCCTTGTTCTCCAGAAGGAGGACAAGGAAGGCCGCCTGATCCTCTCGAAGAAGCGCGCCCAGTACGAGCGTGCCTGGGGCACCATCGAGAAGATCAAGGAAGAGGACGGCATCGTCACCGGTACCGTCATCGAGGTCGTCAAGGGTGGTCTCATCCTCGACATCGGCCTCCGTGGCTTCCTGCCGGCCTCCCTCGTCGAGATGCGTCGTGTCCGCGACCTCCAGCCCTACGTGGGCAAGGAGCTCGAGGCGAAGATCATCGAGCTGGACAAGAACCGCAACAACGTGGTCCTGTCCCGCCGCGCCTGGCTCGAGCAGACCCAGTCCGAGGTCCGCCAGACGTTCCTCACGACCCTGCAGAAGGGTCAGGTCCGTTCCGGCGTCGTCTCCTCGATCGTCAACTTCGGTGCCTTCGTGGACCTGGGTGGCGTCGACGGTCTGGTCCACGTCTCCGAGCTGTCCTGGAAGCACATCGACCACCCGTCCGAGGTTGTCGAGGTCGGCCAGGAAGTCACCGTCGAGGTCCTCGACGTCGACATGGACCGCGAGCGTGTCTCCCTGTCGCTGAAGGCGACGCAGGAGGACCCGTGGCAGCAGTTCGCCCGTACGCACCAGATCGGTCAGGTCGTCCCGGGTAAGGTCACCAAGCTCGTTCCGTTCGGTGCGTTCGTCCGCGTGGACGAGGGCATCGAGGGTCTGGTCCACATTTCCGAGCTGGCCGAGCGCCACGTGGAGATCCCGGAGCAGGTCGTCCAGGTCAACGACGAGATCTTCGTCAAGGTCATCGACATCGACCTCGAGCGCCGCCGCATCAGCCTCTCGCTGAAGCAGGCCAACGAGTCCTTCGGTGCCGACCCGGCGTCGGTCGAGTTCGACCCGACCCTGTACGGCATGGCCGCGTCGTACGACGACCAGGGCAACTACATCTACCCCGAGGGCTTCGACCCGGAGACCAACGACTGGCTGCCGGGCTACGAGGCCCAGCGCGAGGCGTGGGAGACCCAGTACGCCGAGGCGCAGCAGCGCTTCGAGCAGCACCAGGCCCAGGTCATCAAGTCCCGCGAGGCCGACGAGGCCGCCGCTGCCGAGGGTGGCGCCGCCGCTCCGGCCGGTGCCCCGGCGGGTGTCTCCGGCGGTTCGTACTCCTCGGAGTCGGACGACAACTCCGGCGCCCTGGCGTCGGACGAGGCGCTGGCCGCCCTGCGCGAGAAGCTGGCCGGCGGCCAGAGCTGACGATCGACTCGCATCGATGCGGCTGGAAACGGCCCGATCGATCGATCGACTCGCCGCTGAGCGGTAGGTAGCAGTACTGAGGCCCGTCCCCGGAAGGGGGCGGGCCTCAGTCGTGTTCGCGACTCGTGGCTGCGGAGTGGGAATGCCTGTGCGGTGAGTGACGTTCTTCCCAGAGATATGAGGAGGAGCGGTAATCGTGCTTGATCCCCGGGATTTGTACGCATGGGAGCCGAAGGGCCTGGCCGTCGTCGACATGGCGCTGGCACAGGAGTCGGCCGGCCTCGTCATGCTCTACCACTTCGACGGATACATCGACGCGGGTGAGACCGGCGAGCAGATCGTCGACGGCCTGCTCGGATCCCTGCCCCACCAGGTGGTGGCCCGCTTCGACCACGACCGGCTCGTGGACTACCGGGCCCGCCGCCCGCTGCTGACGTTCCGGCGCGACCGCTGGACCGGGTACGAGACGCCCGCCATCGAGGTCCGCCTCGTCCAGGACTCCACCGGGGCGCCCTTCCTGCTGCTGTCGGGTCCGGAGCCGGACGTCGAGTGGGAGCGGTTCGCCGTCGCCGTACGGCAGATCGTCGAGCGGCTGGGCGTGCGCCTGTCGGTCAACTTCCACGGCATTCCCATGGGCGTGCCGCACACCCGCCCCGTCGGCCTCACCCCGCACGGCAACCGCACCGACCTGATGCCCGGCCACCGCAACACCTTCGACGAGGCCCAGGTGCCGGGCAGCGCCGAGTCGCTCCTGGAGTACCGCCTCATGGAGGCGGGCCACGACGTGCTGGGCGTCGCCGCGCACGTACCGCACTATGTGGCGCGGTCCTCGTACCCGGACGCGGCCCTCACCGCGCTGGAGGCCATCACCGCCGCGACGGGCCTGGTCCTGCCGGGTGTCGCGCACGCGTTGCGCACCGAGGCCCAGCGCACCCAGACGGAGATCGAGCGCCAGATAGGCGAGGGCGACGAGGAGCTCGTCGCGCTCGTACAGGGCCTCGAGCACCAGTACGACGCGATGGCCGGTGCCGAGACGCGCGGCAGCCTGGTCGCCGAGCCGGTGGAGCTGCCGTCCGCCGACGAGCTCGGCCGCCAGTTCGAGCGGTTCCTCGCGGAGCGGGAGGGTGATGCCTAGGGGGTGTCTGGCGACGCCGTTGAAGGGTGCCTGACACGGCGGGGGAGCCAGGGCCTAAGCTTCGGCACATGCTGAGAGTGGGGCTGACCGGCGGCATCGGAGCCGGCAAGAGCGAGGTGTCGCGGCTGCTCGTCTCGTACGGAGCGGTCCTGATCGACTCCGACAAGATCGCCCGCGAGGTCGTCGAGCCCGGCACGCCCGGGCTCGCGGCCGTCGTGGAGGCGTTCGGGCCCGAGATCCTCACCCCCGAGGGCACCCTCGACCGGCCCCGGCTCGGCTCCATCGTCTTCGCCGACCCGGACCGCCTCGCCACCCTCAACGCCATCGTCCACCCCGTCGTCCGCGCCCGCTCCGCCGAGCTGGAGGCGGCCGCCGGGCAGGACGCGGTGGTGATCCACGACGTCCCCCTGCTCACCGAGAACGGCCTGGCGCCGCTCTACGACCTGGTCGTCGTCGTCGACGCCTCGCCCGCGACCCAGCTGGACCGGCTCGTACGGCTGCGCGGGATGACCGACGCCGAAGCCCGCGCCCGGATGGCGGCCCAGGCCACGCGCGAGCAGCGCCTCGCCATCGCCGACCTCGTCATCGACAACGACGGGCCGCTGGAGGCGCTGGAGCCGCGCGTGCGCGAGGTGTGGGCGGAGCTGGGCGAACGGGCCGCACGCTAGGGCCTGTCTCCCGGATCTGCCGGGCTCGCGCGGTCCGGCCTGATCGACAAGACACCTCCCTAGCCGCCGGAATACGGGCCGCGCCGACGATGTTGAAGCGCTGGAGCAAGGGGAAGGATGTGACCGTGCCCGACAGCAGCCCCGAGACCCACGTCATCGACTTCCGCGCCGCGGAGCAGCTCCTCGCCGCACGGGACCCGCGCGGAGCCGTCAAGCTGCTCGACTCGGTGATCGCCGCCCATCCCGAGAACACCGCCGCCCGTCTGCTGCGCGCCCGCGCCTTCTTCGCGGCGGCGCAGCTGCGCCCCGCTCAGCTGGAGTTCGAGCTGGTCCTGGAGCGCGAGCCGGACAACGCCTTCGCCCACTTCGCGCTTGCCCGGACCTTCCAGCGCTCCGGCCGGCCGGACCAGGCCAAGCGCCACTTCCGTCTGGCCGCCGCGCTCGATCCGAAGCCCGAGTACCTGGAGGCGGCCCGCTTCGAGCCGGGCCCGTAGTGGGCGTAGCGGTCCCGTAGCGGGGGCTCAGGGCTCGTACGGAGGGACATCGCGGCCCGGCTGGTAGTGGGGGCCCTGGCGGATGTGCCGCGTGATGAACACCAGGTCCGCCGTGACCACCAGGAACAGCACACCGCAGGCCACCGCCCACCCGGTGCGCCCGGCCAGGGCGAAGCCCGCCGTGCCGGCGGCCGCCCAGATCAGACCCCAGACCGCCAGCCAGAACCGGATGCGCAGCGGACTGCGTGCGGTCCTCGGTTCACTGCCCGTACGTCGCATGGTGATCGCTCTCCCGTGCGTTCCTCCGCGCCGGGTACCCGTTCAGCGCGCACCTCTTCCCGGACGCTCCGATGAGTTCTCGGCGCGGGCCCGGTCCACCTCTTCGAACCGCCGCGGAGAGGCCGGGCGGTGATACGAGGAGGGCATCGCCATGACCGCACCCACCGCTGCCACCGCTACCGCGCCCGCGCCCGCGCCTGCGGGCACCGTCCGTCCCTCCGGCCTCGGCCGCCGCGCCGACATCGGGGTACGGGTGCTGCAGATCGTGCTCGCCCTGTTCTTCGCCATCCCCAGCGCCGGGCCCAAGCTGGTCGGGCACCGGTCGGCCGCGGAGTCCTTCGACGCGATCGGCGCCGGCGACTGGCTCATGTACACGGTGGGGGCGCTGGAGCTGGTCGGCGCCATCGCGCTCGTGGTCCCGATCCTCTCCGGGCTCTCCGCGCTGGCCCTGATCGCCCTGATGGCCGGTGCCTTCGTCACCCAACTGACGGTCTTCGACGGGCAGTACGCCGCCACCCCCGTCGTCTTCGCGGTGCTGCTCGCGGTCGTCGCCCGGACCCGCCGCCACCACAACGCGGAGCTGCTCGCGCTCGTCCGTCGACGGAAGTGACCCCTGCGCCGGGCACGTACGCGAGACACTGAGGTGCCCCGACGTCGACCGAAGGGACCCGGTGAACCCCATGGATGAAGCGGTGTGCAGGACACGGCAGGGCGCGGTGCGCGGCACGCTCTCCGCGGACGGGGGCGTCGCCTCCTTCCTCGGAATCCCGTACGCCGCCCCGCCGTTCGGCCCGTTGCGCTTCCAGCCACCGGCTCCCCCGCGGGCGTGGAGCGGCACGCGCGATGCCACCACCCACGGGCCGACGGCCCCGAAGGCCCCGTACACCCCGCCCTTCGACGCCCTCATACCGGAGGGCACCGTACCGGGAGAGGACTGCCTCAACCTCAACGTGTGGACGCCCTCACCCGGCCCCGGAGCCCGGCTGCCGGTCATGGTCTGGCTGCACGGCGGCGCCTTCACCAACGGGTCGGCGTCGTCGTCCGCGTACGACGGCAGTGCCTTCGCCCGCGACGGTGTGGTGTTCGTGTCGCTCAACTACCGGCTCGGCGCGGACGGGTTCCTGCACCTGGACGGTGTGCCCGACAACCGGGGGCTGCTCGACCAGGTGGCCGCGCTGGAGTGGGTACGGGACAACATCGCGGAGTTCGGCGGCGATCCGGACCAGGTCACCGTCTTCGGCGAATCGGCCGGCGCGCTCGCCATCGGTTTCCTGCTCGCCGACGAACAGGTGCGCCGGCGCGGCCTCTTCCGGCGGGCGATCCTGCAGAGCGGTGCCGCCCACCACTTCCTCCGCCCCCGGTCGGCCCGCCGCATCACGGAGCACCTGGCCGGGAAACTCGGCGTCGAACCGACCGCCGAGGCGTTCGCCGCGGTGCCGATGGACCGGCTCCTCGCCGCGCAGTCCGAGCTGCGCCGCGAGATCGGCGCCCGGCCCGACCCCGCGGTGTGGGGTGAGGCGGCGCTCAACGTCATGCCCTTCGAGCCGGTGACCGCCGGGCCGGCCGAGGACGGGCTGGAGCTCCCGGGCCCCGACTGTGGCGTCGAGCTGCTCCTCGGCAGCAACCGCGAGGAGTACCGGCTCTTCCTGGTCCCCACCGGGCGACTGGAGCTGCTGCCGGAGGCCAAGCTGCGCGCGATGGCCGAGGCGTACGGTCTCGACCCCGACAAGGCCCTGGCCGTCTACCGGGACGCGCGGCCCGGCGCGGTGCCGGGCGAGATCTTCGACGCGGTGACGACGGACTGGTTCTACCGGATTCCGGCGATCCGGCTGGCGGAGTCGGTGCCCGGTTCGTACATGTACGAGTTCGCCCGGCGCTCCTCCGCCTTCGACGGGCGCCTCGGCGCCTGCCACGGCAGCGAGCTGGCGTACGTCTTCGACCGCCTCGACGATCCGGCGTACACCCCGCTGGCGGGGGAGGACGCGCCGCAGGCGGTGGCGGACGCCATGCACGGGGCGTGGGTCGCCTTCGCGAAGACCGGCGACCCGGGGTGGGCCCCGTACGACACCGGGGCGGCGGCCGAGGGCGCCGGCACGCGGGCGACCATGGTCTTCGACGATGTCGCCCCCGGGGTGGTGGAGGACCTGCGAGCGGAGGAGCGGGCGCTGTGGGAAGGGATCCGCTGACGGCTTGCGCTGACGGCTGTACCCGCCGTTGTGCCGAGGGCTGTGCCGAGGGCTGTACCGACGGTTGTGCCGGCAGCCCGGTGAAGGCGCTCGGGACCGATTGTCAGACCCCACCCGTAAGGTCGTAGATCCAGGCGGTTCCCTGACGCGGACCGCGTGACACGACCAGCGTGAGGGGAGGTGACCGGCCATGGGCCAGGGTCCGCCGCACCACCGGCTGCCGGCCGGCTGCGCCGCCACCTTCCTCCCCGCCGACCTGCCCCGCGACGGCCGCGTCGCCTTCTGGTCCGTGACGGGCGGCCCGCTGCCGGCCCTCCCCCCGGACGGGGAGGGGCCGACGGCGGGCGCGACCGGGCCGACGGCCGACGGGGCCGTGACGACGCGTACCGGCACCGACACCGTCACCGTCGTACGGCCCCACGGAAGCGGGGTGCGCAGCCGGGCGGTCCCCGCCGTCGTGCTGCCGGTCGCGGAGGCCCTGCCGCTGCTCGTCGCCGCCCGGCAGGACGGCGGCGCGCACCCCGCGGCGGTGTGCTGGGGAGCGGCCGCGCTGCACGCCCTGCACCTGGTGGCGCGGGGGCGGCTGCTGCCCGGCCTGACCGCCGCCGACTTCGACGCCTGGCGGGCCGGGCCCCTCGACCCCGACGACATCGCCCACCTGCGGACGATCGCCGCCGCCATGCCGTACGAGGCCCACGCCGCCCCCGTCCCGGGCCTGCGCCCGCTCCGGCTGCCCGAGCCGGAGGCGCTGGTGCGGGCGTTCCTGGACGCGGTCGCCGACACCCTGCCGCGTACGCCCGCCGCCGCGTACGCCGCGGGGGCGCCGTTCGCGGCCCGTGCGCCGCAGCACCTGCCACACGCGCGTGCCTGGGCCGCCGAGGCGGCGGCGGGCATGGACGCCGGGGTCCGCGTCTCGCTGCGCCTCGACCTGTCCGGGTACGAGCTGTTCGACACGCTCCCGGAGGGCGGCGAGGAGCGGCAGGCCGCCGCCCTCCTCCAGGTGCACAGCCTCGCCGACCCGTCCCTCGTCGTCGACGCGGCCGAGCTGTGGGCGGGCGCGGGCGACGAGCACTTCGGACCGCGCGCCCGGATCGACACCGTCCTGGCGCTGCGCCGCGCCGCCCGCGTATGGCAGCCGCTGGCCCGGCTGCTGGAGCGGGACGTGCCCGACGTGCTGTCCCTCACCGAGGAGGAGCTGTACGAGCTGCTGGGCCCCGCCACCGCACGGCTCGGCGCGGCGGGCGTCACCGTGCACTGGCCCCGGGAGCTGGCCCGCTCGCTGACCGCCGCCGCGGTCGTCCGGCCCGCGCCGGGCTCGGCCACCGACGGCACGGCGTTCTTCGACAGCGAGCAGCTGCTGAGGTTCAACTGGCAGCTGGCGCTGGACGGCGACCCGCTCACCGAGCGCGAGATGGACGCCCTCGCCGAGGCGCACCGCCCCATCGTGCGGCTGCGCGACCAGTGGGTGGTCGTCGATCCCGCGCTCGTACGCAAGGCGCGCAAGCGCGAGCTGGGGCTGCTGGAGCCGGCCGACGCCCTCGCCGTCGCGCTCACCGGCACCGCCGAGGTCGACGGCGAGACGGTCGAGGCCGTCCCCGCCGGTGCGCTCGCCGCGCTGCGCGACCGGCTCCTGGCCGGCCCGGCCGACGCGACCCAGCCCCCGGGGCTGGACGCCACCCTGCGCGACTACCAGCTCCGCGGCCTCGCCTGGCTGGACCTGATGACCTCCCTCGGCCTCGGCGGCTGCCTCGCCGACGACATGGGCCTCGGCAAGACCGTCACGCTGATCGCCCTCCACCTGCGGCGCGCCCACCCCGCCCCCACCCTCGTCGTCTGCCCCGCATCCCTCCTCGGCAACTGGCAGCGGGAGATCACCCGCTTCGCGCCCGGCGTGCCCGTGCGTCGCTTCCACGGCACCGACCGCACCCTGGAGGGGCTGGACGGCCCGGACGGCGGCGGCTTCGTCCTCACCACGTACGGCACCATGCGCACCAGCGCCGAGAAGCTGGCCGCCCAGCGGTGGGGGATGGTCGTCGCCGACGAGGCCCAGCACGTGAAGAACCCGTTCTCCGCCACGGCCAAGGCCCTGCGCACCATCCCCGCCCCCGCACGCGTCGCGCTCACCGGCACCCCTGTCGAGAACAACCTCTCCGAGCTGTGGGCGCTGCTCGACTGGACGACGCCGGGGCTCCTCGGCCCGCTGAAGGCGTTCCGGTCCCGCCACGCCCGCGCCGTCGAGAACGCCGAGCGGATCGAGAACGACGAGGCCGTCGAGCGGCTCGCCCGGCTGGTCCGCCCCTTCCTCCTGCGCCGCAAGAAGTCCGACCCGGGCATCGTGCCGGAGCTGCCGCCCAAGACGGAGTCCGACCACCCCGTCGCCCTCACCCGCGAACAGGCCTCCCTCTACGAGGCGGTCGTACGGGAGACGATGGCGCAGATCGAGGCAGCGGAGGGCATGGCCCGCCGCGGCCTGATCATGAAGCTGCTCACCTCCCTCAAGCAGATCTGCAACCACCCCGCGCAGTATCTGAAGGAGGAGTCGGCGAGGCTCGCCGGCCGCTCCGGAAAGCTGGCCCTCCTCGACGAACTGCTCGACACGATCCTGTCCGAGGGCGGCTCGGTGCTGGTCTTCACCCAGTACGTGTCCATGGCCCGGCTGCTCACCGCCCACCTGGCCGCCCGCGCGGTGCCGTCCCAACTGCTGCACGGCGGCACGCCGGTGGCCGAGCGGGAGCGGATGGTGGACCGGTTCCAGTCCGGCGAGGTCCCGGTGTTCGTGCTGTCCCTCAAGGCGGCGGGCACCGGCCTGAACCTGACCCGCGCGGGCCATGTGGTCCACTACGACCGCTGGTGGAACCCGGCCGTCGAGGAGCAGGCCACCGACCGGGCCTACCGCATCGGCCAGACCCAGCCCGTCCAGGTCCACCGGCTCATCGCCGAGGGGACGGTGGAGGACAGCATCGCGGAGATGCTCCGGAGCAAGCGGGCCCTCGCCGACGCGGTGCTCGGCTCCGGGGAGGCGGCCCTGACGGAGCTCACCGACCGGGAGCTCGCCGACCTCGTGTCGCTCAGGAGGCCGTCATGAAGGCCGTCATGAGGAGGCCGTCATGAAGGTCGTCATGAGGAGGCTGCTGCCATGAGGAGGCCGTCATGAGCCCGCACCGTACGCGTCCGGGCGCCGCCCGCCGCGCACCGCTGCACGACGACCACCGCCGTACGTTCCCGCAGCTCGCCCCGGCCCAGGACGCCGAGGGGCGGTTCGCCGCCACCTGGTGGGGCAACGCCTGGGTGCGGGCCCTGGAGGACACCGCCCTGGACCCGGCACGCCTCGCCCGTGGGCGGGCCTACGCGGCCGGGGGCCACGTGGACGCCATCACCGTGACGCCGGGCCGGGTCGTCGCGTACGTCCACGGCAGCAGGCCGCGCCCGTACCGCGCGGAGATCCGCCTGCGGGTCCTCCGCGACGACGACTGGGAACGCTTCCTGGACCTGGCCGCGGCCCGGCCGGACCACATCGCGGCCCTGCTGGACAAGGACGTGCCGCACGCGCTGGCCGCCGTCGCCGACCTGCTGCCCGGCAGCGGGGACCTGATCCCCGACTGCTCCTGCCCCGACCACGGATACCCCTGCAAACACACGGCCGCCCTGTGCTACCAGGCGGCGCGGCTCCTCGACGAGGACCCGTTCGTGCTGTTCCTGATGCGGGGCCGCGGCGAACAGGAGATCCTCGCGGCACTCAGCCACCGCAACGCCACCCGCTCCGCCGCCGAGACCAGCGCGGCGCCTCCGCGGATGCCGACGGTCCCGGCGCGCGAGGCGCTGGCGCCCCTGCCCGGCACCGGTGCCGCGGGCGGCGCGCTCGCCCTGCCGCCGCCGTTGCCCGTCCTGGAGCACCCCGGTCGCCCGCCCGCGTACCCGGAGGACCCGGACGGGCCCGACCCCTTGGCGCTGGAGCTGCTCGCCACCGAGGCGGCCGCCCGCGCGCACGCGTTCCTGACGACGGGCCGGGACCCGGTGGCCGCGCTCACGCCCTGGCAGGACGCCGTGCGCCTCGCCGCCGCGCACCCCGGCTCGGGCCTGACGGCCGCAACCCGCGCCCTGTACCGCGACCTCGCCGCCGCACTGGACCGCACCCCCGCCGACCTGGCCCGTGCGGTCGCCGCCTGGCGTCAGGGCGGCCCGGCCGGCCTCGCCGTCCTGGAGGAGGCCTGGGACCCGCCCGCAGGCCCCTTCGACCGGGCGCGCCCCGCCCTGATCGCCGCCGACTTCCCGCACTTCCGCCCCTGGCGCAACCGCCTGTCGAGCCGCTCCCTCCAGCTGCGCTACGGCCGCGACGGCCTCTGGTACGGCTACGAGTCCGACCCGGACCGCGAGGACTGGTGGCCACGCGGCACTCCCGACGCGGACCCCGTCGGCGTACTCGCCGATCTGCTCGGGCGCTGATGGGTAGGCTGCCGTCGGATACGGGGAAACGACCACGAAGGGAGCCGGGTGGAAGCCGAGTTGATGACGCTGGCGACGGCGGGGGCGACCGCGCTCGTCCAGCAGATGGTGGGCGACGGCTGGGAGCAGGTCAAAGGCCGGATCGTCGCGTTCTTCGCCCGCCGCGCGGGCACGGACCCGGCGGTGATCGAGGACGAGCTGGACACGGTCCGGGCGGAACTGCTCGCCGCCGAGGAGACGGGCGACGAGCGTACGACGGCCGACGCCCAGGCCGAAGCGCGCACCGAGTGGCGGGCCCGCATGCGCCGCACCCTCCAGGCGGACCCGGAGGCGGCGGCCGAACTCCGCGACCTCTTGGACGAAATGATGCCCAGGAACCCGGCCCCGACGACCATCACGACGCACAACACGATGAACGACGGGGTCAACCACGGCAGCGTGATCCAGGCCGGCGTCATCGTAAGGAACTACGGCGCACCGGGCGCCTGACCCCTACAGTTGGGCCGTGAGCGACGAGACACGGAACAGCGTGGGCGGCAGCGCACGGGTGGACACGGTCGTACAGGCGGGCCGCATCGGCGAGCTGCACCAGCACCGCCACGACCACCACCACGTGACCCCACCGCCCCCGGAGCTCACGGCCCACCAATTACCTCCGCGCCCCCGCCACTTCGAGAACCGTGACGCCGAGCAGCGGCGACTGCTGAGTGCCGCGCTCACGGACCGGCCGCGGGACGGCCGCCCGTTCGTCGCCGCCCTCAGCGGCCTGCACGGCGTCGGCAAGACCACCCTCGGCGTACTCCTCGCCCGCAAACTCGTCGACCGGCACACCGGCGAGCACACCTCCGGTGAGCAGGCCTCCCACGAGCGGGCATCCGGCGAGCTCACCTCCGGTGAGCAGGCCTCCGACGAGCGCGCCATCCGCTACATCGACCTCGACGACCACCGCACCGACGGCGGCGCCGACATCGCCGAGGCCCTCGCCGACCTGCTGCGCTCGCTCGGCGTCCATCCGGGCTGGATCGAGCGCACCCTCGCCGGGCGCCGTCGCCAGTACTGGGCGAGCACCGAGCACAGGCCCCTCGTCCTCGTCCTCGACAACGTCCGCTACGGGACGGAGGTCGACCAGCTGCTGCCCGCGTCGCCGCACAGCACCGTGATCGCGATCGGCAGGCGCCGCCTCTACGACATCCGGGGCGGCGCCGACCTCGACCTCCCGCTCGGCCCGCTCGACGCGCACCACGCCCAGCAGCTGCTGCGCCGCATCGCCGCCGACGACCCGCGGCTGTCGGCCGAGGCGACCGCCGTCGCCGAACTGGCCCGGGCCTGCGCAGGACTGCCCGCCGCCCTGGAGGTCGCCGCCGAGTGGCTGCGCCGCCACCGCCGCCGCCCCCTCGGCCGGCTCGTCACCCAACTCGCCGACACCTGGCGGGACAACGGCGTACCGGAGGTGGAAGCGGTGTGGAACACGGCGTACCGGGAACTGAGCCCCGAGTCCGCCCGCCTCTACCGCCTCCTCGCCGTGCACCCCGGCCCGTACGTCGCCCCCGACGCCGTCGCCGCCCTCCTGGGCACCGGGCCGGACGCCGCCGAGGACGCGCTCGACGAGCTGGAGGTCTCCGCCCTCCTCCCGCTGGGCCGGGGTGGCCTGTACCGCCTGCACGACCTGCTGCGCGACCACGCGCACCGCAGCGCCCGGCGCGACGACCCGGACGGCACCGAGGCCGCCGCCGGCCGCACCCGGATCATCCGCTGGTACCTGCGCCAGGCACAACGCGCGGACGCGCTCTGGGCGGGCGCCAGGCTGACCCTCGCCGCACCTGTGCCCCCGCTCCCCGGGGACGTACCGGACGTGGACTGGGGAACCGAGAGGGGCGACGCGCTGCGCTGGCTGGAGGCGCGCAGGCACGCCCTCTTCGCGGCCGTCCGGTCGGCGTACCGGCACGGTATGGACGACGAGGCCTGGGCCCTGTGCGAGCCCCTGTGGACCCACTTCCTCGACCACCAGCACTACGCCGACGTGACCGACGCCTTCACCGCCGGGCGCGACGCCGCCCGCCGCGCCGGGAACGTCCCCGCGCTCATCCGGATGCGCTGCCAGCTGGCCCGGCCCCTGTGGGAGCAGGAGCGTTTCGACGAGGCGGAGGCCGAGGTGGAGGCGGCGGTCGACGCGGCGGCCGGCCTCGGCGACAGCACGCTCCACCGCAAGCTGCGGGCGTCGGCGTCCGAGTTCCGGGGAAAACTCCGCACCGTACGGGGCGACTGGCGGGCGGCGGCGCCCGACTTCGAGACGGCGCGCCGCATCCACCAGGAGATCGGCAACGACTACGGGGTCATGCTCCAGACCTACCTCCTCGCCCAGACCGCCCGCGAAACCGGTGACCTCGGCGCGGCTGTGCGCCTCGCCGAGCAGGCGCACCGCATGGCCGCCGCGCCCCCCGAGCGCCCCCGGATGATGGCCCGCACCGCCTTCGAGCTGGGCCGGACGCTGCACGCCCTCGGCCGCACCGACGAGGCGCGCCCGCTCTACGCATCCGCCCTGTCCGGCGCCCGCGAGCGCGCCGCCACCCGGGAACAGGCCACGATCCTCACCGCCCTGGCCGCCCTCGCCGACGACACCGGCGACCGGCCGGCGGCGCAGCGCCATCGGGAGGAGGCCCGGGCGATCAGGGCCGCGGCGACAGCCGCAGACTGACCCGCCGACCACCCACGACGCACCACACCTCACCGCTGCCACCAAGACCACCGCCACCGCCACCGGGCCGGGCACCCCGTTCCAGCCACGCGTGGACGCCGCTGAGCAGGGCGGCCGGATCGGCACGGTGCCGGCGCTCGGCGGCCACGTCGTACACCTCGCCGTCCCGCCTCCGTACGACGAAACGCTCCGGGGACCGCACGACGGCGGCGGTACGGCACCCGGGGAACGCCGCCAGGGTCCGCGCGGCCCAGGCGGCCGCCCCGTCGGCCGGTTCGGCGCGTCGGTAGAGCAGCGCGGCGCTCTGCCGCTGCCGTACGCCCGCCAGGTCGTCCTCGGCGGCGAGATGGTCCACGTCCACATCCGCCTCGGCCGCGGCGGGATACCGCTCGACGTCCACCGTCCGCCCGTCCACCGCCGCCCGTACGGCGAAGGCCGCCGGTACGGCCCCGGGCCCGCCCGGGGCCGGCCCCCAGCCGGTGGGCACGGGAAGCGGCCGCGGCTCGGCCGGGTAACCCGGCGGATCGAGCCCGAGCAGCCGGTACACCTCGGCCCGCAGCCGCTCCAGCGACTCGCCCTCGCAGGCGAACGCGCCCCGCGTGTACGCCCGTACGCCGCCCGCGCGATGCTCCCGCACCACCCTGTCGAGCTCCCGGGCACCCCCGAAAGCGGGCACCGCGCCCAGCAGCCGCGCCATCGGGCTTCCCTCGATGAGCTCACGTCCCCCGTCGTACGCCCCGACGACCGGCCGGTCGAGAGCGGCCGCGTACAGCGCCGCCGACCCGTGGTCGGTGACCACGACGTCGGACGCCACGAGCAGCGCGCCCCACTCCTCGTACGGCCGCGCCAGCACCGCCCCCGCGTCGAGGGCGGGCCCCAGTGTCAGCCGCAGGTCGTACGCCCCGACCTCGCTGAACTCGTTGGGGTGTACGACGACCGCCACCTGCCAGCCGTCGTACGGGAGGGCGCCGACGAGCTCGGCGGCGAGGCCGGGCCGTCGGCGTATCAGCGACTCGGGACCCCACGTCGACGCCACGACCACCAGCCGCCGCGCCCCGGTCCCGAGCGCCGCCCGGTACCGGTCACGGAGCCCCGTGGACGTGAGGATCCGGTCGAGCGTGGGATCACCCACGACCACACCGCGCCGGGCCGCCCGGGGGCACGCGGCGGCGATCCGCTCGATCTGCCGGCCGTGCGCGAGCGCGTGTACCGCGGCCAGCGGCCGTCCGTCCCGCATCAGGTACGACGGGTCGAGGCCGGATGCGGAGTCCGCCGAACCGCCTTCCTCCACCGCCTTGTTGAAACCGGCGCCGTGCGGCATCAGCACGAGCGGCCCGTCCAGCAGCTCCAGCCGCCCCTTCGGGCTCGCCGCCACCACCAGGTCGTACCGCGATGCGACGGCCTCGTCCCACGCGACCGTCCGCGCCCCCGCCTGCTCCAGCGCGGCGAGCGCGCCCACCCCGAAGTCCGACCCGGGTACGAGGACGAAGCGCCGGTGGATCCGGTGGTCCCCGTGGAAGACGGGCATCACGTCAAGCAGCCGATGCAGCGCGGTCGCCGACCGTACGGCGAACAGCACGGTCCTCGACCCCTCCTGGCCCCTGGCCCCCGGCCCGCTGCCCGCTGCCCGCTGCCCGCTGCCCGCTATGTGATTGTTCATCCTACTCTGTGCCGATTTCGTACCTATGCCGTTCCGTTCAACTGGCTCCGGTGCACCCGTCGTCGGCATGCCGGCGATCGTACGTGAGTGCGCCAACCGGCCCAGTGACTCCCCGGATCGCGCGCCCACGCCGCGCCCAGGGGTGCGATCCGTAGAGGACCTGTGAGGGTTCGATTAAGCCGCCACTCGATGGGGTGAATGACAGATGCGACATAACCCGCCTTGTCTGTAAGGCGTTAATTCCGGTGCGGGCGGGTGCCCGTGAAAGTCTCCGGAAGGCAGGAAGCCATGAGGCACACTCGCCGAAATGGTCTGGCCACCCTGGTGGTCACCGGCGGCGCGCTCGCTATGGCGGCGGGTTATGCGTACGCCGACTCCGAGGCGGCCGGCGTTACGGCCGACTCGCCGGGGCTGGTCTCCGGCAACAGCGTGCAGCTGCCGGTGGACGTCCCGGTCAATGTCTGCGGCAACACCATCAACGTGGTCGGCCTCCTCAACCCCGCGGCCGGCAACACGTGCGCGAACAAGAGCGGCGGCAAGTCCGCCCACAAGGACCAGGCGACCACCCCGCACGGCGGCAGCGGCAGCGGAAGCGGCGACAGCAGCGGCAAGGGCAGCGCGAACGGCGGCGGTGCGTCCGCCGAAGGCGTCATCAAGGGGTCTCCCGGGGTGATCACGGGCAACGGCATCCAGCTGCCCGTCGACCTGCCGGTCAACATCAGCGGCAACTCCGTCAACTTCGTCGGTGTCCTCAACCCCGTCTTCGGCAACGCGTCCAGCAACGGCGGCGGCAAGACCCCTGTCACCCCGCCGGCGCCGCCGAAGGGCGACGAGCCGTCCCAGCCGCCGAAGCCGGGTGCGTCGAAGCCGGAGGAGCCGTCCGCAGCGGGGCCCGCTCCGGCGCCCGACACCCGCCCCGCACTGGAGACCAGCACGACGCCGCTGGCCGA
The DNA here is from genome assembly GCF_040646655.1 of Streptomyces sp. NPDC045431. Lineage (NCBI taxonomy): Bacteria > Bacillati > Actinomycetota > Actinomycetes > Kitasatosporales > Streptomycetaceae > Streptomyces > Streptomyces sp. NPDC045431. The sequence goes on from NZ_JBEZAQ010000001.1 coordinate 759,780, forward strand.
GACCGGTGCCGACGGTGACCTGCTCGCCCTCGGCGGTGCGGCCATGGGGCTGCTGCTCGGCGGCGCCGTCCTCTACCGCCGCTTCCGCGGCCCCGCGACGCACGAAGGCGTCTGAGCCCGCTCAGGCCGGCGCCGACGCGTAGGTCTCACCGCCGCCAGGACTCCAGGACCGCGTCGATGGCCGGTGCCAGGCGGGTACGGGCCTGGTGGCGGGGGACACCGCGCATCAGCAGCGTGTCGTACTCCGTGTCGAGGTGCCGCACCGACGCCCGCACCGCCGCGGTCACCGCGCCCTCGTCCAGGGCCCGGCCCGCCGCCGTACGCCCGACGCGCCCGCTGCCGCGCAGCGAGGCGTGCGCCGCGATGCCGGCGGCCCGCTCCGGGGGACACCCCGGGAACAGGCGCAGGATCTCGGAGGCCAAGGCGGCCGTGAACCGCTCGTCCTCGGCCGCCCGCCGTTCCGCGTCCCTCGCCCTGCGGCGGGCGCGCGCCTCGGCGTCGGCGAGGCAGGCGGCCTCGGCCCGCGCCAGGGCCGTCTCCTCCACGAGGATGCCCTGGCGCTCGTATCGGGTACGGCGCCGGTTGTGGCGCACGACCACGGCCCACAGTCCGCTCGCCTCGCGGGCGCGGCGGGTGAGCGCCGCGTCGCCGCGCGGCAGGTAGACCAGGTGGCCGAGGTCGGCGCAGTCCAGGCAGAGCGGCGCGTGGAACTCCAGGACCAGCCGGTCCAGCGGGCCGCTGCGGCACTCCGCGCAGTGGCGGCGTCGGCGCAGCGGCTCGATCACCACGATCGGGGCCGGTACGGACATGTCGGCGCCGCTCAGCGCACGCTCGGCGCCGCCGCCTCGATGAACGCGGTCAACGCCTCGACCGCCTGCTGCGAGCGCCGGTCCCGGTCCGCCTCGTCCCTCGCCTCGTGCATGCAGTTCGTCACCTCGAAGGTCTCCTCCGCCAGCCGTACGATCGCGGGGTCGTCGCACACCAACTGCACGCGCACCAGGGCCTGTCGGGCGGTGGCCCGCCGGTCGTACGACTCCAGGCGGGTGCTCTCCGCGTGCGAGCCGTTCCTGCGGTACCAGCGCGCGTTCTGCGCCCGCCGGTACTCCACCACCGCGTCGGCGAACGCGCTGTACGTCGCGATCCGCTCCTGACGGAGCTGTTCCGCGCGGGCGAGCGCGGCCGTGCGCTGCGCCGCCCGCCCCTGGAAGAAGTGCGTGACCACCGCGCCGAGCAGCGTGCCGATCACCGCGATCAGCGCCGTCTCCATCGCTGCCTCCCCCTCGGGCCCCCGCTCCGTACGCGGTCGTTCCGCACCCTATTACGACCGTGCGCCGAGCCGCACCGGTCGGGAGCGGGGCCCGAAGTGCGCGAAGGCGAGTTCCACGGTGCGGAGTTCAGGCCGACGCCCCCTGCACCGGGGCGGGTATGCGGTGCAGGGGGCACCGACATGCTGTGCGGGTCGCGGCCTCGGGGAACATGGGGGGCGTGAGACTCGAACCGATCACCTGGGAACGGCTGGCCGACCGCCTCGCCGCGCACGTGGACGGGCTCCGGCCCGGCGACGGAGGGCCCTGGCTCAAGGTCGGCGTCGACGGGCCGCCCGCCGCCCGGCCCGAGGAGCCGGCCGCGCTGCTGGCCGAGGCGCTGCGGCTGCGCGGCCGGGCGGTGGCGGTGGTCGGGACGGAGGGCTTCCTGCGCCCGGCGTCGCTGCGGTACGAGTACGGGAAGGAGGATCCCGACTCGTACTACAGCGGTTGGTTCGACACGAGCGCGCTGTGGCGCGAGGTCTTCACGCCGCTGGAGCCGGGCGGCAGCGGGCGCGTCCTGCCGGACCTGTGGGACCCGGTGGCGGACCGCGCCACGCGCAGCCCGTACACCCGGCTCCCGCCCGGTGGTGTGCTGGTGCTGCACGGCCCGTTCCTGCTCGGGCACTGGTTCCCCTTCGACCTGACGGTGCACCTGCGCCTGTCGCGGGGCGCCCTCGCCCGGCGCACGGCCGAGGCGTGGACCCTGCCCGCCTTCGACCGTTACGAGGCCGAGGTCGGCCCGGCGGAGGCGGCGGACGTCCTCGTGCGCGCGGACGACCTGCGCCACCCGGCGTGGACCGGCGTCCGAGGACGGGACGCGCAGTAGCCGGGCGGCCCTCACCGACCCGCCGGCCGGCCGCCCAGCACCGCCACCGCCTCGGCCCCCGCGCGGCAACCGGCCGACGCCGCACCGGCCGGGGACGCGCCGGAGAGGCGGGCGGCCAGGAAGGCACCCGTGAAGGCGTCGCCGGCGCCCGTCGAGTCGAGCGCCCGCGCCGGTGGTGCCGACGCGCGGGCGACGACGCGGCCGGACGCCGCCACCAGCGCGCCCGCCGCACCGAGCGTCACGGCGACCAGCGGGAAGCCGTGGCTGAGCTTGACCGCGGCGTCCGACGGGTCGGGCAGTCCCGTCAGCAGCGCGGCCTCGTCGGCGTTGGGCAGCAGCACGTCCGCGCCCTCCACCGCCGCCAGGAACCGGGCCACGCCGAACCTCGCGAGGAACCCCGCCGACGCCGGGTCCACGCTCACCGGTACGCCCCGCTCCCGCGCCGCCGCCAGGGCCAGGGACGCAGCCTCCCGGCTGGGTCCCGCGAAGAAGAGGTACCCGGACAGATGTACGTGTGACACACCCTCCAACAGGGCTGGCGACCAGTCGCCACGGTCCAGCCGCAGCGCCGCCCCGCCGTCCGTGAGGAACGTCCGCTCCGCGGTCGCGTCGACCAGCGCCACGACCGTCGCGGTCGGCGCCTCCCCGTCCCGTACGAGCAGGGGCCGCACCCCGGCCGCCCGCAGCCGATCCTCGTGCCAGGAGGCCCGGTCCGTTCCCACCCGCGCCAGGATCCGCACGTCCGGCCAGCCCGAACGCGCCGCCCAGCACGCGACGTTCCCACCGGCGCCGCCGGGCAGCGTGCGGATCTCCGCCGCCGTGTCGGTTCCCCGCGCCGGCGGCGTACGGTGCCGGGCCACGACGTCGGTGACCACGTCACCGACCACGAGCAGCGCGCCGCTCATCGCAGGGGTTCCGCCGCAGCCGCGGCCGGCGCCGTGGTCGTCGCCGCCGCCTCCGCGATGCGCGCCGCGAGCCGCACGTTGCCGCGTACCGCCGCGATGTTGGCCTCCAGGGACGCGCCGCCGGTGTGCCGCATGAGGTACTCCAGGAGGAACGGTGTCACCGCCTGCCCGGTGATCCCTCGCTCCCGGCACGCGTCCAGGGCCTCCGCCAGCACCCGGTCGTGCAGCTCCGGGTCCAGTTGCTCCGCCTCTGGCACCGGATGGGCGACGATCAGCGCGGTCCCGGTCCCGGTCCCGGTCCCGGCCCCGGTTCCGGTGCCGGTTCCGGTCCCCGGCTCGGCGAGGGCGTCCTGCGCCCGCATCACCGCCGCCACCTCCTGTGGCGACCGCACCGTCCAGTCGACCGGTTCCCCGGAGGACGTCAGATAGAAGCCGGGGAAGTACTCGGTTCCGTACCCGAGGATGCCCACGCCCAGCGTCTCCAGCCGCTGGAGCGTCGCCGGGACGTCCAGGATGGACTTGACCCCCGCGCACACCACCGTGATCCGCGTCCGCGCCAGCAGGCGCAGGTCCGCCGACTCGTCCTGCGTGTGCGTCCACTCCCGGTGTACGCCGCCGAGCCCGCCGGTCGCGAAGACCCGGATGCCCGCCCGCGCGGCAAGGAACGCCGTCGCCGACACGGTCGTCGCCCCGCTCGCCCCCGTCGCCAGGGCGGGCGCCAGATCCCGGTGCCCCAGCTTGCGTACGCCGGGATCGCCGGCCAGCCGCTCCAGCCCGCTCTTGTCCAGCCCGATGCGGGCCACACCGTCCAGGACGGCGATGGTGGCCGGCACGGCACCACCCTCCCGTACGAGCGCCTCCAGCTCCCGCGCCACGGCGAGGTTGCGCGGGCGGGGCAGCCCGTGGGCGATGATCGTCGACTCGAGGGCCACGACGGGCCGGTGAGCCGCCAGCGCCTCCCGTACCTCTTCGGACAACACCACTGTGGTCTCTGGCATGTCCCCATCCCTGGCGCGACGGCGGGCCCCGCAAACCTGCGCCCCGCGGCGCTCAGGTCACCCGGAACGCTTCGGTGAGCGCAGCGCCAGCACGGCGAGCGGCAGCAGCAGGCACGCGCCGGCCGCGTTCAGCCAGCCGTAGCCGGCCTGGGCGACGATCAGGCCGGCCGCCGCGCCCCCGATGCCCGCCGACGTGTTCATCGTCAGGTCCGACAGGCCCTGGACGGCGGCGCGCGCCGCCTGCGGCACGGAGTCCGTCAGCAGGGCCGAGCCGGAGACCAGGCCCGCGGACCAGCCCAGACCCAGCACGAAGAGCCCGGCGGCCGTACGGCCGTGACTGGCCCCCGCCGTACCGGCCAGCAAGGCCGCGCAGGACAGCAGCCCGACCGCCAGACCGATGACCGACAGCCTGCCGAGCTTGTCCGACAGCCACCCCATCACGGGCGAGAACGCGTACATGCCGGCGATGTGGCCGCTGATGACGAGCCCGATCAGCTGGATGCCGGCGCCGTGGTGGCTGAGCGCCACGGGGGTCATCGACATGATCGAGACCATCGCGGTGTGCGAGGCCGCCACCGTCACCAGCGCCAGCCGGGCGCGCGGGGACTCCCGCACCGCGCGGAGGCCCGCCTTCAGGGAGCGGCCCTCCGGTGCCGTGTCCTCAGCGGAGCCGGCCGCCAGCGCCCGTGCGGTCAGCAGCGGGTCCGGCCGCAGCAGCGCGGCGACCATCACCGCCGAGACCAGGAAGACCCCGGCCGCCCACAGGAACGGCCCCGCCGCCGCAGGGATGCCCATTCCGGCGACGCTCCGCCCCGCCGGCGCGGCGATGTTCGGGCCCAGCACCGCGCCGATGGTGGTGGCCCACACGACCGTGGAGATGGCCCGCGCGCGCCGCTCCGGCTCGGCCAGGTCCGCGGCCGCGAAACGGGCCTGGAGGTTCGCCGACGACCCGGCGCCGAACCCCGCCATGCCCACGAGCAGCAGCGGAAAGCTCCCGACGACCGCCGCGAGCACCACCACACCCGCGCCGACCGCCCCGAGCACGTACGCCACGACCAGCCCGGGCCGCCGCCCGCGCGCGGTCATCAGCGCCGCCAGCGGCATGGACAGCAGCGCCGTCCCGGCCACCATCGCCGTGGGGGCGAGCCCGGACAGCGCCTCCGTCCCGCTCACCTGCTGTGCCAGTACGGAGGCGAGCGCGATGCCGATCGCCACCCCCAGCCCGCCCAGGATCTGGCTGACGATGAGGATGGCCGTGGTGCGCCGCCGCAGGGAGAGCAGATCGGCCACCGCGACCGGCGCGGAAGCGGAGTGGGGCACCGGCACGGGAACTTCGGGTATACCGGAGGGTGTAGTCACCGCGGAAGTCTGTCACCCCTTACACGCTTCGGCCAGATCCGTAGGGCGGTGGCGGTCGCCACACCCCGTCCGCCCGGTCGCCCGGGCCGCGCGTGCGGGGATGCCCTCATGCCGACCACCGTACGACCCGCCACTGACGGCGCCACCCGGCTCGTGGGCGCGGTGTGAATCTTTGTTTGGTACGTCTCCGGCCATAGCCTCACACCCCTACCAGCGGGTACACATGGCACGACCAGCACGACAGCACCACGACGACAGACCACGTACGAGGCTTGGCAGGCGGCGGGGCACAAGGGGCGAAGGGCTTACGGGTATGCCGAGTATGCAGGGCACGGTCGACGGATTCAGCTACGGACTGGTCACGCCCGTGGCCGCCTATCTGATGGCGTGCCTCGGCGGCGCGCTCGGACTGCGCTGCACCACCAGGTCGCTGCGCGACGGGGGACGGTTCCGGCTCGGCTGGCTGGCCCTCGGCGCCACGTCCATCGGATCCGGCATCTGGACCATGCACTTCATCGCGATGATGGGCTTCAGCGTCCAGGAGTCGCCGATCGGCTACGACCGGCTCATCACCTTCGCCAGTCTCGCCGTCGCGATCGCCATGGTCGGCGTCGGCATCTTCCTCGTCGGCTACCGCGGCGCGACCGCGATGGCCCTCGTCACCGGCGGCACCATCACCGGGCTCGGCATCGCCACCATGCACTACCTCGGCATGGCCGGGATGCGGCTGCAGGGCCGGATCGAGTACGACACCCTCACGGTCGCCCTCTCGGTGGTGATCGCGGTGGTGGCGGCCACGTCCGCGCTCTGGGCGGCCGTATCGGTCCGCGGCTTCCTGGCCACCCTGGGCGCCAGCCTGGTCATGGGCGTCGCGGTCACCGGCATGCACTACACGGGCATGGCCGCCGTCAACGTCCATCTGCACGGCGACGGCCAGGTGCCGGGCACCGAGGACACCACCGCCCTCCTCGCCCCCATCCTGATCGGTCCGGCGGCGTTCCTGCTGCTCGCCGGGGTCGTGGTGCTCTTCGACCCGCTGCTGGTGCTGGGCGAGACCGGCGGGCGGCGGCCCGTCTTCCGCCCGCCGCACCGGTACGGTGCCCCGGCCCGGCTCCACGGCGAGGAGGCCCGTCAGGCCCGCCAGACCCGCCAGGCCCACGAGGACCGCCGGAGCTATGGGAGCCACGACGGCCAGGGGAGCCACGCCTACGGGGAGCCGGCCAACTGGTCGGCGGTCCGTCCGCCCCGCCGCCGCGAGCGCTCCCGCCCCCGCTGATCCCCACGACGACCCCCGGCTGTCAGTGGTGAGTCGTACGGTGGTTGCATGCGGCCCGTTTCCAAGATCGAACGTTCGGTGGCGCCCTTCGAGGTCGTCAGCCCCTACCAGCCCAGCGGCGACCAGCCCGCGGCCATCGCCGACCTGGCCCGCCGTATCCAGGCGGGCGAGAAGGACGTCGTCCTGCTCGGCGCGACCGGCACCGGCAAGTCGGCGACGACCGCCTGGATGATCGAAAAGCTCCAGCGCCCCACCCTGGTGATGGCGCCGAACAAGACGCTGGCCGCGCAGCTGGCCAACGAGTTCCGCGAGCTGCTGCCGAACAACGCCGTGGAGTACTTCGTCTCGTACTACGACTACTACCAGCCCGAGGCGTACGTCCCCCAGTCGGACACCTACATCGAGAAGGACTCCTCCATCAACGAGGAGGTCGAGCGGCTGCGCCACTCCGCCACCAACTCGCTGCTCACCCGGCGCGACGTCGTCGTGGTCGCCTCCGTCTCCTGCATCTACGGCCTCGGCACGCCGCAGGAGTACGTGGACCGGATGGTCCCGCTCAAGGTCGGCGAGGAGATCGACCGCGACCAGCTGCTGCGCCGGTTCGTCGACATCCAGTACACGCGCAACGACCTCGCCTTCACCCGCGGCACCTTCCGGGTCCGCGGCGACACCATCGAGATCTTCCCGGTCTACGAGGAGCTCGCCGTCCGCATCGAGATGTTCGGCGACGAGATCGAGGCGCTGTCCACGCTGCACCCGCTCACCGGCGAGGTCATCAGCGACGACCGCGAGCTCTACGTCTTCCCGGCCAGCCACTATGTCGCGGGCCCGGAGCGCATGGAGAAGGCGGTCAACGGCATCGAGCGCGAGCTGGAGGAGCGCCTGGCCGAGCTGGAGAAGCAGGGCAAGCTGCTGGAGGCGCAGCGGCTGCGCATGCGCACCACGTACGACATCGAGATGATGCGCCAGATCGGCTCCTGCTCCGGCATCGAGAACTACTCGATGCACTTCGACGACCGCGAGCCCGGCTCCCCGCCGAACACCCTCCTCGACTACTTCCCCGAGGACTTCCTCCTCGTCATCGACGAGTCCCACGTCACCGTCCCGCAGATCGGCGCCATGTACGAGGGCGACGCCTCGCGCAAGCGGACGCTGGTCGACCACGGCTTCCGGCTGCCGTCCGCGCTCGACAACCGGCCGCTGAAGTGGGAGGAGTTCCAGGAGCGGATCGGCCAGACCGTCTACCTGTCGGCGACGCCGGGACAGTACGAGCTGTCCCGCTCGGACGGCTTCGTCGAGCAGATCATCCGCCCCACCGGCCTCGTCGACCCCGAGGTCGTCGTCAAGCCCACCGAGGGCCAGATCGACGACCTGGTGCACGAGATCCGGCTGCGCACCGAGCGCGACGAGCGCGTCCTGGTCACCACGCTCACCAAGAAGATGGCCGAGGACCTCACCGACTACTTCCTGGAACTGGGCATCCAGGTCCGCTACCTGCACAGCGACGTCGACACCCTGCGCCGCATCGAGCTCCTGCGCGAACTGCGCGCCGGTGACTACGACGTCCTGGTCGGCATCAACCTGCTCCGCGAGGGCCTCGACCTGCCCGAGGTGTCCCTGGTGGCCATCCTGGACGCCGACAAGCAGGGCTTCCTGCGCTCCGGCACCTCGCTGATCCAGACCATCGGCCGTGCCGCGCGCAACGTCTCCGGCCAGGTCCACATGTACGCGGACACGGTCACACCCGCCATGGCCCAGGCCATCGACGAGACCAACCGGCGCCGCGAGAAGCAGGTCGCGTACAACAAGGCCCACGGCATCGACCCGCAGCCGCTGCGCAAGAAGATCAACGACATCGTGGCCACCATCGCGCGCGAGGAGGTCGACACCGAGCAGCTGCTCGGCACCGGCTACCGCAAGTCCAAGGACGGCAAGGGCGCCAAGGCGCCGGTGCCCTCCCTCGGTAGCGCCACGGCGGCCACGGCCGGCAAGGGCGGCAAGGCGGGCAAGGCCGCCTCCAAGGGCGCGCTGGTCAGCGACCGCCCCGCGGCCGAACTGGCGGGCATCATCGAGGAGATGACCGACCGGATGCGGGCTGCGGCCGCGGAGCTGCAGTTCGAGGTGGCCGCGCGCCTGCGCGACGAGGTGAGCGAGCTGAAGAAGGAGCTCCGGCAGATGAAGGAGGCGGGCATCGCCTGACCGGACAGCGCCTGACCGGGCGTCGCCTGACGCTCCCGCAGCGACGGCCGGTCCGCCCCGTGCCGGGCCGGCTGTGTTGCAACACCGCCACAAATGCCGGACGCGCCTGCTGCCGCCCCGGCCCTCCTGCGTAGGGTGCTGGGCAACCGCACTCGAAGACGGTCGCGGGGGAACGCAACGAGAGGGGACAGCGGTGACGGTCAACATGACCAAGGGGCAGGCCATCAACCTGCAGAAGAGCGACGGAGGCACCCTGACCGCCGTGCGGATGGGGCTCGGCTGGCAGGCCGCGCCGCGCCGCGGCCTGTTCGGTTCGCGCACCCGGGAGATCGACCTGGACGCCTCCGCCGTGCTCTTCGCCGACAAGACGCCCATCGACGTGGTCTTCTTCCGCCACCTGGTCAGCGACGACGGCTCCGTACGCCACACCGGCGACAACCTGGTGGGCGGCGCCGGCCAGGGCGGCGACGACGAGGCGATCCTCGTCGACCTCGCGCGGGTACCGGTCCACATCGACCAGATCGTCTTCACGGTGAACTCCTTCACCGGCCAGACGTTCCAGGAAGTGCAGAACGCCTTCTGCCGCATCGTCGACGAGACGAACGGCCAGGAGCTCGCCCGCTACACGCTCGACGGCGGCGGCCAGTACACCGCGCAGATCATGGCCAAGGTGCACCGGGCCGGCTCCGGCTGGCAGATGACGGCGCTGGGCAGCTCGGCCAACGGCCGTACGTTCCAGGACCTCATGCCGGCGATCCTGCCGCACCTGTAAGTCCACGACCTCGTCGCCGCACACACCGCGGCGACGAGCACCGCGTCCATCCGCAGCTCCCGGAGGCACCAGGCCGCCCCGGGAGCTGCCGCAGCGTTCGAGCTGTCACAGCAGCGAGGGGGAACAGGCGCATGACGGCCGAACTGGTCCGGGGACAGAACCATCCGCTGCCCCACGCCCGACTCGAGATCCGGGTGTCGGCGGGCGAACCGGTCATGGCCGGTGCCACGCTCGGCGACGAGGACGGCCGTGTCCCCGGCGTCGAGTGGGTCGTCCACCCCGGAGCGCCCGCCCTGCCCGGCGTGGAGGTCTCCCGCCAGGCGGCCGCCGACCACCGGCTCGCCGTCGACCTCGACGCGCTGCCGCCCTCCGTCCACCGGGTCGCGGTGCTGCTCGCGCTGCCCCTCGGCCTCGGCGGCCCGGACCGGTTCGGCGCCGTCGCCGCGCCCTTCGTGTCGGTCACGACCGTCGACGGCACGGGCATCGCCGACTACACCCTCACCGGCCTCGACCGCGAGTCCGCCGTCGTCGCCCTGGAGCTCTACCGCCGCCAGGGCGCGTGGAAGGTCCGCGCCGTCGGCCAGGGGTACGCGGGCGGCCTCGCGGAGATGCTCGCCGACCAGGGGCTCGACAAGGCCGACGACCTGGCGGAAGCCATCCGGCAGGCCATCGCCAAGGGCATGAGCCGGGCGGTGGCCGCGCCGCCGCCGCGTACCGCCGAAGGCGACCGGGCCCGCCGGGACGCGCCCCCGGCGGCGGGCCCCATCGACTACACGCACCCCCGCCGCCGGGCGGAGTCCCAGCCGGCCGCCCCGGCCCCGGCCGCCACGCAGCAGCAGCCCGCGCCGCCGGTCGCCGGTGACGCCTCGGGCTGGACCCTGGAGGAGCGGCTCTACAACCAGGTCTGGGGCATGTTCGAGGACCTGGCCCGCACCACCGCCGCCTACCGCAGCGCGGTCGACTTCGCGGAGTCCCGCATGGACCAGGAGCTCGACCGCGTCCTGTCCGACCCGCGCAGCCGTATCGGATCCGGCGGAGACGCGGTACGGGCCGCCGCCCGCGCCAAGCACGACGAGCTGACCGCACGGGCCCGCGAGGCGCTCGACCGCGACCTCGCACAGCTCGCCGCCGAGGCGGCGGTGGTCGAGCCCGCCCTCCCGCCCGCGTTCGCCGGCTGGGACAACCCCGTCTGGCACGCCTATCGCGTCCCCGCCGAGGCCCCGATGGCCCTCCGCCTCGGCGACCTCCACCTCCCGGAGAGCCCGGAGCTGCGCATCCCCATGCTCGTACGGCTGCCGCTGGCGCGGGGCCTGTGGGTGGACAGCGGCCGCTCGGGGGCCACCGAGGAGGCCGGCCTGGACGACGGCGCACTGCGCCGGCTCGCCATGGACACGGCGGTGTCACTCGCGGCGCGGATGGTCGCGGTGCACCCGGCGGGGGAGTGCACCGTTCACGTCGTCGACCCGGCGGGCTCGGCGGCGGCCTCCCTCGCCCCGCTCACCGAATCCGGCGTACTGGCCGGTCCGCCGGCGTCCGGCGCCGGGGGAGTGGCCGACCTGCTCGGCCGGCTCACCGACCGCGTGGACCTGGTGCAGATGGCCGTCCGCGGCGGGGCGGCCGACGCCCTCCCGCCCGACCTGGACACCGCCGAGCAGCTGCTGATCGTCAACGACTTCCCGCACGGCTTCGACGACCGGGCCGTCACGCGGCTGCGCTACCTCGCCGACGAGGGGCCGGCCGTCGGCGTGCACCTGCTGATGGTCGCGGACCGCGAGGACGCCCGGGCGTACGGCCCGGTGCTCGACCCCCTGTGGCGCTCGCTGCTGCGGATCACGCCCGTCCCGGACGACCATCTCGCCGACCCGTGGGTGGGCCATGCGTGGACGTACGAGCCGCCTCTGGTCCCGGCGGGGAGCGGGATCCTGCGCCAGGTCCTCTCCCAGGTCGCCGGCGCTCGCCCCAACAGGCGCCCCTGACCTGCGCACTTGGAGCTTCCTTTACTTTCCCCTTTACCTTTCTTTGGTGTTTGCGGTACTGTTCTTTGCGCGGAGGGGAGTACTCCCACCTGCGGCGTTCCCGTCAGTACGGACGGTCGGATCACGACCGGTCCCGGGGCGCCGGCCCGTGTCTCGTCCGGCGGTGAGAACCGGCGGAGCCTCGGGTGGAAGAGACCTCCGGCAGCGACGACGCTGATCAGTAGCCGTACGACGCCGGAGGCGCAGTGGACGTTTCAATGAACCTGTGGGTGGCGACCGTTCTCGGTCTGTCCATCCTGATCGCGGCCGACTTCTTCATCGGGCGCAAGCCGCACGACGTGTCGGTCAAGGAAGCCGGTATCTGGACGGTCGTCTGGATCGTCCTCGCCGCGCTGTTCGGTCTGGGCCTGCTGTTCTTCGGCGAGACCCAGGCGTCCGGCGAGTTCTTCGCCGGTTACATCACCGAGAAGTCGCTCAGCGTCGACAACCTCTTCGTCTTCGTCCTGATCATGGCGAAGTTCTCGGTGCCGTCCCACCTCCAGCAGCGCGTGCTGCTCATCGGTGTACTGATCGCCCTGGTGCTGCGCGCGATATTCATCGCCGCCGGCGCCGCGATCATCGCCAGCTTCTCGTGGGTCTTCTACATCTTCGGCGCGTTCCTGATCTACACCGCCTGGAAGCTCATCCAGGAGGCGCGGGCCGACGAGCCGGAGGAGGAGTTCGAGGAGAACCGCCTCCTGAAGTCCATCGAGAACCGCTTCGGCGTCGCCGACCGGTACCACGGCACCAAGCTCTTCATCCGCAACAACGGCAAGCGCGTCCTGACCCCGCTGATGGTGGTCATGCTCGCCATCGGCACCACGGACGTGCTGTTCGCGCTGGACTCCATCCCCGCGATCTTCGGCCTGACCCAGGACCCGTACATCGTCTTCACGGCCAACGCGTTCGCCCTGATGGGTCTGCGGCAGCTGTACTTCCTCATCGGCGGCCTGCTGAAGAAGCTGGTCCACCTCAGCTACGGCCTGTCGGTGATCCTCGGCTTCATCGGCGTGAAGCTGGTGCTCCACGCCATGCACGAGTCGGGGGTGCACGTCCCGGAGATCTCGATCCCGGTCTCGCTGGCCGTCATCTGCGGCGTGCTGGTCATCACCACGATCACCAGCCTGATCGCCTCGAAGAAGCAGGCCGAGCGCGAGGAGCGCGAGGCGGCCGCCGAGGACAAGGACAGCGTCGAGGCCTGACGACCCGGCACGCGCACGCGCACGGCCGAAGGAGACACAGGGCACAGGCTCAGCCGGCCGGTACGGGCTCGCATGGCGACCCGACCGGCCGGTGCTTGTCTGGACGGTGAACGGACCCGCCCCGGGGGCCGCCCCGCCGTGGAGAGAGCCATGAAGTTCACGCAGATCATCGACTTCGAGACCGAGCGCATCGACGACCTGGAGGCGCTGCTCGAGGAGCGCCGCGCGGCACTGGCCGACAAGAGCTACGGCCCGGTCAGCCGCCTCCTGCTGCGTGACCGGGACAACCCGAACCGCTACCTCGCGGTCGTCGGCTTCTCCTCGTACGACGAAGCCCTGCGCAGCAACGACGACCCGGACACCACCCAGCTGGCACAGAGGCTCGCCGAGCTGTGCACCCGCCCGCCCCGCTTCACCGACTGCGACCTGCTCGACGAGCAGGACCTGCGCTGACCGAGCTCCGCGCCGGCCGGCCCGTTACGCCGCCGCCGACTTCCCGACCGGGTCCCCGGCCGGCCCCACCACCGGCCTGGGGCGTGTCTCCGGCAGCAGCGCGAAGCAGCCGAAGCTCAGCAGCGCGATGCCGGTCAAGTACGCCGCCACACCCCATGGCGGCCCGGCGGCGCCACCCGCCGCGGCCGTCGCCACGATCGGCGTGAGCGCACCGCCCACCACCCCCGCCAGGTTGTAGCCGACCGCCGCACCGGTGCACCGCACCCTCGGCTCGTACAGCTCCGGCAGGTACGCCGCCACCACGGCGAACGTCGTGATGAAGGCCAGCAGCGCCCCCGTGAACCCCACGAACATCAGCAACGGCTGGGCGGTGTGGAGCAGCCCCACCATCGGGAACATCCACAGCGCCGACGCCGCGCAGCCCGCCAGGCACATCGGCCGCCGCCCGAAGCGGTCCCCCAGCATCGCGGCGAACGGCGTCGCCACGCCCTTGACGGCCACCGCCGCCATGATGCAGACCAGCATCACCGTACGGCTCACGCCGAGCCGCTCCGTGCCGTACGCCAGCGCCCAGGTGGAGACCGCGTAGAAGACGGCGTACCCGACCGCGAGAGCCCCGGCCGTCAGCAGCACCAGCCGCCAGTGCCCGCGCGCCACCTCCACCAGAGGGGCGTTCGCCCGCGCCCCCGTCGCGGCCAGCTCCTCGAACTGCGGCGTCTCCCGCAGCGACCTGCGCAGCAGCAGCCCGCCGGCCGCCAGCACCCCGGCCGCCCAGAACGGCACCCGCCAGCCCCACTCCCGGAACTGGGCGTCGCTCAGCCCGGCCGACAGCCCGAGGATCACCCCGTTCGCCAGCAGGAACCCCACCGCGGGTCCCACCTGCGGAAAGCTCGCCCACAGCCCCCGCTGCCGCTCCGGCGCGTGCTCCACCGTCAGCAGCACCGCCCCGCCCCACTCCCCGCCGAGCCCGAGCCCCTGCAGGAACCGCAGCACGAGCAGCAGGACGGGAGCGGCCACGCCGAGCGTCGCGTACGACGGTACGCAGCCGACGGCGACCGTCGCCGCGCCCGTCAGCAGCAGGGAGCCGAGCATCACCGGCCGCCGCCCGTAACGGTCACCGATGTGTCCGAACAGCACAGAACCGAGCGGGCGGGAGAGGAAACCGATCGCGAACGTGCCGAACGCCGCCAGCGTCCCGGCCACCGGCGAGAAGGTGGGGAAGAACAGCGGCCCCAGGACGAGCGCGGCGGCGGTCCCGTAGACGAAGAAGTCGTAGAACTCGACCGCCGTCCCGGCGAGGGCGGCGACGGCGAGCCGTCTCATGGAGGGCTGCGTGGAGGGGTCCGTCGACGGGTCCGTTGACGGGTCTGCGGGCGGAGTGGGTGTGGTGTGACTCTGGCGCATGCCGCGCCAACCACCCCGCGCAGACCAGGGTTACGGCCCGTCACGGGGCGCGTGGAAGCACACCGCGCGCACGGCCCCGCCGGGAGCGGGGCCGGGGCGGCTACCAGCCGCGCTCGCGCCACTCCGGCAGATGGGGGCGCTCGTCACCCAGCGTGGTGTCCTTGCCGTGCCCCGGGTAGATCCAGGTCTCGTCCGGCAGGACGTCGAACAGCTTCGTCTCCACGTCCAGGATCAGGCTGGCGAAGGCGTCGGGGTCCTTGTGCGTGTTGCCGACACCGCCCGGGAAGAGGCAGTCACCGGTGAAGACGTGCGGATGGCCGTGCGGGTCGTCGTAGATCAGCACGATCGAGCCGGGCGTGTGCCCGACCATCCGCCGCGCGGTGAGCTCGACCCGTCCGACGCGGATCGTCTCCCCGTCCTCGACCGGCACGTCCGTGGGCACGTCGATGCCCTCGGCGTCGTACCGCCCGGCGTACGTCCGGGCCCCGGTGGCCGCCACGACGTCGGCGAGCGCCTGCCAGTGGTCGTGGTGGCGGTGGGTGGTGACGACGGCGGTGATGCCGTCGTCACCGATCAGCCGGAGCAGCGTCCGCGGCTCGTTCGCCGCGTCGACCAGCAGCTGTTCGCCGGTGGTCCGGCAGCGCAGCAGGTAGGAGTTGTTGTCCATCGGGCCGACGGCGACCTTCGAGATGATCAGGTCCGTGAGCTCGTGCACATCCGCGGGCCCGCCGACCTTGACCGCTCCGCTGTACGTCATGCCCCCAGGCTATAGCGGCGGCAGCGCCGGAAGGGTGCCACCCCGCACTTCCAGGCCCGCGCCGTCGCGGCGGCCGGCGAGCCAGCCCAGCAGGTCGGCCGCCGTGCCGGAGACGGTCACCTCGGTGCCCTCCTCGCCGCCGGTGCGCCACTCCCGGCCGCCGGCCAGCAGCCGGGTGGGCGGCACCGTCGCGTTGCCGGAGAACCGGTCGGCGAGGAAGTCGATCTCCCGCTCCGTGAACTCCGCCGGAAGGTCCTCCAGCTCGTAGCCGATGCCCAGGTCGACATGGTGCAGCTCGACCTCGACGAGGCGGCGGAAGGGCACCCGGACGGCCCGGTCCGTCACGCCGTTGCGGAGCTCGACCGTCCGGTCCCAGTCGGCCGGGACCTCGCCCTGGGCCTGGAAGCGCGCGGCGCTCTCGCGGACGTCGTCGAGCTGGGCGGCGAGCGGGCGGGGGGCGTCGCGCTCGATGTCGGCGTCGCGGGCCTCGGCGCTCTCGTACATCGGGCGGCCCTGGAGAACATTCACGAGGGCGTCCGCGTTACGTGAGAGGTGGGCCAGTACGTGGCCCCGGGTCCAGCCCGGCAGGCGGGAGGGCGCGGCGACCGCCGCGTCGTCCAGTTTGGCGGCCGCGGTGAGCAGCCGGTCGGTCGCCTCGCGTACAGAGGCCAGGTCATGCACGTGATCGATCATGTCGCCGACCCTAGCGCCGCCACACGATCGGGTGAAGGTGGCCGAGCAAGGCCGGAAATCGAATGCGCGTGCTATACGCTCGGTGGAGGCATCCTTGAAAGTCAGGCACTCATCCGTTTGGCGGCCCCCCGTAGGCTTGAACAGTCTGGGACGGGGGCTGTGCCCCCGCTTCTCTCAAGAAAGGTGCGGACCGGCGTGGCCGACCGTCTCATCGTCCGTGGCGCGCGCGAGCACAATCTGAAGAACGTCTCGCTCGACCTCCCGCGCGACTCCCTCATCGTCTTCACCGGGCTCTCGGGGTCGGGCAAGTCCTCCCTCGCGTTCGACACGATCTTCGCCGAGGGGCAGCGCCGGTACGTCGAGTCGCTCTCCTCCTACGCCCGGCAGTTCCTCGGCCAGATGGACAAGCCGGACGTCGACTTCATCGAGGGCCTCTCCCCGGCCGTCTCGATCGACCAGAAGTCGACCTCGCGCAACCCGCGCTCCACGGTCGGCACCATCACCGAGGTCTACGACTACCTGCGCCTGCTCTTCGCGCGCATCGGCAAGCCGCACTGCCCGGAGTGCCGCCGCCCGATCTCGCGCCAGTCACCGCAGGCGATCGTCGACAAGGTCCTGGAGCTGCCCGAGGGCAGCCGCTTCCAGGTGCTCTCGCCGCTGGTGCGCGAGCGCAAGGGCGAGTTCGTCGACCTCTTCGCCGACCTCCAGACCAAGGGCTACAGCCGGGCCCGGGTGGACGGGCAGACCATCCAGCTCGCCGAGCCGCCCACGCTGAAGAAGCAGGAGAAGCACACCATCGAGGTGGTCGTCGACCGCCTGACGGTGAAGGACAGCGCCAAGCGCCGGCTCACCGACTCCGTGGAGACCGCGCTCGGCCTGTCCGGCGGCATGGTCGTGCTCGACTTCGTCGACCTCCCCGAGCACGACCCCGAGCGCGAGCGGATGTACTCCGAGCACCTGTACTGCCCGTACGACGACCTCTCCTTCGAGGAGCTGGAGCCCCGCTCCTTCTCCTTCAACTCGCCCTTCGGCGCCTGCCCCGAGTGCACCGGCATCGGCACGCGCATGGAGGTCGACCCCGAGCTCGTCGTCCCCGACGAGGAGCGCTCCCTCGACGAGGGCGCCATCCACCCCTGGTCGCACGGCCACACCAAGGAGTACTTCGGCCGCCTGATCGGCGGGCTCGCCGACGCGCTCGGCTTCCGTACCGACATCCCCTGGGCCGGGCTGCCCGCCCGCGCCAAGAAGGCCCTGCTGTACGGGCACAAGACCCAGGTCGAGGTCCGCTACCGCAACCGGTACGGCAGGGAGCGGGCGTACACCACCCCCGCCTTCGAAGGCGCCGTCTCCTTCGTCAAGCGGCGGCACAGCGAGGCCGAGAGCGACTCCAGCCGCGAGCGCTTCGAGGGGTACATGCGCGAGGTGCCCTGCCCCACGTGTGAGGGCACGCGCCTCAAGCCGATCGTCCTCGCGGTCACGGTGATGGAGAAGTCCATCGCCGAGGTCTCGGCGATGTCCATCAGCGAGTGCGCCGACTTCCTCGGCCGCCTCACGCTGAACGACCGCGACAAGAAGATCGCCGAGCGCGTGCTCAAGGAGGTCAACGAACGGCTCCGCTTCCTCGTGGACGTGGGCCTGGACTACCTCTCGCTGAACCGCGCGGCCGGCACCCTCTCCGGCGGCGAGGCCCAGCGCATCCGGCTCGCCACCCAGATCGGCTCCGGCCTGGTGGGTGTGCTGTACGTGCTCGACGAGCCGTCCATCGGTCTCCACCAGCGCGACAACCACCGGCTCATCGAGACGCTCGTGCGCCTGCGCGACATGGGCAACACCCTCATCGTCGTCGAGCACGACGAGGACACCATCAAGGTCGCCGACTGGGTCGTCGACATCGGCCCCGGCGCCGGCGAGCACGGCGGCAAGGTCGTCCACTCCGGCCCGCTGAAGCAGCTGCTGGCCAACAAGGAGTCGATGACGGGGCAGTACCTGTCCGGGAAGCGGTCCATCCCGACCCCCGACGTCCGGCGGCCCGTGGACCCGTCCCGCCGGCTCACCGTGCACGGCGCCCGCGAGAACAACCTGCGGGACATCGACGTCTCCTTCCCGCTCGGCGTGCTCACGGCGGTCACCGGCGTCTCCGGCTCCGGCAAGTCGACCCTGGTCAACGACATCCTCTACACCCACCTCGCGCGCGAGCTGAACGGCGCCAAGTCGGTGCCGGGACGGCACACGCGCGTGGACGGCGACGACCTCGTCGACAAGGTCGTCCACGTCGACCAGTCGCCCATCGGCCGCACCCCGCGGTCGAACCCGGCGACGTACACCGGTGTCTTCGACCACGTCCGCAAGCTCTTCGCCGAGACGATGGAGGCGAAGGTCCGGGGGTACCTGCCCGGGCGCTTCTCCTTCAACGTCAAGGGCGGCCGCTGCGAGAACTGCTCCGGTGACGGCACCATCAAGATCGAGATGAACTTCCTGCCGGACGTGTACGTCCCGTGCGAGGTCTGCCACGGGGCGCGCTACAACCGGGAGACCCTGGAGGTGCACTACAAGGGCAAGTCCATCGCCGAGGTGCTGGACATGCCGATCGAGGAGGCCCTCGACTTCTTCGAGGCCGTCCCCACGATCGCCCGCCACCTGCGCACCCTGACCGAGGTCGGTCTCGGGTACGTACGGCTGGGCCAGTCGGCGCCGACGCTCTCCGGCGGTGAGGCGCAGCGCGTCAAGCTCGCCTCCGAGCTGCAGAAGCGGTCCACCGGGCGCACGGTGTACGTCCTGGACGAGCCGACCACCGGTCTGCACTTCGAGGACATCTCGAAGCTGATCAAGGTCCTGTCGAACCTGGTCGACAAGGGCAACAGCGTGATCGTCATCGAGCACAACCTCGATGTCATCAAGACCGCCGACTGGGTCGTCGACATGGGCCCCGAAGGCGGCAGCGGCGGCGGCCTGGTCGTCGCCGAGGGCACGCCCGAGCAGGTCGCGGGCGTCCCGGCCAGCCACACCGGCAAGTTCCTGCGGGACATCCTCGACCCGGAGCGCATCAGCGACGCGGTCCCGTCGGTCCCGGCGGCACGCAAGCGCGCCTCGAAGAAGACGGTCGCGGCGGCGGACGGTGCGCCCCGCCGCAAGACGGCCACGGCCCGCACGACCCCGGCGAAGAAGACGACGTCGCCCCGCAGCCGCACCACCTCCTGACGCCCCGCCGCAGGCCGCGCCGCCCGGTGCCCCTCCCCAACGGGAAGGGCACCGGGCGGCGCCGGTTTCCCTACGGCGCCAGCTCCGCCGCGTACGGCGGCTCCGCGCCCGGGCGGGAGCAGGTGACGGCCGCCGCACGGGACGCGAAGGCCAGCAGGTCCCGCCAGCCGTCGGCGTCCAAGGCGGCCAAGCCGTCCAGGGCGCAGCTCCTGGCGTCCAGGGCGCCCTCGGTGTCCCGGGCCCGGCCCGCCAGGCCGTGCAGCAACGCCGCGTTCACCGTGTCGCCCGCGCCGATCGTGTCGGCGACCGCCACCGGGACCGCCGGCACCGAGACGTCCAGGTCACGGGTGTGGAGCGACAGCCCCGAAGCACCCCGCGTCAGCACCACCGCCGACGGGCCCTTCGCCAGCCACTCCTCCGGCGAACCGCCCAGCCACCGGGCGTCCTCCTCGGAGAGCTTCAGCACCGACACGTACGGCAACCACCCCGCGAACCGCGCCCGGTAGGCCTCCGCGTCCGGGATCAGACCCGGCCGGACGTTCGGGTCCAGCAGCGTGAGCACCCCGCGCCCGGCCTCCCGCCGCAGCAGCGCCTCGTACGCGCTCGCGCCCGGCTCCAGCGCCAGCGAGCACGTCCCGAAGGAGACCGCCCGCACGCCCTCCGGAAGCCGCTCCGGCAGCGCGAACAGCCGGTCGGCCGTGCCCTGCGCGTAGAACCCGTACCGCGCCGACCCGTCCGCCCCCAGCGACGCCACCGCCAGCGTCGTCGGCTCGGGACCGCGCTGTACGAGGCCGGTGGCGACGCCCGCGGCCCGCAGGCCCTCCAGCAGCGTCTCCCCGAAGGCGTCGGTGGAGATCCGGGAGCAGAAGGCGACGTCCGCGCCCAGCCGCCCCAGCGCCACCGCGGTGTTGTACGGGCCCCCGCCCCGCCGGGGCACGAGCGGCGCGAGCGGCCCGGCGCCCTCGGCACCGGGCTCCGGGACCAGGTCGATCAGGGACTCTCCGGCGACGACGATCACGAGCCCGAACGTAACCCATCGCCGAGGGCCGGGACAGCCCCCGCGGAAGGGCCGCACATCTACGCGGGTATCGTCGGATCCGTACCGAGTCGGACCGTGCCGGTCCGCCCGTACCGCGTCGGCGCGTACCGCTGGTCCCCGTACCGGGTGGTCCCGCCGCCGACGTCCCCCTTCCGCCGTGAGACCCGTGGAGCGCCCATGTCCGGCCAGCCCGCAGCCCGCCGCACCGTGCTGAAAGGTGCCGCCCTCGCCGGGGCCGCCGGGCTGGGCGCCGCCGCCTGCTCCACCGACTCCAAGCTCGGCCACGCCCAGAACCCCACCCCCACCGCCCCGGTCGACCTCGGCGCGGCCGACGAGGTGCCCGTCGGTGGTGCCAAGCTCTACCGCGAGCAGCGCCTGGTCGTGAGCTGCCCGGCCAAGGGCCGGTACAAGGCGTTCAGCGCGCAGTGCACCCACGCGGGTTGCGTCTTCGACAAGGTCGAGGGCATCGAGGGGAACTGCCCCTGCCACGGCAGCCGCTTCGACGTCACCACGGGCAAGGCGATCAAGGGCCCGGCGACCGCCGCGCTGCCGGAGGTCCCGGTCAAGGTCACCGACGGCAAGCTGGTCGCGGGTCCCGAAGCGTAACGCGGCAGTCGCCCCACGGGCGTTACGCCGGCCGGACTGTCAGTGGGCGCCAGTAGGGTGTGAGGCATGGCAGACCCCTCCAGCTACCGCCCCAAGCCGGGACAGATCCCCGACTCGCCGGGGGTCTACAAATTCCGCGACGATCACCGCCGGGTGATCTACGTCGGGAAGGCGAAGTCCCTGCGCCAGCGGCTCGCCAACTACTTCCAGGACCTGGCGGGCCTGCACCCGCGCACCCGCACCATGGTCACCACGGCCGCCTCCGTGGAGTGGACGGTGGTGTCGACGGAGGTCGAGGCGCTCCAGCTGGAGTACTCCTGGATCAAGGAGTTCGACCCGAGGTTCAACGTCAAGTACCGGGACGACAAGAGCTACCCCTACCTCGCCGTCACCCTCAACGAGGACTTCCCCCGCGTGCAGGTCATGCGCGGCCAGAAGAAGAAGGGCGTGCGCTACTTCGGCCCCTACAGCCACGCCTGGGCCATCCGCGACACCGTCGACCTGCTGCTGCGGGTCTTCCCGGTGCGGACCTGCTCCGCCGGGGTGTTCAAGAACGCCGAGCGCACCGGCCGCCCCTGCCTCCTCGGCTACATCGGCAAGTGCTCGGCGCCCTGCGTGGGCCGGGTGGACCCCGAGGAACACCGGGAGCTGGCCGAGGAGTTCTGCGACTTCATGGCCGGCCGCACCGGCACGTACATCCGCCGCCTGGAGAAGGACATGATGGCGGCGGCCGAGGACATGGAGTACGAGCGGGCCGCCCGCCTGCGCGACGACATAGAGGCCCTGAAGCGGGCCATGGAGAAGAGCGCCGTCGTCCTCGCCGACGCCACCGACGCCGACCTGATCGCCGTCGCCGAGGACGAGCTGGAAGCCGCCGTCCAGATCTTCCACGTCCGCGGCGGCCGGGTCCGCGGCCAGCGCGGCTGGGTCACCGACAAGGTGGAGGCGGTCGACACGGCGGGCCTGGTCGAGCACGCGCTCCAGCAGCTGTACGGGGACGAGAGCGGCGACGCCGTGCCCAAGGAGGTCCTCGTCCCCGCGCTCCCGGAGGACGCCGAGGCCGTCACGCAGTGGCTCAGCGGCCGCCGCGGGTCGAACGTCTCCCTGCGCATCCCGCAGCGCGGCGACAAGAAGGCGCTGATGGAGACGGTCGGCCGCAACGCCCAGCAGGCCCTCGTCCTGCACAAGACCAAGCGCGCCAGCGACCTCACCACGCGCTCCCGCGCCCTGGAGGAGATCGCCGAGGCCCTGGGCCTGGAGACGGCGCCCCTGCGCATCGAGTGCTTCGACATCTCGCACCTCCAGGGCGAGGACGTCGTCGCGTCCATGGTCGTCTTCGAGGACGGCCTGCCCCGCAAGAGCGAGTACCGCCGCTTCCAGATCAGGGGCTTCGAGGGGCAGGACGACGTCCGCTCGATGCACGAGGTGATCAGCCGCCGCTTCAAGCGGTACCTCGCGGAGCGCGAGCGGACCGGCGAGTGGGCGGTGGAGGAGCCCGACGGCGCCGCCGGCCGCGACCGTGCCGCCGACCACGCCGACGGAACCGCCGCCGGCGCCGTCCCCGGCACGGTCCCCGCCCCCGGCGAGGCCCCCGCGCCCGGCGAGGCCCCCGCGCCCGGCGAGGCCCCCGGTACCGCCCCCGGCGAGGCCCCGGCCTCCGGTACCGCGCCCGCGCCCGGCGAGGGGCCGGTCGCCCTCGGTCTCGCCGACGAGACCGGCCGGCCGAAGAAGTTCGCCTACCCGCCCCAGCTCGTCGTCGTCGACGGCGGCCGCCCGCAGGTCGCGGCCGCCCGGCGTGCCCTCGACGAGCTCGGCATCGACGACGTCGCCGTCTGCGGCCTCGCCAAGCGCCTGGAGGAGGTGTGGCTGCCAGACGAGGAGGACCCGGTGGTCCTGCCCCGGAGCAGTGAGGGGCTGTATCTCCTCCAGCGGGTCCGGGACACGGCGCACGACTTCGCCATCCGCTACCAGCGCTCCAAGCGCTCCAAGCGGATCAGGACCAGCCCGCTGGACGACGTCCCCGGTCTCGGCGACACCCGCAAGCAGGCACTGATCAAGCATTTCGGCTCGGTGAAGCGGCTGCGGCAGGCGACAATCGAGCAGATCTGCGAGGTACCGGGCCTCGGCCGGAAGACCGCCGAAGCCGTGGCCGTCGCCCTCGCCCAGGCCGCTCCGGCCGCTCCCGCCGTGAACACGGCGACAGGAGAGATCATTGAAGACGACGGCAGGGGAACCGCACAGGACGGGGGAAGCAGAGATGACTGAGCACGAGCCACTGGCAGCCGAACCGGCGACCGAACCGGCGACCGAACCGGCGACCGGACGGGCAGCCGAACCGGCGACCGGACCGGCGGCAGAGCGAGAAGACGGAGCAGCACACGTGAGTACGGGCACGACGATGGAGCCCGGTGAGGCCGCCGAGGCGGCCATCCCCGAGCTGGTGATCATCTCCGGTATGTCCGGCGCCGGGCGCAGCACCGCCGCCAAGTGTCTGGAGGACCTCGGCTGGTTCGTCGTGGACAACCTGCCGCCGGCGCTGATCCCCACCATGGTGGAGCTCGGCGCCCGCTCCCAGGGCAATGTCGCGCGGATCGCCGCCGTCGTCGACGTACGCGGCCGCCAGTTCTTCGAGAGCCTGCGCGAGTCCCTCGCCGACCTCGACGCCAAGCAGGTCACGCGCCGCATCGTCTTCCTGGAGTCGTCCGACGAGGCCCTGGTCCGCCGCTTCGAGTCGGTGCGCCGCCCGCACCCGCTCCAGGGCGACGGCCGGATCGTCGACGGCATCGCCGCCGAGCGCGACCTGCTGCGCGAGCTGCGCGGCGACGCCGACCTGGTGATCGACACCTCCAGCCTCAACGTCCACGAGCTGCGCGCCAAGATGGACGCTCAGTTCGCCGGCGACGAGGAGCCGGAGCTGCGCGCCACGGTCATGTCCTTCGGCTACAAGTACGGCCTGCCCGTCGACGCCGACCTCGTGGTGGACTGCCGCTTCCTGCCCAACCCGCACTGGGTGCCGGAGCTGCGCCCGTACACCGGCCTCAACGAAGAGGTCTCCGGGTACGTCTTCAACCAGCCGGGCGCCAAGGAGTTCCTGGACCGGTACACCGAGCTGCTCCAGCTGATCTCCACCGGCTACCGCCGCGAGGGCAAGCGGTACGTCACCATCGCCGTCGGCTGCACCGGCGGGAAGCACCGCTCCGTCGCCATGTCCGAGAAGCTCGCCGCCCGCCTCGCCTCCGAGGGTGTCGAGACCGTCGTCGTCCACCGGGACATGGGGCGCGAGTGAAACCGTACCGCCGGCGTACGAGCACCCTGTCCGCTCGTACGCTCCGCCGACGCGGAGCGCAGCCCAAGGTCGTCGCCCTCGGCGGCGGCATGGGCCTGTCCGCGTCCCTCGCCGCGCTGCGCCGCATCACCGGCGACCTGACCGCCGTGGTCACGGTCGCCGACGACGGCGGCTCCAGCGGCCGGCTCCGCGAGGAGCTCGGCGTGCTGCCGCCCGGGGACCTGCGCAAGGCCCTGGCGGCGCTGTGCGGCGACGACGACTGGGGCCAGACGTGGGCCAGGGTCATCCAGCACCGCTTCCAGTCGCAGGGCGAGCTGCACGAGCACGCGGTCGGCAATCTGCTGATCGTCGCCCTGTGGGAGCAGCTCGGCGACCACGTCCAGGCCCTGGACCTGGTCGGCAGGCTGCTCGGCGCGCACGGCCGGGTGCTGCCCATGTCGGCCGTGCCGCTGGAGCTCCAGGCGCTGGTGAAGGGCCATGACCCCGAGCGCCCGGACGACGTCGACCTGGTGCGCGGGCAGGCGACGGTGGCGCTCACGCCCGGCGAGGTCCAGTCGGTGCACCTCGTGCCGAACGACCCGCCGGCCGTGCCCGAGGCGGTCGCGGCCGTGCTCGACGCGGACTGGGTGGTCCTCGGTCCCGGCTCCTGGTTCTCGTCGGTGATACCGCACCTGCTGGTGCCCGAGCTGCTGGACGCACTGATCGAGACGAAGGCCCGCCGGGTGCTGTCGTTGAACCTGGCGCCGCAGCCCGGTGAAACCGAGGGCTTCTCCCCGCAGCGTCATTTGGAGGTTTTGGGACGACACGCCCCTAAACTCGCCCTGGACGTGGTGCTGGCCGACGAGGCCGCCGTACCCGACCGCGAGTCCCTCGCAGATGCCGCCCAGCGGCTCGGTGCCGCGGTCGAGCTGGCCCCGGTGGCCAGGAAGGACGGCTTGCCGAAGCACGACCCGGAGCTGTTGGCCGCCGCGTACGACCGTATTTTTCGGATGCATGGAAGGATCGGCCCATGGCGATGACGGCAGCGGTGAAGGACGAAATCTCCCGGCTTCCCGTCACCCGGACCTGCTGCAGAAAGGCGGAGGTCTCGTCGATCCTGCGGTTCGCCGGCGGACTGCACCTGGTCAGCGGGCGGATCGTGATCGAGGCGGAGCTGGACACGGCGATGGCGGCCCGCCGTCTGAAGCGGGACATCGCGGAGATCTTCGGCCACAACTCCGAGTTGATCGTGATGGCACCCGGCGGTCTGCGGCGCGGCTCGCGCTTCGTGGTGCGCGTGGTGGCCGGCGGCGATCAGCTGGCGCGGCAGACGGGGCTGGTGGACGGCCGGGGCCGGCCCATCCGGGGCCTGCCGCCGCAGGTCGTCTCCGGCGCCACCTGTGACGCCGAGGCCGCCTGGCGCGGCGCGTTCCTGGCGCACGGCTCGCTGACCGAGCCGGGCCGCTCCTCGTCGCTGGAGGTCACCTGCCCCGGCCCGGAGGCCGCGCTCGCGCTGGTCGGCGCCGCCCGCCGGCTCTCGATCCCCGCCAAGGCCCGCGAGGTGCGCGGCGTGGACCGCGTGGTCGTACGCGACGGAGACGCCATCGGCGCGCTGCTGACCCGGCTCGGGGCGCACGACTCGGTGCTGGCCTGGGAGGAGCGGCGGATGCGCCGCGAGGTCCGCGCCACCGCCAACCGCCTGGCCAACTTCGACGACGCCAACCTGCGCCGCTCGGCGCGCGCGGCCGTCGCCGCCGGCGCCCGGGTGCAGCGCGCCCTGGAGATCCTCGGCGAGGAGGTGCCCGAGCACCTCGCGGCGGCCGGGCGGCTGCGCATGGAGCACAAGCAGGCCTCGCTGGAGGAGCTGGGCGCCCTCGCCGACCCGCCGCTGACCAAGGACGCGGTCGCCGGCCGGATCCGCCGCCTCCTGGCGATGGCCGACAAGCGGGCGCAGGACCTGGGCATTCCGGGTACGGAGTCCAGCCTGACGGAGGAGATGGCCGACGGCCTGGTCGGCTGAGCCCCCGCGACCATCGCTGCCGGCGCCCCCTCCCCGGGGCGCCGGCAGCGGCGTTTTCCGGCCCTACGCCGCCCCGCGCCGGGTTCGGTCACGGCGCCCGAGGCGGTATTGACATGATCATGATGTCCCAGAAGCCTGGCGCCTGTTCACTTTCGTGGCAGACAACAGCAAGGGGGGCTTATGAGACGCAGAGCGAGAGCGATCCTCGCCGCGGCTTCACTGCTGATCGCCGGGCTGGCGGCGGGACCCGTCGCCGGAGCGGAACAGAAGGACGGCACGGACGGCGACCGCCTGTCCGTCTGGCACGCGAAGGTCGGCAAGGACCAGGTGCAGCTCCTCCTCGAAGCCGGTGCCGACGGCCATGAGCTGAGCGAGCGCATCCCCGAAAAGGGCGCCGCCACCATCGAGTTGTACCTCACCGGGCCCCAGGCGAAGAGCCTGCGCGACAAGGGCGTCGACCTCACCGAGCACACCGTCCCCGACACCGCCGAGAAGCGCCTCGCGGCCGCCGGGGACGGCGTGTTCCGCCCGTACGGCGGAGAGAACGGGCTCAAGGCGGAGATCCTTGCGACCGCCCGCGCCCACCCCGCCCTCACCAAGGTCGTCTCCCTCGGCAAGACCGTCAAAGGCCAGGACATCCTCGCCCTCAAGCTCACCAAGGCCGCCCAGAAGTCCAAGGACGGCTCCAAGCCCGCCACCCTCTACCTCTCCAACCAGCACGCCCGCGAGTGGATCACCCCCGAGATGAACCGGCGGCTGCTCCACCACTACCTCGCCGGATACGGCAAGGACCCCCGCATCACGCGGATCGTCGACACCACCGAGCTGTGGTTCGTCCTCTCCGCCAACCCCGACGGCTACGACTTCACGCACGCCGACCCCGCCAACCGCCAGTGGCGCAAGAACCTGCGCGACAACAACGGCGACGGCCGGATCACCCCCGGCGACGGCGTCGACCTCAACCGCAACTTCTCCTACAAGTGGGGATACGACGACGAGGGCTCGTCCCCCGACCCCGCCGACGAGACCTACCGCGGCCCCGGCCCCATGTCGGAGCCCGAGACGAAGGCGCTCGACGCCTTCCAGAAGCGGATCGGCTTCCAGTACGGCATCAACTACCACTCCGCCGCCCAGCTGATCCTCTACGGCGTCGGCTGGCAGGTCGCCACCGACACCCCCGACGACGTCCCCCTCAAGGCGCTGGCCGGCACCCCCGCCCAGCCCGCGATCCCCGGCTACCGCCCGCAGGTCTCCTCCGAGCTCTACACCACCAACGGCGAGGCCGACGGCCACGCGGCCAACGTCAACGGCATGCAGATGTTCACCCCGGAGATGTCGACCTGCGCCACCGCCTCCCGCGTCGACCCGAACGACGCCTGGGAGCCGGCCGACTGCGCCTCCGTCTTCACCTTCCCCGACGACGAGAAGCTGATCCAGCAGGAGTTCGCCAAGAACATCCCGTTCGCGCTCGCCGTCGCCGAGTCCGCCGCCCGCCCCGACGACCCCGTCTCCCCGACCGGCGCCGACGCGCCCCCCTTCGTCCCCGACACCTTCACCACCTCGTACGCGTACGACGGCGCCGACCAGGAGGTCTCCGTCACCGCCCGCAGGTCCCTGCGCGACAAGGAGCTCAAGTACCGCGTCAACGGCGGCCGCACACACGACCAGCGCCTCGAAGCCTGGGAGGGCGGCGAGACGTACGGCGGCGAGGACAACCTCTACTACGACGAGTACCGCGCCGAGGTCCAGGACGGCGAACCGGGCGACACGGTCGAGGTCTGGTTCACCGGCCGCACTCGCGACGGCGAGCGCGTCTCCTCGACCCCCTTCACGTACACCATCGCCGCCCGCCCGCGCGGTGACGTGCTGGTCCTCGCCGACGAGGGCGGCACCGGCGCGCCCGCGCAGCACGCGGCCGCGTACACCCGGGCCGTACGGGACAGCGGCCGCCGCGCCGCCGTCTGGGACGTCGCCGTCCAGGGCACCCCGCATCCGCTCGGCGTGCTGGGCCACTTCGGGACGGTCGTCTGGTACACCGGCGCGAACGCGCCCTCCGGGCCCACCATGCTCGCCGTGCGCGACTACCTCAACGAGGGCGGCAAGCTCGTCAACGCCGGCGAGCAGGCGGGCGGCCTGGTCGACATCGGCCGCGCCGACTCCGACGACTTCGCGCAGTACTACCTCGGCGCGTACCACCGCGCCGGACTGAAGGACCCGACGCGCTTCGCCGGCACCGGCCCCTTCGCCGGTACGAAGGCGGCGCTCGGCCCGGTCGCGGGCAACCCCCTCGACCACGCCGGCGCCTACACCGTCACCTCCGACACCCTTCCGCCGGACCGGTTCCCGCAGTTCCGCAGCGCCGCCGCCGGCGACTACCCCGGCCTGCGCACCCCCTTCGAACCGTCCGAGGGCACCTCCTTCGCGGCCGTCCGGCACGCCGACGACACCTGGGCGCGGCTCACCCGCACCATCGACCTCACCGGTGTCGAGGCCGCGTCGAAGCCCACCCTCCGCTTCGCCCTCAGCCACGACACCGAGCCCGGCTACGACAACGTCATCGTCGAGGCCCACACCGCCGGGGCGGACGACTGGACCACCCTGCCCGACGCCAACGGCAACACCTCCACCACCGTCCCGACCGACTGCGGCGAGGGCTTCTACGTCGCCGGCCACCCCTTCCTCGCGCGCTACCTCACCGTCGGAGCCGACGGCTGCACCGCCACCGGCACCACCGGCGCCTGGCACGCCTTCACCGGCTCCTCCAACGGCTGGCGCCAGGCCGCCGTCGACCTGAGCGCGTACGCGGGCAAGAAAGTCGAGCTCTCCCTCTCCTACGTCACCGACCCCGGCACCGGCGGGATGGGCGTCTTCGTCGACGACACCGAGCTCGTCGTCGGCTCCGCCCGGCAGGACGGCGAGGGCTTCGAGACCTCGCTGGGCGCCTGGACCGTCGCCGGCCCGCCGGCCGGCAGCCCGGGCAACGGCGCCGACTGGGCGCGCTCGCCCGCGCTGTTCCACTCCCGGGCGGCCGTCACCACCCGCGACACCGTGCTCCTCGGCTTCGGCCTGGAACACGTGGCCACCCCGGCCGAGCGCAGGGACCTGCTCGGGAAGGCGCTCACCGCACTCCGCCGCTGACCCTGCGTAGCCACCGGGAGCCCCCGGAAAGGCCCCGGATCCCGTACCCGCCGGTAGGTATGGGACCCGGGGCCGTACGGATGCGCAGGATGTCACTAGCGCGCCCTAGGCGGGGTAGGGTCGTAATCGGTCGGGGACATCCCAAATAAAACTCGCCGGCGTCGAAACCCGGCGTACCTAACGAGGAGATCGGTTCGTGACGATCCGCGTAGGCATCAACGGCTTTGGCCGCATCGGTCGTAACTACTTCCGCGCGCTGCTGGAGCAGGGTGCAGACATCGAGATCGTGGCTGTCAACGACCTGGGTGACACCGCGACCACCGCTCACCTGCTGAAGTACGACACCATCCTGGGTCGTCTCAAGGCCGAGGTCAGCCACACCGCCGACACCATCACCGTCGACGGCCACACGATCAAGGTGCTGTCCGAGCGCAACCCCGCCGACATCCCGTGGGGCGAGCTGGGCGTCGACATCGTCATCGAGTCGACCGGCATCTTCACGAAGAAGGCCGACGCCGAGAAGCACATCGCCGGCGGCGCGAAGAAGGTCCTCATCTCGGCTCCGGCCAGCGACGAGGACATCACCATCGTCATGGGTGTCAACCAGGACAAGTACGACGCGGCCAACCACCACGTCATCTCCAACGCCTCCTGCACCACCAACTGCGTGGCGCCGATGGCCAAGGTGCTCGACGAGAACTTCGGCATCGTCAAGGGCATGATGACGACCGTCCACGCGTACACCAACGACCAGCGCATCCTGGACTTCCCGCACAAGGACCTGCGCCGCGCCCGCGCCGCCGCGGAGAACATCATCCCGACCTCCACGGGCGCCGCCAAGGCCACCGCGCTGGTCCTCCCGCAGCTCAAGGGCAAGCTGGACGGCATCGCCATGCGCGTCCCGGTCCCGACCGGCTCGGTCACCGACCTCGTCATCGAGCTCGACCGCGAGGTCACCAAGGACGAGATCAACACCGCCTTCCAGAAGGCCGCCGAGGGGCAGCTCAAGGGCATCCTGGAGTACACCGAGGACCCGATCGTCTCCTCGGACATCGTCAACTGGCCGGCGTCCTGCACCTTCGACTCGCAGCTGACGATGGTCCAGGGCAAGCAGGTCAAGGTCGTCGGCTGGTACGACAACGAGTGGGGCTACTCCAACCGACTCGTCGACCTCACCGTCTTCGTCGGCGAGCAGCTCTGAGAGTCTAAAGCCACCAGGCCAGGCATCACGATGTGAGCACAGGGCTCGGGCAGCGCAACGCCGCGCTGTACGGGCCCTGTCGCTTGCGTCGATCCTCCCTCGCGTTGATCTTCCTAGGAGTACGGAGTAACAGCACAGATGAAGACGATCGACGAACTTCTCCGCCAAGGAGTGGACGGCAAGCGGGTATTCGTCCGCGCCGACCTCAACGTGCCGCTGGACGGCACCACCATCACCGACGACGGCCGCATCCGCGCCGTCCTGCCGACCGTCAAGGCGCTGACCGAGGCCGGTGCCAAGGTCGTCGTGGCCTCCCACCTCGGCCGCCCCAAGGGCGCCCCGGACCCGGCCTTCACGCTGCGGTTCGCCGCCTCGCGCCTCGGCGAGCTCCTCGGCCGCCCGGTGGCCTTCGCCGGCGACACGATCGGCTCCGAGGCCCACTCCGCGGTCTCCGGCCTGGAGGCCGGCCAGGTCGCCGTCCTGGAGAACCTCCGCTTCAACGCCGGTGAGACCTCCAAGGACGACGCCGAGCGCGCCGAGTTCGCCGCCCGCCTCGCCGCCCTCGCGGACGTGTACGTCGGCGACGGCTTCGGCGCGGTGCACCGCAAGCACGCCTCCGTCTACGACCTGCCGAAGCTGCTCCCGAGCTACGCCGGTTACCTCATCGCCACCGAGGTCGGCGTCCTGAAGAAGCTCACCGAGGACGTCAGGCGGCCGTACGTCGTCGTCCTCGGCGGCGCCAAGGTCTCCGACAAGCTGGGCGTCATCGACCAGCTGCTGGAGAAGGCCGACCGCATCCTGATCGGCGGCGGCATGGCGTACACCTTCCTCAAGGCCAAGGGCCACGAGGTCGGGATCTCGCTGCTCCAGGAGGACCAGATCCCGGCGTGCCTGGAGTACCTGGCGCGCGCCGAGAAGAAGGGCGTGGAGTTCGTGCTCCCCGTCGACGTGCTGGTCTCCGCCGAATTCCCGGACCTGAAGACCAAGGCCCCGGCGAACCCGACCACGGTCTCCGCCACCGCCATCCCGGCGGACCAGGAGGGCCTGGACATCGGTCCGGAGACCCGCAAGCTGTACGCATCGAAGCTCGCCGACGCGGCCACCGTCTTCTGGAACGGCCCCATGGGCGTCTTCGAGCACCCCGACTACGCCCAGGGCACCAAGGCCGTCGCCCAGGCGCTCGTCGACTCCCCGGCCTTCTCGGTCGTCGGCGGTGGCGACTCCGCCGCGGCCGTCCGGACCCTGGGCTTCGACGAGAACGCTTTCGGCCACATCTCGACCGGCGGCGGCGCGAGCCTCGAGTACCTCGAGGGCAAGACGCTTCCCGGCCTCGCCGCACTGGAGGACTGACCCCCACATGAGCAACACCCGCACCCCGCTGATGGCGGGCAACTGGAAGATGAACCTCAACCACCTGGAGGCCATCGCCCACGTCCAGAAGCTCGCCTTCGCGCTGACCGACAAGGACTACGACGCCGTCGAGGTCGCGGTCCTGGCGCCCTTCACCGACCTGCGCTCCGTCCAGACCCTCGTCGAGGGCGACAAGCTCAAGATCAAGTACGGCGCCCAGGACCTCTCGGCGCACGAGTCCGGCGCGTACACCGGCGAGATCTCGGGCGCGATGCTGGCCAAGCTGAAGTGCTCGTACGTGGCCGTCGGCCACTCCGAGCGCCGCCAGTACCACGGCGAGAACGACGAGATCTGCAACGCCAAGGTGAAGGCCGCCTTCAAGCACGGCCTGACCCCGATCCTCTGCGTCGGCGAGGGCCTGGACGTCCGCAAGGCCGGTGACCAGGTCTCCTACACGCTCGCGCAGCTCGACGGCGGCCTGAAGGACATCCCGGCCGAGCAGGCCGAGACCATCGTGATCGCGTACGAGCCGGTGTGGGCCATCGGCACCGGCGAGGTCGCCACCCCCGAGGACGCGCAGGAGGTCTGCGGCGCGATCCGCGGGCGCCTGGCCGAGCTGTACACGCAGGAGCTGGCCGACAAGGTCCGCATCCAGTACGGCGGCTCGGTGAAGGCGTCGAACGTCGCCGCGATCATGGCGCAGGCGGACGTGGACGGCGCCCTGGTGGGCGGCGCGGCGCTGGACGCCGACGAGTTCGTCAAGATCGTGCGCTTCCGCGACCAGTGAGTATGCGGTAGGGCGGATCCGTCGTACCCTTGCGGGGGCCGGGGCCCGGATTCCGGGCACCGTGCCCCCGCAGTGCGTAGAAGTCCGTTTGTCGGTGTAGTCCGAGAATTGCCAGGAAGTAGGGTCCAGCCGTGGTTATGGGGTTCTCGATCGCCCTGATCGTCTTCAGCCTGCTGCTGATGCTGCTGGTGCTGATGCACAAGGGGAAGGGCGGCGGCCTCTCCGACATGTTCGGCGGCGGTATGCAGTCGTCCGTCGGCGGCTCGTCGGTCGCCGAGCGCAACCTGGACCGCATCACCGTGGTGGTCGGTCTGATGTGGTTCGCGTGCATCGTCGTCCTCGCGCTGCTGGTGAAGCTGGACGGCTGAGCCATCGGTTCCGTGTCCCGTGGCCGGGTGTAACTCCCACCACTGGACGCGCGTTGGGCCTTACGTAGACTGGGGCATCTTCGAGCACCATCACGCAGGGAGTTACGACCGTGGCAAGTGGCAACGCGATCCGGGGAAGCCGGGTCGGGGCGGGGCCGATGGGGGAGGCCGAGCGAGGCGAATCCGCGCCGCGTCTCCGGATCTCCTTCTGGTGCTCGAACGGGCACGAGACCCAGCCGAGCTTCGCCAGCGACGCGCAGGTTCCCGACACCTGGGACTGCCCGCGGTGCGGGTTCCCGGCCGGCCAGGACCGGGACAACCCGCCGGACCCACCGCGCACCGAGCCGTACAAGACGCACCTCGCGTACGTACGCGAGCGGCGCAGCGACGCGGACGGCGAGGCGATCCTGGCCGAGGCGCTGGCCAAACTGCGGGGCGAGATCTGACATACACGCGCATACAGGACGACGGGCTTCGCCGGTGGACATCACCGGCGGGGCCCGTTGTCAGTGGTGCCCCCTATCGTCGTGCTCATCGCCTCACCGGTGTCCGGGATCAATTAGGTTGGAGGTGCAGCGGGGCAAGCAGGCACGTACGAGAAGAAGTGGGCTGATGTCCGAGATGAACGCAGAAGGACGCACCAGGCTCAACCGGTTGCCCGAGTGGACGGCTCTGGGCAAGCACCGGGAGCAGCTGGGACAGACGCATCTGCGCGAGCTGTTCGCCACCGATCCGGAGCGCGGCAGCCGGTACACCCTGCGGGTGGGCGACCTGTATCTCGACTACTCCAAGCAGTTGGTGACCGACGAGACGCTGAGGCTGCTGCGCGAGCTGGCCGCGGCGACCGGGGTGGCCGAGCTGCGGGACGCCATGTTCCGCGGCGAGAAGATCAACACCACGGAGAACCGGGCCGTGCTGCACACCGCGCTGCGCGCCCCGCGCGACGCCGTGATCGAGGTCGACGGGGAGAACGTTGTCGCCGGCGTCCACGCCGTGCTCGACAAGATGGCGACGTTCTCGGAGCGCGTCCGCTCCGGCGCGTGGACGGGCCACACCGGAAAGCCCATCAGGAACATCGTCAACATCGGTATCGGCGGCTCCGACCTCGGCCCGGCGATGGCGTACGAGGCGCTGCGCTCCTACACCCAGCGGGACCTGACGTTCCGTTTCGTGTCGAATGTCGACGGCGCCGACCTGCACGAGGCGATCCGCGACCTGGACGCCGCCGAGACGCTCTTCATCATCGCGTCCAAGACCTTCACCACCATCGAGACCATCACCAACGCCACCTCCGCCCGCGACTGGCTGCTCACCGAGCTGAGGGCCGGTCAGGAGGCCGTCGCCAAGCACTTCGTCGCCCTGTCGACCAACGCCGGGAAGGTCGAGGAGTTCGGCATCGACACGGCGAACATGTTCGAGTTCTGGGACTGGGTCGGCGGCCGGTACTCGTACGACTCCGCCATCGGCCTCTCCCTGATGATCGCCATCGGCCCGGACCGCTTCCGTGAGATGCTCGACGGCTTCCACCTCGTCGACGAGCACTTCCGCACCGCTCCGGCGGAGGAGAACGCGCCACTGCTGCTGGGCCTGCTGGGCGTCTGGTACGGGGCGTTCTTCGACGCCCAGTCGCACGCCGTCCTGCCCTACAGCCACTACCTGTCGAAGTTCACGGCGTACCTCCAGCAGCTCGACATGGAGTCCAACGGCAAGTCCGTCGACCGCGAGGGCAACCCGGTCGACTGGCAGACCGGCCCGGTCGTCTGGGGCACCCCCGGCACCAACGGGCAGCACGCCTACTACCAGTTGATCCACCAGGGCACCAAGGTCATCCCCGCCGACTTCATCGGCTTCGCCCGGCCGGTCCCCGACCTGCTGCCCGGCCTGGTCGCCCAGCACGACCTGCTCATGGCCAACTTCTTCGCCCAGACGCAGGCCCTCGCCTTCGGCAAGACGCCCGAGGAGGTCCGCGCCGAGGGCGTCCCGGAGGAGCTGGTGCCGCACAAGACCTTCCGCGGCAACCACCCCACGACCACGATCCTCGCCGACGAACTGACCCCCTCGGTGCTGGGCCAGCTCATCGCGCTGTACGAGCACAAGGTCTTCGTCCAGGGCGCCGTCTGGAACATCGACTCCTTCGACCAGTGGGGCGTCGAGCTCGGCAAGGTGCTCGCCAAGAAGATCGAGCCGGTGCTCACCGGGGGCGAGGGCGGCGAGGGCCTGGACGGCTCGACCGCCGCGCTGGCCGACCGGTACCGCGCGCTCCGGGGCCGTACGGCGTAGGCGCGGCCGATCCGATGACGGGGGAGAACGCGGTGCGGCTGCGGCCGCCGGCCCACACGCTGAACGAGCGGGCCATCGGGTGGTGGCGGGCGCAGCTGCTGCTGCTGACGGCGGTACCGGTCACGGTGCTGCTCGTGCTCGGCGGCTTCATCGGGCCCGCGCGGCCCTGGCTGTTCGCGGCCGCCGCGGCCGGGGCCGTGCTGGGGCTCGTCTGCACCGCGTTCCTCCCCCGCTGGTGGTTCACGGTCCACCGCTGGGAGGTCACGGGCGACGCCGTCTACGTCCGTACCGGCTACCTGTGGCAGGAGTGGCGGATCGCGCCGATGTCCCGGATCCAGACCGTGGACACCGTGCGCGGTCCGCTGGAGCAGGCGTTCCGGCTGGCCACGGTGACCGTCACCACCGCCTCCGCCAAGGGCGCCCTCCGTATCGAGGGGCTCGACCACGAACTGGCCGCGGGCCTCGCCGAGCGGCTGACCCGCATCACCCGGGCCACCCCCGGGGACGCGACATGAGCGCCGCGCCAGATCCTGCGGACGGCGGCTGGCGGCGGCTGGACAAGCGGACCGTTCTCGCCACCGCCCTGCTCATGGCCGGCGTCTCGGTCGGCGGCGGGGTCCCCGCCTTCCTGGGCCTCGCCGGCGCCATGGCCGTGTGGCAGGCGTTCGCCCTTGTGGTGGCCGGTGCGGCGCTGCTCGTCGCCGGCGCGACCGCCGCCGACTACGTCCGCTGGCGCAAGACCCGCTACCGCATCGGGCCCGACCACGCCGAGCTCCACACCGGGCTGCTGCTGGTCAAGCGCCGCTCCCTGGCCCGGGAGCGTATCCGCAGCGTCGACCTGACGGCCCATCCGCTGCTGCGCGTCCTCGGGCTGGTCAAGGTCCGCATAGGCACCGGTGAGCACACCGGCGGTGGCGAATCCACCCTGGAGCTCGACGCCGTCACCCGGGCCGAGGGGGAGCGGCTGCGCCGGGAACTCCTCGACCGCACCCTGACCGGCCCTCAGGAGGGCCGGGACGACGGCGAACTGGCCGCCCTCGACCCCGCCTGGATCCGGTACGCGCCGGTGTCGTTCGTCGCCCCGGCGCTCGGCGGCGCGGCGGCCGGTGCCGTGCTGCAGGTCAGCGACTGGTTCGGCGCCCGGCGCGAGGTCATCACCTGGATAGGCGACCGCTTCCACGACACGTCCCCCCTGTGGATCGTCGTCGTGCTCACCGCGGCGGCCACCCTCGCGGGCGCGGTCGGCGCGCTCGGCCTGTGGGTGGAGATGTGGTGGAACTACCGGCTGGAGCGCGAGCCGGGCGGCACGCTCAGGGTCCGGCGCGGTCTGCTCACCGCGCGTTCCGTCTCCATCGAGGAGCGGCGGCTGCGCGGCGTGGAACTCGTCGAACCGCTCGGCGCGCGCCTGTGCGGCGCCGCCCGGCTCGACGCGGTCGCCACCGGCCTGGTGAAGGACCAGGAGGACAAGCACGCCGACCTGCGGGCGCTGCTGCCCACCGCACCCCGCGCCGTCGCGGACGC
Source organism: Streptomyces sp. NPDC045431 (assembly GCF_040646655.1). Lineage (NCBI taxonomy): Bacteria > Bacillati > Actinomycetota > Actinomycetes > Kitasatosporales > Streptomycetaceae > Streptomyces > Streptomyces sp. NPDC045431. Next base: position 796,719 of record NZ_JBEZAQ010000001.1, read on the forward strand.
GGTCGCCGCCCGGGTCCTGCGCGCACCCGCCGCCCCCACCGGTACGCCGCTCACCGCCCACCCCCGCGCGGCGCGCACCCGCCGCCTGCGCTGGGCCCTCGGCGCCGCGCTCCTCCCCGTACTGGTCCTGGCGGTGCTCGGGGCCCTCCTCACCGGCGTACTCCTCTACGCGGCGGCGGCCTGCGCCGTGGTGCTCCTGCCGCTCGCGACGGTCCTCGCCCTCGACGCGTACCGGAGCCTGGGCCACGGCCTCGGCGGCGACTACCTCCTGACCCGCTCCGGCACCCTCCGCCGCGCGACGATCGCCCTCCAGCGCGGCGGCGTCATCGGCTGGACGGTCAGGCAGTCGTACGCCCAGCGCCGCGCGGGCCTGATCACCCTGACCGCCACGACGGCGGCGGGCACCGGCGCGTACGCCGTCCACGACGCCGACGAGACGGAGGGCCTGCGCTTCGCGGCGGAGGCGGTGCCGGAGCTGCTGGAGCCCTTCCTCGAAGCCCGTACATGACGAACGGCCCGGTCCACCTCGCGGTGAACCGGGCCGTTACGGTCTGTCCGTCCGTCCCGCAGGCTCAGGGCGATGCCGGCGGGTACAGCGCGCGCGGCAGGTGGGAGGCCGCCGCGGCGTCCAGGAGCCACAGGGTGCGGGAGCGGCCGTACGCCCCGGCGGCCGGGGCCTGGAGCTCGCCCGCACCCGACAGGGCGATGGCCGCGGCCTTCGCCTTGTCCTCGCCCGCCGCCAGCAGCCACACCTCGCGCGCCGCCCGGATCGCCGGGAAGGTCAGCGAGATGCGGGTCGGCGGCGGCTTGGGCGCGCCGTGGACGCCCACCACCGTGCGCTCGGTCTCGCGCGTCGCCGGGTGCTCCGGGAAGAGCGAGGCGACATGGGTGTCCGGGCCCACGCCCAGCAGCAGCACGTCGAAGGCCGGCACCGGGCCGTGGTCGTCGGGCCTGGCGGCCGCGGCCAGCTCCTCGGCGTAGGCGGCGGCCGCCGCGTCCGCGTCCGAGCCGTACGCCCCGCCCGCCACCGGCATGGTGTGCACCCGCGCCGGGTCCAGCGGGACGGCGTCCAGCAGGGCCGCGCGGGCCTGGGTGTCGTTGCGGTCCGGGTCGCCCTCCGGCAGGAACCTTTCGTCACCCCACCACAGGTCGAGCCGCGACCAGTCGATCGCGTCCCGGGCGGGGGAGGAGCCGAGCGCGGCGAGCAGCCCGTTGCCGTTGCGGCCACCCGTCAGGACCACCGAGGCGGAACCCCGCGCGGACTGGGCGTCCACGATCTTGGTGATCAGCCGGGCCGCCGCGGCCTGCGCCAGCAGCTCCTTGTCCCGGTGGACCACCAGCTGCGGAGCGCTCACTTGGCGGCCGCCTTCTTGGCCGGCGCCTTCGCCGCGCCCGCGGCCTTCTCCGGGGCCGCCTTCTTGGGCGGCTCCTGAGCGGCGGACTCCTGAGCGGCGGACTCGTCCGCCTTGTCCGCGGCGGGCTTCTCCGCGGCAGCCGGCGCCCCCAGCCGGTCGACGCCGTACCGCAGCGCCGACGCGTACGTGTCGTCCGGGTCCAGGCGCCGCAGCTCCTCCGCGATCAGCTCGGAGGTCTCACGCCGCTTGAGCGCCACCGCCCGGTCCGGCTGCCCCTCGATGGAGAGGGTGGCCAGCGAGCCGTCCGCCCGGTCCAGCACGATCGGACCGCAGTCGGTCGCCAGCCGGACGGCGGTGAGCCCCGGCCCCTGCGAACCCGACCGCTTCACCGGGATCTTCAGCCGGTCGGCCAGCCACATGGCCAGCAGCTCGACGCTCGGGTTGTACTCCTCGCCCTCCACCTCGGCCGACGTGACCTCGCACGCGATCTGGTCCAGGGCCGCCGCCAGCATGGAGCGCCACGGCGTGATCCGCGTCCAGGACAGGTCCGTGTCGCCCGGGGTGTAGGCGGCGGCGCGGCCCTTCAGCTCCTCGATGGGGTGCTCGGCGGCGTAGGTGTCGGTGACCCGCCGCTGCCCGAGGGCGCCCAGCGGGTCGTTCGCCGGGTCGGTCGGCGCGTCGATCGGCCACCACACCACCACCGGGGCGTCCGGCAGCAGCAGCGGCAGCACCACCGACTGGGCGTGGTTGATCACCTCGCCGTACAGCCGCAGCACCACCGTCTCGCCGGTCCCGGCGGCGGTTCCCACCCGCACCTCGGCGTCCAGGCGCGCCTGGGCGCGGTCCCGGGGCGAGCGCGAGACCCGCTTGATGACGACGAGCTTGCGCGAGGGGTGCTCGCGGGACGCCTCGTTGGCGGCCTTGAGCGCGTCGTACGCGTTCTCCTCGTCGGTGACGATGACCAGGGTGAGCACCATGCCGATGGCCGGCGTGCCGATGGCCCGCCGCGCCTGCACCAGGGCCTTGTTGATCTTGCCAGACGAGGTGTCCGTAAGGTCGATCTTCATGGCCGGCGCCAGCTCCGTCCGTCTCGTGCGAGCATTTCGTCCGCCTCGACCGGTCCCCAGGTGCCGGCCTGGTACTGCGCCGGCTTGCCGTGCTTGTCCCAGTACTGCTCGATCGGGTCGAGGATCTGCCAGGACAGCTCGACCTCCTCCGTGCGCGGGAAGAGGTTGGCGTCGCCGAGCAGGACGTCGAGGATGAGCCGCTCGTACGCCTCCGGGCTGGACTCCGTGAAGGACTCGCCGTACGCGAAGTCCATCGAGACGTCCCGCACCTCCATCGAGGTGCCCGGCACCTTGGAGCCGAACCGCATGGTCACGCCCTCGTCCGGCTGGACGCGGATGACCAGGGCGTTCTGCCCGAGCTCCTCCGTCGCGGTGTGGTCGAAGGGGGAGTGCGGGGCGCGCTGGAAGACCACCGCGATCTCGGTGACCCGGCGGCCCAGCCGCTTCCCGGTGCGCAGGTAGAAGGGGACGCCCGCCCAGCGGCGGTTGTCGATCCCCAGCTTGATCGCGGCGTACGTGTCGGTCTTGGAGTTCGGGTCGATGCCCTCCTCCTCCAGGTAGCCGACGGCCTGTGCGCCGCCCTGCCACCCCGCGGCGTACTGCGCGCGCACGGTCGACTTGCCGAGGTCCTTCGGCAGCCGCACCGCACCCAGCACCTTGGTCTTCTCGGCGGCGAGCGCGTCCGCGTCGAAGGAGGCGGGCTCCTCCATCGCGGTCAGCGCGAGCAGTTGGAGGAGGTGGTTCTGGATGACGTCACGGGCGGCGCCGATGCCGTCGTAGTACCCGGCGCGGCCGCCGATGCCGATGTCCTCGGCCATGGTGATCTGTACGTGGTCGACGTACGACCGGTTCCAGATCGGCTCGAAGAGCGTGTTGGCGAACCGCAGCGCCAGGATGTTCTGGACGGTCTCCTTGCCCAGGTAGTGGTCGATCCGGAAGACCTGCTCCGGGGCGAACACCTCGTGGACGATGGAGTTGAGCTCCTTGGCGGAGGACAGGTCGTGGCCGAAGGGCTTCTCGATGACCGCGCGCCGCCAGCAGCCCTCCTTCTGGTCGGCCAGCCCGTGCTTCTTCAGCTGCTGGACGACGACGGGGAAGAACTTGGGCGGCACGGACAGGTAGAAGGCGAAGTTGCCCCCGGTGCCCTGCGCCTGGTCCAGCTCCTCCATCGTCTTCTTGAGGGTCTCGAAGGCTTCGTTGTCGTCGAAGTTGCCCTGGACGAAGCGCATGCCCTGGCTCAGCTGCTGCCAGACCTCCTCGCGGAACGGCGTGCGCGCGTGCTGCTTGACGGCCTGGTACACCTCGTCCGCGAAGTCCTCGTCGGCCCACTCGCGGCGGGCGAACCCGATCAGCGAGAAGCCCGGCGGGAGCAGGCCGCGGTTCGCGAGGTCATAGACCGCGGGCATCAGCTTTTTACGGGACAAATCGCCCGTGACGCCGAAGATCACCAGACCCGACGGCCCCGCGATGCGCGGGAGCCGTCGGTCTGCGGCGTCACGAAGCGGGTTGGCTCCGTGAAGAACGGACAATGTTCTTACGCCTCCGAAGGTGCGAGGCGCTTGAGCTCCGCCTCGGTCGACTTGAGCAGGTCGTTCCAGGACGCCTCGAACTTGTCGACGCCCTCGTCCTCCAGCAGCTGCACCACGTCGTCGTAGCCGATGCCGAGCTTCGCGAGGGCGGCGAGGTCCGCGCGCGCCTGCTCGTAGGTGCCCGCGATGGTGTTGCCGGTGATCTCGCCGTGGTCGGCGGTGGCCTCCAGGGTGGCCTCCGGCATGGTGTTCACCGTGCCCGGCGCGACCAGCTCGTCGACGTACAGCGTGTCCTTGTACGCCGGGTCCTTGACGCCGGTCGAGGCCCACAGCGGACGCTGCTTGTTGGCCTGCGCCTTGTCCAGCGCGGCCCAGCGGTCCGAGGAGAAGACCTCCTCGTACGCCTCGTACGCCAGGCGGGCGTTGGCGAGGGCGGCCTTGCCGCGCAGCGCCTTGGCCTCGTCGGTGCCGATCGAGTCCAGCCGCTTGTCGATCTCGGTGTCCACGCGGGACACGAAGAAGGACGCCACCGAGTGGATCTTCGACAGGTCCAGGCCGCGCTCCTTGGCCTTCTCCAGACCGGCCAGGTACGCGTCCATGACCGCGCGGTAGCGCTCCAGCGAGAAGATCAGCGTGACGTTGACGCTGATGCCCAGGCCGATGACCTCGGTGATCGCCGGCAGGCCCGCCTGGGTGGCCGGGATCTTGATAAGCGTGTTCGGCCGGTCCACCAGCCACGCCAACTGCTTCGCCTCGGCGACCGTCGCCTTGGTGTTGTGCGCCAGGCGCGGGTCGACCTCGATCGACACCCGGCCGTCCTGGCCCTGCGTGGCGTCGAAGACCGGGCGCAGGATGTCGGCGGCGTCGCGGACGTCCGCCGTCGTGATCATGCGGATGGCTTCCTCGACGGTGACCTCGCGGGCGGCGAGGTCCTCCAGCTGCCGGTCGTAACCGTGGCCCTCGGAGATCGCCTTCTGGAAGATCGAGGGGTTCGTGGTGACGCCCACGACGTGGCTCTGGTCGATCAGCTCGGCCAGGTTGCCGGAGGTGATCCGCTTGCGCGAAAGGTCGTCCAGCCAGATCGCGACGCCTTCGTCGGAGAGGCGCTTGAGTGCGTCTGTCATGAGAGTTGCATCTCCTACTTGTCGTATACCGGCGTCAGCGCGCTGCGGCTTCGATCGATTCCCGCGCGGCGGCGGCCACGTTGTCGGCGGTGAAGCCGTACTCGCGGAAGAGGACCTTCCCGTCCGCCGAGGCACCGAAGTGCTCCAGCGAGACGATGCGGCCCGCGTCGCCCACGTACCGGTGCCAGGTCAGGCCGATCCCGGCCTCGACCGCGACCCGCGCCTTCACCGACGGCGGCAGCACGGCATCCCGGTACCCCTGGTCCTGCTCCTCGAACCACTCGACGGACGGCATCGACACCACGCGGGTCGGGATGCCGGCGGCCTGCAGCTGCTCGCGCGCCTCGACGCAGAGGTGGACCTCGGAGCCCGTACCGATCAGGACGACCTGCGGCTCACCGCCGTCGGCGTCGAACAGCACGTACCCGCCGCGCGCGGCGTCGTCGTTCCACTCGTACGTGGGCACGCCCTGGCGCGTCAGCGCGAGGCCGTGCGGGGCGCCCTTGCCGAACTCCTTGGTCCAGCGGCGCAGGATCTCGCGCCACGCGATCGACGTCTCGTTGGCGTCCGCCGGGCGCACGACGTTCAGGCCCGGGATGGCGCGCAGCGAGGCCAGGTGCTCCACCGGCTGGTGCGTCGGGCCGTCCTCGCCGAGGCCGATCGAGTCGTGCGTCCACACGTACGTCACCGGCAGGTGCATCAGCGCGGAGAGACGGACGGCGTTGCGCATGTAGTCGGAGAACACCAGGAAGGTGCCGCCGAAGATCCGGGTGTTGCCGTGCAGCGCGATGCCGTTCATCTCGGCGGCCATCGCGTGCTCGCGGATACCGAAGTGGATGGTCCGGCCGTACGGGTCGGCCTCCGGCAGCGGGTTGCCCTTCGGCAGGAACGACGACGTCTTGTCGATCGTCGTGTTGTTCGAGCCGGCGAGGTCGGCGGAGCCGCCCCACAGCTCGGGGATGACCCCGCCGAGCGCCTGGAGCACCTTGCCGGAGGCGGCGCGGGTGGCGATGCCCTTGCCGGGCTCGAACACCGGGAGCTTCTCCTCCCAGCCCGCCGGCAGCTCGCCCGCGGCGATCCGGTCGAACTCGGCGGCGCGCTCGGGGTTGGCGGAGCGCCACTCCTCGAACTGCTTCTCCCAGGCGGCACGGGCCTCGCGGCCGCGGTCCACGGCCTCGCGGGCGTGCGCGATGACCTCGTCGGCCACCTCGAAGGTCTTCTCCGGGTCGAAGCCCAGGACGCGCTTGGTGGCCGCGACCTCCTCGTCGCCGAGGGCCGAGCCGTGCGAGGCCTCGGTGTTCTGCGCGTTCGGCGCGGGCCAGGCGATGATCGAGCGCATCGCGATGAACGACGGGCGCTCGGTCTCGGCCTTGGCGGCCTGGATGGCGTCGAACAGCGCCTGCGGGTCGAGGTCGCCGTTCTCCTTGGGCTCGACGCGCTGCACGTGCCAGCCGTACGCCTCGTACCGCTTCATCGTGTCCTCGGACACGGCGGTCTCGGTGTCGCCCTCGATCGAGATGTGGTTGTCGTCCCACAGCAGGATCAGGTTGCCGAGCTTCTGGTGCCCGGCCGTCGAGGACGCCTCCGCGGAGATGCCCTCCTGGAGGCAGCCGTCGCCGGCGATGCAGTAGACGAAGTGGTCGAACGGCGACGTGCCCGGCGCGGCCTCCGGGTCGAACAGACCCCGCTCGTAGCGCGCGGCCATCGCCATGCCCACGGCGTTGGCGACACCCTGGCCCAGCGGCCCCGTCGTGGTCTCCACGCCGACCGTGTGTCCGTACTCCGGGTGGCCCGGCGTCTTCGAGCCCCAGGTGCGGAACGCCTTCAGGTCGTCCAGCTCCAGGCCGAAGCCGGCCAGGTACAGCTGGGTGTAGAGCGTCAGCGAGGAGTGGCCCGCGGACAGCACGAACCGGTCACGGCCGGTCCAGTCGGCGTCCGAGGGATCGTGCCGCATCACCTTCTGGAAGAGGGTGTACGCGGCGGGGGCCAGGCTCATGGCCGTACCGGGATGGCCGTTGCCGACCTTCTGTACGGCGTCCGCGGCCAGGATGCGGGCGGTGTCTACGGCCCGCTGGTCCAATTCGGTCCACTCGAGGTCTGTGGTGGTCGGCTTGGTGCTCACCCTGGGTCAGGGCTCCTCTCCACATGTTCCACATGTCGAATGCCGGTGACGTCGATCTCACCGGCTGTCGTCGAGCCTACCCCCGTGAGAACGCGCATTTTTTCGGGTCATTCCAGAGTGTGGTCCCCCGAAGATCCCCGCCTCCCGACGGGCCCTTTCGGTGTTCGGCAAATGAATACGGAGGCGCTCACCCGAGTGCTCAATCGAGCGCCATCCAGGCCCTTTGCTGCACCCTCCCCAACACGGCCCACCCCGGCGGAGGGCGAGGTATGGGCAACGTCTAGAGTGGCGTGGTACGCGCGAGTCCTTACCGGCCCTTCACGGCCTTACGTCGTCACGTCCGGTGCGACTCGCTGGGAGTCTCTGTCAGGGGTGTGCGTGACGGCCGTCGAATCCCGTCCGGCGGGTGTGCTTGGAGCACCGAGCACCGGCAAGCGGCCATTCGGGGCCCGCGTCAAGGCGTTCGTGGCGCTGACCAAGCCGCGGATCATCGAGCTGCTGCTGATCACCACGGTGCCGGTGATGTTCCTCGCCGAGCAGGGGGTGCCGGACCTGTGGCTGGTGCTCGCCACCTGCCTCGGCGGTTACCTCTCGGCCGGTGGCGCGAACGCGCTGAACATGTACATCGACCGCGACATCGATGCCCTGATGGACCGTACGTCGCAGCGTCCGCTGGTCACCGGCATGGTCTCGCCGCGCGAGGGCCTGGTCTTCGGCCTCACCCTCGCGGTGGTCTCCACGCTCTGGTTCGGCCTGCTCGTCAACTGGCTCTCGGCCTGGCTGTCGCTCGGCGCCCTGCTCTTCTACGTCGTCGTCTACACGATGATCCTCAAGCGCCGTACCGCGCAGAACATCGTGTGGGGCGGTATCGCCGGCTGCATGCCCGTGCTCATCGGCTGGTCGGCCGTGACGAATTCGATGTCCTGGGCCGCGGTCATCCTCTTCCTCGTCATCTTCTTCTGGACGCCGCCGCACTACTGGCCGCTGTCGATGAAGGTGAAGGAGGACTACGCCCGCGTGGGCGTGCCCATGCTCCCGGTCGTCGCCTCCAACAAGGTGGTGGCCCGGCAGATCGTCCTCTACAGCTGGGTGATGGTCGCCGTCTCCCTGCTGCTGACGCCGCTCGGCTACACCGGCTGGTTCTACACCGCGGTGGCGCTGGCCACGGGCGGCTGGTGGCTGTGGGAGGCGCACGCGCTCCAGGCCCGCGCGAAGGCGGGGGAGACGGGCGCCAAGCTCAAGGAGATGCGCCTCTTCCACTGGTCCATCACCTACGTCTCGCTGCTCTTCGTGGCCGTCGCGGTGGACCCGTTCCTGAAGTGAGCGGGGATCTGGCCAGGTCGGCTACTGGTCGGTAGCATTCCAGTCATGGCAGACACCAAGCAGGCGGAGCGCAGGGCCTCGAAGCTCGCCAAGCAGATCCAGGCGTTCTCCAAGCAGCACGGCGGTGCCGAGGGTCAGCTGGCGTACATCGGCCAGATGGGCACCCGCATCGTGCTCGTCGGCGAGGACGGCGGCTGGGGCGACCTCGTCGCGCCCACCCACGAGGTCGCGAAGAGCGCCGCCGAGAAGGCCGGGCTCACGCTCCACGAGACCTTCGACGGCGACTTCGCGGCGAAGGTGCGCACCGGCCCGTACGAGTGGACCCGGATGGCCGGTATCCAGGTCGGCGGCCCGTCCAACGGCCCGGCCGGCGACTGACCCGCCGCCGGAGGCAACACCTTGCGCGGGGTTCACCCGTTAGGACCTGTGAAGGTCCATCGGACGCGTCCACCGCAGGGAGCCCCCGCCATGCTCGACACCCCGTCGCTGGTGGACCAGTACTGCCACGGGGTGCTCCGCACGGAACTGGGCCTCGGCACGTTCGAGGCCCACCTCGGCAGGGCCGCGGGCCTGCCCGCGCCCGGCACCACGTTCTTCGACACCCAGACCGGCTTCGCGGTACGGCGCTGGTGCCCGCCGCTCCTCGGCCTGGAGCCGCACTGCTCACCCGCCCGCTATCTGGCCCGCCGCCGCGAGCTCGGTGCCCTCGAAGCGGGTCGGCGGCTCCTGCGGTCCACCGGGATCTCCACCTATCTGGTGGACACCGGACCGCCCGGCGACCTCACCGGTCCGGTGGACATGGCCGCCACGGCTGACGCCGAGGTCCGTGAGATCGTCCGCCTCGAACCGCTCGCCCAGCAGGTCGCCGACACCTCCGGCACCGTCGACGGGCTCCTCGCCAATCTCGCCGAGGCCGTCCACGGCGCGGCCGTCTCCGCCGTCGCCTTCGCCTCCGTCGCCGCCGTACGGCACGGGCTGGCCCTCGCACCCGACCCGCCCGGACCCGGCGAGGTGCGCGGCGCGGCCGGACGCTGGCTGGCGGGGCGCCGCGTCGGGGATCCGCTCACCGATCCGGTCCTGCTGCGCCACCTGCTGTGGATCGCCGTCGCCTCCGGACGGCCGCTCCAGCTGTACGTCGGCGTCGACGACCCGATACGCCTCGGCGACTTCGCCGCCGCCACCAGCGGCCTCGGCACGGACCTGGTGCTGCTGCACGGCTACCCGTACCACCGGCACGCCGCCCATCTGACGAGCGTCTTCCCCCATGTGTACGCCGACCTCGGCGCCGCCCTCGCCCAGACCGGCCCCAGGGCCGCCGCCGTGCTGGCGGAGACCCTGGAGCTCGCGCCGTTCGGCAAGCTCCTCTTCTCCAGCGGCGCCCGCGGCCTGCCCGAGCTGCACGTGGTGGGTGCGCGGGTGTTCGCCGAGGCGCTCGGGCGCGTACTGGACGACTGGGTGTACGCCGGCGCGTGGACCCGTACGGACGCGCAACGGGTCGCCGGGATGATCGCGGCGGGCAACGCCCGCCGGGTGTACGGGCTCGGTTAGGGCCTGTCTTTCGGATCAGGCCTAGGCGGCGGTCAGCGCCGGGCCGGCCTGCTGGGGGGCGGGGATGTCCGGGGTGGCCGACGGCCGCTCGCGCAGGCTCAGCGCCAGGCGCAGCACCGCGATCCACATCAGCGACGAGCCCAGCATGTGCAGGCCCACCAGGACCTCCGGCACCCCGGTGAAGTACTGCACATAGCCGACGCCGCCCTGGAGCAGCAGCACCAGCAGCAGGTCGCGGGCGCGCGCCCGGGTGTCGTCCGGGGCGTCCACCACGCGCAGGACGAAGAACATCGCCAGCGCCAGCGCGCACACCACCCAGGCGAAGATCGCGTGGAGGTGGGCCATCGTCGAGAAGTCGAACGGCATGCGCGGCACGTCACTGCTGTCGCCCGCGTGCTTGCCGGAGCCCGTCACCGTCGTCCCGGCGGCGATCAGCAGCCCCGACACGACGACCAGCGCCCAGCCGAGCTTGCGCACCGGCCCCGGGACGCGCGGCCGCTGGGGGCCGTCGCCCTCGCCGGCGCGCACCCAGGTGAGCACGGTGACCGTGAGCAGCGCGTTCGCGGCGAGGAAGTGCCCCGCGACGGTCCACGGGTTGAGGCCCATCCACACGGTGATGCCGCCGAGGACCGCGTTGACCATCACCACCCAGAACTGCGCCCAGCCGAGCCGGGTCAGCCCGCGCCGCCACGGCTTGGTGGAGCGCGCCGCGATGATCGCCCAGCCGACCGCCGCCGACAGGACGTACGTCAGCATGCGGTTGCCGAACTCGATGGCGCCGTGGATGCCCTGGGCGGGCGTGGCGAAGAGGCTGTCGTCCGTGCACTTGGGCCAGGTGTCGCAGCCGAGACCGGAGCCGGTGAGCCGGACCGCGCCGCCCGTGACGATGATGACGACGCTCATCACGACGGCGGCGAGCGCGGCGCGCCGGACCGTGCGGGGGGAGGGGGTCCAGCGCTGGGCGATGAAGGCGAGGGGGGTCAACACGGTTCCCTATCGTAGGTGCCCGCTTGTGCATGGATTCACGAGGGGTGTCCGGTTCTCTCCCGGGTCTACTCCCAGCGGAAGAAACGTGCCGCCGCGCCCAGCCCCAGCACCGCCCATGCCGCCAGGATCCCGGCCGCGCCCCACGGCATCGGCGCACCCTGCTGGAGCACGTCCCGCAGGCCCTCCGACAGCGCCGAGATCGGCAGCAGCTCCAGCGCCGCGCGCGCCGCGTCCGGGAACTTCTCCAGCGGTACGACGACCCCGCCGCCCACCAGCAGCAGCAGGAACACCAGGTTGGCCGCCGCCAGCGTCGCCTCCGCCTTCAGCGTGCCGGCCATCAGCAGCCCGAGCCCCGAGAAGGCGGCCGTACCGAGGACGAGCAGCAGGAGCACGGAGAACGGGCCGCCCTGCGGCGACCAGCCGAGCGCCAGCGCGATCACCGTCAGGAGCACGATCTGGAGCACCTCCGTCACCAGGACGGAGAGCGTCTTGGCGGTCATCAGCGCCCAGCGCGGCAGCGGCGACGCGCCGAGCCGCTTGAGCACGCCGTACCGCCGCTCGAAGCCGGTCGCGATGGCCTGCCCGGTGAAGGCGGTCGACATCACGGCGAGCGCCAGCACGCCCGGCGCGAGGAAGTCCACGGCCTCGCCGCTCCCGGTGTCGACGATGTCGACGGTCGAGAACAGCACCAGCAGCAGCGACGGGATGACGACCGTGAGCAGCAGCTGTTCGCCGTTGCGCAGCAGCATCTTCGTCTCCAGCGCCGCCTGCGCCGCGATCATCCGGCCGATCGGCGCCGCTCCGGGCTTGGGCGTGTAGGTCCCGGCGCTCATGCGCGCAGCTCCTTGCCGGTCAGGGTCAGGAAGACGTCTTCGAGGGTGTGGCGCTCGACCGAGATGCGGTCGGGCATCACCCCGTGCTGCGCGCACCAGGTGGTCACCGTGGCGAGCAGCTGGGGGTCGACCGTGCCGCTGATCCGGTACGCGCCCGGCGTCAGCTCCGCGGCGGCGGTCCCGTCCGGCAGCGCCTTGAGCAGCGAGCCGAGGTCCAGGCCGGGACGGCCGGTGAAGCGCAGGGTGTTCTCGGCGCCGCCGCGGCACAGCTCCTCGGGGCTGCCCTGGGCGACGACCCGGCCCCCGTCGATGATCGCTATGTCGTCGGCGAGCTCCTCCGCCTCGTCCATGAAGTGCGTCGTCAGGACGGTGGTGACCCCGTCGGCGCGCAGCTCGCGCACCAGGTCCCAGGTGGAGCGGCGGGCCTGCGGGTCGAGGCCCGCGGTCGGCTCGTCCAGGAAGACCAGCTCGGGCCGCCCGACCACCGCCATCGCGAGCGCGAGGCGCTGCTGCTGCCCCCCGGAGAGGCGGCGGTACGTCGTACGGCCGCAGGAGCCGAGCCCGAGGCGTTCGATCAGCGCGTCGACGTCCAGGGGGTGGGCGTGGAGTTTCGCCATGTGGCGGAGCATCTCGTCGGCGCGGGCGCCGGAGTAGACGCCGCCGGACTGGAGCATCACCCCGATGCGGGGCCGCAGGCGCGCGGCGTCGGCGACGGGGTCGAGCCCGAGGACGCGCACGGTGCCGGCGTCGGGGCGGCGGTAGCCCTCGCAGGTCTCGATGGTGGTGGTCTTGCCGGCGCCGTTGGGCCCGAGGACGGCGGTCACGCCGCCCGCGCGGACGTCGAGGTCGAGGCCGTCGACGGCGGTCTTGGTCCCGTACCGCTTGACGAGGCCCTGGACCCGTACGACGGACTCGTATCGCATGCGGGAAGTCTAAAGAGCTCGTGGCGCCCTCCGGTCCACAGGCCCCCGCGGGGGCTCGAAAGGGCCGGTCAGAGGGGCGCCGGGCAGGTGCGGCGGGTGGCTGGAAATCATCCCACCAATGATCGTTTCCGCAGGTCAGGTGAGGCTTCCCTTAGTGACGCAGAGCACCGTCCACTGGTCAGGACGTCGCTTGTCACTCTCTCGCGAATTACGCAACAATGGCGTTGTGAAAAACGTCGGCCACGCCCAGCAGGCTCCAGCGGAGGAGCTCGCGACCGGGGAGCGCTCCACGCGCAACCGGGTCGCGCGGTCCATCCTGGACCACGGGCCGTCCACGGTGGCCGAGCTGGCGCAGCGGCTCGGCCTCACTCAGGCCGCCGTCCGCCGCCATCTCGACGCGCTCGTCGCCGACGACGTCGTCGCCCCGCGCGAGCAGCGCGTCTACGGCGCGCGCACGCGCGGCCGCCCGGCCAAGGTGTTCGCCCTGACGGACGGCGGCCGGGACGCCTTCGACCAGTCGTACGACACGCTCGCCGTCGAGGCCCTGCGCTGGATCGAGCGGAACGCGGGCGGGGAAGCCGCCGTCGCCGCGTTCGCGCGCGACCGGATCGAGGCCCAGGCGGAGGCGTACCGCGAGGCCGTCGAGGCCGCGGCGCCCGAGGACCGCGCGGAGGCGCTCGCCAAGGCGCTGAGCGCCGACGGGTACGCTGCCACGGCGCGCAACGCGCCGGTCGGACAGCAGCTGTGCCAGCACCACTGCCCGGTGGCCCACGTCGCCGAGCGGTACCCGCAGCTGTGCGAGGCGGAGACCGAGGTCTTCAGCCGGCTGCTCGGGACGCACGTGCAGAGACTGGCGACCATCGCCCACGGCGACGGGGTCTGCACGACGTACATCCCGCACACCACGCACACCACACCATCAGCATCCGCAAGCACGGCCGGGAGGAACCCCGCATGACCACCGAGATCAGCCACCCCGAGCTCGAGGGCCTGGGTCGGTACGAGTATGGCTGGGCCGACCCGGACGCCGCCGGCGCCACCGCCAAGCGCGGTCTCTCCGAGGACGTCGTCCGCGACATCTCCGCGAAGAAGAACGAGCCCGAGTGGATGCTGAAGCTCCGCCTCAAGGGTCTGCGCCTCTTCGACAAGAAGCCCATGCCGAACTGGGGCTCCGACCTGTCGGGCATCGACTTCGACAACATCAAGTACTTCGTCCGGTCCACCGAGAAGCAGGCCGCTTCCTGGGAGGACCTGCCCGAGGACATCAAGAACACGTACGACAAGCTCGGCATCCCGGAGGCGGAGAAGCAGCGCCTCGTCGCCGGTGTCGCCGCCCAGTACGAGTCCGAGGTCGTGTACCACCAGATCCGCGAGGACCTGGAGGCGCAGGGCGTGATCTTCCTCGACACGGACACCGCGCTCAAGGAGCACCCGGAGCTCTTCCAGGAGTACTTCGGCACGGTCATCCCGGTCGGCGACAACAAGTTCGCGTCGCTGAACACCGCGGTGTGGTCCGGCGGCTCCTTCATCTACGTGCCGAAGGGCGTGCACGTCGACATCCCGCTCCAGGCCTACTTCCGCATCAACACGGAGAACATGGGCCAGTTCGAGCGGACGCTGATCATCGTCGACGAGGACGCCTACGTCCACTACGTCGAGGGCTGCACCGCCCCGATCTACTCCTCCGACTCGCTGCACAGCGCCGTCGTGGAGATCATCGTCAAGAAGGGCGGCCGCTGCCGCTACACGACGATCCAGAACTGGTCGAACAACGTCTACAACCTGGTCACCAAGCGTGCCGTGGCCTACGAGGGCGCGACCATGGAGTGGGTCGACGGCAACATCGGCTCCAAGGTGACGATGAAGTACCCGGCCGTCTACCTGATGGGCGAGCACGCCAAGGGCGAGACCCTCTCCATCGCCTTCGCGGGCGAGGGCCAGCACCAGGACGCCGGCGCCAAGATGGTCCACATGGCCCCGAACACCTCCTCCAACATCGTCTCCAAGTCGGTGGCGCGAGGCGGCGGCCGCACCTCCTACCGCGGTCTCATCGAGATCGGTGAGGGCGCCCCGGGCTCCAAGTCGAACGTGCTCTGCGACGCCCTGCTCGTCGACACGATCTCCCGCTCCGACACGTACCCGTACGTCGACGTGCGCGAGGACGATGTGTCCATGGGCCACGAGGCGACCGTCTCCAAGGTCTCCGAGGACCAGCTCTTCTACCTGATGAGCCGCGGCCTGTCGGAGGACGAGGCGATGGCGATGATCGTGCGCGGCTTCGTCGAGCCGATCGCCAAGGAGCTGCCGATGGAGTACGCGCTGGAGCTCAACCGGCTGATCGAGCTGCAGATGGAGGGTGCGGTCGGCTGACGCCGCCCCCGCCGTCCGTACCAGTCTTTACGTAGGAAGAGAGCAACACGACAGCCATGGCTGAGGCCCAGAACAACCCGACGGGGACCATCCCGGCGGGCTCCACCACCGCCGGCTCCATCGCGGTGGCCGCCGAGTCCACCGTCGCCACCCGCATGAGCGCCCCCCCGTCCTTCGACGTCGCGGACTTCCCCGTTCCGCACGGCCGCGAGGAGGAGTGGCGGTTCACGCCGCTGGAGCGGCTGCGCGGCCTGCACGACGGCACCGCGGTCGCCACCGGCGACGGCGTACGCGTCGAGGTGGAGGCGCCCGAGGGCGTCACCGTCGAGACCGTCGGCCGCGACGACGCGCGGCTCGGCAAGGCCGGCACCCCGGTGGACCGGGTCGCCGCCCAGGCGTACTCCGGCTTCGAGAAGGCCTCGGTCGTCACCGTGCCCAAGGAGACCGTGCTCACCGAGCCGGTCCGGATCTCCGTGCACGGCGAGGGCGGCACCGCCTTCGCCCACCAGGTCATCGAGCTCGGCGCCTTCGCCGAGGCCGTCGTGGTCATCGACCACACCGGTGACGCGGTGCTCGCCGCCAACGTCGACTACCTCATCGGCGACGGCGCCAAGCTCACCGTCGTCTCCATCCAGGACTGGGACGAGAAGGCCGTCCACGTCGGCCAGCACAACGCGCTGGTCGGCCGGGACGCCTCCTTCAAGTCGGTCGTCGTCACCTTCGGCGGTGACCTGGTCCGCCTGCACCCGCGTGTGCAGTACGCCGCGACCGGCGGCGAGGCCGAGCTCTTCGGCCTGTACTTCACCGAGAAGGGCCAGCACCAGGAGCACCGCCTCCTGGTCGACCACAACACCCCGCACTGCAAGTCCAACGTGGCCTACAAGGGCGCGCTGCAGGGCGAGAACGCGCACGCCGTGTGGATCGGCGACGTCCTCATCCAGGCCGCGGCCGAGGGCACCGACACGTACGAGATGAACCGCAACCTGGTTCTGACGGACGGCGCCCGCGTCGACTCCGTGCCGAACCTGGAGATCGAGACCGGCGAGATCGCCGGCGCCGGTCACGCCTCCGCCACCGGCCGCTTCGACGACGAGCAGCTCTTCTACCTGATGGCCCGCGGCATCCCGGAGGCCGAGGCGCGCCGCCTCGTCGTCCGCGGCTTCTTCGCGGAGCTCGTCCAGCAGATCGGCCTGCCGGACGTCGAGGAGCGCCTCATCGCCAAGATCGAGGCCGAGCTGGAGGCGTCACTCTGATGCCCTTCGTCCGCGCCTGTGGGCTGAGCGAGCTGGAGGAGGACACCCCGAAGAGGGTGGAGATCGACGGCACGCCGGTCTCCATCGTCCACACCGAGGGGGAGGTGTTCGCCATCCACGACATCTGCTCGCACGCGAACGTCTCGCTCTCGGAGGGCGAGGTGGAGGACTGCCAGATCGAGTGCTGGCTGCACGGCTCCGCCTTCGACCTCCGCACCGGCAAGCCGTCCGGCCTTCCCGCGACGCGCCCCGTCCCCGTATACCCCGTACAGATCGAAGGGGACGATGTGCTCGTCTCCGTCACCCAGGAGTCCTGAGTCACCCATGGCAACGCTTGAAATCCGCGACCTGCACGTCTCCGTCGAGGCCGACAACGCCACGAAGGAGATCCTCAAGGGCGTCGACCTGACCGTGAAGCAGGGCGAGACCCACGCCATCATGGGCCCCAACGGCTCCGGCAAGTCGACGCTCGCGTACTCGCTGGCGGGTCACCCCAAGTACACGATCACCGGCGGCACCGTCACCCTCGACGGCGAGGACGTCCTGGAGATGTCCGTCGACGAGCGCGCCCGCGCCGGCCTCTTCCTCGCCATGCAGTATCCGGTCGAGGTCCCGGGCGTCTCGGTGAGCAACTTCCTGCGCACCTCCGCCACCGCCGTCCGCGGCGAGGCCCCCAAGCTGCGCACCTGGGTGAAGGAGGTCAAGGAGGCCATGCAGCGCCTCAACATGGACCCCGCCTTCGCCGAGCGCAACGTCAACGAGGGCTTCTCCGGCGGTGAGAAGAAGCGCCACGAGATCCTCCAGCTCGAGCTTCTCAAGCCGAAGGTCGCGATCCTCGACGAGACCGACTCCGGCCTCGACGTCGACGCCCTGCGCATCGTCTCCGAGGGCGTCAACCGCGTCCGCGAGACCGGTGAGGTCGGCACCCTGCTGATCACGCACTACACGCGCATCCTCCGCTACATCAAGCCCGACTTCGTCCACGTCTTCTCCGCCGGGCGGATCGTCGAGTCGGGCGGCCCCGAGCTCGCCGACAAGCTGGAGAACGAGGGCTACGAGTCCTACACGAAGGGTGGCGTATCCGCGTGACACAGCTGCCGGGCCTTCTCGACACCGAGGCGATCCGCAAGGACTTCCCGATCCTCGACCGGGTGCTCCACGACGGCAAGAAGCTGGTGTACCTGGACAACGCGGCGACCTCGCAGACGCCGCGCCAGGTCATCGACGTGCTGAGTGAGTACTACGAACAGCACAACGCCAACGTGCACCGCGGCGTGCATGTGCTGGCCGAGGAGGCCACGGCGCTGTACGAGGGCGCGCGCGACAAGGTCGCCGCCTTCATCAACGCGCCGAGCCGCAACGAGGTGATCTTCACCAAGAACGCCTCGGAGTCGCTCAACCTCGTGGCGAACATGCTGGGCTGGGCCGACGAGCCCTACCGGGTCGACCACGAGACCGAGATCGTCATCACGGAGATGGAGCACCACTCCAACATCGTGCCGTGGCAGCTGCTCGCGCAGCGCACCGGCGCGAAGCTGAAGTGGTTCGGGCTGACCGACGACGGCCGGCTCGACCTGTCGAACATCGAAGAGATCATCACCGAGAAGACGAAGATCGTCTCCTTCACGCTGGTCTCCAACATCATGGGCACCGTCAACCCGGTCGAGGCGCTGGTGCGCCGCGCCCAGGACGTCGGCGCGCTGGTGCTGATCGACGCCTCGCAGGCCGCCCCGCACATGCCTCTGGACGTGCAGGCGCTCCAGGCCGACTTCGTGGCCTTCACCGGCCACAAGATGTGCGGCCCGACGGGCATCGGCGTGCTGTGGGGCCGCCAGGAGCTGCTGGAGGACCTCCCGCCGTTCCTCGGTGGCGGCGAGATGATCGAGACGGTCTCCATGAGCTCGTCGACGTACGCCCCCGCCCCGCACAAGTTCGAGGCCGGTACGCCCCCGATCGCGCAGGCCGTCGGCCTCGGCGCGGCCGTGGACTACCTCTCCTCGATCGGCATGGACAAGATCGCCGCGCATGAGCACGCGATCACGGAGTACGCCATCCGGCGCCTCCGGGAAGTCCCCGACCTGCGGATCATCGGCCCGGTGACGGCCGAGGACCGCGGTGCGGCGATCTCCTTCACGCTCGGCGACATCCACCCGCACGACGTGGGCCAGGTGCTCGACGAGCAGGGCATCGCCGTCCGGGTCGGGCACCACTGCGCCCGGCCGGTCTGCCTGCGGTACGGAATTCCTGCGACCACGCGAGCGTCGTTCTATCTGTACTCCACGCCGGCCGAGGTGGACGCCCTCGTGGCGGGCCTGGAGCACGTCCGGAACTTCTTCGGCTAGGAGCGGGTGTGAAGCTGGATTCGATGTACCAGGACGTCATCCTGGACCACTACAAGAACCCGCACGGCCGGGGCTTGCGGGACGGCGACGCCGAGGTGCACCACGTCAACCCGACGTGCGGTGACGAGATCACGCTGCGCGTGAAGTACGACGGCACGCGCGTCGCGGACGTCTCGTACGAGGGCCAGGGCTGCTCCATCAGCCAGGCGTCGGCGTCCGTACTGAATGAACTCCTCGTCGGCAAGGAACTCGCCGAGGCGCAGCAGATCCAGGGCACGTTCCTGGAACTGATGCAGTCCAAGGGCAGGATCGAGCCGGACGACGCCATGGAGGAGGTGCTGGAGGACGCGGTCGCGTTCGCCGGCGTCTCCAAGTACCCGGCCCGGGTGAAGTGCGCCCTGCTGAGCTGGATGGCCTGGAAGGACGCGACGGCCCAGGTGATGGGTGAGGGCGCGGAGAGGAAGACCGCATGACCGAGAACCAGACGGCCGACACGGCGGAGACGACGGCGACGGCCGAGCCGGCCGAGGCCGCCTCGACGGCCGCCGAGACGGCACCCGCGGCCGAGGCCGCCCCGATGAAGCCGGCGTCCGAGGAGGAGATCCGCGAGGCGCTGTACGACGTCGTCGACCCCGAGCTGGGCATCGACGTCGTCAACCTCGGCCTCATCTACGGCATCCACATCGACGACTCGAACATCGCGACCCTCGACATGACGCTGACGTCGGCGGCCTGCCCGCTGACGGACGTGATCGAGGACCAGGCGAAGGCCGCGACGGACGGCATCGTGCGCGAGCTGAAGATCAACTGGGTCTGGATGCCGCCGTGGGGCCCGGACAAGATCACGGACGACGGGCGGGAGCAGCTGCGCGCTCTCGGCTTCAACGTCTGAGATCCCTCACGTCCTTGACGCCGTGCCCTCCGGCCCGTTTCCGGAGGGCACGGCCGTTTCTCCGTACAGTGAGACCGGTTCGCCTGAGCGGGCGACCGGCGGTTAGGTTTCCTGCATGACTTCTGCACCGTCTGCACCTCGCACCACCGGCGCCGTCGCCGCCGGCCTCGCCACCATCGCCGGCGACGGCACCGTTCTCGACACCTGGTTCCCCGCGCCCGAGCTCACCGAGGCCGCCGGACCGGCCGGGACCGAGCGGCTCACCTCCGACCAGGCCGTCAACCTGCTCGGGGAAGGCGCCGCCAAGGCCATCGGCGTCGACGCCCGCCGGGGCGTCGAGGTCGTCGCCGTACGCACGGTCATCAGCTCGCTCGACGAGAAGCCGCTCGACGCGCACGACGTGTACCTGCGGCTGCACCTGCTCAGCCACCGGCTGGTCAAGCCGCACGGGCAGAACCTCGACGGCATCTTCGCGCACCTCGCCAACGTGGCCTGGACGAGCCTCGGCCCCGTCGCCGTCGACGACGTCGAGAAGGTCCGGCTGAACGCCCGTGCCGAGGGCCTGCACCTCCAGGTCACCAGCATCGACAAGTTCCCGCGCATGACGGACTACGTCGTCCCCACGGGCGTCCGCATCGCCGACGCCGACCGTGTCAGGCTCGGCGCGCACCTCGGCTCCGGCACCACCGTCATGCACGAGGGCTTCGTCAACTTCAACGCCGGCACCCTCGGCACCTCCATGGTCGAGGGCCGCATCTCCGCCGGTGTCGTCATCGGCGACGGCTCGGACATCGGCGGCGGCGCCTCCACCATGGGCACGCTCTCCGGCGGCGGCAACGTCATCATCTCCATCGGCGAGCGCTGCCTCGTCGGCGCGGAGGCGGGCGTCGGCATCGCGCTCGGCGACGAGTGCGTCGTCGAGGCCGGCCTGTACGTCACGGCGGGCACGCGGGTGACCATGCCCGACGGCCAGATCGTCAAGGCGCGCGAGCTGTCGGGCGCCTCGAACATCCTCTTCCGCCGCAACTCGGTCACCGGCACCGTCGAGGCCCGGCCGAACAACGCGGTGTGGGGCGGCCTGAACGACATCCTGCACAGCCACAACTGATCACGGGCGGTCGTGACGTGCGGCCGCCTCGTGATGTTCTCCGCGAGAGCCCTTCCGCGGCCCGACGACGGCCGAGGAGGGGCTCGCGCACGTGGCCTCGCCGAACTCGGGCTTGGCGGACATCTGGCACGGGCTGAGCTGGATCGGGTGATGTCGCGTGACCTTTCGGTCCGTAGGACCGATAAGCAGGTCGGCGCGTATCACACGAATGGGCAAGGCGAGGGACGGCTGATATGAAGACCGGCAGGTTGATCGTTCCCGGGGTGCTCGCGCTGGCGGCCGTGTTCTCGTCCGGGGCGGCCGCGCAGGCCGACGAGAGTCACCGGGGGTCCGACAACGGGCACCGCATCACCCTGCTGTCGATCGGCCAGATCGACGACCCGATGGAGGACGTGCTGGAGCACGTATCGATCCTCGGGAGCAATCAGGTGACCGGCTCCTGAACCGGGGGCCGCACCGGGTGCCGGAGCAGTTCCTCGTACGCCGCACGCAGCCCGTCGACCGTTCGCCGGTCGGCGGGCTGCAGGGGTTCCCGTACCGGGCCGGCGGAGAGCAGGGTCTTGACCGTCACCGCGCCCGGCAGGCCCGACGCCATCATCAGTTCCGTCAGCGGCAGCGTGCGCTGGTGGAGGCGGGCGGCCAGGGCCGTGTCGCCCGCGTCGAAGGCGTCCACCACCGCACGCATGGGGCCCGGGGCCACGTTCGCCACCGTACTGACGAAGCCCGCGCCGCCGATCGCGTACAGCGGGAGGTTCAGCTCGTCGCAGCCCGAGTAGTACGCCAGTGACGTGCGCGCGATGACCTTGGCCGAGCCCAGCAGGTCGTACGCGCAGTCCTTCACCGCCACGATCCGCGGATGGTTCGCGAGCCGCAGCACGGTCTCCGGCTCGATGCGGACGCCCGTGCGGCCCGGGATGTCGTACAGCGCCAGCGGCAGGCCCGTCGCGTCCGCCACCCGCCGGAAGTGCGCCTCGATCGCCGCCTGCGGCGGGCGGCTGTAGTACGGGGGCACCACGAGCAGCCCGTCGGCGCCCGCCGCCTCCGCCTGGCGGGCCAGCTCGACGGTGTGGCGGGTGTCCGCCGTGCCGACCCCGGCCACCAGGACCGCGCGCGTGCCGACGGCCTCGCGCACCGCCCGTACCAGCGCGGCCTTCTCGGCGTCGCTCGTGGTCGGCGATTCGCCCGTCGTCCCGTTCAGGACGAGTCCGTCGCAGCCCTCGGCGACCAGGTGCGCCGCCAGCTCCTGCGCCCGGTCCAGGTCGGGGTGCTCGCCGCAGGTGGTGAAGGGCGTGACCATCGCACAGAGGGCGCGACCGAAGGGCGGGGCGGTGGTGGTGTGGATCATGTACGCAGTGTGACCGGCCGATCAGTGAAGATCTACTTAGATCTTCTTACGCCGAGACGTTAGCGGTGCTGAACGATGGCGGGGTTCCGAGCACCGGAACGCGGGTACCCGAAGCTCCCCGTACGAGATGGGAGGCGTTGCCATGGCCGGAGAACCGTCGGTCGGCGAGCTGGTGAAGCAGGCGTCGGAGCAGCTCACGGACCTGGTCAGGACCGAGATGCGCACCGCGCAGGCCGAGATGATGCAGAAGGGCAAACGCGCGGGCAAAGGCGGCGGGATGCTCGGTGCCGCGGCCGCCGTCGGGTACGTCGGGCTGATCGGGATATGGGCCACCGTGGCCGCCCTGCTGAACCTGGCCCTCGACGTATGGGCCTCGGTGCTCATCGCCACCGGAGTGTTCCTGGTGCTCGCCGGAATCCTCGCCCTCCTCGGCCGCAAACAGCTGAAGGCCGCGGTGCCGCCCAAGCCCGAGCGGGCGATCGACGGGATGCGTTCGGACGTCCACGAGATCAAGGAGAGGGTCCACCGATGACACGGGAGACGCGTAAGGCGCCCGGACCTGACGAGCTGCGGCGCGAAGCGGCGCGCAAGCGGCAGGAGCTGGGCGAGACGATCGACCAGCTGATGGCCAAGACCGATGTGAAGGCGCGCGCCGCCCACCTGGTGCACGACAAGACCCCGGAACCCGTGCGCAACCACCCGCGCCCGGTCCTCGCCGCCGTCGCGGCCATGGTGGTCGCGGGGATCGTGGTCTGGCAGCTGCGGCGCAGCGGTAAGTGGGGGTGAGCGCGGGAATGGCGGACAAGCAGAAGAAGCAGCACAAGAAGAAGAGGAAGCAGAAGCTCCTCTACCGGCCCGTCGGCCTCCTCCTCGGCATGGCGAGCGGTGCCGTCGCGAGCACGCTGTTCTCCCGCGCCTGGGCGGCGGTCGGCAACGGAGACGCCCCGGACGCCATGGACGAGGAGCGCGCGTGGAAGGAGATCCTGCTCGCGGCCGCGATCCAGGGCGCCATCTTCGCCGTCGTCAAGGCGGCCGTGGACCGCTCCGGCGCGGTCGGGGTCCGGCGGCTGACCGGCACCTGGCCGGGGTGAGAGGGATGAGCGCCGGCTGTTGACCTCAAGCGCGGTTGACGTCTGATCATGGGGTTCCGGCCGCACCGAACGGGGGGCGGCAGCGAATCCGAGAGGCAGCAGCCATGGCACGTACGATCGCGACCTTCGGCCCCGACGCCCGCCCGCGGATCTCCCGGCCCGACGCCGGTGTCGTCAAGGCGAGCACCTGGCGCGTGGGGACGCCCGAGCGGCAGAGCGCCGCCGTGGAGGCCATCGCCAAGGCCTGGCAGAACCGCGACTGGCCGGTCGATGGCCTCCTGTCGTACACCGTGTACGCCGGGGAGGACGGCGACACCCTCTTCCACTACTCGCAGTGGCGCGACGAGGAGACCTACCGCGCGTTCTTCACCGGCCATCGCGACGACCGGATCGACGAGATCGACGCGGCCGTGCCCGGCATCGAGCGCGTGGGCCTCTTCTCGTACGAGCTCTACCGCACGGACGGGCCGGCCGAGGGCGACAGCCGCGTACCGGGGGCCGTCGTCATCGTCGACGTCGAGTTCGAGGGCGCGGACGCGGAGCGGCAGCGGCACTGGGTGGACGGGGTGTTCGAGGCGCTGGAGACCGAGCCGCGGCCCATCCCGGGGGCCATCTCCGGGAACTTCCACGTCAGCCTCGACGGCACCCGCGTCCTCAACTACGCCGAGTGGGAGAGCGCCCGGGCCCACGTCGAGGCGCTCGCCGCCCCCGGCGACGGGATCGGGTCGGACACCCCGCAGTGGCGCAGGGTGCTGACCTACCCCGGTGTCGTCGGGGGCGGGGTCAAGCGGTACGCGCCCGCGCTGAGCCTGCGCCCGGGAGCGTAACCGCCTGACCCGTGCGGGCCCCTACGGGCGGAAGCGCAGCACCTGCGGGTCGTGGTCGCTGTTCTGGTCCGCGAACTCGGCGTTGATGTGGACGCTGTCGTATGTGAAGTCGCGGATCGACGGGCTCGTCAGGATCTGGTCCAGCACCTGGCTGTTGCCCTGGAAGACGTACGAGTACCGCTCGGCGCGCGGCAGCGACATCACCGCCGGGTACAGCGCGCCGCCGTCCGTCAGGGCCTTCGTCGTCGCCGAGAACTCGAAGTCGTTGATGTCGCCGAGGACGACGACGTCGGCGGTCCGCTGCACCTTCAGGACGTCCTTCACGAAGGCGTTGACGGCCTGGGCCTGCTGGAGCCGCTTCGTCTCGGAGGAACGGTTCGGCGGCTGGTGGTGAGAGACCAGCGACTCGTCGCCGCCCTTCGAGCCGAAGTGGTTCGCGATCACGAAGACCGTACGGCCCCGGAAGGTGAACTCGCCCGCCAGCGGCTTGCGGCTGTTGTCCCAGGCGGAGTTCGCCGGGTCGATCCGGCCGGGGGAGTGCGTCAGGGCCGCCCGGCCCTTCTCCCGTACGACCCCGGTCGCCGTCGCCGCGTCGCCGCCCGCGCGGTCGGTGAAGGACACGCGCTCGGGGTTGAAGAGGAACACCTGCCGGATGTTGCCGCCCGGCTCGCCGCCGTCCTTGCCGTTGGCCGGGTCGATGCTGCGCCACTCGTACGCCGGGCCGCCGGCCGCGACGATCGCGTCCGTGAACTTCTTGAGCGTCTGGTCGGCGGCGACCGTACCGTCGTTCTTCGCGCCGTTGTTGTCCTGGATCTCCTCCAGGGCCACGATGTCGGGCGAGGCGAGGTTCTCCACGACCGCCTTCGCCAGCGCGTCGAACTTCTCCTGCGGGTCGCCCGGGTCGAGGTTCTCCACGTTGTACGTGGCCACCGCCAGCTCGCTGCGGTGCTGCTTCTCGGTGACCTCGC
This sequence comes from Streptomyces sp. NPDC045431, assembly GCF_040646655.1. Taxonomy (NCBI): domain Bacteria; kingdom Bacillati; phylum Actinomycetota; class Actinomycetes; order Kitasatosporales; family Streptomycetaceae; genus Streptomyces; species Streptomyces sp. NPDC045431. The sequence goes on from NZ_JBEZAQ010000001.1 coordinate 821,726, forward strand.
GCTCCAGACCCCGGTCGGCGAGCGTGCCGAGGGTGCGGGCGGCGAGGGTGTAGCCGCCGAACTGGTTGAAGTCCAGCGGGCCCTCGGTCGTGCCGGTCAGCCAGTCGCCGACGTTCGCTTTGGGGAACGGCTGCTGGGAGAGCGGGACGAGCGACTGGATCTTCAGACGGCCGGTGTTCTGGGAGGCGTACGAGCCGTAGACCGCGCCGCCGCGGGCGCTCGGGTTCTCGTGCGGCTTCACCGTCACCCACAGCTCGGCGTGCTCGTTGCTCGCGGTGACGACCCGGGAGGAGCCGATGCGGACGTTCGTCCCCTCCAGCGACTCGAGGTAGTCCAGGGCGTACGAACCCGGGCGCAGCGGCAGGCCGTTGATGGAGCCGCCGGCCGCCGGGTCGCCCTCGGGCGCGTACGCCGACGGCACCGAGCGGGCGGAGATGACGGTGGGCGCCGGGAGCGGGTTGCCGGAGGAGACCACCGTGACGGTGGGCTTGCTGATCTGCGTGAGGGACTGGTTGCCGGAGGACGTGCCGCCCGGGATGTACTCGGTGACCGTGCCCGAGACCGTCACCGCGTCGCCGACGGCGACGGTGGGGGCGGAGCCGGTGAAGACGAACAGGCCCTCGCTGGTGGCGGGGTCGGCGTCGGGCTGCGCGTCCTGGATCCAGAAGCCCTTCGAGCCGTAGGGGCGGACGCCGGTGACGATGCCGGGCACCGCGGTGACCTGGCGGCCGACCAGGGGGGATATGCGGGTGGAGCCCTGGATGTCGTGCACACGTATCGCCTGGACGGCCGAGTCGGCGGCCGTGGTGGAGGCGGCCGGGGCGGACGCGGACGGGGAGGCGGCGAGCAGGCCGGCGGCGAGCGCGGCGGCGACGACGGCCGAGACGGCTGCGGTTCTCGGCAGGGGAGAGGGGCGCATGGAGAGGCTCCGATGGTGGTGGGAGGTGGGGGTGTGATCGGGGTAAGAGATCTACGCGCGTCAATGTCTTGTGTGGGTGGGCCAGTTGTCAAGGGTTGGCGGGTGTACGGGCGTTGACCGGTACATGAACCACCGGACATGCACCCAAATGCGTCTACGCTGGGGGCCGCCCGGACCCCTTCCCCGTCCCGAGGAGAGACCCCTGATGTCGTCAGACCGTCCCACCCTGCCGCCGGTGCGGCTGCCCTCGGACGCGGAGCTGGCGCGTGACGCGCTCGCCGCCCCGCTGCTGGCCCGGGCCGTCCGGCTCGCCCGCTGGGCGGGGCCCGGGACGCGGGTCGGCGCCGGGGGCGAGCTCGTCGAGGAGCTGCTGCCGGCCGCCGCGGAGGTGCTGGGGCTGCCGGCGGACGAGGACGGGGCGGCGTACGCGAGCGAGGCGTGGCGGGTCGCCGTCGACACCGGGCTGGTGGAGGTCGAGGACCCGGCGGAGGGCGCGGACGAGGCGGAGGAGGCGTCCGTCGCGGCGGGCGAGAACCTGCCGCTGATCACGGGCGGTTCACCGCAGGACGTGCTGGCGCTGTGGCTCGACGGCCTGGAGACGGTGTTCGCGGACGCCACCGCGCCGCTGCTCGACGACCTCGCGGACGTCGTCGGCGAGGACGGCCGGATCGACCTGGAGGCGCTGGACTGGGACCCGGAGGGGGAGGCCGAGTTCCTCGACGGGGTCCTCGGCAACCTGTACCTGCTGACCGTCTCGGAGAGCGGCGCGGCGGAGACGGGCCGCGCGCCGGGCCCGGTGCCGCTGCCCGCGCTCGCCGCGTCGATGATCCTCCCGGACGACATGGGTGAACCGACCGACGACATCCTGGAGCAGGTGTCGGAGGCGATGATGCGGCTGGACGACCAGTTCCGGGTCCTGGAGCCGATCGGGCTCGTGGAGTACACGCCCGTCGACGAGGCGCTGATGGCGGAGGCGGGCGACGCCGAGCCGGTCGCGGTCGGCGACGACGAGGACGTGTCGCGGTACGGGATGGTGCGGCTCACGCCGCTGGGCCTGTACGGCGTGAGGGCGCGCATGCTGGACGCCGGCGTGGACGCGCCGGCGGTGGGCGACCTCGCGGACAAGGGCGCGGAGGCGCTGCTGGCGGGCGTCGCGCACTTCCCCGAGGGGGCCGCACGGGCCGAGACGCGGGAGTGGCTGGCCCGGCGGGAGCCGGTCGCCGCGGCACGTGAGCTCCTGGCCGCCGCGAAGGGCACGGACGCGGACTCGCCGCTGCGGCGGCTCCACTGCCAGCAGGCGCTCACCCTGGCGGGTGCGGAGGCGGAGCCGGCGGTACGGGAGGTGCTGGACGACCCGGAGCTGGGCGGGCTCGCGCGGGTGTGGCTCGCGGAGCGGGGCGCGGCGGACGTGCCGGCGCCGCCGGAGTCGATGATCTTCTGGCTGGCCATCGACACGATCGCGGCGCAACTGGACGCGCAGGGCGAACTGGAGGAGCTCCAGGACCTGGTGGAGGGCCTGACGGGCCAGCACAGCGGCTTCTTCGACACCGCCTGGCGCGTCGAGCACCCGGCGACACCGGAGGTGCTGGAGGCGATGGGCCGTCTGCACCGCGACAAGCGGGTGGCGAAGGCGGCCCGGAAGGCCGCGTTCAAGGCACGGTCGCGCGCGGGCGCGTGAGGACGTATAGGTGTGCGGGGCGTAGGGGCGTGGGGGCGTAGGGGCTCGCGCCCCCACGCCCGCCCCCCGCGCCCGCCCCGGGCGCTCGTCGCTCGGGGCGGGGCTTCGTTACGCCGGCCCGCCCGCGGCGTACCGGCCCGCCCTGATTCCGCTTCAGCCGCGCAGGTGCGAGGCGCCGTTGAGGTCCAGGATCGTGCCCGAGGACCACTCGGCCTCCGGCGAGGCCAGCCACAGCACCGCCGCCGCGATCTCCTCCGCCGTGCCCACCCGGCCGAAGGGGCTCTGCGCCCGGATCGCCTCCCCCTCCGGGCCCGTCAGCCGGTCCGCGACGCGCTCGGTGGCGAAGAAACCGGGCGCGACGGACGCGACCGCGATGCCGTGCGGCGCCAGGGAGACCGCCAGCGACTGGCCCAGGGCGTGGACGGCGGCCTTGGTGGCGCCGTAGGCGGGGTGGTCCGGTTCGCCGCGGAAGGCGCCGCGGGAACCGATGTTCACGATGCGCCCGCCCGCGCCCTGGTCGATCATGCGGCGCGCGGCGAGGTGGCTCAGGTGCGCCGTGGCCAGGAGGTTGACCGAGACGTGCTGCTGCCAGAGCGCCACCCACGCGTCGTACGGCGTCTCGGCCAGGGGGTGCCGGATGTTGACCGCCGCGTTGTTGACGAGCACGTCCAGGCCGCCGAGCGCGGACGCCGCGGCGTCCGCGACCCGGGCGGCCTGCGCCGGGTCGGAGAGGTCGCCGGGGGTGAGGACGTGGCCCGTGCCCGGCAGGGACTCCAGGGTGCGCCGCGCCTCCTCGCCGCGCGAGGAGTAGTGGACCGCGACCCGGTCGCCGTTGGCCGCGAAGGCCCGGGCGACGGCGCGCCCCAGGCCGCGCGAGGCGCCGCTGACCAGGACGCGGCGGCCGGTGGCGGGGAACGCCACCGGGGGAGGGGAAGGGGGAGCGGCGCCGTCCGCCGGGGGAGCCGGGTCAGCCGGGGGTATCACAGCGCCTGCGCCGCCGGCTTCACCATGCCGCGGACCGTGCGCGACTTCACGAACTCGCCCATCGCGGTCATCTCCCACTCACCGGAGAACTGCTTGATGAGCTTCGCCATCATCACGCCGGTCTGCGGCTCGGCCGTGGTGAGGTCGAAGCGCACCAGCTCCTCGCCGGTGGCCGCGTCCATCAGCCGACAGTAGGCCTTGGCGACCTCGGTGAACTTCTGCCCGGAGAAGGAGTTGACGGTGAAGACCAGGCCCGTCGCGTCGGCCGGCAGCCGGCCCAGGTCGACCGTGATCACCTCGTCGTCGCCGGCGCCCTCGCCCGTGAGGTTGTCGCCGGAGTGCTTGACGGCGCCGCCCAGGATGGACAGCTTGCCGAAGTAGCAGCTGTCCAGGTGGTTGCGCTGGGGGCCGTAGGCGATGACGGAGGCGTCGAGGTCGATGTCCTTGCCGCGGTACGCGGGCTCCCAGCCGAGGCCCATCTTGACCTGGGAGAGCAGCGGGCGGCCGCCCTTGACGAGGGAGACGGTCTGGTTCTTCTGGAGGCTGACGCGGCCCTTGTCGAGGTTGATCTTCCCGGTGCCGGCACCGGCGGCGGCCGGGGGCGCGGCCGGTACGGGAGGCGCAGCCGGGGCCGGCGTCGGGGTCACGGGCGCCGCGGCCACCGGGGCCGGAGCGGGGGCCGCGGCCGGGGTCGGTGCGGCGGCCGGCTCCTCGTCCACGGACACGCCGAAGTCCGTCGCGATGCCCGCCAGCCCGTTGGCGTACCCCTGGCCGACCGCGCGCGCCTTCCAGGCGCCGCCCCGGCGGTAGACCTCCACCACGACCAGGGCCGTCTCGGAGCCCAGCCGGGGCGGGGTGAAGGTGGCGAGGACGGCGCCGCCGTCGGCGTCGCGGATGGTCGCGGTGGGTTCGATGCCCTGGAAGGTCTGGCCCGCCGCGTCCGGGCTCGCGGTGACGACGATCTTCTCGATGCCCGGCGGCACGGCGGCGGTGTCCACGATCACCGCGTCGGGGGCGGTGCCGCCGCCGGACCGGTAGGTGACACCGGCGCCGGAGGGCTGGTTGTAGAAGATGAAGTCGTCGTCGGAGCGCACCTTGCCTTCGGCGGTGAGCAGCAGGCCCGATACGTCGAGCCGCACGGGCGCGGAGACGTCCACCGCCACCCGGGTGGCGGTGAGGGGGATGTTCGAGCCGGGGGTCATAGCTGTCATGCCTGACGTAACGAGCGGGACCGCTTTGCCGTTCCCTTACCTTCGCTGCCTTGGGCCACTCCGGTTACGGGTCAGTGCGGCCACTGCGGCGGGTTCGTGGTGAAGTGGCCGCCCAGGACCCGGTGCTCCGGGTTGGCGTCGTCCAGCTCGCCGTGCTCGGCGACGAGCTTCGGGGCGTACTGCTCCGAGTCGTCCTGCGGGTCGTAGCCGAGCGCCCGCGCCGAGGACAGGTCCCACCACAGGCGGGTGTTGGCCGACGATCCGTACACCACGGTGTGGTGTACGTCCTCGGCGGTGAGCGCCGCGTGGAAGAGGCGGGCCCCGTCGCCCGGGCTCAGCCAGACGGACAGCATCCGCACGGAGGTGGGCTCCATGAAGCAGGAGCCGATCCGTACGGAGACGGTTTCGATGCCGTGCAGGTCCCAGTAGAGCTGGGCCAGGTCCTCGCCGAAGCACTTGGACAGTCCGTAGAGGGTGTCCGGACGGTGCGGGGTGTCCACCGGGATCAGCGGGTCCGAGCCGTGCGGGCGCGGGGTGAAGCCGACGGCGTGGTTGCTGGAGGCGAAGACGATCCGCCGGACGCCCTCCTCCCGGGCCGCCTCGTAGAGGTGGTAGGTGCCCTCGATGTTGGCGCGCAGGATCTTCTCGAAGGGGGCCTCCAGGGAGATGCCCGCCAGGTGGACGATCGCGTCCACGCCCCGGACCGCCTCGCGCAGGGCGTCCTGGTCGGCCAGGTCCGCGGTGATGGCGTCCGGCTCGCCGTCGATGGGCGTCACGTCGAGGAGGCGGAGGTCGTAGCCGTACGCGGGCAGCAGCCCCCGCATCAGGGTGCCGACGCCGCCGGCGGCGCCGGTGAGCAGGACGGTGCGGGGAGCGGGCATGGGTGGATCTCCTCGGTAGGGCCGACGGCTCAACTGCGTAGACGGCATTCACAAGCGTGGACACGCTAGGGAGCGGGCGCGAACAGCGTCAAGTGTGGCGGGTACCCGTCCAACTCGCCGCCACGGTTGCGGTTTTCCGTCAAGCGGCGCCTTGACCGCGCCAAGAGGGCTGTCCTAGCGTGGCGGCGTTCAGAAATATAAACATCGGTCAGAATCGTGCACGCGTGTGTGCGACGGCTGTTCAGGGAGCGCCCCGTGACCTCTGCCCCGTCCCCAGGTCGAGCACCGCTCGCCGACCGGTTCGACGGCCTGCTGTTCTTCCCCGTCACCGCGTACGGACCGGACGGCGCGCTCGACCTCGACGCCTTCCGTGCGCACGTACGCGGCGGCGTCGAGGCGGGCGCCGCCGCCGTCTTCGCCTGCTGCGGCACGGGGGAGTTCCACGCCCTCACACCGGAGGAGTTCCGCGCCTGCGTCGCCGCCGCCGTGGAGGAGGCCGCCGGACGGGTGCCCGTCGTCGCGGGCACCGGATACGGCACCGCGCTCGCCGTCCGGTACGCGCGCCTCGCCGAGGAGGCGGGCGCGGACGGGCTGCTCGCCATGCCGCCGTACCTGGTCGTGGCCGACCAGGCGGGCCTGCTGCGCCACTACACCGCGCTGGCCCGGGCGACCTCCCTCGACGTCATCGTCTACCAGCGCGACAACGCCGTCCTCACCCCGGCCACGGCCGTCGCGCTCGCCCGCGTCGACGGCGTCATCGGGCTCAAGGACGGGCTCGGCGACCTCGACCTGATGCAGCGCGTCGTCAGCGCGGTCCGCGCCGAAGGGCTCGACCTGTGCTACTTCAACGGCCTGCCCACCGCGGAACTGACCGCGCCCGCCTACCGGGGCATCGGCGTCACCCTCTACTCGTCCGCCGTCTTCTGCTTCGCACCCGACATCGCCCTCGCCTTCCACCGGGCGCTCCGCGACGGCGACGACGCGACCGCGGACCGCCTCATCGACGGCTTCTACCGGCCCTTGGTCGAACTGCGCGCCCAGGGACGCGGGTACGCCGTCTCCCTCGTCAAGGCGGGGGTACGCCTCGGCGGCCTGGACGTCGGCGGGGTCCGCCCGCCGCTCAGCGAGCCCGCCCCCGCCCACGTCGAGGAGCTCGCCCGGCTGGTCGAGCACGGCCGCGCCCTGCTCGCCCCGGGCCCCGGAGGCGAGCGGTGAAAGCCTCCGCCTTCCTCTACCCCTGGGACGTCATCGGCGACCCGGACGCCGCCGGGCGCGTCGCCGACCTCGGCGTCCGGCAGGTCACGCTCGCCTCCGCGTACCACTCCACCCGCGCCCTGACCCCGCTCCATCCCCGCCACCGCGTCGTCACCGCCGAGTACGCCGCCGTCCTCTACCCGCCGGACCCCGGCCGCTGGGCCCGCCACCCGCTGCGCCCGTACACGGCCGGGGCGTGGGCCCCCGGCGACGCGTACGGCGAGGCCGCCGAGGCGCTGGCGGACGCCGGGCTCGACGTGCACAGCTGGGTCGTCCTCGCGCACAGCTCCCGCCTCGGCGTCGAACACCCGGACACCTCGGTCGTCAACGCGTACGGCGACCGCTACCCCTGGGCGCCCTGCGTCGCCCGGCCCGACGTGCGGGGGTACCTCGCCGAGCTCGCCGCCGAAGCGGCGGTACGCCCCGGGGCGCGCGGCACCGAACTGGAGTCGTGCGGCTGGTACGGCATGGCCCACCTGCACGCCCACGACAAGACCGGCGGCGTCACCCTCGGGGACGCCGCGCAGTACCTGATGTCGCTGTGCTTCTGCGGCACCTGCCGGGACGGGTACGCGGGCGAGGGCCTGGACCCGGACGAGCTCGGCGCCGTCGTGCGCCGCGCCCTGGAGCCGGTGTGGGCGGGGAGCGGGACCGGCGGGGCCGGGTGGCCGGCGGTCGGGAAGCTGCTGGGCGCCGGGTTCGCCGACGCCACCCTCGCCTGGCGCACCCGTGTCGCCCGAGCCCTCCAGGAGGCGTGCGTCGCGGCGGTCCGGGCGGCCGCGCCGCCGGGCTTCCGGGTGCTGCTGCACGCCGACCCCGCCCCGTACCGCTGTGGCGCCAACGCGGGCGCGGACCCGGCGCACCTCCTGTCCGTCGCGGACGGCGTCGTCCTGCCCTGCACGGGCGGCGGGGCGGAGGAGGTGCTCCCGCCGTTCGCCGCGCACGCCCGCGGGGACACCGTCCTGGCCGCCAACCTCACGGTGGTCTCCGGCATGGGCGGCTCCCCGGCCACCCTCGCGGCCGACGCCCGCCGCGCCCGCACCCTCGGCGCCACCGAACTGCGCCTCTACCACGCGGGCCTGGCCTCGCCCCGCGACCTCGCGGCGGTGGCGGAGGCGCTGCGGGACCTGCGCTGACGCGGAGAGGCCAACGCCCTTATGGGCGGCCTGCGTTCGGGCCCGGCCGATCCGGCCGGGCCTTTTTCGCCGGAAGCGTTGACGTAGCCATGCCACCGCCCTACCTTCAACCCGTCGTCCTTCGTACGTCATATATGAGACGCGATACGCGAGATATGAGAGCAGCCGCCCGTATGGCCTTCGCCGCCCCCACCCCGATACCCTCCCGCACCCAGTACGTCCTCGAAGCGATCAAGCACGCGATCCTCACCGGGCGGCTGGCCCCCGGCAAAGCGCTGGTGGAGACCGAACTGGCCGCCCAGTACGGGGTGTCCAAGACGCCGGTGCGCGAGGCGCTGAAGACGCTCGCCGGGACCGGGCTCGTCGTCATGAGCCAGTACAAGGGCGCCACCGTCCGCACCGTGGACGCCGCGATGGCGCGCGAGGTGTACGACGTACGGCTCCTCCTGGAGCCCGAGGCGCTGCGGCGCACCGTCGAGCGGAAGGCGTCCCTGGAGGTCGCCGGCCAGGCGCTGGTCGACGCGGACAACGCCGCCGACCAGGCCGAACGGTCCCTCGCCAACCGGGAGTTCCACCGCGCCCTGTACGCGCACTGCGGCAACCCGCTGCTGGCGCGGATGCTCGACGAGGTGCGCGACCAGGCCGCCCTCGTGTCGACCGTCGCCTGGAGCGCCGAGCCGTCCTGGCGGCGCGAGGCCGACGAGCACCGGCGGATCCTGGACCTCGCGGCCGCCGGGGACGCCGAGGGTGCCGCGCGGGCGCTGCACCAGCACATCGCCTCGTTCGTCGAGCGCGCCTTCCCCCGCCCGTGAACACTCCGCAGACGGAAGACAAGGACAGCCGCATGGACCACGCATCACCGAGGGCGGCGCTCGCGGACGTCGTCGCGATCCCCGTGACACCCTTCGGCCCCGACGGAGGCGTCGACCGGGACGCGTACCGCGCCCTGCTGGGCCGGCTCCTCGACGGCGGCGTACGGGCCGTGACCCCGGGCGGCAACACCGGGGAGTTCTACGCGCTCACCCCCGACGAGCGGCGCCTCGTCACCGAACTGACCGTGGCGTACGTGGGCGACCGCGCCGCGGTCCTCGCCGGTGTCGGGCACGACCTGCCCACCGCCGTCGCCGCCGCCCGGCACGCCCGCGACGCCGGCGCCGGCATGGTGATGGTCCACCAGCCCGTCCACCCGTACGTCTCGCGGGACGGGTGGATCGACTACCACCGCGAGATCGCCGACGCCGTCCCCGAGCTCGGCGTCGTGCCGTACGTCCGCAACCCCCTCCTCGACGGCGCCGCCATCGCCCGCCTCGGCGAGCTGTGCCCGAACGTCATCGGCGTCAAGTACGCCGTCCCCGACGCCGCCCGCTTCGGCGCCGTCGCCCGCGACGCCGGTCTGGAGCGGTTCGTGTGGATCGCGGGCCTCGCCGAGCTGTACGCGCCCGCCTACTGGGCCATGGGCGCCACCGGCTTCACCTCCGGCCTCGTCAACGTCGCCCCGGCCGTCTCCCTCGCCCTGCGCGACGCGCTGCGCGGCGGCGACCGGGCGGCCGCCGCCGAGGTGTGGGAGCGGATCCGCCCCTTCGAGGAGCTGCGCGCCGCCGACCAGTCCGCCGACAACGTCACCGTCGTCAAGGAGGCCCTCGACGTGCTCGGGGTGTGCCGCCGCGACGTGCGCCCGCCGAGCCGCCCGCTGCCCGAGGCCCGCCGCGCCGAGGTCGCCGAGATCGTCAAGGGGTGGGAGATATGAATCCGGAAGAGCTCCGCAGCCACCGGTGGTACGGCAGCGGCATCTCGGCGGGTCTCCGCTCCTTCAGCCACCGCGCCCGCACCCGCCAGCTCGGCTACCTCCCCGAGGAGCACCTCGGCAAGCCGGTCATCGCGATCCTCAACACCTGGTCCGACATCAACCCCTGCCACGTCCACCTGCGCGACCGCGCCCAGGCCGTGAAGCGGGGGGTGTGGCAGGCCGGGGGCTTCCCGCTCGAATTCCCGGTCTCCACGCTCTCCGAGACCTTCCAGAAGCCCACCCCCATGCTCTACCGCAACCTCCTCGCCATGGAGACGGAGGAGCTGCTGCGCTCCTACCCCGTCGACGGGGCCGTGCTGATGGGCGGCTGCGACAAGTCGACGCCCGCGCTGCTCATGGGCGCCGCCTCCGCCGACCTGCCCACCGTCTTCGTACCGGCCGGGCCGATGCTGCCGGGCCACTGGCGCGGCGAGGTCCTCGGCTCCGGCACGGACATGTGGAAGTACTGGGACGAGAAGCGCGCCGGGCTCATCGGGGACTGCGAGCTGGCCGAGCTCGAAAGCGGCCTGGCCCGCTCGCCCGGCCACTGCATGACCATGGGCACCGCCTCCACCCTGACGGCCGCCGCCGAGGCGCTCGGCGTGACGATGCCCGGAGCCTCCTCCATCCCGGCCGTCGACTCCGGACACGACCGGATGGCCGCCGCCGCCGGGATGCGGATCGTCGAGCTCGTCCGCCGGGACCTGCGGCTGTCGCGGATCCTGACCCCGGAGGCGTACGAGGACGCCGTGACGACCGTCCTCGGGCTCGGCGGCTCCACCAACGCCGTCATCCACCTCATCGCCATGGCGGGCCGCTCCGGGGTCGGGCTCACCCTCGACGACTTCGACCGCATCGCCCGCACCGTGCCCGTCCTGGCCAACCTCCGCCCCGGCGGGCGCCACCTCATGGAGGACTTCCACTTCGCCGGCGGACTGCCCGGCTTCCTCTCCCGCATCACCGACCTGCTCCACCTGGACCGGCCCACCGTCGCCCACGACACGCTGCGCGAACAGCTCGACGGCGCGCTCGTCCACGACGACGACGTCATCCGGCCCCGCGGCAACCCGCTCGCGCCCGAGGGCGGGGTGGCCGTCCTCCGCGGCAACCTCTGCCCCGACGGCGCCGTGATCAAGCACATCGCCGCCGAGCCGCACCTGCTCAAGCACACCGGCCCCGCCGTCGTCTTCGACGACTACCGGACCATGCAGCGCACCATCAACGACCCGTCGCTCTCCCTCACCCCCGAGCACGTGCTGGTGCTCCGCAACGCCGGCCCCAAGGGCGGTCCCGGCATGCCCGAGTACGGCATGCTCCCGATTCCGGACTACCTGCTCAAGCAGGGGGTGCGGGACATGGTGCGGATCTCCGACGCCCGGATGAGCGGCACCAGTTACGGCGCCTGCGTGCTGCACGTCGCGCCCGAGTCGTACGTCGGCGGGCCGCTCGCCCTCGTCCGCACCGGCGACCTCATCACCCTCGACGTCGAGGGGCGCACCCTCCACCTGGACGTGGACGACGAGGAGCTGGCGCGCCGCAGGGCCGCCTGGACGCCGCCGCCGGTCCGGTACGAGCGCGGCTACGGCGCCCTGTACAGCGAGCACATCACCCAGGCCGACACCGGCTGCGACTTCGCGTTCCTGGCCAGGAGCGGCGAGGTCCCGGACCCCTACGCGGGCTGAGCCGCCGCCGTACCGGAGATCCGTACGCCCGAGGATCCGTACGCCCGAGGATCCGCATGTCCGGGATACCGAACGGCATCCGGAAAGCGCTTCCCCACGTCCGATGAACGGAGACACGCCATGGCCCACGCCACGGCCGCACCACGCCGGTTGCCGTACCTGCTGATCGCGCCCGCCGCCCTGCTGATGACCGGCTTCATCGCCTACCCGGTGCTCAGCGTCTTCTACTACAGCCTGCAGCACTACAACGTCACCAAGCCCTGGAAGAACGGCTTCGCCGGGCTCGACAACTTCACGCGGATCTTCACCGAGGACCCGCTCTTCTGGTCCACCCTCGGCTTCAGCGCCAAGTGGGTCGTCGTCCAGGTGGGCCTGCAACTCGCCCTCGGGCTCGTCCTGGCGCTGCTGGTCAACCAGACCTTCGTCGGCCGGGCGTTCGCCCGCGCGCTGGTCTTCTCCCCGTGGGCCGTCTCCGGCGTCCTCACCACCACCATCTGGATGCTGCTCTACAACCCCTCCACCGGGCTGAGCCGCTACCTCGCGGACGCCGGCATCGGCGCGTACGGCACCTCCGTGCTGTCCGACACGGGCACCGTCTTCTGGGCAGCGGTCCTCGCCGAACTCTGGCGCGGCGTCCCCTTCTTCGCCATCCTCATCCTCGCCGACCTCCAGTCCATCCCGAGGGACCTGTACGAGGCGGCCTCCGTCGACGGGGCCGGGCGGCTGCGGCAGTTCCTCCACATCACGCTGCCGCACCTGAAGGACGCGATCATCCTCTCCACGCTGCTGCGCGGCGTCTGGGAGTTCAACAACGTCGACCTGCTCTACACGCTCACCGGCGGCGGCCCGGCCGGCGTCACCACGACCCTGCCGCTGATGATCGCCAACACCGGCATCGAGGGCCACGACTTCGGTTACGCCTCCGCGCTGACCACCGTCGCGTTCGTGATCCTCCTCTTCTGCTCGATCCTCTATCTGCGCCTGAGCAAGTTCGGAGGCGACCGCTCATGACCGCCCAACTCGCCGAGAAGGGCACCCGCGTACGCGTGGCCACGCCCGAGGGCCCGCTGCCCCCGTCCCCCGCGCGCACACCGCAGCGCGAGCGCGCCTTCGACGACGTACCCCGCTGGCAGATCTACCTCCCGCTCGGGCTGTACCTGCTGTTCACGCTCGTCCCCTTCTACTGGATGCTGCTGTTCGCGGTACGGCCGGCCGGGTCCACCTCCCTCCTGCCGTGGCCGATGACCTTCGACCACTTCGAGAAGGTCTGGACCGAGCGCAGCTTCGGCGTCTTCTTCGAGAACAGCATGATCGTCGGCCTGGTGACGCTCGTGACAACCACCCTTGTGGCCCTCTCCGGCGGTTACGCGCTCGCCCGCTTCGACTTCCGCGTCAAGAACGGCTTCATGCTGGCGCTGCTGTGCTCGCAGTTCATCCCAGGCGCGCTCATGCTGGTGCCGCTCTTCGAGATCTTCCGCAACCTCCAGATGATCAACTCGCTGGGCAGCGTCATCATCGCCGAGACCGTCTTCCAACTGCCCCTGTCGATCATCCTCATCAGCGGCTTCATCAAGAACGTGCCGGTCTCCCTGGAGGAGGCCGCCTGGGTGGACGGCTGCTCGCGCCTGCGCGCCTTCCTCGCCGTGGTCCTGCCGCTGCTGCGGCCCGGGCTCATCGCGGTCGGCTCCTTCGCCTTCGTCCACAGCTGGAACCACTTCCTCTTCGCCCTGATGTTCCTGAGCGAACAGGACAAGCAGACGATCCCGGTCGGGCTCAACACCCTCATCGGCGCCGACAGCGTGGACCTGGGCGCGCTCGCGGCGGGCGGCGTCGTCGCGGCCGTACCCGTGGTGATCGTCTTCGCCTTCATCCAGAAGTGGCTGATCACCGGCTTCAGCGCCGGCGCGGTGAAGGGCTGAGACCGCATGACCCCCACCCCGATACCGCTCGTCCTGGCGGGCGCCCGAGGCCACGGCCGGTGGCACCTGGCCAACATCCGGCGCCTCCAGCGCGCCGGTCTCGTACGCCTCGCCGGCGTCTGCGAGCCGCGCCCCCTCGACGCCGCCGAGCTCGACGCCCTCGGCTTTCCGCCCCCGCTCCAGTCCGCCGACCTCGGCGCCCTGCTGGACGCGACGGGCGCCGCCGACGGCGGCATCGCCGTCCTCTGCACCCCCATCGACACCCACACCGACCTCGCCCTCACCGCCGCCGCGCACGGGACCCACATCCTGCTGGAGAAGCCGCCCGCGCCCTCCTTCGCGGAGTTCCGGCGGATGGCCGACGGCGTACGGGCCGCCGGCACCGCCTGCCAGATCGGCTTCCAGTCGCTCGGCTCGCACGCCCTGCCCGCCATCGCCAGGCTCGTCGCCGAGGGAGCCGTCGGCGACGTCACCGGCATCGGCGCCGCCGGGGCCTGGGCGCGCGACGAGGCGTACTTCCGCCGCTCCCCGTGGGCCGGCAGGCGGCGCCTCGACGACGGCACCGACGTCGTCGACGGCGTCCTCACCAACCCGCTCGCCCACGCCGCCGTCACCGCCCTCGCCCTGGACGGCAGCCCGCACGCCGAGGACGTCGCCGCCATCGAGCTGGAGCTCGCCCGCGCCCACGCCATCGAGGCCGACGACACCTCCTGCGTACGCCTCACCACGCGCCGCGGCACCCGCGTCACGGTCGCCGTCACGCTCTGCGCCGAGGAACCCGGCGAGCCGTACGTCGTCGTCCACGGCACCCGCGGCCGCATCACCCTCTGGTACAAGCAGGACCGCGTGCTGCTGCAGCGCGCCGGACACGGACCGGCCGAGAGCCTCCACGGCCGCACCGACCTGCTGGAGAACCTCGTCGGCCATCTGACCGCGGGCGAGGAACTGCTGGTCCCGCCGCACCGCACCGGCGCCTTCATGCGGCTCGTCGAAGCCGTGCGCACCGCCCCCGAACCGCGCCGCCTCCCCGAGGGGACCTGGTACGCGGACGGGAACCGCCGCGTGGTGAAAGGCATCGACGCGCTCGTCCACGCGAGCGCCGACACCCTCTCCCTCTTCTCCGAACTGGAGAACTCCCCATGAACCTCCTCGTCCTGCGCTGCGCGGGCCGGCCCGTCGGCCGCTACCTCTACCGGCCGTCCTCCCTCGCCCCGGACCTCGCGCCCCGCCCGTACCTCCACCCCGTCACCACCCTCAAGGGCACCCCCGTCACCGAGGAGCTCCCCGACGACCACCGCCACCACCTGGGCGTCTGCGTCGCCGTGCCCGACGTCGACGGCCGCAACTTCTGGGGCGGGCGCACCTACGTACGCGACCGGGGGCCGACGGCCCTCGACAACCACGGCGAACAGCGCCACGAGGACTGGAAGCTGTGCGACCCCGACGGCTTCGTGGAGGACCTGGTCTGGCGCGCCGACGGCCGGGAGCTGCTGCGCGAGCGCCGTACGGTCGCCGCCACCGAACTGACCGCCACCGCGTGGGCGCTGGACTTCACCTACTCGCTCACCAACCCCGGCCCCGGCGACCTCTCCATCGGATCACCCGCCACCAACGGCCGCCCCGGCGCGGGTTACGGCGGCTTCTTCTGGCGCGCCCCCAAGGGCCCCGCCGCGCCGGGCGTCTTCACCGCCGACGCGGAGGGCGAGCGGGCGGTGCACGGGCGTACCGCCGACTGGCTCGCCCTGGCGGGCCCCGACTGGACGCTCGTCTTCGCCGGAGCCACCGACGCCACCCGCCGCGACCCCTGGTTCGTCCGCACCGAGGAGTACCCGGGCGTCGGCTCCGCGCTCGCCTGGGACACCCGGCTGCCCCTGCCGGCCGGCGCCACCGCCGTACGCCGCGTGGTGACCGTCGTCGCCGACGGCCGGCTGGAGGCGGGCGAGGCCGCCGCCCTCGTACGGAAGGCCCTGTCGTGACACCACCGGTAGGGACGGCGGACCTCGGCGACGGCACCTACCGCAACCCGGTCCTGCACGCCGACTGGTCCGACCCCGACGTCATCGCCGTCGGCGAGGACTTCTACCTCACCGCCTCCAGCTTCGGCCGCGCCCCCGGCCTGCCGCTGCTGCACTCCCGCGACCTCGTCAACTGGTCGCTCGTCGGGCACGCCCTGGACCGGCTGGAGCCGGCCGCCGACTTCGCCGCGCCGCGCCACGACCGGGGCGTCTGGGCGCCCTCCCTGCGCCACGCCGACGGGCGCTTCTGGATCTTCTGGGGCGACCCGGACCACGGGATCTACCAGGTGAACGCCGAGCACGTCCGGGGCCCGTGGAGCGAGCCGTACCTCCTCAAGGCGGGCAAGGGCCTCATCGACGCCTGCCCCCTGTGGGACGAGGAGACCGGCGAGGCGTACCTCGTCCACGCCTGGGCCAAGTCCCGCTCCGGCGTGAAGAACCGGCTCACCGGCCACCGCATGAGCCGCGACGGCCGCACCCTCCTCGACGACGGCGCGGTCATCGTCGACGGCGACCGGATCCCCGGCTGGTTCACCCTGGAGGGGCCCAAGCTCTACCGGCACGACGGCTGGTTCTGGATCCTCGCCCCGGCCGGGGGAGTGGAGACCGGCTGGCAGGGCGCCTTCCGCGCGCGCGACTTCCTCGGCCCGTACGAGGAGAGGGTGGTGCTCGCCCAGGGCGCCACCGACGTCAACGGCCCCCACCAGGGCGGCTGGGTGCGCACGGCGGCGGGCGAGGACTGGTTCCTGCACTTCCAGGCGCGCGGCGCGTACGGCAGGGTCGTCCACCTCCAGCCGATGGCGTGGGACGCGGACGACGGCTGGCCCGTGATCGGCGACGCGGGCGAGCCCGTACGCGTCCACCGCAAGCCCGCCGGCCCGCCCCAGCCCGTCGGGGCCCCGGCGACCGACGACGCCTTCCCCGGCGGGCGGTTCGGGCGCCAGTGGCAGTGGACCGCGAACCCCCGGCCCGGCTGGACCTCCGCCCACGGCGGTGACGGACTGCGCCTCGCCTGCGTCCGGACCGCCGACGCCCATGACCTGCGCCTCCTGCCGAACGTCCTCACGCAGCGGCTGCCCGCCGAGACCTTCACCGCCGAGGTGACCCTGACCCTGGAGTCCGCCGTGCCGGGGGCCCGCGCCGGGCTCGCCGTCCTGGGCGACGCCTTCTCGTGGATCGGGCTGGAGCGGGGAGCGGACGGGTCGGTGTCCCTGGTGCACCGGTTCGCCGAGCCGGTCGCGGAGCGGGAGCGGGACGCGGCGCACCCGGTCCGGCTCCGGGCCCAGGCACCCGACGGCCGCGTGCGGTTGCGGGTCGCGGTCTCGCCCGGCGCCCGCTGCCGGTTCGCGTACGACACCGGCACCGGGGACGGGTGGCGGCCGTCCGGGCCGGTCTTCGCCGCCACGCCCTGGCGCTGGGTCGGGGCGCTGCTCGGCCTGTTCGCGGTGGCGCCGCCCGAGGGGCCGCCCGGCGGCGCCGGGACGGCCACCTTCACCGACTTCCGCGTCAACTGACCCGTCCGCACCTCTCTTTGGAGCCGCCATGCCGTACCCATGGAGCACGCGCCTGGCCTCACTTCCGGGCCGGGCGCTGGCCACCGTCACCGCCCTCGCGGCCGTCCTCGGCCTGGGCGCGGTGACCCCGGCCGAGGCCGCGCCCCAGCCCGTACGGGAGCGGGCCGACCGGCACTGGGCCGACGAGCCGCACGGCTTCGCCTCCCTCGCCGGCGGCACCACCGGCGGCAAGGGCGGCAAGGTCGTCACCGTACGCACCCAGGCCGACCTGGCGAGGTACGCGGCCGCCGCCGAGCCCTACATCATCCGCGTCGCGGGCGCGATCGACGTCGAGCCCTTCGGCTCGTCGATCACCGTCGCCTCCGACAAGACCATCGTCGGCGTCGGCACGAGCGGCGAGATCGTCCACGGCGAGCTGCAGCTGAAGCCCGGCACGCACAACGTCATCATCCGCAACCTCACCATCCGTGACTCGTACGTCGAGGGCGACTGGGACGGCAAGACCAGCGACTTCGACGCCATCCAGATGGACGCGGTCCACCATGTCTGGATCGACCACAACCGCTTCACGCACATGGGCGACGGGCTGCTGGACGTCCGCAAGGACAGCCGGTACGTCACCGTCTCGTACAACCGCTTCGACACCCACAACAAGGCGTTCGGGATCGGCTGGACCGAGAACCTCACCACCGAGATCACCATCGACCACAACTGGTTCAGCGGCACCAAGCAGCGCAACCCGTCCGCCGACAACTGCGCCTACGCCCACCTCTACAACAACTACCTCTCCTCCCAGGTCGCGGACGGCGACCCGGTCTGGTCGTACGGCACCTACGCCCGCGGCCGCACCCGGATGGTCATCGAGAACAGCTACTACGAGGACGTCCAGCACCCCTACCAGGCCGACGCCACGGCCGAACTGGTCGAGCGCGGTTCGATCCTGCGGGGCACGACCGGCCGCCACGACGAGTGGGGCAGCGCCTTCGACCCGCGCGCCTTCTACGCCTACCGGCTCGACCCGGCCGCCGCCGTGCCCGCCCTGGTGAAGCGTTTCTCCGGCCCGCAGAAGACGATCGGCGTCGACACCGTGCTCGACGTGCCGGCCGCGTACCCCACCGTCCAGTCGGCCGTGGACGCCGTGCCGGCCGGCAACGACGGGCTCGTGACGGTGCGGATCGCGCCGGGGACGTACCGCGAGAAGGTCCGCGTCCCGGCCGACCGGCCGCGGATCGCCCTGGCCGGCACGGGCCGGAACCGGGCCGACACCGTGATCGTGTACGACACGCCGAACGCGTACGGGGGGTCCAGCGCCAGCGCCACCGTCCTGATCGCCGCCTCCGACGTCTCCGCCCGCAACCTCACCTTCGTCAACGACTTCGACGAGGCGGCGGTCGAGCTCAACGCCGAGCAGGCGCTGGCGATGAAGACCACCGGCGACCGGATCGTCTTCGAGAACACCGCCTTCAAGGGCAACCAGGACACCCTGATGACCGACAGCCCCCGCCTGGACGCCATCAGCCGCGTCTACCTCCGCGACGCGTACATCGAGGGCGACGTCGACTTCGTCTACGGACGGGCGACGACCGTCATCGAGGGGTCGCTGATCCGGGCGCTGAGCCGCGGCTCCACCACGAACAACGGGTACGTCACCGCCGCCAGCACCTGGAAGGACAACCCGTACGGCTTCCTCATCACCCGTTCCCGCATCGTCAGCGACGCCCCGGCCGGCTCCTTCCACCTCGGCCGGCCCTGGCACCCGGGCGGCAACCCGGACGCGGTCGGCCAGGTGCTGATCCGCGAGACGGAGCTGCCCGCCGCGATCAAGGCGGCGCCGTGGACCGACATGGGCGGCTTCTCGTGGAAGGACGCCCGCTTCAGCGAGTACCGCACGTACGGCCCGGGCGCCGCCGTCACCGCCGACCGCCCCCAGATGTCCGACGCCGACGCCGCCCGGCACGAGGTCGCCGACTACCTCGCGGGCCGGGACGGCTGGGCCCCGCACCGCGCCCCACGACTTCCGTGACCCACGCACACACTCCCGCACTCCCGCACGCACCGAGAGAGAAGAGCCGCACATGACCCACCACCACCCGCACTCCGGCACCAGACGGACCGCCGTGGCCCTGTCCCTGACCGCGGTGCTCGCCCTCACCGCCACCGCCTGCGGTGACGACGGCACCGGCGGCAGCGGCGCCGAGGGCTCCGGCACGGGCACGATCACCTTCTGGGACAACAACGGCGGCGTCCGCACCGCCGTCTGGCAGGAGATCATCAAGGACTTCGAGGCGAAGCACCCCGACATCAAGGTGAAGTACGTCCCCGTCCCCAGCGAGGACGTGCAGTCCAAGTACGACACCGCCATCGCGGGCGGCGGCCTGCCGGACGTCGGCGGCGTCGGCGCGGCCTACCTCGCCAACATGGTCGCCCAGGACGCCCTGGACCCGGTCGGCGACCGGATCAAGGACTCCGGCCTCGACGGCAAGCTGGTCGAGACGATGGTCGACTCCGTCACGTCGGCCGGCGGGCGCGCCGACGAGATGTACGCCGTGCCCACCTCCGCCAGCAACGGCACGCTCTACTACCGCACCGACCTGTTCAAGGCGGCGGGCCTCGAGCCGCCGACGACCTGGGACCGGTTCTACGCTGCGGCCCAGAAGCTCACCGACGCCGAGAACAACGAGTTCGGCTACACCATCCGGGGCGGGGCCGGCTCCATCGCCCAGGCGCTGGACGCCATGTACGGACAGTCGGGCATCACCTCCTTCTGGGAGGGCGACAAGACCACCGTCAACGACCCGAAGAACGTGGCGGCGCTGGAGAAGTACGTCGGGCTGTACAAGAAGACGACGCCCGCGGCGGACGTCAACAACGACTTCAAGAAGATGGTCGCGCAGTTCGACACCGGCACCATCGGCATGCTCAGCCACAACCTCGGCTCCTACACCGACCACGTGAAGGCGCTCGGGAAGGACAAGTTCGCCGGCATCCCCAACCCGGTCGGACCGGACGGCAAGCGCGTCCAGGTCTCCAACCCGGTGGACGGCCTCGGCCTCTTCAAGACCGGCAAGAACAAGGCCGCGGCGTGGAAGTTCATCGAGTTCGCCGTCTCCCACGAGTCCAACAGCAAGTGGAACGCCTCCGCCGGCGCCATCCCGGCCAACAAGGAAGCCCAGGCCGATCCGTGGCTGCGGGACGCCGAGGCGACGAAGCTGGGCGCGCAGGCGCTCACCGACGGCTCCACCACGATCGTCGAGCTGCCGTACTTCCTCCCCGACTGGAACAAGATCAGCAAGGCCGACAACGAGCCGAACTTCCAGAAGGTGCTGCTGGGCCGGCTGACCGCGAAGCAGTTCCTGGACACGCTCGCGGAGCAGCTGAACACGGCGCGCGCGGAGTGGAACGAGCAGCAGAACAAGAGCTGAGCCCTCTGACGACCCCCCGACGAGAGTGAGCACCCACCCGTGTCCCTGAGCCGCAGACAGACCGTGCGGACCGCGGCGGCGCTCGCCGCCGCCCTGCCGCTGGTGCCCGCCGCCGCGGGGGAGGCCACGGCCCGCCCCCGCCCCCGGCCCCGTACCCTCCACATCGCCGGAGACTCCACCGCCGCGCGGAAGTACGCCGACGCCGCGCCCGAGACGGGGTGGGGGATGGCGCTCCCCTTCTTCCTCACGCCGGGCCTCGCCGTCGCCAACCACGCCGTCAACGGCCGCAGTTCCAAGAGCTTCATCGACGAGGGCCGCCTCGATGCCGTCCTGGAGGTGCTGCGCCCCGGCGACGACCTGCTCGTCCAGTTCGGCCACAACGACCAGAAGTCGGCCGATCCCACCCGCTCCACCGAACCGTGGACCACCTACCAGGACCACCTGCGCCGGTACGTGGCCGGGGCCAGGGCGCGCGGGGCCCGGCCGGTGCTGCTGACCTCCGTCGAGCGGCGGAGGTTCGACGCCTCGGGCAGCCCCGTGCCGACGCACGGCGCGTATCCGGCGGCCGTGCGGGCGCTGGCGGCCGAGGAGGGCGTCGCCCTCGTCGACGTCCAGGAGTCGAGTCTCGCCGAGTGGCGCAGGCTCGGCCCCGAGCCCTCCAAGGAGTACTTCCTGTGGCTCGCGCCGGGCGAGGCGCCCAACTTCCCGGACGGCGAGCAGGACAACACCCACTTCCGGCCGCGCGGCGCCATCGAGGTGGCCCGGCTGGTGGCGCGGGGCCTGCGGGCGGCCGGAGTGCTGGAACCGCGGCACGTACGGCGGCTGGAGGACCCCGTACCCGCCGAGTGGATCACCTGGCCCGAACCCGGGACCTCCCCGCAGACCTGACACGACAGGAGCCGCCATGCGTCCCCACAGATCCGCGCCGGTGATCGCCGGATGCACCGCCCTGGTGCTCGCCCTGACCGGTACGGTCACGGCGCACGCCGCCACCGCGCCCGCCCCGCGCGACCTCGCCCGGCAGACCCTCCCGGCCGGTGACGGCTGGGCCTCCGAGGGCCCGGGTACCAAGGGCGGGGCCGCCGCCGCGCCCGAGCACGTGTACACCGTCACCACCTGGTCCCGGTTCAAGGCCGCGCTCGCCGCCGACACCGGCGGCGCGCCCAGGATCATCCGGGTGGTGGGCACCCTGAACGCCACCGAGGGCGGCTGCGCCTCCTTCGAGGCCGACGGGTACGACTTCGACCGGTACCTCGCCGCGTACGACCCGGCGGTGTGGGGCCGTGACACCCCCGTCAGCGGCCCCCAGGAGGACCTGCGTGCCGCCTCCGCCGAGAAGCAGGCGGCCTCCGTCAAGGCCGCCGTCCCCGCCCGCACCACCATCGTGGGCGTCGGCGACGACGCCGGCATCACGGGCGGCAGCCTCCAGATCCGGCACGTCGACGACGTCATCGTCCGCAACCTGACGCTGGAGAGCCCGCTCGACTGCTTCCCGCAGTGGGACCCCACGGACGGCGCGACGGGCGCCTGGAACTCCGAGTACGACGCGATGGTGGTGTACGGCTCCACCCATGTGTGGATCGACCACAACACCTTCACCGACGGCCGGTACCCCGACAGCTCCCTGCCCCACTACTACGGCGAGCTGTACCAGCAGCACGACGGCGAACTGGACATCGTGCGGGGCGCCGACCACGTCACCGCCTCCTGGAACGTGTTCGCCGACCACGACAAGACGCTGATGATCGGCAACAGCGACGGCGCGGCCGCCACGGACGCGGGGAAGCTCAAGGTGACGCTCCACCACAACCTCTTCAGCGGTGTCGTCGAGCGCGCCCCCCGCGTCCGCTTCGGCCAGGTCGACGCGTACAACAACCACCACGTGGTGAGGAAGGGGCAGCCCTACGCGTACGCCTTCGGCATCGGCCACGCGTCGCGGCTCCACGCCGAGAAGAACTCCTTCAGCCTGCCGGCGGGCGTCAGCGCCGGGCGGATCCTGAAGAAGTGGAAGGAGGCCCCGGTGACGGCCGTCGGCAACCACGTCAACGGCCGGCCGGTCGATCTCATCGCCGTCCACAACGCGGAGACGCCGGGCGAGGTCCTCACGCCGGGGGCGGGCTGGACCCCGACCCTGCGCACGAGGGTCGACGACCCGCGTGCCCTGCCGGGACTCGTCACCGCGCGCGCGGGGGCGGGCAGGCTCCGCTGACCGGGCCTCCTTCTCCGGGCGACCGCCGTGCGGGGCGGGACGCCCGGAGAAGGAGGCCGCCCTCAGGCGTCGACGGGTTCGTGGAGCGGCCCCTTCGACGCGTCGGTGCGCGAGGACCGGTTCCGCCGCCGGGTGATCCCGGCCACCGCCCCGAGGATCAGGAGGGTGCCCACGACGTGCTGCCAGGTGATGCGCTCGTCCGCCAGCCACGCCCCCAGGAGCAGGGCGATGACGGGGGTCGCGAAGGCGTACGCGGACGTCCGCGTGGGACCCCAGGCCCGCAGCAGGTAGGTGTAGGCGGTGAAGCCCAGCACCGACCCCACGAGGACGAGATAGCCCCAGCTCAGCCAGGTCGACGAGGCTTCCGGCAGCGGATGCTCCAGGATGCGCCGGCCCTCCAGGAGGAAC
Organism: Streptomyces sp. NPDC045431; assembly: GCF_040646655.1. Taxonomy (NCBI): domain Bacteria; kingdom Bacillati; phylum Actinomycetota; class Actinomycetes; order Kitasatosporales; family Streptomycetaceae; genus Streptomyces; species Streptomyces sp. NPDC045431. The sequence goes on from NZ_JBEZAQ010000001.1 coordinate 844,744, forward strand.
GCGAAGGGCAGGAGCAGCAGGCCGCCCACCAGGTTCTCGAACGCGGACATGAGCGCCGAGGGGTAGCGGGACAGCACGCCCCCTCCGTACACGCCCGCCCAGTCGTACACGAGCGTGCCCACGACGATCGCCAGGGCGGCGAGGGCCTTGCGCGGCGACCAGTCGCTGCTGGTCTGCCCGTAGAGGAGCAGCACCACGCCGCAGAGGCCGATGCCGAGAGAGGCCCACTGCGTCCGGCCGATCACCTCACGGGTCATCAGCGCCGCGAAGAAGAACAGCCCGATCGGGACGAACCCCTGGACGATGACTCCGGCGGTCCCCGACTCGACGTACTGCTCGCCCCAGAAGATCAGCCCGAAGCACACGCTGATGGCCCCGAAGGACATCACCACCAGGGGCCTGATGTCGGAGCGGGCGATGGGCTTCCAGCCGCCGAGCCACCGCGCGAGCAGCAGCAGGATCAGCCCCGCCACGATGAAGCGCGTGGCGGCGAACCACAGCGGGGGCATCGCGGTGACCCCGACCCGGATCGCGATCCAGGTGCTCCCCCAGGCGATGCAGAGGGTGGTGAAAACCAGCCACACGAAGGCGGTGGACCTCCCCCCTCCTCCCGGCTCAGGCATCGGGGGAGGGCTTTCGCATCGCCAGCACGGTGGTGCTGCCGAACGCCGCGGTACGGCTGCTCAGGTCCGCCGCGAGCTCGAAGCCGTGCACGCGGATCTCGTCGATCAGCTCGCTCGTCGGGCTCTCCTTGTACGGCACCAGCGGCAGCATCAGCTCGGTGGTGCTGCCGTCCTCGAGGCGGATGCGCCGCGGGATGACCCGTCCGGGGACCACCGGGCCCACCGACTCGTAGTCCGGCACGGAGAAGAACCCGTCGAGCCACCGCTCCCGGCAGTGGGCCACCAGGAACAGGCCGCCGGGGGCGAGGAGTTCGTGCACCCGCTTCAGGTGCGCGGAGCGGAGGTCGCTGTCCGGGATCATGTGCAGGCAGCCCATGTTGATCGCCAGGTCGAACCGCTGCCGGGGCAGGTCCGCCAGGACGCAGATGTCCCGTTCCAGGAACGTCGCCTCCACGCCCTGGGCGGCGGCCCGCTCCCGCGCCTTGGTGAGCGCGGGGCGGGCGACGTCGACGCCCACCACGTCGAAGCCCCGCCCCGCCAGGTAGTTCGCGTCGCGGCCCTCGCCGCAGCCCAGGTCGATGACGGAGCAGGGCTCGACGCCCATGGTCTCCAGGGCGTGCACCAGCGCCTCGTTGGGCTCGGGGGGTTCCCAGAGCGGCGCGCCGGCCTCGTAGACCCGGGCGTACCGGTCGGAGTAGCCGTAGTAGTAGTCGGGCAGCGCGGGGACCTCCGCCAGGCGCGGGAGCGACTCGGGCTGCTCCTTCAGGGCACCGGGGACGTTCGAGACCTCCACGACCACGGCGGTGTCCGTACTGGCACTCGGCCGGATCCCGGCCGCCGCGCCGGGGACGAGCCGGCGGACCTGGCCTTCGCCCACGACCTCGCCCGAGGGCCCGTCCGAGGCGTGGCCGGCGAGCGCGACGAGCTCGACCCGGCCGGAGACGACGAGGAGGAACGCCTCGTCGGAGACGGTGAAGCACACCGGCCCGTCGATACATCGCCGGGCGACCGTCCTGCCGTCCGGCAGACATCGGGCCTCTTCCAGGGCCGCGAAGGAGTCGATGTCGACGGAGCCCGTGGTCAGGGTGGAGCGCAGCTCGTTCCAGGAGGTATCGGGAGCGAGGACGCTCCGCAGCGATATCGCGTGGTGCACCGGGGGCGTCGCGGTCACGACAGGGCCTCTTCTCGGACGGTACGGGTACGGCTGAGCTTGATCTCCCGCACGAGCTGGCGCTGCTCGTCGGGCCACCACGCCCCGCAGTCGTCGCTCACGACGCAGGCGGCGCAGCGCTCGAGGTCGTAGACGCGCATGCCGGTGATGGGCGGTGCGTACAGGTGGAGCGTCACCGTCAGGTCGTCCGTCGGGTTCTCCATGCTGTGGATCATGCCGCGGGGGGCGAAGTACCGGGAGCCGCACGGCTCGTCGCGGGTGAGGAAGGAGACCGGGATGTCGTCCTGGTCGAGGGTGTACAGGGTGTGCCGGACGGTTCCCGCCATGACGTTGATCCACCCGAAGGAGTGCCCGTGGTCGTGCGGCGCGCAGGGACGGTGGGACGCCCAGTTCATGGCGAGGATCTCGATGTCCCCGGTGGCGTACAGCTTCTTGCGCCCGTAGGGGTAGACGCCCGGGTCGCCCGCGTAGGGCAGGACCTCGTCCAGTGAGGCGTCGATGCTCTCCCAGGCTTCCCGGAGTTCGTGCGGGCCGGGCCGCCGCAAGGAATCGAATGTGCTTGATATGCGCTCGATCAACTGCATGAGGGGTCAACCTTCCGCGCGCAGCGCCTAGTTGGGGTTCAAGCGGGAAAAGGCCATCAGTTGTCCGGATGGGCAGTCAAGGCTCTTTTCGGAAGCGCTCGCCACGAAAGAATGTGCGGTCGGGGCGTGCTCCGCACTCTGATCCCGCTCCGGCTCCCCGGGCCGCGCTCCGCCTCCGGAAGTCGCTTCGGCAGTCGGATCGTGTCGGGAAGGTTGACACCTCCTGTGGCGCCTGGCTTCATGAACATCGCGCAATGGGAGCGCTCCCACAACTGAACGTGCTTCTCGTTTCGGCAAAACGACAGAAGGGCACACAGTGGGACAGTCACCAACAAGGAGCCGCCGCCCCCGCGGGCCACTCCGACATGTCCGGGCACTCGTCGCCGCGGTGATGACCGTCGGGCTGCTGGGTGCGGCCGGGACCGACGTGTGGGCCGCGGACGCGGCCGCCGCCAAGCCCGCAGTGCGGTCGGTCGAGCCGGGGGCCGCCGCCGACGCCGCCCCGGGGGACGACTGGCTGCGCACGCAGGGCAACAAGATCGTCGACGCGCAGGGCGACGAGGTCTGGCTCACCGGCGCCAACTGGTTCGGCTTCAACGCCGGCGAGCGCGTCTTCCACGGTCTCTGGTCCGGCAACATCACCGAGATCACCAAGTCCATGGCCGACCGGGGCATCAACATCGTCCGCGTCCCCGTCTCCACCCAGCTCCTCCTGGAGTGGAAGAACGGCCAGGCGGCCGTCCCCAGCGGCGTCAACGCCTACGCCAACCCCGAGATCGCCGGCAAGACCTCCCTGGAGGTCTTCGACACCTGGCTGGCCCTGTGCAAGCGGTACGGCATCAAGGTCATGCTCGACGTGCACAGCGCCGAGGCCGACAACTCCGGGCACGTGTACCCGGTGTGGTGGAAGGGCTCCATCACCTCCGAGGACTTCTACACCGCCTGGGAGTGGGTGACCGCGCGCTACAAGAACGACGACACGCTCGTCGCCATGGACGTCAAGAACGAGCCCCACGGCACCGCGAGCACGAGCCCGCGCGCCAAGTGGGACGGCTCGACGGACCAGGACAACTTCAAGTACGTCTGTGAGACCGCGGGCAAGCGCATGCTCGCCATCAACCCGAACCTGCTCGTGCTGTGCGAGGGCATCGAGATCTACCCCAAGGCGGGCGTGAGCTGGACCTCCACCACCCCGACCGACTACCACTCCACCTGGTGGGGCGGGAACCTGCGCGGCGTCCGCGACCACCCCGTCGACCTGGGCGCCCACAACGACCAACTCGTCTACTCCCCGCACGACTACGGACCGCTGGTCCACCTCCAGCCCTGGTTCACCGGTGACTGGAACCGCACCACCCTCGAACGCGACGTCTGGGACCCCAACTGGCTCTACCTCCACAAGGAGAACAAGGCCCCGCTGCTCATCGGCGAATGGGGCGGCTTCCTCGACGGCGGCCCGAACCAGAAGTGGATGACCGCGCTCCGTGACCTCATCGTCGAGCACCGCATCCACCAGACCTTCTGGTGCCTCAACCCCAACTCCGGCGACACCGGCGGGCTCCTCCTCGGCGACTGGAAGACCTGGGACGAGGAGAAGTACGCCCTCCTCAAGCCCGCCCTGTGGCAGCACGACGGCAAGTTCGTCAGCCTCGACCACGAGGTCCCGCTCGGCGGCTCCGGCACCACCACCGGCGTCAGCCTGCGCGATGTGTACGGGGACGGCCCCGGTGATCCCACGGACACCACCGCTCCCACCGCGCCGACCGGCCTGACCAGCCCGGCGAAGACGTCGTCCTCCGTGACGCTGTCGTGGACGGCGTCGACCGACAACGTGGGTGTGAGCGGGTACGACGTGTACCGGGGCGGTACGAAGGTGAACGCGGCCCCGGTGACGGGGACGACGTACACCGACACGGGGCTCGCGGCCTCGACGGCGTACAGCTACACCGTGCGGGCGCATGACGCGGCGGGCAACGTGTCGACGCCGTCAGCAGCGCTCAGCGTCACCACGGAATCGGCCGGCACCCCGTCCGGTGCGGTCAAGGTTCGTTACAAGAACAACGACTCCTCGGCGACGGACAACGCCATCCGGCCCTCGCTCCAGGTGGCGAACACGGGCGCCTCGGCGGTGGATCTGAGCAAGGTGTCGCTGCGCTACTACTTCACGCGTGACGGCTCGGCCTCCGTCAACGCCTACTGCGACTACGCGGCGGTCGGCTGTGCGCAGGTGAAGCTGCGTGTGGTGCCGCTGAGCGCGCCGGTGGCGGGTGCGGACGCGTATCTGGAGGTGTCCTTCGCGGCGGGCTCGCTGGCCGCCGGGCGGGACACCGGTGACATCCAGCTGCGGATGGCCAAGTCGGACTGGTCGAACTTCAACGAGGCCAACGACTACAGCCGCTCGACGGTGACCGCGTACGCCGACGCCCCCGCGATCCCCGCGTACACCGGCACCACCCTCGCCTGGGGCGCGCCCCCGGCCTGACCCCCCCACGTACGGAAGGAACGTTCCGTTGCGCGCGCTCACCACCTGGTTGACCGCCGCCGCCGTCGGCGCCGGGATGCTCGTCCCCCTGTCCCTCTCGACCGTCTCCGCCTCCGCCGCCCCCGCCTTCAACTACGGCGAGGCGCTCCAGAAGTCGCTCCTCTTCTACGAGGCCCAGCAGTCCGGCAAGCTTCCCGACACCAACCGCGTCAACTGGCGCGGCGATTCCGGTCTGGACGACGGCAAGGATGTCGGACTCGACCTGACCGGTGGCTGGTACGACGCCGGTGACCACGTGAAGTTCGGCCTGCCCATGGCCTTCTCCGCGACCATGCTCGCCTGGGGCGGGGTGGCGGAGAAGGAGGCGTACACCTCCTCCGGCCAGCTGCCGTACCTGAAGAACAACCTCCGCTTCGTCAACGACTACTTCCTCAAGGCCCACCCCGCCCCGAACGTCCTCTACGGCCAGATCGGCAACGGCGCCGACGACCACAAGTGGTGGGGCCCCGCCGAGGTCATGCCGATGGCGCGGCCCGCCTACAAGATCGACGCTTCCTGCCCGGGCTCCGACCTCGCCGGTCAGACCGCCGCCGCGATGGCCGCCTCCTCCCTCGTGTTCAAGGACAGCGACCCGGCCTACGCCGACAAGCTGATCACCCATGCCAAGCAGCTGTACGCCTTCGCCGACACCTACCGCGGCAAGTACAGCGACTGCATCACCGACGCGAAGGCGTACTACAACTCCTGGAGCGGCTACCAGGACGAGCTCGTGTGGGGCGCGATCTGGCTCCACAAGGCCACCGGCGACGCCGCCTACCTCGCCAAGGCGGAGACGTACTACGACAACCTCTCCACCGAGCCGCAGACCACCACCCGCTCCTACCGCTGGACCCTCTCCTGGGACGACTCCTCCTACGGCGCGTACGTGCTGCTCGCCCAGCTCACCGGCAAGCGGAAGTACGTCGACGACGCCAACCGCTGGCTCGACTGGTGGACGGTCGGCGTGAACGGCCAGCGCGTCCGCTACTCACCCGGCGGCCAGGCCGTCCTCGACAGCTGGGGCTCCCTGCGGTACGCGGCGAACACCGCCTTCGCCGCGCTCCAGTACTCCGACTGGCTCTCACGGACCGGCGGCGACAGCGAGCGCGAGGCGCGGTACCACGACTTCGCGGTACGGCAGATCAACTACGCGCTCGGCGACAACCCCCGCAAGTCCAGTTACGTCGTCGGCTTCGGCGCCAACCCGCCGACCAAGCCGCACCACCGCACGGCCCACGGCTCGTGGACCGACCAGATCAACAACCCGGTCGAGAGCAGGCACACGTTGTACGGCGCGCTGGTCGGGGGGCCGAGCGCGCCGGACGACACGTACACCGACGACCGGTCGAACTACGTGAACAACGAGGTCGCCACCGACTACAACGCGGCCTTCACCGGGGCACTGGCCCGGCTGTACGCCGAGTACGGCGGCACTCCGCTCGCCGACTTCCCGAAGGCCGAGCAGCCGGACGGGCCGGAGGTCCTCGTACAGGCGTCGGTCAACGCGACCGGGCCGAACTTCACCGAGATCAAGGCGTACCTCGTCAACAAGTCCGCCTGGCCGGCGCGGGCGCTGACCGACGCCTCGCTGCGCTACTACTTCACCCTGGAGCCGGGCGTCGCCCCGGACCAGATCAGCTACACCACCAACTACAACCAGTGCGGCAGGGTCAGCGGGCCCACGCAGTACAAGGACAACATGTACTACGTGACCGTGGACTGCTCGGACGCGACGATCGCCCCGGCGGGGCAGTCGGCCTACCGCAAGGAGGTGCAGTTCCGGATCAGCTCGGCGGGCGCGTGGAGCGCCGCCAACGACTGGTCGTACCCGTCCACGGCGACGACGCCGGGGTCCACTCCCGTGGACGCACCGAAGATCGTGCTGATGGAGGGCGCGCAGAAGCAGTGGGGCGCCACACCGGACGGCACGGTCCCGACCCCGACCCCGACTCCCACGCCTACTCCCACGCCCACTCCGACCCCCACTCCGACTCCCACGCCCACTCCGACTCCCACGCCGACCCCTGTCGGCTCGTGCGCCGTGACGTACACCGTCACCCAGTCGTGGGGCGGCGGCTTCACCACGGAGGTCGCGGTGAAGAACACCAGCGCCACCGCCGTGAACGGCTGGCGGCTCGGCTTCGCCTTCAAGGGCGCCGAGAAGGTCACCAACGCCTGGAACGCCACGGTCACCCAGACCGGTGCGCAGGTGACGGCCGCCAACGTCGCCCACAACGCCGCCATCCCGGCGGGCGGCACCGTCTCCTTCGGCTTCCAGGGCTCCGGCGCACCCGCAGGTACGCCCGCCGCCTTCACCCTCAACGGAAAGGAGTGCGGCTGACATGAGAGCCCTCATCCCCGTGCTGGCAGCGGTCCTCTCGCTCACCGGGCTGACCGCCGCCCAGCCCCGAGCCTCCGGCTCCGCCTCCGTCACTGCCACCGCCGCCCTGCCCTACCAGGATCCGTCCCTGCCCGTGAAGACGCGGGTCGACGACCTCCTGGCGCGGATGACGCTCGACGACAAGATCGGGCAGATGACCCAGGTCGAGCGCGAGGCGCTCGTCCCGCAGTCGGACCTGGCGACCTACCGCATCGGCTCCGTGCTGTCCGGTGGCAACTCCACGGTCAGCCCCAACAACGCCCAGACGTGGGCGGACACGTACGACGCGTACCAGCGCACCGCGCTGACCACGCCGCTCGCCATCCCGATGATCTACGGCATCGACGCGGTGCACGGCCACAACGCGGTGCGCGGCGCGACGATCTTCCCGCACAACATCGGGCTCGGCGCCACCCGCGACCCGGCCCTCGTGCAGAGGATCGGCCGCGCGGTCGCCGAGGAGGTCTCCGGCACCGGCATCGACTGGAACTTCGCGCCGTGTCTGTGCGTGGCCCGCAACGACCGCTGGGGGCGTACGTACGAGTCGTTCGGCGAGACCCCCGAGCTGCCGACGTCGATGGCGACGTACGTCACCGGCCTCCAGGGCGAGAAGCTCGGCGGCGCCCCCGCCTCGGTCCTCGCCACCGCCAAGCACTTCATCGGCGACGGCGGTACGACGAACGGCACCGACCAGGGCAACACCCAGCTCTCCGAAGCCGAGCTGCGGGCGATCCACCTGCCGCCGTTCAAGGAGGCGCTGCGGCGGGGCGCCGGCTCGGTCATGCTCTCGTACAGCAGCTGGAACGGCGTCAAGCTGCACGGCCACAAGTACCTCGTCACCGACCTGCTCAAGGGCGAGCTGGGCTTCACCGGCTTCGTGGTCTCCGACTGGGCGGCCATCGACCAGCTCGACGGGCAGAGCGGCTTCACGGCGGCGGAGGTGACCACCTCCGTCAACGCGGGCGTCGACATGGTGATGGTGCCGCACGATTACAAGAAGTTCCTCTCGCTGCTGCGCGGCGAGGTGCAGGCCGGGCGTATCCCGATGGCCAGGATCGACGACGCCAACCGCCGCATCCTGACGAAGAAGTTCGAGCTGGGCCTCTTCGAGAAGCCGCTGGCGGACCGGGCGTACACCGGGACCGTCGGCTCGGCCGACCACCGGGCGCTCGCCCGGCAGGCGGTGCGCGCGTCGCAGGTGCTGCTGAAGAACGAGGGCAGGGTGCTGCCGCTCGCCAAGTCGGCGAAGCTCTTCGTGGCCGGCAAGTCGGCCGACGACATCGGCAACCTCAGCGGTGGCTGGACCATGAGCTGGCAGGGCAGCAGCGGCAATATCACCCCCGGTACGACCGTCCTCCAGGGCATCCGCGCCGCTGTCACCGACCCGTCCCGCGTCGCGTACGACCGGTACGGCAACGGGGTCGACGGCAGCTACACCGCCGCCGTCGCCGTGATCGGCGAGACGCCGTACGCCGAGATGCACGGCGACCGGCCCGGTGCCATGGGGCTCGACCAGGAGGACCTGCAGACCCTCGCCAAGCTCAAGGCGAGCGGCGTTCCGGTGGTCGTGGTCCTCGTCTCCGGGCGGCCGCTGGACATCGCGGCCCAACTGCCGGACTGGAAGGCCTTGATCGCGGCCTGGTTGCCGGGCACCGAGGGGGGCGGCGTCTCGGACGTCCTCTTCGGGGACCACGAACCGACCGGCGAGCTGCCCATGACGTGGATGGCCTCCGCGTCGCAGCAGCCGATCAACGACGGCGACGGGAAGACACCGCTGTTCCCGTACGGCTTCGGCCTGAGCTACGCCACGGACCCGACACCGACACCGACACCGACGCCCACCCCGACCCCGACGCCCACCCCGACGCCCACGCCAACGCCCGCCCCCGGCTGTACGGCCGACCTCAAGGTCACCAACTCCTGGTCCGGTGGCTTCCAGGCCGAGGTCACCGTCAAGAACGGCTCCACCACGCCCCTGAGCGGCTGGTCGGTGGCCTGGGACCTCGCAGGGACCACGGTGACGAACATCTGGAACGGCGCCCTGAGCACGGCGTCGGGCCGCGCCACCGTCCGCAACGTCGCCTACAACGGTGCCGTGGCGCCGGGCGCGTCCGTCTCGTTCGGGTTCACCGCCACAGGAAGCCCGTATGCCCCCGGTTCCTTCGGAACTTGTCATGTTCATTGACAGAAAGGCCCCCCGCTGGTTCATTGCTTGTAAATGGGAGCGCTCCCATCGCGATCCGCTCCCGTCCCTGCCCCCGCACCTTCCGAAAAGGGAGATCCGTACGTGACGCACGTGACGCACGAGACACGCAAGGGAAAGCGGCACAAGCGGCGGCGCACCGCCGTGGCCGCCGCCACCGCCACCACCCTCCTCTTCGGCCTGGCCGGCCTCCTCGGCTCCGCGCCGACGGCGGCCGCGGCCGAGGCCCACGTCGACAACCCGTTCGCCGGCGCCTCCTTCTACGTCAACCCGGACTACGCCCGCCTGGTCGACGGCTCCATCGCCCAGACCAGCGACACGGCGCTCAAGGCCAAGATGGAGAAGGTCAAGACCTATCCGACCGCCGTCTGGCTGGACCGCATCGCCGCCATCCACGGCGGCGAGGTCAACGCGGGCCGCAAGAGCCTCGCCGACCACCTCGACCTGGCCCTCGCTCAGAAGAAGCCCGGCCAGCCGCTCGTCGCCACCTTCGTCGTGTACGACCTCCCGGGCCGCGACTGCGCCGCCCTCGCCTCCAACGGTGAACTTCCCCTCACCGCCGAGGGCCTGGCGCGCTACAAGACCGAGTACATCGACGCCATCGCCTCGGTCTTCGCCAACCCCAAGTACCAGGACATCCGCATCACCACCGTCATCGAGCCGGACGGCCTGCCCAACCTGGTCACCAACCTCGCCGACCCCGAGTGCGCCCAGGCCAAGAGCAGCGGCATCCAGGTCGACGCCATCCGGTACGCCCTGAACAAGCTGCACGCCATCCCGAACGTCTACACGTACATGGACTTCGCCCACTCCGGTTGGCTCGGCTGGGACACCAACCTCTCCCAGACCACCCAGCTGTACACGGACGTCGTCAAGGGCACGACGGCCGGTCTGGCGAGCGTGGACGGCCTGATCACCAACGTCTCCAACTACACGCCGCTCGCCGAGCCGTTCCTCACCGACCCGAACAAGACGGTCGGCGGCAACATGATCAAGTCGGGCAAGTACTACGAGTGGAACCCGAACTTCGACGAGTCCGACTTCACCAAGGCGATCCACAGCGCCCTGGTCTCCCAGGGCTGGCCGGCGTCCACCGGCATGGTCGTCGACACCTCCCGCAACGGCTGGGGCGGCGCCGCACGGCCGACCGCCGAGTCCACGAGCACGGTCCTCGACACGTACGTCACCCAGTCCAAGGTCGACCGCCGCACGCACCGCGGCCTGTGGTGCAACGTGAACGGCGCCGGCATGGGCCAGCCGCCGCAGGCCTCGCCCGCCGGCTACCCGGACTCGCACCTCGACGCGTTCCTCTGGATCAAGCCGCCGGGGGAGTCGGACGGCGCGAGCAAGGACATCCCGAACGACGAGGGCAAGCGTCCGGACCCGATGTGCAACCCGGCCTACACGGCGCCCAACGCGGGCAACAACCCCACCGGCGCCATGCCCGACGCACCGCTGGCCGGCCACTGGTTCCACAACCAGTTCGCGATGCTCGTCCAGAACGCCCACCCGGCCGTCGGCGGCGGTGACACGCCTCCTCCCGTCGACACCACCGCTCCCACCGCGCCGACCGGCCTGACCAGCCCGGCGAAGACGTCGTCCTCCGTGACGCTGTCGTGGACGGCGTCGACCGACAACGTGGGGGTGAGCGGGTACGACGTGTACCGGGGCGGTACGAAGGTGAACGCGGCCCCGGTGGCGGGGACGACGTACACCGACACGGGGCTCGCGGCCTCGACGGCGTACAGCTACACCGTGCGGGCGCGTGACGCGGCCGGCAACGTCTCGGCTGCCTCCGCGGCCCTGTCCGTCACCACCTCGGCGGGCGGCGGTGACCCCACGCCCACCGGCGGGGTGAAGGTCCGCTACAAGAACAACGACTCCTCGGCGACGGACAACGCCATCCGGCCCTCGCTCCAGGTGGCCAACACCGGCACCTCGGCCGTGGATCTGAGCAAGGTGTCGCTGCGCTACTACTTCACCCGCGACGGCTCGGCCTCCGTCAACGCCTACTGCGACTACGCGGCGGTCGGCTGTGCGCAGGTGAAGCTGCGTGTGGTGCCGCTGAGCACGCCGGTGGCGGGTGCGGATGCGTATCTGGAGGTGTCCTTCGCGGCGGGCTCGCTGGCCGCCGGGCGGGACACCGGTGACATCCAGCTGCGGATGGCCAAGTCGGACTGGTCGAACTTCAACGAGGCCAACGACTACAGCCGCTCGACGGTGACCGCGTACGCCGACGCCCCCGCGATCCCCGCGTACACCGGCACCACCCTCGCCTGGGGCGCGCCCCCGGCCTGAACCCCACCCACTCCTGTCCGCCCCGCCTTGTCGGACATGCCGGGCCGGGCGGACAGGCCTCACTCATCCCTCACTCACTGAACAGGCGGAGCGAGCGGCCGGCCGTACCCACGGGGGGACGGCCGGCCGTCGTCGTGCACGTCGCTCTCGGCGTCGGGCGGCGCGCCGGCCTCCACCCCTGCCCGCAGGAGCTACGTTTCCGCGGTCTTCCCTTCGCGGCGGCCCAGCGTACGGGCACGCCGAAGGAGGAGGCCGTGGCGCTCACGGCCTCCTCCTCGCGTACCGGTCCGGTCGTACGGCGGTGGGTTACGCCACCGAGCACGCCGTTCCGTTGAGGCTGAACTGCGCGGGTGCGGTGAACGTGCCCGTGTACGTGCCCTGGAAGCCGAAGGACTGGCTGCCGGACGGGGGGATCTGGGCGTTGGAGGAGAGGTTCGTCGCGGTCACCGCGCCCGAGGAGGGCGCGATGGTCGCGTTCCAGGCGTTCGTGACGCGCTGGCCGGACGGCAGCGTGAAGGCCACCTTCCAGCCGTTGACGGGCGCCGTGCTCGTGTTGGCGACCGTCACGTTGGCGGTGAAGCCGCCGGGCCAGACGTTCGCGGCGTACGTGACCCGGCAGGCGCCGGCCGGGGTTCCCGGGTCACCGGGGTCGCCGCCTCCGCCGGCGTTGACGGTGGAGGAGAAGGAGTTCACGCGCAGCCCGGCGCCGTTCTGCCACGGCTCGAAGCCGGCCTGGACGCTGGTGACGTACCACGAGGGCTGGGCGAGGCCGCGGGCGACGGCCTGGTCGATGAAGTCCATCACGTCGAAGCTCCAGCTGCTGATCGCGGAGGGGGCGACGAAGGAGATGACGTCGTTCGCGCCGTTGTTGCCGGTCCACACCTCCCAGCCGCGCCCGGCGACCGTGGCCGTACCGACCCGGGACCCCACCGGGTTGATGGGCCCGACCCGGTTGAACCAGATCATGATCTCGGTGCGGTTCACCCCGTCGGTGCGGGGCGTCGGGTCGAGCCAGATGTCGTACGAGGCGTTGTAGACGGCGTCCGCGACGTAGCCGTACGAGATGCTCGTCGGCGCGTTGTCGATGGCGCTCACCCGCAGGGGCAGGTTGGTGCCGGGTGAACAGTTCGTGTAGTGGCAGCCGTTGAAGACGGACGGGTACGACTTGGGCGCGCCGTTGGTCGGGACGGAGCCGTCGGCGCGGGTGAGCTCGAATCCGTTGGTCGTCGCGTTGACGCACTGCGTCCCGCTGGTGCCCCAGCGGTTGTTCTGGACGACGTAACGGCCCTGGATGACCGTGGAGCCGAACTGCTCGCAGATGAGGGTGTCGGCCTGCGCGGGCGTCGCGGTCGCCGTGACGAGGGCGGTCAGCGAGGCCAGCGTGACGAGTACGGCGGTGGCTGCCGCGCGTAAGGAGCGGGCGTGGCGGTGCAGGGAGTTCGTGCGGGGCATGCGGGTCCCTTCGGAAGGGGCGGGGGACGGATACCGATGGATACCGACGAATGCCGAGGTCAGTGGGAGCGCTCCCAATTCTGTGCTGCCGCTGGACTGTAGAAGCCTCCTGTGGCTCTGGCAAGACAGTGCGACGCACGCATTGACGTGAGCCGCTCGAGTCTCCACAGTGGTGGCCGAGGGCGGGAGCGCTCCCAAAACCTGCCGCCCTCACCTCTGGGCGGCGCGACGGCCGGGAACCGCCGAACCCGTACGCCGCGCCGCCCTCCCCATCCGCCCAGGAGGCACCCCCATGCGCTCAGCCGTCGTCCGCGGTTCCGCACTCCGCGGACCCGCCGTCCAGTTAGTCCTGGTGGCGTCCCTCGCCCTCGCCCTCGTCGTCGCGGCGATCGCCGTACAGCTCGGCGTCTCCCGCCCGGCCACCGCCGCGGCCGGGCAGACCACGGCCGTCAGCGGCGGCCCCGACACCTTCACGCAGGCGCTCCCGACCGGGGGACCCTCGCAGTACACGACCCCGCTGGAACGCTGCCACACCAGCCCCAGCTACCCGCTCTCCGGCCGCAACCCGATCCTGGACGAGCCGCTCACCCGGTCCTTCACGTCCAACGTGCCGCTGTCCGTGAGCGTCCGCGCCGACAGCACCACCGGCTACGGGCTGCGCGAGCTGGTCTTCACCAACCGCTCCACCAAGCCGATCCACCTGGACTGCGGCGTCCTGGTCTTCCTCGCCCCGTCCGGCTCGGACCAGCACCACTACGCGGCCTCGCAGGCCTTCGGGCACCCGCAGCAGGACTTCGTCGAGGTCAAGCGGGGCGACGGGACCTCGTACTACATCGCCCGCCTCGGCTTCCACGACGTACCGCTGGCCCAGCGCGGCATCGAGCCCGGCCACACCTGGACGTACAAGCTCGGCGGACCCAACCAGGGCGCCGTCGGCCTGGAGACCACGCGCGACTCGATCCGCTTCACCGCGGACCTCGCCGTCTCCTCCAACACCGAGCTGGTGAAGAAGTACGGCACCACCCGGTACGCCAACTGACCCCTGGCGCGACCTCGCCGCGGCCCGCCGCGACGGACTCCGCCGTGAAAGACCCTCACCCACAGGCCGCGTGACCGGGGCGCCGACCCCGGTCACGCGGCCGCCCGCTCAGCGGAAGGCGCGCCCGCCCCATGCACCGACCCGACCACCCGCGCCGCCCATGGCGGCGACGCCTGGCCCCGGTGGCCGTCGCCGCCGCCCTCCTCGCCGCCGTGTGGGTCAGTCGCGCGCAGGACACCGCGACGACGGGTCCGGTGACCGGGACGGCGACCGGCAGCGGGGCCGACGAGCAAGCCGCCCGGGCCGCGGCGCAGAGCCACCTCGGCCTCCTCTCCGGCGGCGACTGGTCCGGTGCCTGGGCCGACTTCAGCGGCGACACCCGGGAGCGCGTACCGCGCGACACCTATGTCCGCGTGCACCGGGCCTGCCACCCGCTGCTGGCCGTCCCCCTCCAGGTGGTGCGCGCCGTCCCCGTAGGCGTCCGCACCGTCGAGGCCCACTGGGAGGGCGGCGGCACGTCGGGCACCCTGCGCATGCGGTACGAGGACGGCCGCTGGCGCGTCGCGATGACGCCCGACCAGCTCGCCCCGTACGCCCGGGGCGCCGACACCGCGATCGCCGGCCTGCGCCGGAACGGGCGGTGCGGGGACGGGGTCAGGCCGACGCCCGCCGCACCAGTTCCGTCCGCAGGATGACGTGCCGCCAGGCGGTCCCGGCACCGGTTCCGGCGCCGCTCCCCGCCGCGGCGCCGCGCTCGTCGATGCTCTCCATCAGGACCCGGGCCATGGCCCGCCCCATCTCCTCCACCGGCTGGCGCACCGTCGTCAGCCGGGGATCGGTGTGCTGCGCGATCGGCGAGTCGTCGAACCCGACCACGGCCACGTCCTCCGGAACCCGCCGCCCCGCCGCCCGCAGCACCTGCAGGGCGCCCGCCGCCATGACGTCCGACGCCGCGAAGACGGCGTCGAGCCCGGGGTGGCGCTCCAGCAGCTCCCGCGTCGCCCGGCGCCCGCTCTCCTCGGTGAAGTCGCCCCGCGCCGTCCAGGCCGGGTCCGGCTCGCGGCCGAACACCTCCCGCATCTCCTCCCGGTAGCCGCGCAGCCGGCACCGGGCCCCGTACATGTCGAGCGGCCCGGCGATCGTGGCGATGGCACGCCGCCCCGAGCCCGCCAGATGGCGCACGGCCGCCCGGGCGCCACCGACGTTGTCCGAGTCGACGTACGACACGGACTCGTCGCTGCGCCGCCGTCCGCTGAGCACCGTCGGCACGTCCAGCTCCGCCAGCAGGTCCGGCAGCGGCTCGTCGTCGTGCACCGACACCAGGAGCACCCCGTCGACCCGCCCGGCGCGCGCGTACTGGACGAAACGCTGCCGCTCCTTGTCGCCGCGCACCAGCGTCAGCAGCAACTGCATCTCGGTGTCCGCCAGCCCGGCCGTGACGCCGTGCACGATGTCCGAGAAGAACGGCTCGGTGAAGAACCGCCGCGCGCTCTCCGCGATGACCAGGGCCACCGCGTCGCTCCGACTCCCCGCCAGGGCCCGGGCGGCCCGGTTCGGTACGTAGCCGAGCCGGTCGATCGCCTGCTGCACCAGCACTCGGGTGGCCTCCTTGACCCCCGGCGCGTTGTTGACGACCCGCGACACCGTGCCCCGCCCCACACCGGCGAGCGCGGCCACTTCCTCCAGCGTGGGCGGGGCCGAGCGTCCGTTCGCCGCCATCGCATGACCTCCTGGGATCGGGCGGAGTTGATCAGGGGTTCATGGAAGCACCGGACACGCCCGCGCCGCACCGGTTGATCCCATGTATTACACGCCGTAAACCTGGACCGGGCTCCCACGCGGCGAAAATCGTGCACCTCCGCACCCCCGCAGCCCGCACCATCCACCCCCACCTCCCGCGAGGAGTCCCATGCCGGCAGCACAGGCCGTCGACCGCTACTTCCGTATCAGCGAGCGCGGATCGAGCGTGGCGCGCGAGATCCGCGGCGGGTTCGCCACGTTCTTCACCATGGCGTACATCCTCGTCCTCAACCCGCTGATCCTGGGCAGTACCGAGGACAGGTTCGGCACCCAGCTGTCCACCGGGCAGCTCGTCACCGCGACCGCGCTGGTGGCGGCCGTGATGACGGTGGCCATGGGGCTCGGCGGCAACCTGCCGCTCGCGCTCGCCGCCGGGCTCGGGCTCAACGCGGTCGTGGCGTACCAGCTGGCGCCGCTGATGAGCTGGGACGACGCGATGGGGCTGGTGGTCCTGGAGGGCGTCCTCATCTGCGTCCTCGTCGTCACCGGGCTGCGCGAGGCGGTGATGCACGCCATCCCCAAGCCGCTCAAGCAGGCCATCAGCGTCGGCATCGGCATGTTCATCGCGTTCATCGGCTTCATCGACGCGGGGTTCGCCACCCGCATCCCCGGCGAGACGGGGTCCGTGCCCGTGCAACTCGGTGCCACCGGGCAGCTCTCGGGGTGGCCGGTCCTCGTCTTCTGCCTCGGTGTGCTGCTCACCATCGCGCTGATGGCACGCGGGATGCGCGGCGCGATCCTCATCTCCATCGTCACCATGACGGCCGTCGCGATCGTCATCGACGAACTCGCCGACATCAAGCCGCTCGCCTGGGGTCTGACCGTCCCGTCGTTCCCGGACCACATCGCCGCCCTCCCCGACTTCGGACTCGTCGGCTCCTTCAGCCTGTTCGGCGCGTTCGAGCAGGTCGGGGCGGTGACGCTGGTGCTGCTGGTCTTCACGCTGCTGCTGAGCGACTTCTTCGACACCATGGGCACGGTCGTCGGCGTCTCCAGCGAGGCCGGCCTCCTCGACGAGCGGGGCAGGGTGCCGAACCTCGGCCGGGTGCTGCTCATCGACGGCGCGGCGGCGGTCGCGGGCGGCGTGGCGTCCGCCTCCTCCAGCACCTCCTACATCGAGTCGGCCGCCGGTGTCGGCGAGGGCGCCCGTACGGGCTTCGCCTCGCTCGTCACCGGCGCGCTGTTCGGGCTCGCGCTCTTCCTCACGCCCCTCGCCACGGTCGTCCCCGCCCAGGCCGCCGCACCCGCCCTGGTCGCCGTCGGCTTCCTGCTGATGGCACAGGTGCGGCACATCGACTGGCAGTCGTACGAGATCGCGATCCCGGCGTTCCTGACGATCGCCGTCATGCCGTTCACGTACTCCATCACCAACGGCATCGGCGCGGGCTTCCTCGCCTACGTCACCCTCAAGGCGGCCCTGGGCAAGGCCCGTGAGGTCCACCCGCTGCTGTGGGGCGCGGCGGCGCTGTTCGCGGTCTACTTCGCGATCGACCCGATCGAGCAGCTGCTCGGCGCGTAGCGGAGGCGGAGCCGGCGGTCCGTCCCGCTCAGCCGCCCGTGGCCAGGGCGGCGACCCGGTCGGAGACCGCGAACTCCGTCGCGCACTCCGGGCAGGTCGCCCGCCCGAAGAGGTACGTCACGCCCCGCGCGACCCCGGCCTGCCCGGCCTCGCTCGCCATCCGGTACAGCCGCTGTGCGATGCCCGTCAGCTCGGACGGCTCGGCGGGGTGCGTCTCGGCCTCCTCGTCCTCGGAGTGGTCACCGAAGACGACGAAGGGCATCGCCCCGCACTCGGGGCACTCGACCTCGAACTCCTCGTTGAACAACCCCTCCAGCGAGTCCGACCAGACCGGTACGCCCTCGAACGCCAGCAGGCACTGCGTGAAGTAGACGAAGGTGCTCGCGTCGTCCGCCGGGCAGGCCGCCAGGCACTCCCGCGCCACCGGCAGCAGCTCGGCGATCTCGCCGGCGTACCGGGCCCGGCGCTCCTCGTCGGCGGCGGAGGCGATCAGCCCGGCCATCAGCACCGCCTGCTCGCGGTCGCCGGGGGCGCGGCCCGCCGCGATGGCCGCGAGGAACGGCAGAGCGGCGAAGCTGTCCTCGTAGACGGAGCCCTGGTGGCAGAGGTCGTTCCAGAGGTCGTTCCAGACCGCGTCGTCGTGGTCCCCGCCGAGCAGGGCGAACCGGTGTGTCATGCCGCCACATTCTGCCGCGCCCGGCCCTCGTACCGGAGCGCGGCCCCCGTCACCACCGCGCCGAGGCCCTCCCACAGGCCCACGGCCAGGAAGCCGGCCGGGGCGCGCCCCGCGAGGACCGCCGCGGTGAAGACCGCGCAGGTGAGGAGCCGGAACGGCACCGTCCACCGGAAGAAGGGCTTCCAGTCGGCGAGCGCCGCCAGGACGTAGTAGACGCCCATGTTGACCGCCGCCATCGAGGAGGCGGTCAGGAACGTCAGGGTGTGGTCGCCCTCCGCACGCCGGGCGCTCGGTATGGCCTCGAAGCCCATGACGGCGAGCAGACCGTCCGGAGCGGCCAGCCCGAGGGCGCCGAGTGCCGTGGCGCAGAGGCCGAAGACCGCCATGGTCCAGCCGGAGAGGGAGCGGGGGAGCGGGGCGGGGCGGGGGCGGGACAGCGGGCACACGGTGGGCCTCCAGACGCTGGGAGCGGGCCAGGGGGTGGTGCCCCCTGCATACCGTGTGCCGGGCAGCGGCCCGCGCCCGGGGCCGTGCACATCCGACCCGGCCCGCGCCCGGGGCCGTTCACACCCGACCCGGCCCGCTACGTCAGCGCCGCCTCCATCATCGCCCGCGCCACCGGCGCCGCCAGGCCGTTGCCGCTGACCTCCGCGCGGCGGGCGTCCGAGTCCTCCACCAGGACCGCGACCGCGACCTCCTCGCCCGTCTTCGCGTCCTTGGCGTACGAGGTGAACCAGGCGTACGGCTTCCTGCTGTTGTCCACGCCCCGCTGGGCCGTGCCCGTCTTGCCGCCGACCTCCGCGCCGTCGATCCGGGCGTTGTCGCCCGTCCCCTTCTCGACGACGGTGACCATCGCGCTGCGCAGCTGCTCGGCGGTGGCGGACGACACGATCCGGCGCGCGTCCATGTCGTCGTACGACGCGAGGGTGTCGCCGTCCCCGTCCACGACGCGGGAGACCATGTGCGGGGACTCCAGCACACCGTCATGGGCAAGGGCCGCCGACACCATCGCCATCTGCAGCGGCGTGGCCGTCACGTCGAACTGGCCGATGCCCGTCAGCGCCGTCTGCGACGGGTTCAGCCCGGTCGGGTAGACGCTCGGGTACGCCCGCACCGGGACGTCCAGCTCCTTGTCGTTGAAGCCGAACTTCTCCGCCATGGCCCGCACCTTGTCCTGCCCCAGGTCGACGGCCAGCTTCCCGAAGACGTTGTTGCAGGAGTACTGCAGCGCGGTGCGCAGCGAGGCGTTCTCGCAGGGGGCCGACGGGTTCTCGTTCTCCAGCGGTCTGACCGTGCCCGGCATCGTGTACGGGTCCGGGCTCCGCGTCGGCTCGTCGACCGACCCGTACAGCCCGTCCTCCAGCGCCGCCGCCGCGACGACCAGCTTGAACGTGGAGCCCGGCGCCACCGGCTGCCGTATCGCCCGGTTCACCAGCGGTTTGTCCTCGTCGGTGGTCAGCTTCTTCCAGGCGTCGCCGTCCGCCGACCCGGCGATCGCCGACGGGTCGTACGACGGGGTGCTGACCATGCCCAGGATCCGCCCGGTCTTCGGGTCGATGGCGACGGCCGCGCCCTTGATGTCGCCCAGCGCCTCGTACCCGGCCTTCTGCACCACCGGGTCGATGGTCGTCAGCACGTCACCCGGCTTGGTGGGCTCGCCGGTGAGCGCGTCGAGCGGGTTCTTCAGCCGGGGGTCGGTGCCGTGGAGGACGTCCTGGTAGATGCCCTCCAGCTGGGTGGCGCCGTACGCCTGCGAGCCGTACCCGGTGACCGCCGCGTACAGCTCGCCGTCGGTGTAGGTGCGCTGGTAGCGCAGGTCGCCGCCGTCCGTCCGCTTCGATCCGGTGACCGGCGAACCGGCCACGACGATGTTCCCGAGCGGATGGGCGTACTGCTCCATGACGTTCCGCCGGTTGTGCGCGTTGTCCGCGAGCGCCTTCGCCTCGTACGCCTGCACCCATGTCGCCCGCAGCAGCAGGCTGAGCACCAGCAGGAGGGAGAAGACCGCGGCTCTTCTGATCGTCTTGTTCATCCCGTCCAGGAGGACGAACGGGACGGCGCGAGGCGTTCCACGAGGACGGGCTTCTCAGGGAATCCTCATCCGGGCTGCTCGGCGGGGACGATGAAGCCCGACTCGTACGCCGCGATCACCGCCTGCGTACGGTCCCGCGTCCCCGTCTTCGCCAGCACCGCCGCCACATGTGTCTTCACCGTCGCCGGGCCGACGCCGATCCGTCCCGCGATCTCCGCGTTCGTCAGGCCCCTCGCCATCAGCCGCAGCACGTCCGCCTCCCGGTCGGTCAGCCGCGCCGCCCACGGCGGGGCGGCCGCGCGCGCCCTCGGGCCGTACGCCGCCGCGAGGCCCCGCAGCGCCGACGGGAACAGCAGCGAGTCGCCGCGTGCCACCAGCCGCACCGCGCCGACCAGCTCCTCGACCGCCGCCCGCTTCAACAGGAACCCGGCGGCCCCGGCGCGCAGCGCGTCGTACACGTACGCGTCGTTCTCGAAGGTCGTCACTACCACGATCCGCGGCGCGGCCTCCCCCATCGAGGCCACCAGCCGCTCGGTGGCGCGGATGCCGTCGATGCCGGGCATCCGCACGTCCATCAGCACCACGTCGGGGCGCAGCTCGCGCACGACCGTCACCGCCTCGGCGCCGTCCGACGCCTCGCCGACCACCTCCAGGTCCGGTTCGGCGCCCAGGACGACACGCAGGGCGGTGCGCACCATCCGCTCGTCGTCCGCCAGCACGACACGGATCACGGGCGGGATCGCGGGCCCGGTCACCGGCCGGGCCCCGTCAGCGGCAGCTGCGCGGACAGCCGCCACACGCCTCTGTCCGGGACGGGGTGTCCCCCGGCCCGGCCGCCCAGCAGGCGGGCCCGGTCGGCGACGCCCCGCAGGCCGTGGCCGCCGCCGGGGCGGGCGACGGCGGGTGTGGCGGGCAGCGGATTCTCCATGGTGATCTCCAACTCCTCCTCCTTGACGGCGATGCGCACCGACACCGCCGCTCCGGTGGCATGCCGGGCGGCGTTCGTCAGCCCCTCCTGCACGATCCGGTAGGCCTCGCGCGACACCGGCTCCGGTACGCCGCCGAGATCGGCGCCGCCCTCCACGGCGAGCGCCACCGTGACGCCCGCCGCCGACACCAGCCCGTCCAGCGCCTCCAGACCGGGGCCGGGGCCGGGCAAAGCCTCCGCGTCGTCCTCGCCCTGCCGCAACAAGCCCAGTACGGCGTCGAGTTCGCCGACCGTGCGCCGCGTGGTCTCCTCGATCGCGGCCAGCGCCTCCCGTACGAACGCGGGATCGGTGTCCAGGACCCGGCGCGCCGCCCCGGCCTGGAGCGTGACCGCGCTCAGCGCATGGCCCACCGAGTCGTGCAGCTCGCGCGCGAGCCGGTTGCGTACGGCCAGCTCGGCGGCGCGCCGCTCCGCCGCCGCGAGCCGGTCCGCGGGCGTCGGCCCCAGCAGCCGCGGCGCCTGCCGGGCCAGCAGCGCCCCGGTGCCGACGGCCGCGGCCATGAGGGCGACGAGCGACAGCAGCCCGGCGGGCGGCCCGCCCCACACCAGCCACGCCTGGTCCAGCGACCAGGAGGAAGCGACCGCCGACGCGCGCAGCGACTCCGAGAACGGCAGCACCATCAGCGTGACCGCGAACGGCGGCAGCGCCAGCGTCGCCCCGCTGACCAGCGCGCCCAGGCCCGCGTGGAGCGTGAACCAGCCGGCCGTGCGCCGGCGCGCCGCCCACGACCTCGCCGGGCCGTCCGCGTACCGCTCCGGCGCCACCCCGCACAGGCTCCGCGCCGCCGCGACCGACAGCGGCCGGGCGAGCGGGAAGAGCGCCGTGACCGCGGCGAGCGGCAGGGCGACCGCGTACGCCGCGAACTGTGCGGCCAGGGAGGCGCCGAACAGGCCACCGGTCGGGTCGACGAACGGCCCGACGACGACCGTGCCCACGAGCCAGTACGGCATCAACAGGGCGCCGCCCAGGATGAGGTGGAGCCAGCGCAGTCGCGCCCGGCGCCCCGGCAGTACGGTCCGCAGTACGGCCCGCAGCCCGGCCCGCAGCCGGGACCGGAGCGAGGTCCGGACGCCGGTCGCGCCGGTCACGCCGGTCGTGCCGGTCACGCGGCACGCCGCCGGAGGCAGGCGGCCAGGCAGCAGGCGAGCAGGATCCCCGTGATCATCTCGCCAGCGTAGGTCAGCGCCATGAGCGCGGTGGGCGCGTTCGACGGATCGTCCATCGGCATCAGCAGCGTGAGCAGCAGGTACCCGCCCCAGCAGCCCACCGCGCCCGACCCGACCCACGCCGCGACCAGCGGTACCTTCGGCGCGCGCGAACGGCTCCGGCCCGCGCCGTACACGAGCGCCAGGACGCCGGCCACGGCGACGACGGCGAACAGCGCGCGCACGCCCTCCAGGGCGTGGAAGTCCGACGAGCGCTCGGCGATCCGGCGGGCGGGCAGCCCGGCCGTCGAGCCGGTCGCCCACATCAGGTGTACCGCGCACAGCGCCGCCAGCGGTACCGACGCGACCACCGCGACGATCCGCGCCCACGGCCCGGCCGGCCCGGCCGCCGGGGCCCGCCACACGCGCCCCCAGCGGTCCCGCGCGTAGAGCGCGAACAGTGCGCCGAGTGTGAGGCCCTGCACGATGAAGCCGCTGTACACCACCCCGAAGACCCACTCGTCGAGGAACGGCTCCTTCGGCACCGGCGCGGAGCCCCCCCGGCTCAGAATCTGGACCGGGAAGCCGACCATGATCGGGGCCAGCAGGCCGGTCGCCGCCCACATCGGGAGGGCGAGCAGCCAGGCCCGTACGCGCAGGCCCCACCCCTGGGTCAGCAGCAGCGCCAGCACGATGACCGCCCCGTCCATCAGCACGGTCACGCCGTTGACGGCGGCCATCAGGGCCCGGTCCTCCAGCAGCACGCTGCCGTCCGGGATACCGACGCGGCTCCCGGCGATCCAGGCGGCCTTGAGGCCGAGGTAGGGCACGCAGGAGACGACGGCGAGGGCGCGCAGCACCCGGCGGGCGCTACCGGGGCCGGCGGCACGCGGGCGGTGCGGCGTGCCCCTGCGGTCGGACGCGGGGGCGGGCGTGCCGTCGGACCTGCGGTCGGGTGTGCGGAGCGGGGGCGTTGTCATGCCTCCACCCTCCCGGCCGCACCGCCCCGCACGCCTCCTGCGCACCGGTGAACCGCCTCCGCCGTACGGCGGAGAAGGGTCCATCCCCAGGGGGGAGCCGGTCAGCGAGCGGGCCAGAGAGCCGGTCAGAGAGCCGTTCAGAGAGCCGTTCAGAGCCTCCGGGTCGCCAGCGTCAGCCGGTCGCGGGCGTCGAACAGCGCGTCCTTGATCATCTGCTCATGCGCCGGGGTCAGCCGGGCCACCGGTACCGAGCAGCTGATCGCGTCACGCGCCGGGGTGCGGTACGGGACGGCGACGCCGAAGCAGCGCAGACCGAGCGTGTTCTCCTCGCGGTCCACGGCGTACCCCTGCTCGCGGATGACGTGCAGCTCCGCGATGAGCTTCTCGCGGTCCGTGACGGTGTGCTCGGTGAGGGCGGGCAGCGTCTCGGGGAGCATCTTGCGCACCTGCTCGTCGCTGTGGGTGGCGAGCAGCGCCTTGCCGAGCGAGGTGGAGTGGGCCGGCAGTCGGCGCCCGACCCGGGTGAACGGCCGCAGGTAGTGCTGGGACTGGCGGGTGGCGAGGTAGACGACGTTGGTGCCGTCGAGCCGGGCCAGGTGGATGGTCTCCGTGGTGTCGTCGGAGAGCCGGTCGAGGGTGGGGCGGGCGGCGGCCACGACCTCGTCGCCGTCGATGTACGACGTACCGACCAGCAGGGCGCGGACGCCGATGCCGTAGCGCGTGCCGGTCGCGTCGGTCTCCACCCAGCCGAGCTCCACCAGCGTGCGCAGCAGCATGTACAGGCTGGACTTGGGATAGCCGACGGCCTCCTGGACGGCGGCGAGGGAGTGCATCCCGGGGCTGCCGGCGAAGTACTCGAGCAGTTCCACCGTGCGGACGGCGGACTTGACCTGCGCTCCGCCGGATTCGGTAGCCGACATTCGACCTCGCCCCTCTTGTGACACGCCACGCCCGTCAATAGAGTCCCATTCAGAATCAGGAACGCTGTTCAGAATACCGAACAACTCCGCAGGGTTGAAAGGACGTCGTGGTGTCAGCAGCACAAGTCTGGAGCGTCGACCCCCGCACCGGGAAGCGACGGGAGCAGGTTGCGGTGGAGGCCACAGCCGCCGACGTCGACAGCGCCGTGCGCGCCGCGCACGCCGCCCGGGGCTCGCTCGCCGACCGCACGGTGCGCGCCGCCTTCCTGCGGACGGCCGCCGACCGCCTCGACGCCGCCCAGGACCGGCTCGTCGCCGCCGCCGACGCCGAGACCGCGCTCGGCACCGCCCGCCTCACCGGCGAACTCGCCCGTACCCGCTACCAGTTGCGCGCGTTCGCGGACCTGGTCGACGAGGGCGCCTTCCTGGACGTGATCATCGACCACCCGGACGACACCGCCACCCCGCCCGTCCCGGACCTGCGCCGCTACAAGGTGCCGCTGGGCGTCGTCGCCGTGTACTCCGCCTCCAACTTCCCCTTCGCCTTCTCCGTGCCCGGCGGCGACACCGCCAGCGCGCTCGCCGCCGGCTGCCCCGTCGTCGTCAAGGCCCACCCCGACCACCCGGCCACCTCCGAGCTGGCCGCCGAGGTGCTGCGCGGCGCCGCCGCCGAGCACTCCCTCCCCGAGGCGGTCGTCGGCCTGGTCCACGGCTTCGAGGCGGGCGTCGAGCTGGTCCGCCACCCGCTGGTCGCGGCGGCCGGTTTCACCGGCTCGGTACGCGGCGGCCGGGCGCTCTTCGACGCGGCCGCCGCCCGCCCCGTACCCATCCCCTTCCACGGCGAACTCGGCTCCCTCAACCCCGTCGTGGTCACGGAGGCCGCCGCCGCCGAGCGTGCCGAGCAGATCGGCACCGGGCTCGCGGGGTCGATGACGCTCGGCGTCGGGCAGTTCTGCGTCAAGCCCGGCCTGGTGCTCGCCCCGGCCGGCCCGGCCGGCGACCACCTGGTCAAGTCGCTCGCCGACGCCGTCTCCACGGTCGACGAGGGCGTCCTCCTCGACCACCGGATGCGCGACCACTTCGTCGCGGGCGTCACCGAGCGCGCCGCCCTGCCGGACGTGGAGGCGCCCGTCACGGCGGGCGCCGGCGGCGAACACACCGTCCGCCCCGGCTTCCTGACCGTACCGGCCGCCCGGCTCGCCGCCGAGGGCCCGCACGACCTGCTCCTGGAGGAGTGCTTCGGCCCCGTCACGGTCGTCGCCCGGTACGAGGAAGGCGACGAGGTCACCTCGGTCCTGTCGCGGCTCCCCGGCAACCTCACCGCCACCGTGCACCTCTCCTCCGAGGAGGCGGACGGCGCGGGCGACGGCGCCGCGATCCTCGCCGAACTCACCCCGCTCGCCGGCCGGGTGCTCGTCAACGGCTGGCCCACGGGCGTCGCAGTCGCCCCCGCCCAGCACCACGGCGGGCCCTACCCGGCCACCACCTCGACCTCCACCTCCGTCGGCGCCACCGCGATCGAGCGCTGGCTGCGCCCGGTCACCTACCAGTCGACGCCGGAGGCACTGCTGCCGCCGGAGCTGCGGGACGACAACCCGCTGGGCCTGCCGCGCCGGGTGGACGGCCGCCGGGAGGGCTGAGGCCGCTCGGCCGGCCGGCACCGCCCACCGGCGGAGCCCGGCCGGCCGAGCCGCGTGGCCGCCAGCGCGGTCACCGCGAGCAGCGCCGCGCTCACCACCAGGCTGACCCGCATGCCGTCCACGAAGCCGCCCGCGGAACCGGCGCCGGAACCGGCGGCGAGCTCCCCACCCGCGACCAGCGTGCCGAACACCGCGATGCTCAGCCCGCCCGCCGTCTGCCGCGCCGCGTTCAGCAGCCCGGCCGCCGTGCCCGCCCGCTCCGCCGGAACCGCCTCCATCATGGCGGCGATCAGCGGCGGCAGCGCGAAACCGCAGCCCAGGGCGAAGGGCGCCAACGACACGGCGAGCAGGGCGAGGGGCGTGGACGCGTCCACGTACAGCAGGAGCGACAGGCCGACGACCGCCAGGACCTGGCCGGTGACGATCGGCAGGCGCGGGCCCCGGCGGGCGGCGACCTTGGCGGAGAACACGTTCACGAACGCCAACAGGCCCGTCATCGGCAGGAACATCAGCCCCGCCGCCAGCGCGGACAGGTGCAGCACCTGCTGGAAGTACAGGCTGAGGACGAAGACGATGCCGTAGAACGCGACGCTCACGGCCGACCCGGCGGCGACGCACACCGCCACCGTGGTCGACCGGAACAGGCCCAGCGGCACCACCGGATGCGGGTGCCGCGCCTCGACCAGCAGGAACGCCGCGAACGACGCCCCCGTGACCCCCAGCGCCCACCAGGCCGCGGCCCCGCCCTCGATCGCCGCGAACGTCAGCGCGCCGAGTGCCAGCGTCGCGGTGAGCTGCCCCGGTACGTCGAGTGGCGCCGGGCGCGGCCGCGAGCGGGCCACGCGGCGCAGCAGCACGAGGGCGAGGAGTCCCAGCGGCACATTGATCAGGAAGATCCAGCGCCAGCTCCACGCACTGGTCAACGCCCCTCCCGCGACCGGCCCGAGGGCCATCGCGACCGTGCCGCCCGCCGCCCACAGCGACACCGCGCGGCCCCGCCGCCCCGGATCGGCGTACGCCTCGCGCACCAGCGCCAGTGACGCGGGCAGCATCACGGCGGCCGCGAGGCCCTGGACGGTCCGGGCGGCGATGAGCGACGGCAGTCCGGGCGCCAGGCCGCAGGCCGCCGAGGCGAGCGTGAAGACCACGACGCCCCCGGCGTACGCCCGGCTCGCGCCGATCCGGTCGGCGAGCGCGCCGGTGGACAGCAGCAGCGCGGCGAACGCCAGCGTGTAGGCGTCCATCACCCACTGAAGACCCGTCATCCCGGTGCCCAGGTCACCGCCCATGGCGGGCAGGGCGACATTGACCACGGAGGTGTCGAGGGTGATCAGCGCGAACCCGAGCAGCGCGGCGGCCAGCGCGCGTGCGGGCCCCGCGGGCGCGGTCCCCGCGGGCGGACGTGCGGTGGGAAGGGAGGGTACGAAGCGGCTTTCCGTGTCCATGCCGTACACCTTCGCGATCTTCGCGGCCGTACAGTAGCGGCCTGATTGCCACACCTCCGGAGGATCTGGCCATGCAGCCCGCCCAGCCTGTGCGGCGTCCGCTCCGCGTCGCCGTCATCGCGGTGCCGCCCGCGTCGATGTTCAACCTCGCCATCCCCGAGATGCTGTTCGGGAACGTCGCGTTCGACGACGGGCCCGGGTACGAGACGGTGATCTGCACCCCGGACCCCGGCCCGGTCACCACCAGCGGCGGCCTCGACCTGTACGTGCCGCGCGGCCTGGAGGCGGTGGAGGACGCGGACACCGTCATCGTCGCGGGCACCGGCTCCCGCGAGAACCCCGATCCCCGGGTGGTGGACGCACTCCGGCGCGCCGCCGCCGCGGGCACGCGCATCGCGTCGATCTGCTCGGGCGCGTTCGTCCTCGCGGCCGCCGGTCTCCTCGACGGCCGCGCCGCGACGACGTACTGGCGGCTCTCGCGCGAGCTCGCCGAGCGGTTCCCCGCCGTGGACCTCCGCGGGGACGTGCTCTTCGTCGACGAGGACGGCGTCGCGACGTCGTCCGGGTACGCGGCCGGCATCGACCTGTGCCTGCACCTGATCCGCACCGACTACGGCGCCGCCGTCGCCAACGAGGTCGCCCGGCTCGCGCTCGTCGCGCCCGTGCGTCCGGGCGGCCAGACCCAGTTCACCCTGACCCCGCTGCCGCCCGAGCGCGGCGCCACCTGTGCCGACACCCGCGGCTGGGCCATGCGCCACCTGGACCGGCCGCTCACCCTCACCGACCTGGCCCGGCACGCGGGCGTCAGCGTCCGCACCCTCACCCGGCGGTTCCACGCCGAGAGCGGTGTCAGCCCGCTGCAGTGGCTGCTGCACCAGCGCATCGAGCGCGCCAAGGAGCTGCTGGAGACCACCGAACTCCCCATGGACCAGGTCGCCCGCGCCTGCGGCCTCGGCACCGCCGACTCGCTGCGCAAGCACCTGGTCCGCCGCACCGGCCTCACCCCGAGCGCCTACCGCGCCACCTTCAACCACCTCGCGACCGGGGGCCGCGCGCCCGCGTCCTCGGCAGCGTGACCGGTCAGTGCCCGCCCCGGGGCTCCACGCAGCCGCCCTCCATGTACGGCCCGTGCACCTCGACCGAGAGCGGCGGCCCCACCCGGCCGCTGACGCAGGGCCCGGCGCCGGGCACGAACACCGCGAAGCCGAGTCCGGTGCCGGAGCCGTACGTCTGGACGTCGTCCGCCGTGTACCCGAGCTTCTCCAGCGCCGC
The DNA here is from genome assembly GCF_040646655.1 of Streptomyces sp. NPDC045431. Lineage (NCBI taxonomy): Bacteria > Bacillati > Actinomycetota > Actinomycetes > Kitasatosporales > Streptomycetaceae > Streptomyces > Streptomyces sp. NPDC045431. Next base: position 873,433 of record NZ_JBEZAQ010000001.1, read on the forward strand.
CCGCAGCTCGCCCTCGGTGCGTACGCCATCGACGCCCCCGCCGATGCGCTCGGCATGCGCGCGTCCCCGGCACGCGGCCCGGGCGCCGAGCGGAAGCCGCTGCTTGAAGGCGTGGTTCTCCGCGTACTTCTGCGCCTCGGGGCTGAGCGGCTCCCTGCTCGTGGACGCGCTGGGGGAGGGGCTTACCGAGAGCCCGGCGCACCGGGTGGCGAGGCCCGGGAACAGCCGGTCGTGCCGGGCGTCGGGGCCCTCGGAGGCGGCGGAGGGCGCCGGCGGACTCACCACGGCGCTACCGCCGGACCCGCCCGCACCCCCGGCCCCGGTGACGCGCTCGGCCCCGCACCCGGCGACCAGCAGCGACAGACAGACGGCACCGGCGGCGCCCAGCAGACGTATCGATCTCACGCGGGACGACTCCCCTTCCTCTCGAGGCACACGGGGCGGACGCCCGGTCACAGCTCGGCGTGGTGCCGTGAGCCTTCCCACCAAGCGGGTGGGACCCGGCGGGCGGGAACCTCGAAGACGAGTTCACGACCGTCCTCCTCGTCCCACTGCTCTCCGACCTCGACGAAGCCGAAGCCCGCGATCGTGGCCAGGGACGCCACGTTATCGGGACCGATCGTCGCCCGCACCGTCGTGACCGCAGGTTCGGCCGCCGCCCGGCGGAGCAACTCGATCAGCGTGGACCGGGCGTACCCCTGGCGCCGGAATGCGGGAGCGACGGAGTAGCCGATCTCCACCATGCCGGTCTCGTCGGGCGGTCCGTGGAACCCGGCATGTCCGACGACGAGACCCTCGTCGCCGACGACCGCCTGTCGCACCATCCACCGCGCCCGGCCGGGATCGGCGGCCATCTGGTCGAGCCGGAACCGCCAGAGCCACCGCGCCCTGTCGGTCAGGAAGTACTCGGTCAGCGGAACCCCGGCCACCCTGCCGGCTTCGGACAGGTCACCGTCGAGCAGGGCGGACATCGCCCCACCGGACAGCTCGACGAAACGTACGCACTTCGGGCTCCGCGTGAACGGTCCCCCGCCATCGGCTGCATCTCTCACCCGCGGATGCTCGCCGACCAGGGTGACGGGCGTCCAACCGTTTTGCAGCGGCCCACCGGACCCGGAGCCCCGAGGCCCGGCCCCGCGGCGCGCCGACGGGCGTGCTCCGGCTCACACCGCCCGCTCCGTGGAATGAGCCGCTACCCCGGAGCGTTCAGGTGCTGGGCGGAGGTGGCCTCCGCACCGTACCGCCTGGTTCGCGTGATGACCTCGGAGGAAGAGAAGAAGATGCGCGTCGAGATCTGGAGCGACATCGCATGCCCCTGGTGCTACGTCGGCAAGGCGCGCTTCGAGAAGGGGCTCGCGGCCTTCGCGCACCGGGAGGAGATCGAGGTCGTGCACCGGTCCTTCGAGCTCGACCCGCACCGCGCCAAGGGTGACGTCGAGCCGGTCGTCGGCATGCTGATGAGGAAGTACGGCCGCAGCCGCGAGGAGGCCGCGGCGATGGAGGAGCAGGTGGCCGCCACGGCGCGCGGTGAGGGGCTGCCGTACGACACGGCCGGGCGGATGGCCGGCAGCACCTTCGACGTCCACCGCCTCCTCCACCTCGCCAAGGCCCGCGGCCGCCAGAGCGAACTGCTCGACCTCGCCTACCGGGCCAACTTCGCGGGCGAGGGTTCCGTGTACGACCTCGAGTCCCTCGCGCGGCTCGGCGTCGAGGCGGGCCTCGCGGAGGAGGAGGTCCGCGAGGTGCTGGCGGACGCGACGGTGTACGCCGACGACGTGCGCGCCGACGAGGAGGAAGCCGCCCGGCTCGGGGCGACGGGCGTCCCCTTCTTCGTGCTCGACCGCCGCTACGGCGTCTCCGGCGGCCAGCCCGCCGAGGTGTTTACCCGCGCCCTGGAGCAGGCCTGGCAGGGGCGCGCCCTCCAGCCGCTCGGCCCCGCCGGTGACGACGAGGGCGCGGCGGCGTGCGGTGTCGACGGCGCGTGCGAGGCGGAGGCTCCGAGCCGTCCATAAGGATTGCTAAGAGGTAGCGCGCAAACATACGCAATTGACGAGAGATCAGGTCGGCGGTGAGGGTGGGGGCATGGAAAACCCCCTCGGAGGCGCCGAGTTCGCGCCCGCGCAGACCTACCTGAACACCTCCACCTCCGGGCTGCTGCCCCGCCGGGCCGTCGACGCCGTCACGGCGCTCGCCGAGCAGAACGCCGCCGGGCGGCCGGACGGGCCCGGCAGCTTCGAGGTGGTGGACGGCGCGCGGCGGCGTTACGCACGGCTCGTCGGCGTGGCGGCGGACCGGGTGGCCCTCGGGGGATCGGTCGCCGTGCACGTCGCGCTGATCGCGCAGTCGCTTCCGGCGGGCGCCGAAGTGCTCTTCGTGGAGGGCGACTTCAGCTCGGTCATCACGCCGTTCACGGTGCGCGGCGACCTCAAGGCGCGGTTCGTGCCCCTGGAGGAGCTGGCCGGCGCGGTGCGGCCGGGGACCGCGCTCGTCGCCTTCTCGGCCGTGCAGTCCGCGGACGGGCGGGTCGCCGACCTCGCGGCCGTACGGGAGGCGGCGGCCGCGCACGGCGCCCGCACCCTCCTGGACGCGTCACAGGCGGCGGGCTGGCTGCCGCTGGAGGCGGGTGCGTACGACTACACCGTCGCCGGCGGCTACAAGTTCCTGCTCTGCCCGCGCGGCGCGTCCTTCCTGACGGTGAGCGAGGAGGCCCAGGAGGCCCTGGTGCCGGCCCACGCGAGCTGGGTCGCCGGCGAGGACCCGTGGACCAGCACGTACGGACCCGTCGAGCGGCTCGCCCCGACGGCGCGGCGCTACGACGAGCCGCAGTCCTTCCTCGCGTACTACGGCGCCGAGCGGTCCCTGGCCGTGCTGGAGGAGACCGGTATCGAGGCGGTCCACGCCCACGCCACGGCGCTCGCCGCCCGTTTCCGGGCCGGGCTCGCGGACCTCGGCCACGAGCCGGTCCCGGCCGGTCGCGACGGCTCGGCCGTCGTGGCGGTGCCGGGCCTCGGCGGGCGGCAGCCGGAGCTGGCGCGCGCGGGCGTCATCGTCTCCGCCCGCGCCGGCAACCTCCGGGTGTCCTTCCACCTCTACAACTCGGCCGCCGACGTCGACCGGGTGCTGGACGTGCTCTCCGCGTCCTGAATCCCCGGGGCCGGGCAGTAGCCCCCCGCCTCCCGGCACAGATTGGCCTCGACCTTCCCCAGCAGCCGGACGAGCTCGGCCCGCTCGCGCGGGTCCAGCCCGGCGAGGGTGTGGTCCTCCAGGTCGCTCCAGGCGGCGGACACCTCGGCGAGCAGCGCGCAGCTGGAGCCGGTCGCCTCGACGAGCACCGCGCGCCGGTCGGCCGGGTCGGGGGAGCGGCGGACGAACCCGGCGTGCTCCAGGCGCTGGAGCATCTTGGTGACGGTCGACGGGTCCAGGTCCACCGCCTTGATCAGCTCGGACTGGCGCACCGGGCCTCTCTCCCACAGGCACATCATCACGAACTCCTGGCCCGGGTAGATCCCGGCGGCCTTCAGGAGGCGGCCCGCGGCGATCCGGTGCAGCCGGGCCACCCGGGAGAGGGTGTGGCTGACCGGGCCGCCGCGCGCGGCGGCCGGCAACGCGTCGCTGCGGGCGGGTTCGGCCGGTCCGGCGGTCATGGCGCGTCTCCTTCGTGTGCTTCGCTCTCATTCTACCTTCACCCTTGGTCGGCCAAGGAAATGCGCTACAGTGGCGTCCGGGCAGTTAATTGGCCGACCACATAATGTGCCGCACCATGTTTCGGGAGCCTCCCCATGACCACCGCCTTCGACCCGATCGACCTCTCCGGTACGCAGCTCGCCAACCGCATAGCCATGGCGCCGATGACCCGCAGCCGGGCCACCGCCGACACCCGGGTGCCGACCGCCCTGACCGTCGAGTACTACGCCCAGCGCGCCTCGGCCGGCCTGATCATCACCGAGGGCGTCCAGCCCTCCCCGGTCGGCCAGGGCTACCCGAGCACGCCCGGCCTGCACAGCGCCGAGCAGGTCGCCGCCTGGCGCGAGGTCACCGACGCCGTCCACGCCAAGGGCGGCCGGATCTTCGCCCAGCTCATGCACGCCGGCCGCATCGGCCACCCGGCCGTGGTGGCCGACCACCCCGGCGACCTCCACCCGGTCGCCCCCTCCGCCATCCCCGCCCAGGGGCAGATCTTCACCCCCCAGGGCCTCAAGGACTTCGTCACCCCGCGCGAGCTGTCCGACGCCGAGGTACGCGCCACCATCGCCGACTTCGCCGCCGCCGCCCGCAACGCCGTGGACGCCGGCTTCGACGGCGTCGAGCTGCACGGCGCCAACGGCTACCTCATCCACCAGTTCCTCGCCCCCGGCACCAACCGCCGCACCGACGCGTGGGGCGGCTCCGTCGAGAACCGCATCCGCTTCGCGGTCGAGGTCGTCAAGGCCGTCGCCGCCCAGATCGGCCCCGAGCGCACGGGTCTGCGCGTCTCGCCCGGCAACACCTTCAACGACATCGACGAGCCCGAGCCCGAGCCCACGTACACGGCGCTGCTGCAGGCCATCGAGCCGGTGGGCATCGCCTACCTGCACGTGCTGGAGAACAGCCCGGCGAGCCGTGAGACCACGTCGGCGCTGCGCAAGCGGTTCTCCGGCACCTTCGTGCTGAACCCGCACACCGACGGTCCGACCAGCGCCGCCGATCTCGCGCTGATCGAGGACGGCACGGCCGACGTCCTCGCCTTCGGGGCGCTGTTCATCGCCAACCCGGACCTGCCGGCCCGGCTGAAGGCGGGCGGCCCGTACAACACCCCGGACACGTCCACCTTCTACGTCGGCGACCACCGCGGCTACACCGACTATCCGGCGCTGACCGCCTGAGACCCACGGGCCTGAGACCCACGGAGGGGCGGGACCGCCCGGCGGTCCCGCCCCTTCCCGTACGCCCGTACCGGCATCAGCCCGCCGGCGTCACCGCACCGGCGTCACCGCACCGGTGTGAAGTCCCGCGCGCCGATGAACTCCGGCCGGCGCACCGGCGCCGCGAACGGCTCCACCGCGGTGTTCTCCACGCTGTTGAAGACGATGAAGACGTTGCTGCGCGGGAACGGCGTGATGTTGTCGCCCGAGCCGTGCATGCAGTTGCAGTCGAACCAGGTCGCCGACCCCGCCCGGCCCGTGAACAGCCGGATGCCGTGCGCGTCCGCGAACTTGGTCAGCGCCTCGTCCGACGGCGTGCCCGCGTCCTGCATCTGCAGCGACTTCTTGTAGTTGTCCTTCGGTGTGGCACCCGCACAGCCGAGGAACGTCTTGTGCGATCCCGGCATGATCATCAGGCCGCCGTTGGTGTCGTGGTTCTCGGTCAGCGCGATCGACACGGACACCGTCCGCATCCGCGGCAGCCCGTCCTCCGCGTGCCAGGTCTCGAAGTCCGAGTGCCAGTAGAACCCCGAGGCGCCGAAGCCCGGCTTCACGTTGATCCGCGACTGGTGGACGTACACGTCCGAGCCGAGGATCTCCCGCGCCCGTCCCACCACGCGCTCGTCGCGCACGAGACCCGCGAACACCTCGCTGATCTTGTGGACCTCGAACACCGACCGTACGTCCTGGGACTTCGGCTCGACGATGGAGCGCTCGTCGGCGCGCACGGCGGGATCGGCGATCAGCCGCTCCAGCTCCGCGCGGTAGACGGAGACCTCGTCGTCCGTGATCAGCTGGTCGACCGCGAGGAAGCCGTCCCGCTCGTACGACCGGAGCTCCGGGGTCACGGTGCCCCACACCACCGGGTCCTGGCGGGGCGTCATCACCTCGGAGGCGCCCCGGGTCGGGTACAGGTCCTGCACAGCGGTCATCGTCATGGTGTCAGCCCTCCTCGGTGAGCAGCGGATAGACGCCGTTCTCGTCGTGGTCCTCCCGTCCGGTGACGGGAGGGTTGAAGACGCACACGCACCGGAAGTCGGTCTTGGGGCGCAGGGTGTGCCGCTCGTGGCCGTCGAGCAGGTACATGGTCCCCGGCTCGATCCAGTGCGTCTCGCCCGTCTCGTGGTCGGTCAGCTCGGCCTCGCCCTCGACGCACAGGACGGCCTCGATGTGGTTCGCGTACCACATCGACGTCTCGGTCCCGGCGTACAGCACGGTCTCGTGCAGGGAGAAGCCGACCTTCTCCTTGGCGAGCACGATGCGTTTGCTCTCCCAGGTGCCGGACGCGGCCTTCACGTGGCGGTCGGTGTTCTCGATGTCCTTCAGTGAGCGGACGATCAACTCGCCGTTCCTTTCGCGTGGGGGTGTGGCGGCGTGGGGGGCGTTCAGGCGGTTTCGCGGACGGCTCGGGCCAGCGTGCGCAGCCCCTCGTCGAGCTCGTCGGGCGTGATGGTCAGCGGCGGCAGCAGCTTGACCACCTCGCTCTGCGGCCCCGAGGTCTCCAGCAGCAGCCCGAGCTCGAAGGCGCGCTTGCAGACCCGGCCCGCCCGCGCCTTGTCGGCGAACTCCATGCCCCAGACCAGGCCGCGGCCCCGGTAGTGGGCGCCGTGGGCGGAGTTCTCGTCGCAGATCGTCAGCAGTGCCTGCTCGACCTGCTCGCCGCGCGCGATGGTCTGCTTCTCCATCTGGCCGTCGGCCCAGTACGTGTCCAGCGCGGCGGTGGCGGTCACGAAGGCCGGGTTGTTGCCGCGGAAGGTGCCGTTGTGCTCGCCCGGGCTCCACACGTCGAGCTCCGGCATGAAGAGGCAGAGCGACATGGGCAGCCCGTACCCGCTGATCGACTTCGACAGGGTGACGATGTCCGGCGTGATGCCCGCCTCCTCGAAGGAGAAGAAGGCACCCGTGCGGCCGCAGCCCATCTGGATGTCGTCGACGATGAGCAGCATGTCCTGGCGGTCGCACAGCGCCCGCAGCGCCCGCAGCCACTCGGGCCGGGCCACGTTGATGCCGCCCTCGCCCTGGACGGTCTCCACGATCACGGCGGCCGGCTTGTTCAGACCCGACCCCTGGTCCTCCAGCAGCCGCTCGAACCACAGGAAGTCCGGGACCCGCCCGTCGAGGTAGTTGTCGAACGGCATGGGTGTGCCGTGCACCAGCGGGATGCCGGCCCCGGCCCGCTTGAAGGCGTTGCCGGTCACGGCCAGCGAACCGAGCGACATGCCGTGGAAGGCGTTGGTGAACGACACGATCGACTCGCGGCCCTTCACCTTGCGGGCCAGCTTCAGCGCCGCCTCGACGGCGTTCGTCCCGGTCGGGCCCGGGAACATCACCTTGTACGGCAGGTCGCGCGGCCGCAGCACGACGTTCTGGAACGACTCCAGGAAGGCGCGCTTGGCCGTGGTCGCCATGTCCAGCCCGTGGGTGATGCCGTCACGCTCCAGATAGTCGAGGAGCGCCCGTTTCAGCACGGGGTTGTTATGGCCGTAGTTGAGTGAGCCGGCCCCGGCGAAGAAGTCCAGGTACGTGTGCCCGTCCTCGTCCGTGAGGCGGGCGCCCTGGGCGCGGTCGAAGACGGCGGGCCAGCCGCGGCAGTAGCTGCGTACCTCGGATTCCAGGGTCTCGAAGACGCTGAGGGCGGGCGGGGTGATGGTCACGACGGTCTCCTCGGAAAGGGGTGGGGGTCTCGGGTCTCAGGCGGCGATCGGGCTGATGCGGTAGAGCACCTCGGGCAGGTGCGTGCCCTCGGGGAACAGTCCTCCGTCGAAGAGGACCTCGCGCTCCACGGAGGCGCCCCGGCGCTCGGCGTACGAGGTGAAGAGCCGCTCGGACGCGGTGTTGTCCGGGGTGATCGTCGTCTCGACGGTGTGGATCCCGCGCCCGGCGAGGCGCGTGGTCAGCGCGTCCAGCAGGACACCGGCCAGGCCACGGCCGCGGTGGGCGTCGTCGACGGCGACCTGCCAGACGACGAGGGTCCCCGGCCGCTCGGGCCGGATGTAGCCGGTGACGAAGGCGATCGGCTCACCGTCCGCCCGGCGCGCCACCAGGGAGGTGCCGGCGAAGTCCCGGCACCACAGCAGGTAGCTGTACGAGGAGTTGAGGTCGAGGACCTTGGAGTCGCGGGCTATGCGCCATATCGCGGCTCCGTCCTCGACGCGGGGAGCGTCGACTTCCAGGAATTCGTTTCGGGCACGTGCAACATCTGCTTGCGCGGCGGTCATGCGAATGCAACTTACCCAGCAAATTCTGAAAATGCATGGCCGCGAGGGGTTGGCTGGCCGCACCTCATGTGTTATTCGCGCGGGTGCGGCCTCGCCCCTTTTGACCTGCTATTACCCCCGCAAATCAGACACTCTGTGGACTCGGTCACACCTTGATCACGACCCGGAAATCAGCTTGTTTAACCTTTCGGAAACCGGGCAGAAGAATGCGGGAAGCTACCCCCGAATAACTTACCAATTTCCCCCCGCAAAATGGACGTCGTATTCCCTTTGCCTGGGCAGCAGGCTCTCCCAGCGGTCCTCGCCGCGCGCGATCCGCCCCAGCGCCCGGAAGTACCCGAACCGCTCCACTCCGGGCGTGAGCACCGCCAGCAGGTCCGCCCCCCCGGTCCGGCGCCGCGCGGAACGCGTGCGTCAGCCCCGGCGGCACCACCACGAGGTCGCCCGCCGTGACGGTCCTCACGTCCGCGTCGAGCAGCACCTCCAGCGCGCCGCCCAGCACGTAGAGGAGCTCCGTCGACCGCAGGTGCCGGTGCGGCTTCGCGCCGTCGGCTCCGGGCGGCAGCGTCAGCCGGTTCACCCCCGCCGCGCCGCCGTCCACCAGCAGCCGGAACACCGCCCCCGAGGGCAGCTCCACCGTCTCCGCCGCGCGCTCCCACACCACCGTCTGAGTCATTCCCGCTCCCTTCTCCGTACGTCCGGGTTCCAGTACATGGCGGGAAGAAGACGTGACCAAGAAGCGGTTGACCAGCACAGTGATCATCAAAGGTGATGGGTGGGGGGACCAGGGTGGAACTGCGTCAGCTGGAGTACTTCGTCGCGGTCGCCGAGGAGCTCGGATTCGGCCGGGCCGCCGAGCGGCTGCACATCGTCCAGGCCTCGGTGAGCCAGCAGATCGCCCGCCTGGAACGGGAGCTCGGCCTGCGGCTCTTCGACCGCTCCACCCGGCACGTACGCCTCACCTCCGCCGGCGAGCGGCTGCTGCCCGAGGCCCGTGCCGCGCTGGCCGCGGCCGAGCGGGTCCGGCGCACCGCGGCCGGGGTCGCCGCCGGTACGGAGGGCCTGATCCGGCTCGGCACCACCCGCGCGTTCGCCGACCGCGTCTACCGCGCGCTCGACACGCTGGCCGCCCGCCGCCCGGGGCTCCGCGTCCGCCTGGAGCGCGCGCCGCAGGAGGCCCGGCTCGCGGCCGTGCGCTCCGGCATCTTCGACGCCGCGCTCGTCCGCACCGTGCGCCAGGCCGAGGGCGTCGCGCTGCACCCGCTGTGGTCCGACCCGCTGATCGCGGCGCTCCCCGCCACGCACCCGCTCGCGGCCGCCGACGTGCTGAGCCTCGACTCCCTCGCGCACCTGCCCCTGCGGCTGGCGCCCCGGGCCGCGAACCCGGCCTTCCACGACCTGGTCACGTCCGCGCTTCCCCGGGTGACGCCGGGGCCGCCGTTCACCACGCTCCAGGACACCCTCACCGACCTGGCGTCCGGCCCGGAGCCGTCGTGGACGCTGTTCTACCCGGTGGGCAGCCTTCCCCCGACCACCCGGGTGGTCTTCCGCGCGCTCCCGGCCCTCACGGTCCCCGTCTCCCTGGCCACGCCACCGGGCCCGCCGTCCCCGGCGCTCCGGGCCCTCCTGGAGGCCCTGACGGCCGGAGCCGCCCGCCCCGCCCCCTGACGGGGGCGCAGCCCTCGGGCCTCCGGGCAGGCGACCCTCGTACCTCCTAGCCCCAAGCCTCCGCGGCAGCGGCCCGCGCCGCCTCCACGTCCACCGCCGCGCCCGCCTCCCGGAGCGCCGACGCCAGCGCCGCCAGCGACGCGTCGACGACGTCCCGCGAGGCATCGGGGCCGTAGTGGTTCACGCGGATCATCTCCTTCGCGAGCGCGCCCCCGCCCGCGACCAGCGGTACCGACGGGTCGTGGGCCAGCGCCGCGCGCACGAGGGCCGAGGCGTCCGCGCCGGCCGGCACGCGCAGCGTCGTGGCGACCGGCGCCGCGTCGCGCGCCTCGTGCACGTACGGCTCCAGCCCGCCGCCGAGCGCCAGAGCCCCCGCGCGGGTGGCGGCCGCCGCCGAGGCGTGACGGCCCGTCACCGCATCGAGCCCGTCCGCCTCGATGCGCTCCAGGCACGCCTCCAGCGCCAGCATCTCCAGCTGCGCGGGCGCATGCAGGAGCGCCCGGCGCCCGCCGTCGATCCAGCGCTCCTTCCAGTCGAGGAGCGAGAGGTACGAGCGGCGCGGGGCGCGCGGGTTGGCCGCGAACCGCTCCCAGGCACGTGCGCTCACCGACACCGCCGAGACCCCGGCCGGGCCGCCCATCGCCTTCTGGGCGCCGATGACGCACAGGTCCACGCCTCACGCGTCCGGCAGCAGCGGCTCGGCGCCCACCGAGGCGACGGCGTCGAGCATGAACAGCGCGCCGTGCGCCCGTACGACCTCGCCGATCTCCGCGACCGGGTTGGTGTTGCCGGTCGCGGCCTCCGCGTGCACGAGCGAGACGAAGTCGATCTCGGGGTGCCGCTCCAGCGCCTCGGCGATCTGCCCGGCGGTGACCGCCGTGTGGAACGGCACCTCCAGGTCGACGACGCGCGCACCGCAGTCCCGCAGCCAGTCGCCGAAGGTCTGCCCGTACGGCCCGGTGACGACGTTGAGCGCGGTGGAACCGGGCCGGGCGCCCGAGCGGATGCAGCCCTCCAGCGGCAGCAGCGCCTCGCCCTGTGTGATGACCACGTCCTGCTGGGTGGCGAGGAGCGCGGCCACGCGCCGCTCGATGGCCGCGAAGCGGTCGGCGGTCAGCGGGGGCAGGTCGAGGAGGGGATGGTTCACGACGGACAGCTCTCTTCTCGTCTTCTTCTTCGAAGTCTTCGGACTCTTCGGATTCTTCGGAATCCTCGGATCACTTCGAGACCGGCCCGCCCGAGCCTACCCACGCCCTCGTAGAGTGCTGCACATGACCAACGACGTGGTGCTGCACGTGACGGGACGGGTGCTCGTCGGTCCTGAGGACGTACGGGACGAGCTGTGGGTGATCGACGGCCGCGTCACCTACGACCGCCCCACGGGTGCCGCCGCCGCGGACGTCCGCACCGTCACCGGCTGGGCGCTGCCAGGCCTCGTCGACGCGCACTGCCACGTCGGCCTGGACGCCCACGGCGCCGTCGACGAGGCGACCAGCGAGAAGCAGGCGCTCACCGACCGGGACGCGGGCACGCTGCTGATCCGCGACGCCGGTTCACCGGCGGACACCCGCTGGATCGACGACCGCGACGACCTGCCGAAGATCATCCGCGCGGGCCGGCACATCGCCCGCACCCGCCGCTACATCCGCAACTACGCGCACGAGATCGAGCCCGCCGACCTCGTCGCGTACGTCGCCCGCGAGGCGCAGCGCGGCGACGGCTGGGTGAAACTGGTCGGCGACTGGCTCGACCGTGAGAAGGGCGACCTGGGCGCCTGCTGGCCGCGCGCCGAGGTGGAGGCGGCGATCGCGGAGGCGCACCGGCTGGGTGCGCGCGTGACGGCCCACTGCTTCGCGGAGGAGTCGCTGCGGGACCTCGTCGAGGCGGGCATCGACTGCGTCGAGCACGCGACGGGCCTCACCGAGGAGACCATCCCGCTCTTCGCCGAGCGCGGCGTCGCGATCGTCCCGACGCTCGTCAACATCGCGACGTTCCCGAAGCTCGCGTCCGGCGGCGAGGCGAAGTTCCCGCGCTGGGCGGACCACATGCGCAGGCTGCACGAGCGTCGCTACGACACGGTACGGGCGGCGTACGACGCGGGCGTCCCGGTCTTCGTCGGCACCGACGCGGGCGGCTCGCTGGCGCACGGCCTGGTCGCCGCGGAGGTCGCGGAGCTGGTCAAGGCGGGCATCCCGCCGCTCCACGCGCTGTCGGCGACGGCGTGGGGAGCGAGGGCGTGGCTGGGGCGCCCGGCCCTGGAGGAGGGCGCCCCGGCGGACCTGGTGGTCTACGAGGAGGACCCGCGCGCGGACGTCCGTGTCCTGGCGGCGCCGCGCCGCGTGGTCCTCAACGGCCGCGTCGTCGGCTAGGGCCTGAAGAACAGCAGCCGGGCGCGCTTCTCCGCGATGTGCACCTCCGGCAGCACGACCTCCGGCAGGACCACCTCCGGGCCCAGCTCGAACCCGTTGCGCACGAGCAGCGCGATGGCCTTGTCGTTCGCGGCGTCCGGCTCGGCGACGATCCGCCGGTGGCCGGTGAGCGCGTACGCGACGAGGACGGAGACCAGCCGGGACGAGAAGCCGGGCTCCGGCGTACGGGCGGGGGCGAGCAGCAGGTGCACGCCGATGTCGCCGGGCTCGACGTCGTAGCACTCGCTGACGCGGTCGGCCTCGGGCTCGTACGTCTGGAAGAGCGCGACGGGCTCGCCGTCCCGGTACGCCAGGAACCCGTGGTGCGTGGTGAGCGAGTTGAGGTGCGCGTAGATCTCGCGTACGTCGTCGACCGTGGCGTCCCGCATGCCCCAGAACCGTGCCCGCTCCTCGCTGACCCAGGAGTGGAGGAGCTCCGCGTCCCGGTCGGGGTCGATGTGGAGGAGCCGGACGGTCCCGAAGCCGTCGAGGGTGCGCTCGTACACGCAGTCGGTGTCAGTGGTGGTCATGCCGCTCCTCGGTGAGCTGGTTCCAGTCGGTGATGACGGGGGCGAGGTCGCCCCGCAGCCACAGGGGCAGCTGGTCGCGCTGGTGCGGGTCGCCGGGGACGCCGGAGGCGCCGAAGGGCACCACCCAGAGGCTGTTCTCGCGCCGGGCCAGGTCCCACACGTAACGGGCGGCGGGGCCGCGGGCGGCGCGGTCGGTGAGGCCGGGCACGGACGACGTGGAGCACACGCAGTCGTGGTCGCCGTCCAGTGCGGGCCATGCCGTGGTGTCGTCCGGCAGCGCGGCCCACGGCGCGAGCCGGTGCGTCGCCCCCCAGGGCTCGTCGGGCACGCCGGCGCCGGCGACCGCCGCGAGCGCCTCGCGGACGATCGCCAGCCGGTCGGCCTCCGGTACGGGCCCGCCGGTGAGCAGGGTCTCCAGGGCGTAGGCGACGCGAGGCACCAGCGCCAGCCAGGGCTGGAAGAGCGCGGGGTACGCGGGCGGCGTGGCGAGTGCGGCGAGCGCGGGGTGCCGGGCGAAGCGGCGTACGACCTCGGCGCGGACGGCCGCGAACGCCGCCGCGTCCGTGCTGTCGGCGTCCATGCGGCGGTTCCAGCACAGCAGCCGGTCGCGCAGGGCGACGGCCTCGGGGTCGAGGTCGGCGGCCCCGGCGACGAGGGTGAGCAGCGGGCGCGCCGAGGCGAGGTGGGTGTCGGTGTGGACGGCGGCCATGGCGGGCCCGGTCCACTCGGCGGAGGCGTCCAGCAGCCGGGCGATGCGCCGCGCCCGGTGCGGTGGCGCGAACTCGACGCCGAGCGGCGCGGCGAGGCCGCGGGCGTTCGCCATCACGGCGACGCCGTCGACGTCCTCGCGCGGCAGCGGCGCGTGGTGTCCGGTCCACTCGTGGCCCGGCTCCCAGGCGGGTACGACGCGCAGCCGGTTGTCGGGGTGGCGCAGCGGGACGTAGCCGGCGACGCGGTGGAGCGCGCCGCCCTCGGTGTCGGCGGCCTGGACGACGTTGACGGGCTCGATCCAGCGGTCGAAGGCACGGTCGACGTCGGCGACGGTGCGGGCGGCGAGCAGCGCGGGCAGGGCGGTGAAGCCGAGCTCGCCGGTGACGCGCGGCGGGTAACGCAGGCTGACCGGGCCCTCGGCGTCCTCCGGGATGATCACGGGCCCGCGCGCGGTCTCGACGATCTCGACCTCGACCGGCTCGGCGTCCTTGACCTCGATGGTCTCGGTGTGGACGCGGGCGGGCGCCCAGCCGTCCGGGCCGAGGGCCTCGACGCCGCCGTCACCGGTGCGCCGGAGCCGCTCGCGGTACAGGTCCTGGTAGTCGGCCATGGCGTTGGTGATGGCCCAGGCGACCGAGCCGGTGTGGCCGAAATGCGCCAGGCCCGGTACGCCGGGGACGGCGAGGCCGACGACGTCGAACGCGGGGCAGGCGAGCCGGATCTGCTGGTACACGCCGGGCGCCTCGATGAAGCGGTGCGGGTCGCCCGCGATGAGCGCGGCGCCGGTGGCGGTGCGCTCGCCGGTGACGAGCCAGCCGTTGCTGCCGGAGGTGGCCGGGCCGTCGGTGGCGAAAAGCTCGACGTGCTCCTCGCCGAGGCGGCGGGCGACCGTGTCGCGCCACAGCTTGGTCGGGAAGCCGGCGAAGAGGATGTGGGTGGAGAGCCACACGGCGAGCGGCGTCCACGGCTCCCAGCGGCCGGGGGCGAGCCCGGTGGCGGCGAACTCGGGGGAGCGGCGGGCGCCTTGCGCGAGGCCGTCGTTGACGCCGTCGACGTACGCGTCGACCCAGCTGCGGGTCTGCTCGTCGAGCGCGTCGTAGCAGCGCCGCGCGGTGTCGGCGAGCAGGGCGCGCCGGGCGAAGAGGTCCCAGTCGAGGGCCTCGGCGCCGAGGAAGGCCGCCGTGGTGCCCTGGGCCCGGTGGCGCTCGACCTCCAGCTGCCAGGCGCGGTCGAGGGCGGTGGTACGGCCCTGGGCGTAGCTGAGTTCCCGCGCGTCGGCGGCGCGGAGGTGCGGGATTCCCCAGCTGTCCCGGTAGACCTCGATGCTCACTCTTGTCCCGATCTCTTTAGGTTAGGCTGCCCTAACTTAAGACATGGCTGTTCGAGAAGCAATCCGGCCACATTCGAACGTGGACGCAGAAGCCACCCCTTGGTGTGAACTCCCGTTACGTGCCTGACGTTTGACCCCCTTCACGCCAGGATTCCGGTGTCCCGCGTTGCCGCCGCACCCCACGTGTCCCCGTGGGTTCGAGGCGCGGCGACGCCTTCTCCCACTGTCTCCATGGGGAACCACCGTGAACACGACCAGAACCACCTTCCGTGGGCTCCGCCTGCCCGCCGCCACCGTCCTCGTGGCGCTCGCCGCCCTGGCCGTCCCACCGGCACCGGCGCACGCGACCGAAGCCGGCGGCCGGGCGAACGCGGCCGTCCTGCGCACCGCCCTCGACGTCTCGCTCCTGAACAAGTCCGTGAACGTCCCGCTCACCGCCACGCTCAACGCGGTCCAGGCCCCGGCGAACGGAGCCGCGGCGAACGGAGCCGCGGCGAACGGAGCCCCGGTGAGCGCCGAGAAGACCGCGCTCACCGTCACCCTGGACGGCGTCGACCGGGGCAGGCCCTTCACCCTGCTGCACGCGGACGCCGCCACGGCGAAGGCCACGGCGGACTCCCGCCGCGCCGAGGCCTCCACCCGCCTCGCGCGCGCCCGGCTCCACGTCCCCGGCCTGCCGCTGCTCTCCCTCGTCGAGGCCGAACAGGTCACCGCCCGCGCGGTGTGCGAGGCGGGCGAGCGCCCGGTCGCCGAGGCGAACCTCCTCGGCAAGGTGACGGTCCTCGGCAAACGGGTGACGCTCACCCCCGGCGGCCCCACACGCGTCCAGGCCCCCGGCGTCGGCGAGGTCACGCTCCACCTCTCGACGTCCGAGACCACCACCCGCACCGCCGCGGCCACCGCCCTCTCGCTCAAGGTCGCGGTGAACCCCCTCAACCTCAACGTCGCCGACGTCACGGGCACCCTGACCCTCGCCGAAGCCGCCTGCACGACCCCCCGTCCCGCCGCGCACGTCCAGCCCCAGACAGCCGCCGTGAAGCCGGCCGCCACGGTCCCCGCCCCGGCTACCACCCAGCCCGACCTCGCGGCCACGGGCGCCGGCCCGACGACCCCGTACGTCGCGGCCGGCGCCTTGGCCTTCCTGGCGGCGGGCACGGCGGCGCTGGTCACCCTCCGTCGCCGCCGACGCGCCTGACCCGCGGTTACCGGCCGGGCCGCCGGCCCCGCCGCCCCAGCCGGGCCGCCAGGCACGCCAGCACCAGGGCCGCGCCACCGGCGCAGACGGCCAGCCCGTAGACGGGGTCGCCCCCGTCCTGCGGCGCCGCGCCCCCCAGGCCGCCACGAACGCCGCGCGTCGGCTGCGCCGTGGGCGTGGCGGGCGCGGTGGGCGCGGCCGTGGCCGTCGTCGTGGGTGTGGCGGGCGCGGTGGGCGTGGGGACGCCCGCCTCCGCCCTGCTGGGCAGCGCCTCGCAGGCGATCCCGTCATCGGGCGCCGGATCGTCCTCGTCCAGCCGGTGCGGGTCGCTGGGGTCCTGGTCGTACACGGCCTGCGCCTCTTCCTGGTACGTGAAGTGGCTGCAGTCGAGAGCCTGGGCGTATGCGACGCCGGGAAGCGATACGGAAGCGGCGCCGGCCAGAAACGCGGCGGCCGCCGCGGTACGGAAGTTCATGACGAAACCTCCTCCTGGTCTTAACGACCATGGCCTATCGACCATAGGGAGGGAGGCGCCGCCCCGCCACTCCAGGGAACCGCTCAGCCACGGCCCGACGCTGTGCCCGGCGGAGCGCCCCGTTCCGGGGCGCCCCGTCCGCTCGCGCCGAGACGTCGACGGCGCCGTGACAGCGATGAGTCAGCCCTTTCCGCCGCGCGCGGTCCACGGCGCACCTCGCCGCTCGGCTCCGCACTGCGCGGCGCCCGCTTCGGGAGAGAGCCCCTCAGTGCCCCTTCGCCGCGCTCCCCGCCATCACCAGCGCCTGGTCCAGCGCCTGGAGGAACCGGTTCGTCGTCACCCGGTCGCGGACCGCGAGGCGGAGCCAGTCGGGGCCCAGGCCCGGGAAGGTGTCGCCGCGGCGGGCCGCGAAGCCGAGGGAGCGCAGGCGGTCGCGTACCGCGGCGGCGCCGGCGATACGGACCAGCACGAAGGGGCCCTGCGCGGCCGACACGGCCCGTACCTCCTCGAACTCCGCGAGGCCCGCCAGCAGATGGGCCCGGTCCGCCGCGATCCGGTGGGCCGCTTCCTCCGCCTCGGCCAGCGCCGCCGGGGAGACGCACGCCTCCGCCGCCGCCAGCGCGGGCGTGGAGACCGGCCACAGGGGCTGCGCCCGCTCCAGGGCGGCCACCGTGTCCCGGTCGGCGAGCACGTACCCGATCCGGAGGCCCGCGAGGCCCCACGTCTTGGTGAGGCTGCGCAGCACCACGAGCCCCGGTACGTCGGTGCGGCCCGCGAGAGCCTCCCGTTCGCCCGGCACCGCGTCCATGAACGCCTCGTCCACCACCAGGGTCCGCCCCGGCCGCGCCAGCCGGGCGAGGACCGAGGCGGGGTGGAGGACGGACGTGGGGTTCGTCGGGTTGCCGACCACCACCAGGTCGGCGTCCTCGGGCACCGCCGCCGGGTCCAGCCGGAAACCGTCCTCCTCGCGCAGCAGCACCCGCCGCACCTCGTGCCCCGCGTCCCGCAGCGCCGCCTCCGGCTCCGTGAACTGCGGATGCACCACCACCGGTCTTCGTGCCGGCAGTGCCCGCGCCAGCAGTACGAACGCCTCCGCCGCCCCGGCCGTCAACAGCACGCGGTCGGCGGGCAGTCCGTGCCGGGCCGCCACCGCGGCCCGCGCCGCCCGGCCGTCGGGGTAGGCGGCGAGCCCGGTCAGCGACCGGGCGATGCGCTCCCGCAGCCAGTCCGGGGGGGTGTCGGCACGGACGTTGACCGCGAGGTCGGTCAGCTTCTCGTCGCGGACCTCCGCGTCACCGTGGTGCCGCAGGTCGTGGGTCTCAGTGTCGGTATGCATGGCCGCCATGGGGGGTGGTGGGGGAGTGGGGGCGAGTCACCCCGTGGCTCATGGGGTGACTCAGGGAGTGCGTCAGGGGGTGAACGGACTTCCTGTGCGCTCCCTGTCTAAAGACTCCGGCGCCGGCCGTGCTGTCAACGCCGTTTCCCCACCCGTGTACCCGGGCACCACATTCAACAATCGCCCGCGCGCCACCGCGCACGTGACCCGAGCCGCCCGCCCGGCCGCCTTCCGCTTCGGTACGAGCAGTTCGCCGCCGCCCGCCAGCGCCGCCGCCTCCGCCACCGACGGCGTCCCGACGGCACCGCGCACGGTGTCCGACGGATGCGGTACGGCGACGCGCGCCAACTCCCGCGCCGCGTACGCCCGCAACGGCACCCCGAGCCGCGCCGCCGCCGCCACGATGCCCGGTTCGTCCGCCTTCGTATCGAGCGTGGCCAGCTCCGCCACCTCGCCCACCGGCAACCCGGCCTCCCGCAGCGTCGCCTCGATCAGCCCGAGCACCGCGTCGGCGGACACGCCCCGCCCCGCGCCCACCCCGACCACCAGACCGGCCACCGGAGACGTCACCGCGCGCAGAACTCCACGAACCGTCGCGCCGCCTCCGGCACGGCCGCCCAGTGCGTGTGCACGTAACTCGCGTGCACCCCGCGCTGTACGAAGCCCTCCACCCGGCGCTCCGGCTGACGCAGGC
The DNA here is from genome assembly GCF_040646655.1 of Streptomyces sp. NPDC045431. NCBI lineage: Bacteria > Bacillati > Actinomycetota > Actinomycetes > Kitasatosporales > Streptomycetaceae > Streptomyces > Streptomyces sp. NPDC045431. Next base: position 891,899 of record NZ_JBEZAQ010000001.1, read on the forward strand.
CCCAGGCGGGCGACGGCCCGGCCCCCGGCTCCAGCACCGTGCGGTGGAACTCGTGCCCCCGCATCCGCGTCCCGGCCGCCGCCAGCGGGCTGTCGCTCACGGCGACCGCGTCCCGGTACCCGAGCGTCAGCCGCTCCGACATGCGCGCGTCGGCGTCCAGCACCCCGCACATCGGCTGCCCGTCCAACGACCGCGCCAGGTACAGCAGTCCGGCGCACTCCGCCGCGACCGGCGCCCCCGACGCGGCCAGCTCCGCGACCGCCCCGCGCAGCCGCGCGTTGGCCGACAGCTCGGAGCCGTACACCTCGGGAAAACCGCCGCCGATGACCAGACCGCGGGTCCCGGCCGGCAACTCCTCGTCCCGCAGCGGGTCGAACGGCACGACCTCCGCACCGGCCGCGCCCAGCAGCTCGGCGTGCTCGGCGTACGAGAAGGTGAACGCCGCCCCGCCCGCGACCGCGACCACCGGCCGGGCCCCCGCCACCGGTTCCACGGCCGGCTCCCAGGCCGCCGCCGCGAGAGGCGGCGCCGACCGGGCCAGCGCGAGCAGCGCGTCCAGGTCGCAGCCCTGCCGCACCTGTTCGGCCTGCGCCGCGACCGCCTCCACGGCCGCCGCCTGCCGCTCGGCCACCGGCACCAGACCCAGGTGCCGCGACGGCGTGGCGACGGCGGGCGCCCGCCGCAGCACGCCCAGCACCGGCACGCCGGACTCGCCGAGCGCCTCGCGCAGCAGGTGCTCGTGCCGGTCGGTGGCCACCTTGTTCAGGATCACCCCGCCGATCCGCACCTCCGGGTCCCAGGACGCGAAGCCGTGCACCAGCGCCGCCACCGACCGCGACTGCGACGACGCGTCCACCACCAGCACCACCGGCGCCCGCAGCAGCTTCGCCACCTGGGCCGTGGACGCAAGCTCGCCCTGGTCGGCGGCGCCGTCGTACAGGCCCATCACGCCCTCGACGACGGCCAGGTCGCAGCCGCGCGCGCCGTGCGCGAAGAGCGGCGCGATCAGCTCCGTACCGCACATGTACGCGTCGAGGTTGCGGCCCGGGCGGCCCGTCGCCAGCGCGTGGTAGCCGGGGTCGATGTAGTCGGGGCCGACCTTGTGCGGCGACACCGCGAGACCACGGCCCGCGAACGCGGCCATCAGGCCCGTCGCGACCGTGGTCTTGCCCGCGCCCGACGACGGCGCGGCGATGACGAGACGCGCTACCACTCGATGCCCCGCTGGCCCTTCTGACCCGCGTCCATCGGGTGCTTGACCTTCGACATGTCGGTGACGAGGTCGGCGAAGTCCACCAGCTCCTGCGGCGCGTTGCGCCCGGTGATCACCACGTGCTGCCGACCGGGCCGGTTCCGCAGCACCTCCACCACCTCGGCGGTGTCGATCCAGCCCCAGTGCAGCAGGTACGCGAACTCGTCGAGGACGTAGAACGTGTACTTCTCCTCGGCCAGGTCGCGCTTGACCTGCTCCCAGCCCTCGCGCGCCTTGTCCTCGTGCGACTGCTCGCCGTCCTTGGGGTCGCGCTGGATCCAGGACCAGCCCTCGCCCATCTTGTTCCAGGTCACGGTCCCGCCCTTGCCGGTCTCGCCGAGCGCCTTGAGGGCGTTCTCCTCGCCGACCTTCCACTTGGCGGACTTGACGAACTGGAACACCCCGATCGGCCAGCCCTGGTTCCAGGCGCGCAGCGCCATCCCGAAGGCGGCCGTCGACTTCCCCTTGCCGACGCCCGTGTGCACCATCACCAGCGCGCGGTTGCGGCGCTGGCGGGTGGTGAGCCCGTCGTCCGGTACGACGGTCGGCTGTCCCTGCGGCATTAAGCGGCCCTCCTCGAAGTTCCCTGAACATCCCTGACCAGCCCGGCGATCGAGTCCGCCCGCAGCTCGTCCAGGGTGACGGCGGTGCCGCCCAGCCGGGCGGCCAGTTCGGCCGCCAGACCCAGCCGTACGGGCCCGCTCTCGCAGTCCACGACCACGGACGCGGTGCCCTCGGCGGCGTGCAGCCCGGCCGCCCGCGCGGCCAGCGCCAGCGGCTCCGGACCGCCGGTCGCCCGGCCGTCGGTGACGACGACCAGCAGCGGGCGGCGCGACGGGTCGCGCAGCCGCTCCACGCGCAGCACGTCGTGCGCCTTCAGCAACCCCGCCGCGAGCGGCGTGCGCCCACCCGTCGGCAGCTGCTCCAGCCGGGCGGCGGCCGCGTCCACGGACGACGTGGGCGGCAGTACGACCTCGGCGGCCGCGCCCCGGAAGGTGACCAGGCCGACCTTGTCGCGCCGCTGGTACGCGTCCAGCAGCAGCGACAGCACGGCGCCCTTCACCGCGCCCATCCGCCGCCGGGCCGCCATCGACCCGGACGCGTCCACCACGAACAGCACCAGGTTGCCCTCGCGCCCCTCACGTGTCGCCTGCCGCAGATCGTCCCGCCGTACGACCAGCCCGGGCCCCGACCGGCCGCGCGCCCGCTGGTGCGGGGCGGCCGCCTGCACGGTCGCCGCCAGGTGCAGCTTGGTCAGCGCCCCGCGCGGGCGTACCGCCCCGGTCGTCCTGCCGTGGGCGGTACGCGCCCGGGAACGCCGCCCGGCGGCGCCCTCGCCGAGGCCCGGCACGCTCAGCACCTTCGTACGGAACGGCTCGGCGGCCGCGACGGGCGCCTGCTCGGCGCCGCCGGGGCCGGGCGCGGAGGCGGGGCCGGACGCGGGAGCCCGATCCGGGGCCGGGGCGTCCTCGGGAGACGCCGACTCCCCGTCCGGCGCCCCGCCCTGCGGAGGCACACCGCCACCGCCACCGGGACCGTCCGGACCGCCGGGCCCGTCAGGCCCCGGGTCCGGCTCCGGGTCGTCGTCGCCCTTGAACTCCTCCAGCGTCTGGTCCAGCTTGTCCTCGTCCAGCCCCGGCGCGTCGAACGGATTGCGCCTGCGCCGGTGCGGCAGCGCCAGCAGCGCCGCCTGCCGTACGTCGTCGGACGTGACGTCCGTCCGCCCCGCCCACGCGGCCAGCGCCGTCGCCGTACGCGCCATCACGATGTCGGCGCGCATGCCGTCCACCTCGAACGCCGCGCACGTCGCCGCGATCTGCCGCAGCGCCGCGTCCCCCAGCGTCACGGACGGCAGCAGCGCCCGCGCGGCCGCGATCCGCTCCCGCAGTGCGGCCTCCTCGCCGGCCCACCGCGCCGCGAAACCGGCCGGGTCGTCGTCGAACGCCAGCCTGCGCCGTACGACCTCCACCCGCTGCTCGGGCTCCCGCGAGGCGGCCACCTCCACGGTCAGCCCGAACCGGTCGAGCAGCTGCGGCCGTAGCTCGCCCTCCTCCGGGTTCATGGTCCCGACCAGCAGGAAGCGGGCCGCGTGCCGTACGGAGACGCCCTCGCGCTCGACGTACGAGGAGCCCATGGCGGCGGCGTCCAGCAGGAGGTCGATCAAGTGGTCATGCAACAAGTTCACTTCGTCGACGTACAGGATCCCGCGATGCGCGGCGGCGAGAAGGCCCGGTTCGAACGCCTTCACGCCCTCGGCGAGCGCCCGCTCGATGTCGAGGGCGCCGACGAGCCGGTCCTCCGATGCGCCGACGGGCAGCTCGACCATGCGCGCGGGCCGCGACGAAGCGGCACCGGTCTCGTGGGGACCGTCCGGGCACTGTGGATCAGGCGTAGCAGGGTCGCAGCTGAACCGGCAGCCCGCGACGACGGCCACCTCGGGCAGCAGGTCCGCCAGCGCCCGCACCGCCGTGCTCTTCGCCGTGCCCTTCTCGCCACGGACGAGTACGCCGCCGACCGCTGGGCTGACGGCATTGAGCAGCAATGCCAGCCGCAGGTCGTCCATGCCGACGACGGCGGTGAACGGGTATCGGGTGCTCATGTTGTGATCACTCCTTCGAGTGGCTTCCATCCGGATTCGGAGGAGTTGTCCCGTGCGAGCGGCATGCTGCGGCTCTCGGCCCCGCATGTGCGGGGATGGTCCGCTGCTTCACGAGCACCTTGTGGATCTGCTCCTGTGGTCCCCGCATCTGCGGGGATGACGCGGGCCTCGGTCACGGCGCCCCCGGTGGAACGAACGGCAGCCCTGCCGGGGCGCCCTGCTCGATCAGCTTCCAGAGCGCGTCGGTGTCCGCGTGCTCCTCGATCAGGTCGCCGAGCGTGTCCAGCTGCTCCTCGCGCAGTACGCCGAACGACGTGTCCGGCGCCGGGACGAAGCGTCTGCCGGCCGCGCTCGCGACCTCGCGCAGGAACGCGCGGCGGAAGCCGTCGCTCTCCAGGGAGCCGTGCCAGTGGGTGCCCCAGACGGCCCCGACGCGGCACCCGTCCAGGAACGGTTCCCCGCCCCGGACGTCCGCGACGCCGTGGTGGATCTCGTACCCCTCGACCGGCTCGCCGAGGGCCTCGCCGACCGGCCGCGCGAGGGTCTTGCCGGGCGCGAACCGCACCCGTACCGGCAGCAGTCCGAGGCCGTCCACCAGGCCCGCCCTGGACTCGACGTCGTCCTCGATGCGCTCGCCGAGCGCCTGGAAGCCGCCGCAGATGCCGAGGACGGGACGGCCCTCCGCCGCGCGCCGCACCAGCGCGTCCGCCAGGCCACGCTCGCGCAGCCACGCCAGCGCCTTGACCGTGCCGCGCGTGCCCGGCACCACGACCAGGTCCGCGTCGGCCAGTTCCTCGGGCCGGTCCACGAACCGCACGACCACGCCGGGCTCGGCCGCCAGCGCGTCCACGTCCGTGAAGTTGGACATGAGCGGTACGGCGCAGACGGCGACCCGCAGCACGTCCTCGCCCAGCGGCGGGGCGACGACCGACTCGCGGACGGCGCCGCGCAGCGAGACGCGCAGCCCGTCCTCCTCGTCGATGCCGAGCCCGTGCGCGTACGGCAGGACACCGAAGGTGCGGCGGCCCGTGAGGCCCAGCAGCATGTCCAGGCCCGGTTCCAGCAGCGTCACATCGCCCCGGAACTTGTTCACGAGGTAGCCCGCGACCAGCTCCTGGTCCTCGGGCGCCAGCAGCGCCGTCGTACCGAAGAACTGGGCGAAGACCCCGCCCCGGTCGATGTCGCCGACCACGACGACGGGGAAGCGGGCGGCGCGCGCGATGCCCATGTTGACGATGTCGGTGCGCCGCAGGTTGATCTCGGCCGGGCTGCCCGCGCCCTCGCAGATGACGGCGTCGTACGTCTCGCGGAGCTGCTGGAGGCAGTCCAGGACGGGTTCCAGCAACTCGCGCTGCTTGCCGCCGTGGTAGCCGCGCGCGCTCAGCTCACCGACCGGCTTGCCCATCAGCACCACCTGGCTGGACCGGTCGCTGCCCGGCTTGAGCAGCACCGGGTTCATCAGCGCGGTCGGCTCCACCCGGGCGGCCTGCGCCTGCATGGCCTGCGCCCGGCCGATCTCCGCGCCCTCACGGGTGACGAAGGAGTTGAGGGACATGTTCTGTCCCTTGAACGGCGCGACCTTCACGCCCTGCCGTACCAGCCAGCGGCAGATGCCGGCCGTGACGACGCTCTTGCCCGCGTCGGACGTGGTGCCCGCGACGAGCAGCCCCCCACCCTTGCTCATGTACGCCTCCGCCTCCGCTTGACCGCCCCGTGCGCCCTGATCGCTCCGTACGCCAGCCGCCCGCCCGCGCACACCGCGAGCGTGAGGGCACTCACCCGGCGCGACAGCCGCACCGCGCGTTCGATGTCCGCCACCTCGACCTCCCGCCCGTCACCGTTGAGGACGGGCCGGTGCTCGACGCGTCCGCCGTACGAGAGCGTGCCGCCGAGCCGTACGCCCAGCGCGCCCGCGAAGGACGCCTCCACCGGGCCGGCGTTGGGGCTCGGGTGCCGGGCCGCGTCGGCCCGCCAGGCCCGGACCGCGCCGCGCGGGTTCCCGCCCGCGACCGCCGCCAGCGCGGCGGTGAGCCGGGCGCCCGGCCAGCCCGCCACGTCGTCGAGGCGCGCCGAGGCCCAGCCGAAGCGGCGGTAGCGCGGCGACCTGTGCCCGACCATCGCGTCCAGCGTGTTCACCGCGCGGAAGGCGACGAGCCCCGGTACGCCGCCGATCGCGCCCCACACGAGGGCGCCGACGACGGCGTCGGAGGTGTTCTCGGCGACGGACTCCACGACCGCGCGGGCGATGCCGGGGCCGTCCAGGGCCTGCGGGTCGCGCCCGCACAGATGCGGCAGCCGCTCCCGGGCCACCTCCAGGTCCCCGGCGGCCAGCGCGCCGCCGATGGCGCGGGCCTCGCGGCCCAGCGTCGTACCGCCGACGACGGACCACACGGTGGCGGCGGTCAGCGCGACGGACGCGGCGCGCCGCCCGCGTACCGCGCGGGCCGCGAGCGCCGCCGCACCGGCCGCGCCCCCGGCGCACACGGCGGCGTGCAGCGCGCCCCAGGCGCGGTCGTCGCGCCACAGGGCGCGCTCCACGCGGGCGGCCGTACGCCCGAAGGCGGCCACGGGGTGCCCGCGGCGGGGGTCGGCGAGGAGCAGGTCGGCGGCGAGCCCGACGGCCGCGCCGTAGGCGAAGACGCGGTCACCGCGTCGCATGGCGTCTCGATGCGTCCGAGGCAGCGCAAAGGCAGCCGGGCATGGTGATGTCCTCACTCAGGGTCCGCGCCCTGGCTCGACGTGACCGGCGACGAGAGTTCCTGACTCGTCCGGCCCGTCGGACGTCTCGCCCTCGGGCCGGACTCACAGTGGCGGGACCGCGCCGGATTCGCACCGGCTTCCTCTCCTGCCGCCGTAAATGGCCCCGGCAGTCCACCACGCTCCGCGAACGCCCGTCAACTCGCCGCTGACCTGCGGGAGGACAGTGTGCTCAGCCCCACAGGGCGGGGCCACGAACGCGGCCGGGCCGGCCACACCCGTGAGGGTGCGACCGGCCCGGTGCCCGAAGGCTTCACGCGTCAGGTCACGATCAGGTAGATCCCGAAGGCGATCGCCGCCGCGCAGACCGCGAAGGCCGTGTAGGCGCCGGTGCGGGCCAGGACGGCCGAGCCACCGCTCGCCGCCGCCTGCTCCTGCTTCGAGAGGCCGAGGATGCCGAGGGTGAACAGGCCCACCAGTGCGACGGTGGCCACGAGGCTCACGCCGAACACGGAGCCGAGAGCTGCCCAGTCGATCTTCATGCTGTTCTTTCCTTACACCGTGGCGGCGGGTGCGGACGCGGCCGCCGGGGTGGTCTCCGGCGCCTTCGCCGGGATGGTGGCCTGGAGGTCGGCGGTGAGGTCGGCGACGGTGCCGGCCGGGGGCGGGGTGACGGCCGCGATGGCGGTGGTCACGACGCCCGCGGGCTCGTCCGTCTCCACGTCGTTGACGTTGGTGTGGTCGACGACCTGGCGGCGCGAGATGAACCAGATCGCGGCGCAGGAGGCGATGAGGAAGACCGCGACCGCGGCCACGCCCCAGTCGCCCTGCTGGGTCACGTACTCCGAGGCGGCGGCGACGAGACCCGCGGCCGGCAGGGTCAGGCCCCAGGCGACGAACATCCGGGTCGCGGTGGACCAGCGGACGACGCCGCCCTTGCGGCCGAGGCCCGCGCCCATCACGGCGCCGGAGCAGGAGTGCGTCGTCGAGAGCGAGAAGCCCAGGTTCGAGGAGGCGAGGATCACGGTCGCCGCGCTGGTCTGGGCGGCGAAGCCCTGCTGCGGCTGGAGGTCGGTGAGGCCCTTGCCCATGGTGCGGATGATGCGCCAGCCGCCGAGGTAGGTGCCGAGCGCGATGGCCACACCGGCGGAGACGATCACCCAGAGGGGCGGGTTGGAACCGGGGGCGAGGATGCCACCGGCGACCAGCGCCAGGGTGATGATGCCCATCGTCTTCTGGGCGTCGTTGGTGCCGTGGGCGAGCGAGACGAGGCCCGCGGAGGCGATCTGCCCGGCGCGGTAGCCCTTGCGGCCGGTCTTCTCGTCGATGTTCGCGCCGGCCTTGTACGTCAGGCGGGCGGCCAGCATCGCGGCGAGGCCGGCGACCAGCGGCGCGGCGACGGCCGGGATGAGGACCTTGGTGACGACGACGCCGCTGTTGACGCCGCTCAGGCCGACCGAGGCGATGGTGGCGCCGACGAGGCCGCCCATCAGGGCGTGGGAGGAGCTGGAGGGCAGGCCCACCAGCCAGGTCAGGAGATTCCAGAGGATGGCGCCGACGAGCGCCGCGAAGATCACCTCTGGGGTGATTCCTTCTTCGTTGACCAGGCCGCTGGAGATCGTCTTGGCGACCTCGACGGACAGGAACGCGCCGACCAGGTTGAGCACGGCGGACATGGCCACCGCCGTCTTGGGCTTCAGGGCGCCGGTCGAGATGGTCGTGGCCATCGCGTTGGCGGTGTCATGGAAACCGTTCGTGAAATCGAACACGAGAGCTGTCACGACCACAATGGCGAGCAGCAGCGTGATGTGTTCCATTTACCCAGGCAATCGTTCGACGTCAGTGGCTTGGTGAACGTAGGCAACCTGAGTGAACGGAAGGTGAACTGGGTCGGGCATCATGGTGACCGAAGATCCGGAACCATCGCCACCGTTTCGTCGCCGGTGCCCGGCCGGGCGGGCGGATGCCCGTATCCATGGGCTTTCCCGCCGTTCACCCGGTGCGCGGGGGTGGTCGGACGGGGTTCGGATGAGGAGATTTTTGTCATCTGATCGACTTCCGTTACGCCCTCGCCGCCGGGCCTGACAGGATCGGATCCATGACACGGGATGCGACCGAACGGGCTGTCGAGCAGGGGGCGGGACGGCCGACCGAGCAGGCTGACGACCAGGCCGTCGACCAGGCGGTCGACCAGGCGGTCGACCAGGCGGTCGAGCGGGCCTGGGACGCGCTGGTGGCCACCGCCCGCAGGACCGTCGCGGACGGGCTGGTCGTCGGCACCTCCGGCAACGTCTCCGCCCGGGTCGGCGACCTCGTCCTCGTCACCCCCAGCGGTGTGCCGTACGACCGGCTCACCCCGGCCGACCTCACCGCCGTCGACCTCGACGGCACGCGGGTGCGCGGAACCCTCACGCCCACCAGCGAGCTGCCCATGCACCTGGCGATCTACCGCGGCACCCCGGCCCGCGCGGTCGTCCACACCCACGCGGTCCACGCCACGGCGGTCTCCACCCTCGTCCCCGAGCTGCCCCCGATCCACTACATGGCCGGGGCCCTCGGCGGCCCCGTCCGCGTCGCCCCGTACGCCCTGTACGGCACGGAGGAGCTGGCCCGGAACATGCTGCGCGCCCTGGAGGACCGTACGGGCTGCCTGCTGGGCAACCACGGAACCGTCACCTACGGCGAGACCCTCGACCAGGCGTACGACCGCACCGCGCAGCTGGAGTGGATGTGCCGCGTCTGGCTCACCGCCACCTCCGTGCCCGGCCGCACCCCGGCGCTGCTGTCCGCCGACGAGCTCGACGAGGCGGCCGACAAGCTCCGCGGCTACGGCCAGCGCGGCCAGGACCGGCGCAGCTAGGACCGGCGCGGCCAGGCCCAGCGCGGCCAGGACCGGTCGGCCGGGCCCCGCCCCGCGCGCCGGGCCCTCGTACGCCGGGTCCCCCGCACGCCGCCGCCCACTGGCATCGCGCCGCGCGCGTGCCCACACTGGAGCGGTGCGCCCGGCTACAGCGACGGCGGCGGCCGTCACCACCCTGATCGGCGCCGGCGCGGCCACGGTCGCGGCCGGCCGGTACGCCAGCGACGCCGCGCTCAGGCCCCGGCCTGACCGGCCCCTGCCCGGAGACCCCCGGCTCACGGTGCACGCCACCGCCGCCGGACAGGTCACCCTGACCCGCCACCTGGCCTCGCTGCGGCCCGGCACCTACGGCCTCACGGGCCCCGGCGTCCACGCGGTCGTCGGCCCCGTCCTGGACGATGTGCCGCACTCCGCCGACACCGTCGTACGCCGGCTGGAGAGCGTGCGGCGCGGCACCCTGGACGTGGGCAGCCGCGTCCGGCTCACCCCGCAGCTCCACACCGGCACCCCCGCCACCGCACTCGGCCTCGACCACGAGGACCTGGACATCCTCGGCGAACTGGGCAATCTGCCCGCCTGGTTCGTCCCCGCCAACCGCTCCACCTGGGTGATCGCCGTCCACGGCCTGGGCACCACCCGCGAGCACCCCCTGAACGTCGTGCGGTTCCTCAACTCCCTCCAACTCCCCGTCCTCGACCTCGCCTACCGCGGCGACGAGGGCGCCCCACGCCCCTCCGACGGCCTCGGGCACCTCGGCGACTCCGAGTGGCGGGACCTGGACGCCGCGATGCGCCACGCCCTCCACCGCGGCGCCGACCGCGTCATCCTGTACGGCTGGTCCGTCGGCGCCTCCATGGCCCTGCACGCCGCCGCCAACTCCGGCGTCCGCGACCGCATCAGCGGCCTCGTGCTCGACTCCCCGGTCCTCGACTGGGAAGCCACCCTGCGCGCCCTCGCCGCCGCCCGCCGCACCCCCGCGCCACTGCTGCCGCTCGCGGTCCGCGCCGCCCAGGGCAGGACCGGCGTGCACGGCGACCGCATCGCCGAGGCCGCCGACGCCGACGGGCTGCGCGTGCCGGCCCTCCTCTTCCACGGACCGGACGACCACCTCGCCCCCTGGCAGGGCTCCCGCGAACTCGCCGCCCGCCGCCCCGACCTGGTCACCCTGCACACCGTTGCGAACGCGCCGCACGCGGCCATGTGGAACGCCGCCCCCGACCGCTACGAAGAGGCCCTGCGCCGCTTCCTCACCCCCCTCCTGTAGCCCCCGCCGTCCGGTGAAACCGATTCCGTTTGGGCTTTCGGGCCGTCAGCGGGAAGACTGCCCCCGTGACGTCTCGAAAGCCTGATGAGCAATTGGCGCGCAACTCCAGACTCCGACTCGTCCGTCCGCGGCCCCTGACCACGGCACGACGGGCTGTGACCACCCGGCGTACGCGGCCGGCGTCGCGACCGCCCGAGGGCACGCCGCCCCCGGCCGAGCTGGCCCGTCAGGCGCGAGCCGTCCTCGACGACGCCGTACGCATCGCCCGCTGGGCCGCCGTCGACCGCCAGCCCGACGCCACCCCCGCCCAGGAACGGGCCGCGGTCGCGCTCGGCCTGACCCCGGACCAGGTGCGCGCCGGCTGGGACCGGGCCCGCCTCGCCGGACTCGTCGAGCTGCACGGCGGCACCGCCCGCCCCGGCTGGCGGCTGCGCGCCTGGGACCGCGACGACTCGGCCGTCCTGCGCGGCTGGGTCGCGCTCTTCGACGCCTGGTCACTCGTCCATCCCGCCCCCGGCGACGTCGAGCCCACCGCCGTGGCCGAGGTCGTCGAGGCCGTTCCCCAGGTCCTCTCCCTGCTCCAGCTCTCCGCGGGCCCCGTGCCCGTGCCGTCCCTCCTCGACCTGCTGCGGCAGCGCGTCGCCGAGCTCCGCGAGGAGCGCTGCGAGGTGCCGGCTGCGCCGCGGGACGAACCCGGTGCGGCACCCGGCGAGGGGTCCGTCGAGGCGTCCGGGGCCGTGTCCCGCCGTGCCGTCCCCGACCCGGCGCCCGGGCCCGACCCGCTCGCGCGCCTGCTCGACTGGGCCCTGGAGGGCCTGGCCGCCGTCGGCGCCCTCACCCTCGGCCAGGGCCAGGCGACCCTCACCCCGCTCGGCAACTGGGCCGTGTGGGTCAAGCTGGAGCAGATCTGCGTCGCCGCACAGAGCCCCGCCGGGCACATCGAGCAGTCCGCCGAGGACATGCTGCGCGCCTGCGCCCGCCTCACCCCGGGCCCGGCCCGCGTCGAGTACCGCGCCTGGCTCGCCGCCCGCCCCGTGGGCAGCGCCGTCACCGAGCTCCTCGGCGTCGCGCGGGGCGAGGACGCCCTGCTGCGCGGCCTCGCCTTCGAGGCCCTGCGGGTGGTCGGTTCCGCCGCCGAGGCCGGGGTGCGAGCCGCCGCCGAGGAGCCCCCGCTGCGCCCCTACGCCCTCATCTGGCTCGCCGAGCACGACGGCGCCGACCCCGACGAGGCCACCGACGTCCTCACCCGCGAGGAGGCGACCTGGCTCTGGGTGGACACCGCCGCGGCCGTCGCCGACCACGGGGACGCCACGCTCCTCGTACGCCACCTGGAGTCCGCGGTCCAGGGCTCGGTCCCGGCCCTCCTGGACGAGGTCCGCGCCGTCGGCCACCCCCGCACGGTCCAGGTCCTGGTCGCCCTGGCCGCGGCCCACCCGGACCCCGCCTTCGCGAAAGCCGTCCGCCGCGCGGCCTTCCAGGTCCACACGGGCGGCGCCTGACCGCCCCCCCTGGGCTCTGGATTGTCGGGGCCCAGGGCTCCAGGCCGCCGGGGCCCGGGCCGCCGCGGGGCTACCCCGCCGCGCCCGGCGCGTACGTGCCGAAGCTCCAGACGTTGCCCTCGGCGTCCCGCGCCATGTAGTCGCGGGAGCCGTAGTCCTGGTCCGTCGGGGGCATCAGGATCTCCACACCGTGCTCCACGGCCCGGGCGTGGTGCGCGTCCACGTCGTCCACCACCACGTACACCCCGACCGGGCCCGCCCCCGCCATCGCCTTGGCGTACACGCCCTCACGTCTCTTGGTGCCCAGCATCACCATGCCGTTCCCATAGGCGAGCTCGGAGTGGACGATCTGGCCGTCCTCGCCCTCGTACACACTCACCTCGGTGAACCCGAAGGCCTCCTTCAGCGTCCTGATGGCCGCCTTCGCGTCCTCGTACAGGATCGCGGGATAGATGCTCGGTACGTCGGCCATGCTGGTCACTCTCCGATTCGGTGCTCGCTACGGCCTTCCGACTGCGATGTGATCCGGGTCTCAGCTGTTCCCCAGTCTGGCACCCGCCACCGACAACGCACCCCCGCGCTCCACCGGCCGTGGGACGCCGCGAACGCGGCCCCGGACCGCCCTCCGCGGCCGGAAAACCAGTTGCACCCGCCCGTTAGACTGGCCCGTATGGCCATTCTCCCTGTGCATTAGCCGGCGTCGAAGCCACCGCACCCGCCGTCCTTCCGCCGTCCCACCCGCCCTGGAGTCTGTCCGTGATCACCGCTTCCGGCATCGAGCTGCGCGCCGGCGCCCGCGTCCTCATCGAATCCGCTTCGTTCCGCGTCGCCAAGGGCGACCGCATCGGCCTTGTCGGCCGCAACGGCGCCGGCAAGACCACCCTCACCAAGTGCCTCGCCGGCGAGGGCATCCCCGCCGCCGGCACCATCACCCGCTCCGGTGAGGTCGGCTACCTCCCGCAGGACCCGCGCACCGGCGACCTCGACGTCCTCGCCCGCGACCGCATCCTCTCCGCCCGCGGCCTCGACGTCCTGATCCGCAAGATGCGGCAGAACGAGGAGAAGATCGCGAACGGCCAGGGCGCCACCCGCGAGAAGGCGCTGCGGCAGTACGAGCGCCAGGAGACCGAGTTCCTCACCAAGGGCGGGTACGCCGCCGAGGCCGAGGCCGCCACCATCGCGCACGCCCTCGGCCTGCCGGACCGCGTCCTCGGGCAGCCCCTCCACACGCTCTCCGGCGGTCAGCGCCGCCGCGTCGAGCTCGCCCGCATCCTCTTCTCGGACGCCGACACGCTGCTCCTCGACGAGCCCACCAACCACCTCGACGCCGACTCGATCGTCTGGCTGCGCGACTACCTCAAGACGTACCGCGGCGGCTTCATCGTGATCTCCCACGACGTCGACCTCGTCGAGACCGTCGTCAACAAGGTGTTCTACCTGGACGCCAACCGGTCGCAGATCGACGTCTACAACATGGGCTGGAAGCTCTACCAGCAGCAGCGCGAGGCCGACGAGAAGCGCCGCAAGCGCGAGCGCGCCAACGCCGAGAAGAAGGCCGCCGCCCTCAACGCGCAGGCCGACAAGATGCGCGCCAAGGCCACCAAGACCGTCGCCGCGCAGAACATGGCCCGCCGCGCCGAGCGCCTGCTGTCCGGGCTGGAAGAGGTCCGCGCCTCCGACAAGGTCGCCAAGCTCCGCTTCCCCGAGCCGGCGCCCTGCGGCAAGACCCCGCTCACCGCGGAGGGGCTCTCCAAGTCGTACGGCTCGCTGGAGATCTTCACCGACGTGGACCTCGCCATCGACAAGGGCTCCCGCGTCGTCATCCTGGGCCTCAACGGCGCCGGCAAGACCACGCTGCTGCGCCTGCTCGCGGGCGTGGAGAAGCCGGACACCGGCCAGGTGACGCCGGGCCACGGCCTCAAGCTCGGCTACTACGCCCAGGAGCACGAGACCCTCGACCCCGACCGGACCGTCCTGGAGAACATGCGGTCGGCCGCGCCCGACCTCGACCTCGTCGAGGTGCGCAAGACGCTGGGCTCCTTCCTCTTCTCCGGCGACGACGTCGACAAGCCGGCCGGCGTGCTCTCCGGCGGCGAGAAGACCCGGCTGGCGCTGGCCACCCTGGTCGTCTCCTCGGCGAACGTGCTGCTGCTGGACGAGCCGACCAACAACCTCGACCCGGCCAGCCGCGAGGAGATCCTCGGCGCGCTGCGCACGTACAAGGGCGCCGTCGTCCTGGTCACGCACGACGAGGGAGCGGTCGAGGCCCTGCAGCCGGAGCGCATCATCCTGCTGCCGGACGGCGTCGAGGACCTGTGGGGAGCCGACTACGCGGACCTGGTCGCCCTCGCCTGACCCGGTCCCCGACGGGGCCCCGGCCTGTGCTCGACCCTCGTCTGATCGTCCCCGCATGGATCATTCGGCTTACGCGTGATCCTTCATCTGAGTGAGTGCGTCTCATATCGCGGCGTGGCGAGCGGTGGATTCCCGTCCTCCGCTCCCGCGCCGCGTTGTCGTTCCCTCCACCGCCCTGACCTGGCACTTCGCCGCAGAGTCGGCGCCGGGCCGGGCTCCGGAGACGGGAAGGTGACCGTCCGGTGAGCGCCGAATGGCGAAACCTTGCGGCACCGACCTTGTCGAATGGCTGGCCATGTGGCCGCAGAGGGGTGATCATGAGAGTCCAGAGGCGCACTTCCCATGAGGAGGCACGGGTGGCCGAGACTCTGAAGAAGGGCAGCCGGGTGACCGGCGCCGCGCGCGAAAAGCTCGCGGCAGACCTGAAGAAGAAGTACGACTCCGGTGCGAGCATCCGGGCACTGGCCGAAGAGACCGGCCGGTCCTATGGGTTCGTCCACCGGATGCTCAGTGAGTCCGGAGTGTCGCTGCGGGGACGCGGCGGAGCTACGCGAGGCAAGAAGGCCCCTTCGGCCTGACGGTCTCCGCGTCGGCACTCGCCGTCCGAGCGGGCTCATCCGGCCCAAGGGATCCGGCAGGGCCACCCGGTCGACCGGCGTGTCGACCGGGTGGTTACTGTGCAGTCACTTGATGGCTGTCATCGGCTGCACAGCCGCCGCACCGGATCCGGAGGCGCCCCATGACCTCGCTCGACCCAGTCCTCGAAGTGTTCGACAAGGACGGCGTACGCCTCACCGTCGAGGACGCCGTCGCCACGGTGACGCTCGCCCAGCCGGCCAAGCGCAACGCGCAGTCGCCCGCCCTGTGGCGGGCGCTGGTGGAGGCCGGGCGGTCGCTGCCGGGCAGCGTGCGGGTCGTCGTCCTGCGCGGCGAGGGCAAGTCCTTCTCCGCGGGGCTCGACCGGCAGGCGTTCACGCCCGAGGGCTTCGAGGGCGAGCCGTCCTTCCTGGACCTGGCGCGCGGCTCGGACGAGGAGCTCGACGCCGTCATCGCCGAGTACCAGGAGGCGTTCACCTGGTGGCGCCGCAACGACATCGTGTCGATCGCGGCCGTCCAGGGGCACGCCATCGGCGCCGGGTTCCAGCTTGCGCTCGCCTGCGACCTGCGGGTCGTCGCGCAGGACGTGCAGTTCGCCATGCGCGAGACGAGCCTGGGCCTGGTTCCCGACCTGACGGGCACGCATCCGCTGGTCGCGGCGGTCGGCTACGCCCGCGCGCTGGAGATCTGCGCCACGGGCCGCTTCGTCCAGGCCGCCGAGGCCGAGCGCATCGGTCTCGCGAACCTGGTCGTGCCCGTCGAGGAACTCGACGGTGCCGTACGCGACCTGGCGGCGGCGCTTCTGGCGGCCCCGCGCGACGCCGTCGTCGAGACGAAGGCGCTGCTGCGGGGTGCGCAGGAGCGTACGTACGAGGAGCAGCGCGTCGCGGAACGCGCCGCCCAGGCCCGGCGCCTGCGCGACCTGGCGGGCCTCGCCGACTAGTCCAGGCGCTGGGGCACGGCGTGACGCGCCGGATCCGGCGGACGTACGCGATCACAGCGCGCTAGTGGGCCCAGGGCGGTGTGATGGTGGTGCCGTCGGCCAGTTCGGCGGTGAGCCCGACCCGTGTGGTGACCCACGCGTGGGCGGGCTGGTCGGTTTGGTTGGCGACCGCCAGTGCGGAGCCCGCGGGTGCCACAGCCGCGTCGCCTGCGCCGAGTTCGGCGCTCTCACCGTCGATGGTGAGCAGGAGGCGACCGGAGAGGACGTAGAACGTCTCCTCCTCGCTGATCGTGTGGGTCGGCCCCACCATTGCGGCCGGGATCTCGAGGCGCCAGGCGGCGAGGTCCCGGCTGCCGGTGTCCGGGCGGACGTAGGAAACGAAACGGCCGCCGTGGATCTCGTGTACGACGGCTTCGTCACCGCGGATGAATGGCATGCCCCACCCCTATTCAGACAAGTTGCTTGTCCAGATAGACAAGCAACTTGACGAGTTATAGTCAAGCCCATGGACGACGCCCTGGCCTTCCCCGCACTCGTGCTGGCACTCTCCGGACAGCTGGTGCAGGAAATCCACACCCGCGTGGCCCGGCAGGGATTCGAGGACCTACGACCCGCACACGGCTTCGCCTTCGCCCGCATTTCCGCGGGCGGCGCCACCACGGCCGACCTGGCCGAGCACCTGGGGGTGACCAAACAGGCCGCCGCCCAGCTGGTCGAGGAGCTCGTCCGCAAGGGCTACGTGGAGCGGCATCCGCACCCGCGCGATGCCCGCGCCCGCCTCCTGGGGCTGACCGAGACCGGCTGGGCCGCTACGCGCGCCGCCGACCAGGCGGCCCGGGCTGCCGTCGCGCCGTGGCGGGAAGCGCTGGGCGAGGCGCGCTTCGGCGAACTCGTCGCCGACCTGACACGACTGACGCCGTCGGGGCCGATCCGCCCTGCCTGGTGAGCTGACGACTCACCGCCCGAGCGGCGCGGCGAGGCGAGGCGTCGTGCCGGGCCCTCCGCGGGCCGGTGAGCCTTTATGGTCAGGGTGCCGGCATGCTCGGGTCATCTCCCCCCGCGGCGACGTCCGTGATCAGCACGGTCACCGGTGCCGCCGCGCCCGTCGCTGCTCGGACCGCTCGCGCCACATCCAGCGCGCGGTGGTCCGGCGCGGTCGCCACCTCGATACGGAGGTGGTCGGCCGCCCGGTGCACGGACGGGCCCAGCACCGTCGTCAGCCGCCGCACCCCCGGTACGGCTGCCGCGGCGGCGGCCACCGGGTCGGACAGGTCGACCGCGCCCGCCTCCTCCCCGGGGGCTGCGGACGGTTCCGCTTCCGGGGCGGGCGCGGGCCCGTCCAGCAGCGCCGTCACCCGCAGGTCCACCTCCGTCACCACCAGCCCCAGCCGCTCCTCGCACGCCGCGAACAGGGCCGTACGCAGCCCGGCGGCGAGCTCCGGAAGCGGTACGCCGACGCCGCCGGTCGCCGCGAAGTCCGCCGAGAGCCGCAGCGGCCCCGGCGGCAGGGCACCCGGCGGCCGTGGGAACGGGGACACCGGCCCCGGGGCCGCGTCCGGTTCCGCGAGATCGATGCGCAGCCGGCCGGGTGACACGCCCGGCACCCGCCGGGCCGCCCCGCGCAGCACCCCGTCCGCCGCCCGCTCCGCCAGCCAGGTCCCGTCCGCCAGGCCGCCCAGGGGGAGCAGTCGCCCCAGGCTCAGCCGACTGCGTACCGTCGTGGCCCATCCCTCAGCCGTCGTCATTCCTCCAGCCTGCCGCATCCCCGGCGCGAAACCGGGCAACCGCCCTTAGTGTGGTCAACAGAGCGCAAATCAGCCCGGAAGGGATGAACGGTGATGAGCGACACCTCACAGACCTCGCAAGCGGCCCAGGCGGCCCAGACCGCGAAGGCCGGGCAGATCAGGGAACCGGCGGCCGAGGAAGCCCGCAGGAGCTCGTCGACGCGGCGCACCGTCGGCGCGGGCGCCGACCCGGGCTCGCGCGGCCGCACCACCATCGCCGACGGCGTGGTCATGAAGATCGCCGGGCTCGCGGCCCGGGACGTCGACGGCGTCCACGACATGGGCAGCGCGGCCTCGCGCACCTTCGGCTCGGTGCGCGACCGGGTCCCGGGCGGCGGCCGGGCCGGTGTGACGCGCGGCGTGAAGGCCGAGGTCGGCGAGGTCCAGACGGCGCTCGACCTGGAGATCGTCGTGGAGTACGGCGTCTCGATCATCGACGTGGCGCGGGACGTCCGGGAGAACGTCATCTCGGCGGTGGAGCGGATGACCGGTCTCGAGGTCGTCGAGGTCAACATCGCCGTCAGCGACGTGAAGCTCCCCGATGAGGAGGAAGAGGAGCAGCCCGAGACCCGGATCCAGTAGTCCAGGGGTCCACGGACCACGAAGGAGCGCAGGATGAGCATGGCGGTGGTCGGCCTGCTGGCCGGGATGGCGCTCGGGTTCGCCGGTTACTTCGGCGGCTTCGGCGCGTTTTTGCTGGTTGCCGCGTTGGGCGCGGTCGGCTTCGTGGTGGGGCGGTTCCTCGACGGAGACCTGGAGCCCGGGGACCTCTTCCGGGGCCGCGACCGCGACGACCGGCGGCGGTGACGCCGTGGCGGGGGAAACCGCGGCGGCCACCGGTGTCCGGGCGCCGGAGCGCGGCGCGACCGTCATCGCCGACCGCGTCGTCGCGAAGATCGCCGCGCGGGCGGCGCGCGAAGCCCTCGACGACGCCCCCGAGGGCGGCGTACCGGAAGGCGGCGGGCCGCCGCACGCGTCGGTCGTCGTTCACCGGGACAGCGCGCGCATCCGGATCAGCCTGGAACTCGGCTACCCCTCCGACATCGGCGCCCAGTGCGGGGCCGTGCGCCGCCACGTCACCCGGCGGGTCGAAGCCCTCGCCGGCATGAGCGTGCCGGAGGTGGCGGTCCAGGTCGAACGGCTCCACTCGCCGCAGCGCACCCGCGGGAGGCTCGCGTGAACGGGCGCTTCTGGTCCGTACGGCGCGTCCCCGCCGCCCTCGTCGCGCTCGTGGTCCTCGGCGGCGCGGGCCTGCTGCTGTACGACATCGCGGCGGTACGGGCCGGGCGGCCCGGCATGCGCTGGCGGCGGGTGCTCCTCGAGGAACTGGACCGCCGCCCCCTGGACGACGTGTGGGTGCTCGTGGGCGCCGGGGCCGCGACGGCGCTGGGGCTGTGGCTGCTCGTGCTGGCGGTCACGCCCGGGCTGCGCCGGGTGCTGCCGATGCGGCGCGACGCCGTGCCCGTACGGGCCGGGCTCGACCGGGAGGCGGTGGCGCTCGTGCTGCGCGACCGGGCGCAGGCCGTTCCGGGCGTGCGCTCCGTACGGGTACGCGCGCGCCGGCGTGCGGTCGCGGTGCGTGCCGTGTCGCACTTCCGCGACCTCGACGACGTACGGGACGACGTGCGCGCGGCGCTGGACGACGGGATCGACGAACTCGGCCTCAAGCGGCCGCCGGCGCTGTCCGTACGCGTCAGGCGCCCGGCGAAGAGGCGGTGAGAAGGAGGTGGCCGGAGTGCTCCGTGCCGTCAACCGTGTCCTGGTCGGCCTCGCCGGGCTGCTGCTGCTCTGCGCGGGCGGCGCCGTCCTCGCGGCCGGGCTCGACCTGGGCGTACCGTCCTGGTGGCCGTGGCACGGCCCCGACGCGGTACTGCTCAGCGAGGCCCGGCGCGGACGGGGCGAGTGGCGGTGGGCCGTCGTCGTCGCGGTGCTCGCCGCCCTGGTACTGCTGGCACTGGTGTGGCTGCTGGCGCAGCTGAGGCAGCGTCGGCTGGCCGAGGTGCTCGTCGACACGGGCGACGGGGAGGGTGCGGTGCTGCGCGGCCGGGCGCTGGAAGGCGCGGTCGAGTCCGAGGCGGAGACCCTGGACGGCGTGGCCCGCGCGCGGGTACGGCTCACCGGGCGCCGCACCGCCCCGGCCGCCCGCGTCTCCCTCCTCCTGGAGCCCCACGCCTCCCCGGCCGACACGCTGCGGGAGCTCACCGCCGGGACCCTCGCCCGCGCCCGCGCCTCGGCGCGGCTGGCGGCCCTCCCGGCGGAAGCCCGCCTGCGCGCCGTCAAGCAGGCCCCGCGCCGGGTGAACTGACGCCCCGGGCCCGAACGTCAGAACCCGTGCCGCGCGCCCCCGTCGACCGGCAGCATGACGCCGGTCAGGTACGAGGCGGCCGGCGAGAGCAGGAAGGCGGCGGTGTTGCCGAACTCCTCCGGGGTGCCGTACCTGCGCAGCGGGATGTTCGCCTCGTTCGCCGCGCGCGCCGCAGCCGGGTCGCCCGACAGGGCGTCCAGTTCGCGGACGCGGTCGGTGTCGATGCGGGAGGGCAGCAGGCCGACGACGCGGACGCCGCGCGGGCCGACCTCGTTGGCGAGGGACTTGGCGAAGCCGGCCAGCCCCGGGCGCAGGCCGTTGGAGATGGTCAGGCCGGTGATCGGCTCGTGCACCGAGCCGGAGAGCACGAAGCCGATGACGCCGCCCTCGCCCAGGGCCGCCGCCGCGGCGCGGGCCATCCGCACCGCGCCCAGGAACACCGCGTCGAACGCCGCCCGCCACTGCTCGTCGGTGTTGTCCGCCGCCGAGCCGGGCGGCGGTCCGCCCACGCTGATCAGGATGCCGTCGAAGCGGCCGAAACGCGTCCGGGCGGTGTCGATCAGGCGCTCCGCGGCCGCCGGGTCGGCGTTGTCCGCCGCGACGCCCACGGCGCCGGGCCCCAGTGCGGCCGCCGCCTGCGCGACCGCCTTCTCGTCGCGCGACGAGAGCACGACCCTCGCGCCGTCCGCCACCAGTGCCCGCGCCGACGCGTTGCCCAGGCCCCGTGACGCGCCCGTCACGACGTACACACGGTCCTTCAGTCCAAGATCCATGCGCCCTATCCTGCTCCGCCCGCCTCCTCCCGCGCCAGCGCCAGAGCGGTCCCGACCAGTCCGACGTGGCTGAACGCCTGCGGGAAGTTGCCCAGCTGCCGCCGCGACGACGGGTCGTACTCCTCCGCCAGCAGACCCACGTCGTTGCGCAGCGCGAGCAGCCGTTCGAACAGCTCCCGCGCCTCCTTGTCCCGGCCCGTCATGCGCAGCGCGTCCGCCAGCCAGAAGGAGCACGCGAGGAACGTCCCCTCGTCGCCCGGCAGGCCGTCGACCGCCACCCCCTCGGTGCTGTACCGGCGGATGAAGCCGTCGTGGCTGAGCTCCCGCCGCACCGCGTCCACCGTCCCCACCACCCGCGGATCGTCCGGCGGCAGGAAGCCGACGCGCGGGATCAGCAGCGTCGCCGCGTCCAGCTCCCGCGAACCGTACGACTGCGTGAAGGTGTTCCGGTCGGCGTCGTACCCCTTCTCGCACACCTCCCGGTGGATCTCGTCCCGCATCGCCCGCCACCGCGTCGCGTCACCGCGCAGGACGGGGTGCTCCTCCAGCGTCCGCACGGCCCGGTCGGCGGCGACCCACGCCATCACCTTCGAGTGCACGAAGTGGCGGCGCGGCCCGCGCACCTCCCACAGGCCCTCGTCCGGCCGCCGCCACGCCGACTCCAGGAAGTTCAGCAGGCTGAGCTGGACGTTCCACGCGTACGGCTCCGCCTGCAGACCCGCCTCGCGCGCCAGGTAGAGGGAGTCCATGACCTCGCCGTACACGTCGAGCTGGAGCTGGTGCACCGCGGCGTTGCCGATCCGCACCGGGCGCGATCCGGCGTAGCCGCGCAGCCACGGCAGCTCCGTCTCCGGCAGCCGCCGCTCACCCGCCAGCCCGTACATGATCTGCAGGTCCGCCGGGTCGCCCGCCACCGCCCGCAGCAACCAGTCCCGCCACGCCGACGCCTCCTCCAGGTACCCGGCGGACAGCAGCGCGCCCAGCGTGAGCGTCGAGTCGCGCAGCCAGCAGTAGCGGTAGTCCCAGTTGCGTACGCCGCCGATCTCCTCCGGCAGCGAGGTCGTCGGCGCGGCCACGATCCCGCCCGTCGGGGCGTACGTCAGCGCCTTCAGCGTGATGAGCGAGCGCAGCACCGCCTCCCGGTACGGCCCCTCGTACACGCACTGCGCCGCCCACGCCTTCCAGTCCTCGAGCGTGTGCTCCAGCGCCTCGTACGGGTCGACCAGCGGCGGGCGCGGCTGGTGGGAGGGGTGCCACGTCAGCACGAACGCCACCTTCTCGCCCGGGCGGACCGTGAAGGACGAGCAGGTGCTGTACTGCTGCCCCCACGTCCTGACCTCGGGTTGGCTGCGCAGCCATACGGAGTCGGGGCCGGCGACCGCCACCCGGTGGCCGTCCAAGCGGCGCACCCACGGCACGATCGACCCGTGGTCGAAGCGCAGCCGCAGCACGCCCGCCATCTCGACCTCGCCGCTGACGCCTTCGACGATCCGCACGACATCGGGTGCCTGGTCGCGCTGCGGCATGAAGTCGAGGACCCGGACGGTGCCGGTGCGGGTCTCCCAGACCGTCTCCAGGATGAGCGAGTCGGTCAGGTAGCCCCGGCGCGTGCACACCGTCGCGTCCTTGGGCGCGATCCGCCAGTGGCCGTTGTCCTCATCGCCGAGCAGGGCCGCGAAACAGGCCGACGAGTCGAAGCGGGGCAGGCACAGCCAGTCGATGGAGCCGTCCTTGCCCACCAGCGCCGCGGTCTGGAGATCGCCGATGAGGGCGTAGTCCTCGATGAGTTGCGTCACCCCAGGCGTGTTCCCGCACCGGCGTTCGGTTAAGCAGGGCGCATCGCCGAGTGGCCGGGGGCCGGGGGCCGGTGACCGGGGGCCGGGTGTCAGGGGGCGGACGGCGCGGCGGCCTCGGCGGTCTCGGCCGCGTCCGCCTTGTGGGCGTCTCCGTCCGCCGCGTCCGCTGCGGCCGCCGCCTCTGCCGCCGCCGCGAGGTCGCGCTTCTCGCGGCGCACGAGCACCACCCAGCCGACCGGGACGCCCGCCGCGAAGAGCCACCACTGCACGGCGTACGCCATGTGGGCCCCGATGGAGTCGTGGTCCGGCTCCGGGATCAGTTCCGGGAGGTCACCGGAGGGCTGCGGCTCCGTCTGCTCCAGGTAGCCGCCGAGCACCTCGCGCCCGAGGCGCTGGGCCTGCTGCTCGCTGTTGATCAGCATCACCTGGCGGGGCGGCAGACCGCTGAGGTCCTTGATGCCGCTGGCGCCGGTCGACTCGTCGGCCTTGAGGCGGCCGGTGACGGTCACCTCGCCCTTGGGGGCGGGCGGCACCTCCGGGAAGGCGGCCTGGTCGTCGGCGGCGGGGACCCAGCCCCGGTTCACCAGGACCACGCGGCCGTCGGTGAGGAGGAAGGGGGTCAGGACGAAGAAGCCGACCTTGTCGTCGGCGTTGGTCCGGCGGCGTACGACGACCTCGTGCGCGGTGTCGAAGGTGCCGGTGGCGGTCACCTGGCGCCAGTAGTCGGCGCGCGGGACGGTGTGCCCGGGGGAGGTGAGCTCCGCCACGGGGACGGGTTCGGCCCGGAGGTTGTCCGCGATCAGGGCGTTCTGGGCGACCCGGTGCTCGTGCCGGTGGAACTGCCAGAAGCCCAGCTCGATCATCACGGGGATGAGGACGAGGGCGAGGAGGGTGAGGATCACCCACTGCCGGGACAACAGGAAGCGGTACACCCCACGACGGTACAACCGGCGCCACGGGGTGCACCGAGGGGGGTGCGGGATGGGGGGTGCGTCACACTTTGTCGACGATGCCCACCTGGCCCTTCTCCGCGCGGGCGCAGTGCCCGCCGCAGAACCACTGGCCGTCGACCTCGACGCCCTGACCGATGATCTGGACCCGGCAGTGCTCGCAGATGGGCGCCATGCGGTGGATGGCGCAGGCGAAGCAGTCGAAGACGTGCACCGCGCCCTGCGCGTGCACCTCGAAGGACATGCCGTAGTCGTTTCCGCAGACCTCACAACGTGCCATGCGCCACAGGGTGCGGTGTACGTCCGGGGAAGGGGCGGCGCAACGCCCGGACCGTCACTCGTCTGCTGAGTCCTTCGAGGCCTCGGCCGGGGCCACGTCGCGGAGCAGATGGGTGAACGCCGCCTCGTCGACGATCGGCGTGCCGAAGGACTTCGCCTTGACCGTCTTGGAGGTCGCCGCGTCCGGATCGTTGGTGACGAGCAGGCTCGTCAGCCGCGACACGCTGGTGGCCACATGCAGGCCCGCCTCGATCGCACGGTCCTCCAACAGCTCCCGCTCGACGGACGTATCGCCCGAAAAGGCAACACGCATCCCCTGCTTGAGTGGTTTGTCCGCTTCGTAACGCCCCGGGTTCGGGTACGGGCACGCCGGCCGCTTCCGCGACGGCCGCCAGCTGTTCGCGCGGTACGACGACGTGGACTGCTGCCCGGCGCGCGGCATCGGCACGGACGGCGACGGCGCCCACTCCGTCAGCGGACGGCACTCCAGCAGCGGCAGCCGTACGCCCCGCTCGGCCGCCGCGTGCAGGCTCGGGCGGAACGCCTCCGCCAGCACGCGCGCATCGTCCAGCGCGTTGTGCGCGCGCTGCTGGACGACGCCGAAGTGCGCGGCGAGGGACTCCAGCTTGAGGTTGGGCAGCGGAAGCGCCAGCTCCTTGGCGAGCGCGATGGTGCACAGCCGCCGGCGTACGGGCGCGGTGTGCTCGGCGCGCGCGTACTCCCGGGCGATCATCGACCAGTCGAACATGGCGTTGTGCGCGACGAGCACCCGGCCGTCGAGCCGCCGCGAGAACTCCGCGACGATGTCGGCGAAGAGCGGCGCCCCCTCCAGCACGCTGGTCGTCAGACCGTGGATCCACACCGGGCCCGGATCCCGCTCCGGGTTGACCAGCGTGTACCAGTGGTCCTCGACATTGCCCTGCGCGTCGAGCCGGTAGACGGCAGCCGACACTATCCGGTCGTCGCGGGCGAGGCCGGTGGTCTCCACGTCGACGACCGCGTACCCCTCTTGGGGGTAGGCGGTCGGCCACGCTGCTGCTGTCGTGCGGTCGTCGAGCATGGTCACTGAGAATAGAGGCCGCCACTGACAACGCCGCCCCCGGCATCCCCCGTGCAAGCCCCTCCGGCCCGCCGTGTTGACGCCCCGAGGCGCTGCTTCCCTGTCGGCGACGGCAGTTGGGGGTGGTTCAGCCGAGAGCCGCGAGCAGGTCCCCGGCCGCCGCCTGCTC
Source organism: Streptomyces sp. NPDC045431 (assembly GCF_040646655.1). Taxonomy (NCBI): domain Bacteria; kingdom Bacillati; phylum Actinomycetota; class Actinomycetes; order Kitasatosporales; family Streptomycetaceae; genus Streptomyces; species Streptomyces sp. NPDC045431. The sequence goes on from NZ_JBEZAQ010000001.1 coordinate 917,081, forward strand.
CAGGCCGCAGCCGTCGACGGCGCCCGGCAGCAGCCGGTACACCGTGCCCGACGCCCGTTCGGGTGCCACCGAGCCGTCCACCAGGGCCAGCAGGACATGCCGCCCGGCCGCCGCCCGGGCGGCCGACGCCACCGGATCCTCCCCGGCGCGCCGCGCGTCCGGTGCCCGGTTCGTACGGATACGCCGGGCGTACGAGCCGAGGGTCTCGCCGACGTGCCGCGTGAAGGAGAGCAGTTCCCCGTCGCGCAGGACGGCGGTCTCCTCCGCCCGCGCCGCCGCGTGCCACACGGCAAGGTCCCACAGGGTCGTACGCCCGGCCGAGAAGTACTGGAACAGGTCCTTCCCGATCCGGCCCAGGTCGCGGCTGTGCCGCGCGACGCTGTGGTACCCCTCGGACGGCGGCAGGTGCAGATCCGCCCACAGGAAGGCGCCCCGCTCCAGGTCGACCAGCATCGGCACATGGATCCTGGACTCGCCCACCAGGTCGTAGCGCTGGCGCACCGCCTTCGGGTCGTACCGCGCGCTCCTGGCCTCCTTCGACCGCAGCGACATGAAACCGGCGAACGCGTCGGTGAGTTGGTCGAAGGGGATGTTGTTGAAGCTGAAGACGAGGGGCAGCGCGAACCGCACGCCCGCCGCCCTGAGCCCGTCCAGGTCCAGATCGACGTACTCCGTCGCCCCGTCCGGCGCGGGGGCGGACGTCAGGTCGCCGGAGTGGACAGCGGCCCTGCGCCCGTACACGAGGTGGGTGTAGTCGCACAGGCCGAGGTACGTCCACTCCGCGTCGTACAGCGCGACCGACAGGTCCAGGTCGACCCGCGTCCCCGGGGGCTGCGTCCAATGCAGGAACAGCCGCAGCACCTCGCCCTCCGGCAGCCGCTGCGTGCTGCCGCGGGGAACCGACACCAGGGCCTTGGCCGCGGCCCCCTCGGCGGAGGGGACGGCAAGCCCGGACAGGCCCGCGTCGAGCACGGCCAGCCGGAAGCGGGAGGCGGTGGACAGCCGGCGCAGCACCTCCGCCTCCAGCAGCCCGCACACCCGCTCGGTGACGGCGGCGGGCAGCGGCGCGCGCGTGTCCTCGACCGTGTACGTGTGGGTCACCCGGCCGCGCGGGAAGAACACCCTCCGCTCGGCGGGCAGGTGACGTCCCCGCAGGCGTCCGAGCGCGGCCAGCAGCGGGCCGGGACCCGCGCCCGGGAGGACCTCCATCAGCGCCTGCGCCTCTGCCTCCGTCAGGCTCGCGCCGGCCTCGCCGTCCAGGCGCAGCAGGTGGTCCAGGCGACGCAGCAGCTCTCCGGGCCGCTGGAGGAGCAGCGCGAGGGCCGTGGAGCGGTCCCGGGCGCGCAGGGCCTCCTCGACCCGGCCGGACCAGGTGTTCGCCCTGATGCGCGTGCCGGTGATCCGCACCGCACGCGGGTGCTCGGCCGCCGTGCGCCGCAGCGCCTCGCCGAGGGAGGCGGAGACGGCCGCGGTGTCGGTCCCGCGCAGCACCGCGAAGGCGAGGGCCGCCTTTGGGTGGTCGCCGTGCCGCTCGTACGGGTGGAGGACCTCGGCGGCACGCTTCCACGGCCCCGGGTACCGCAGCACGTCCTCGACCAGCGACTCGGCGGCCAGCCCGTCCAGGACGGCGAGCAGCTGCCGGCGCAGGCCGCGCGGCAGGGACCGGAAGCGGTGGCGCTCCAGCAGGTCCGGCTCGCCGCCCGACCAGACGGCGAGCAGCCGCAGCACGTCGGTCGCGGTGGTCAGCCGTTCGTCCAGCAGGGGGCGTACGGCCTCCCGCGTGCGCGGATCGAGCAGCAGCGAACCCAGGACGAGCGCCTTGGTCTCCCGTACGGGAACGTCCTCGGGCAGCCAGTCCAGCGCGGGCGGCGCGTACGCCAGGAGCACCTTCAGGTCGTCACGGTCCTGCGGCGGCAGCGGCGTACGGCGGGCCAGCAGCGCGCCCAGCGCCTTGGCGGCGTCGGCGGACGGGTCGGTGCCCAGGTCCAGCGGGCACAGCGGACCGCCGGACGGCGCTTCGGGTGTGTGGCGCGACGGTGCGGCCGGCTTCAGGAACGGGTCCGCCGGGTCGATGCGGCGGTGGCAGAGGGGGCAGCCGGCGTAGTCGGCGCCGTCCCAGCAGGCCCGGCACACCAGATGCGCGCAGGGCGAGACGGGCTCGACACCGCCGACCGTGCCGCACAGCACGCACGGCTGGGCGGGCCACTGGAGCAGCAGCGCGAAGACCCGGTCCACATAGAGCCGGTCGGTGTCGTCCGGAACGGAGACCGGGAAATCGCGGAACAGCGGCATATGGGTGCGATCCGACCCCAGCTCGGCGTCCAGCCGGCCCAGCAGCTCCTTGCCCGCCTCCGCGAGCCCGGCCGGCCCCAGCCACGCGAGCGCGGCCCGCAGGCGCGCCGTCGGCGTGAATCCGCGCTCCAGGAGCTCGGCCTCCAGGGCGACGAGCCCTTCGGCCGTCGGCCCGTCCCCGGGGCGGGGCCCGGCCCCGCCGACGTAGACCGTACGGAGACGGCGGAGCAGTACGGACGACAGCGCGGACAAACAGATCCCCCTGGGAACCCGGCGACGGGAAGAAGTGTGAGGCGGGGACGGAGAGTGAGCGCGCTACACGGATTCTTTTGGAGAGAAGGAGAAGGAAGCACGCGTGCGGAGCCGTCCCCGCGTGCACGGACTCTAGGGAACACCCGTACGGGGCCGCCACCCAATTTGGGCTGCGGCCAACGGGCATCCGGCCCACGCGGGTGAGACCCTCACCGGGTGACCGATGCACCATCCCACGACGAGGCGCACGCCGGCGCGCTCGGCACCCGCCTCAACTGGCTGCGCGCCGCCGTCCTCGGAGCCAACGACGGCGTCGTCTCCACCGCCGGACTCGTCGTCGGCGTCGCCGGCGCCACCGACGACCGCGCCACACTCCTCACGGCCGGCCTCGCGGGCCTGCTGGCCGGCTCCATGTCCATGGCGGTGGGGGAGTACGTCTCCGTCTCCACGCAGCGCGACTCCGAGAAGGCCGCGCTGGCCCAGGAGAAGCGCGAACTGCGCGAGCAGCCGGACGCCGAACTCGACGAACTCACCGACCTCCTGGCGGCCCGCGGCCTGAGCCGCGACGTCGCCCGCGAGGCCGCCGAACAACTCACGGAACGCGACGCCCTGCGTGCCCACGCGCGCGTGGAGCTGGGCATCGACCCCGACGAACTGACCAACCCCTGGCACGCGGCCGGAGCGAGCTTCCTCGCCTTCACGGTCGGCGCCCTGCTCCCGCTCCTCGCCATCGTCCTGCCCCCCGCGCCCCTGCGCCTCCCCGTCACGGTGCTCTCGGTCCTCGCGGCCCTCACCCTCACCGGCTGGTCCAGCGCCCGCCTGGGCGACGCCCCGGTGCGCCCGGCGGTCCTCCGGGTGGTGGGCGGGGGCGCGCTGGCGATGGCGGTGACGTACGGGGCGGGGTCGCTGCTGGGGGCGGCGGGGGTTTAGGCGTTGCGGACGATGCGGCCGGGGGCGAAGAGCTCCTCGCCGATGAGCGGCATGTCACCGGTCAGGGTGATGGTCAGCCGGTCCAGGTCAAGGAGGGGGCGGAGGTCGATGGGGCCGTCGTGGCCGTGGCTGTGCGAGAGCCCGAGGGAGGTGAGGTCGGGGAGGTCGCGGAGCGGCTCCAGGCCCCCCAGGAGCCCGCATTGGTACAGGAAGAGCTCGGTGAGCCCACCCAACGGAACGAGCGACCGGAGGTTGAGTCCGGTCTGCCACTGCAGTCGGAGGAACCGCAGCTCGGGGAGGGCCTGCCGGGCCAGCAACTCATTGCGTTGCGTGTCGCTTGCCAGGGAAAGCCAGCGCAGCGCCGGCCATCGTTCAAGGCCGTCGAGGCCCAGATGCCCAGCGCGTGCGTACAAGGCGAGCTCTGTGAGCTGAGGCCCCACCGGCACCTCGGCCAGGGAGCGGGCAGCACATCGGAAGTCCAACCCCATATGGTCCAGCTTGCCCAGCGTCCCCAACGGTTCCAGGGAGAGGGGCGGCTCCGCCTCCAGCAGGAAAAGTCGCTCCAAATCCGTGCCCGCGAGCGGCGACAGATCTGTCATGGCCCCGCATCTGTACAAGCCCAGCCTACGTAGGGAGGGCATCTCCGCCAGCGGGCCCAGATCAGTGAGGACCGGGTTGTTGTTCAGATGCACGTACTCCAGAGCTTGCAGTACGTGCAACGGTCGCAGGTCACTGTGGGCCCCACCCACAGAGACGGACTTCGCGCAGGGGACATGGCGAAGAGCGGCCAACTGCTCCGGCGTACGTACACGAACGTACGGAACCCGCCACTCACCCGCGCTCAGCACCCGCCGTGCATAGACCTCCGTGTCGAACTGCCCCCACGCCTCGGACACCTGATCCGCGACCCGGAACCGCTCGTCCCCCCGGAACCGCGCGATCACCTCCAGCCCCGCATCCCCGCCCACCAGCGCAGCCGTCCGCACCACCGCCGCAGCCGCCTGCTCCTCCAGCCCCTCCGGCCCCGGCAGCAGCTCCAGCACCAGCTCGCCGACCTTGGCCAGTTCCTCCGCGTCCGCGAGCGAGCGTGGCGGCACCAGCTCCCTCGCGCGGGTCTCCACCTCCGCCCGCACCGCCGGGTCCAGCTCCGGCGCGTGCTCCAGGCAGGCCGCCGCCAGGAGGACCAGGCGGTGGCGGAGCCGGGGCGCGCGGTCGGCGCGCTTGAGCAGCTGCCGCAGCAGACGCGCGCGCTCCTCCACGCGGGCGTGGCCCACCGCCATGCGGACGACGTCGTCCCACTGGTCGTCGTCCGCGTGGCGCACCAGCACGCCGAAGTCCCGCGTCTCGACGGCCGCCTTGGCGCCCAGGTAGTCCTGGAAGGTGCGGTGGACGAAGTCGACGGAGCCCGGAACCGGCTCGCGCAGCAGACCGCTGCGGATCAGCAGGTGGGCGAAGACGGCGTCCGGGCCCGCGGTCACCTGGGGCATCGCGGTGAGCCACTCGCCCACCATCTCGACGGCCTCCGCACGCGCCGCCTCCGCCTGCCCGTTGCGGACCAGCCAGTACGCCAGGCGCTGGAGCAGCGCGGTCTGCTCCTCGCGGGACAGAGCCACGCCCTCCACGCAGCCGATCTCGCGCTCCATGTCACGCCGTACGAGCAGCATGTCGAGCGCCGCGTCGTACAGCTCCTTGCGGGCGCGCGGGAGGTGCATGCGCCGGTCGCGGTTGAGGGCGCACAGCAGCGCGCACATCAGGGGGTTGGTGGCCAGCCGCCCGAGGTCCCGGCGGGTCGTGACGGCCTGGAGGAGCGACTGCTCGTACGTGTCGAGGAGTTCCGCCTCCGCGGGGCCCTCCAGCCGAGCCGAGGCGTGCCAGTGCGCGACGAAGGCCCGGATGTCCTCGCGGTCCATCGGCAGCAGCGAGCGGGCCGTGAAGCCCTGGGCGGCCAGCCAGTCCTCCGGCACGGCGGACGGCCGCGTGGTCACCACGTACCGCGCCTCCGGGAAGGCGGCGATCAGGGACTTCAGCCACGCCACGGTACGGCCGCGCAGCCGGGCCGGGACCTCGTCGACGCCGTCGACCAGTACCAGGGCCCGCCCGGACGACAGCAGCGACTCCACCCACCCCCCGGGCGCCGAGCCGTGCAGCGGGACGCCCGCCGCCCGCAGGAAGTCGTCCGGGAGGGGCAGGGCATCCGCCGAGGTGAAGGCGCGCAGCCGCAGGACGAACGGCACGCACCGGTTCCAGTCGGCCAGCTCGGCGGGGAAGCTGCGCCGGGCCGCGTTGAGCGCGAGCCACTGCACGAGCGTGGACTTGCCGGAGCCCGCCGGACCGCGCAGCAGGACCCGGTCCGACTCGGCGAGCGCCTGCTCGGCCGTGACGGCGCCCCGGCCCGCGTGCGGCAGGTCCATGGCGTCGCGCCGCTCCACGCCGGCCGTGTCGCTCACCGTGAGGCTGATGTAGGCCGTGTCCAGCGGCCACTCGCTCGCCGACCGTCCGAGCGTCAGCCCGAACAGCTCCAGCCGCCCGTACGTCTCCGTCACGTACGCCGCGTACCGCTCCTCGAACTCCACCGCCGCCGCGTCCCGGCGGCGGTGCGGGGCGGCGGCCAGGTCCTCCACCAGGGCTCGGGTGCGACCGGCCGCACGGGTCTGTTCCACCGCCGCGCGGGCCGGGAAGGACGGGTGCGCCGTCAGCTGCTCCACCAGGTGCGCGCAGCACAGCGCGAGCAGCTCCTCGTACAGGTCGAGCGCACGCGGGCTCAGCCCGGCCGCCGGCGCGCGCAGCTCACCGGCCAGCCGCCCCGGCTCCAGGTCGAGCCGGAAGAGGCGTTCCGCGTCGATCTCCCCGGCGGCCGCGAAGGTGTCCCGTACGGAGTCGACCGCCGCCAGGCGCTCGTGCTCGGGGAGGGAGCCGTACGGCGCGGTGAGCCGCTCGGACAGGACCCGTGCCAGCCGGTCCGGTTTCGCCGGGCGGGGGAGGGGGCGCACGGGGCGGTCCACCAGCCCCGCGCCCGCCCTGGGGGCGACCAGCGACCGCGCGACCGCGCCCAGCACCGTACCGGCGAGACGAGCGACCGCAAGTTCCATACCCTGCACGGCGATTGATCCCCCTCACGCTGCCCCTGCCACCGGATCGTACGACGCCGGTCTTGGCGGAAGTCGCCAAAGCCCGCTGACAAGTCGTCTCGCATACTTGTCGGTAACCACCTCTAGCCGCGCCACGATCCCCCGCTCTACGGTGCTCGCATGCCGCCGAACCTGCCCGATGTCGTGCTGTGGTCCATCCCCGCGTTCGTCCTGCTCACCGTCCTCGAGATGGTCAGCTACCGACTGCATCCCGACGAGGACGCCGCCGGGTACGAGGTGAAGGACGCCGCCACGAGCATCGGCATGGGGCTCGGCAGCATCGTCTTCGACCTGCTGTGGAAGGTCCCGGCACTCGCCCTCTTCACCGCCGTCTACGAGCTCACGCCGCTCCGTGTCCCCGTCCTGTGGTGGACCGTTCCGCTGATGCTGCTCGCGCAGGACTTCCTCTACTACTGGTCCCACCGCGGCCACCACGTCATCCGGATCCTGTGGGCCTGCCACGTCGTCCACCACTCCAGCCGGAAGTTCAACCTCACCACCGCGCTGCGCCAGCCCTGGACCTCGCTCACCGTGTGGCCGTTCTTCCTGCCGATGGTGGCGCTCGGCGTGCACCCGGCGGCGGTCTTCTTCTGCTACTCCGCCAACCTCGTCTACCAGTTCTGGGTGCACACCGAACGGATCGGGAAGCTGCCCCGCCCCGTCGAGTACGTCTTCAACACCCCCTCCCACCACCGCGTCCACCATGCCTCCCAGGGCGGCTACCTGGACCGCAACTTCGGCGGGATCCTCATCCTGTGGGACCGGATGTTCGGCTCCTTCGTCGCGGAGACGGAGCGGCCCGTCTACGGGCTCACCAAAAACATCCACACGTACAACCCGCTGCGCGTCGCCACCCACGAGTACGCGGCCATCGCCCGTGACCTGCGCGCCGCCCGGAGCTGGCGCGAGCGGGCGGGGCGGATCTTCCGCGGGCCCGGCTGGCAGCCGGCGGCGCTCGACGCGCGGGTCGAGCCCCCGGTCCCGGAGCGCACCGCGTGACCCCGGTCCCCAGGGGCCCGGTCGCCCGGGTGCTGCTCCTCGCCTTCGTGGTGGCCGTCGCCGCGGACCTGGCCGCCCTCCTGGCCGGGTCCGACACCGGGCACCGGATCGCGAAGCCGCTGCTCATGCCGCTGCTCGCGGCATACGCGGCATACGCGGCATACGCGGCGTACGCGGCGTACGCGGTGTACTCGGCGTCCGCGGTGGCGGGCCACGCGCCGGGGCGCGTACCCCGGCCCCTGCTCGCCGCCCTGCTCTTCGGCTGGGGCGGTGACGTGTTCCTGCTGTCCGACGCGGAGTGGGCCTTCCTCGTCGGCATGGGCTCCTTCGCCGCCGGACACGTGTGTTACCTGTTCCTGTTCCGCCGTGCCCGTACGTCCCCGGCTCTGGGGGCCGTCTACGGCGCCGCTCTCGTCGTCACGGTCGTCCTCCTCTGGCCCGGCCTGCCCGCCGACCTGAGGGTTCCGGTCGCCGGCTACGCGGCGCTGCTCACGGCCATGGCGTACCGCGCGAGCGGGCTGGGTCTCGCCGCCGGGGCGGGCGGGGCGCTGTTCCTGCTCTCGGACACGCTCATCGCCGCCGGGGTCGCCGACTGGCCGCAGCCGCCCGTCCCCGACTTCTGGATCATGGCCACCTACACGGCGGCCCAGTACCTGCTGGTCCAGGGGGTGCTCCGGACAGCCGGTCAGGGACCGAGCCACTCCGCGCGGTCCGTGCCCAGCGGCGCGGGCGGTCGTGTCCAGTCCGCCGGGCCCCCTTCGTACGACACGGGCGAGCGCGCGTAGCGCAGCCGTCCCATGGGGCTGTCCCGTTCCGTCAGCCACCGCTCCGGGTCGTACGGGCCGCCGCCCTCCGGGCCCTTGGCGAGGCCGTGCGTCAGCCAGTGCGCAGTCTGCGTCAGCGCCAGCCGGGCCAGGCGGGTCCCGCCGGCCCCGTGCTGCTCGGTCAGCGCGCGCAGGACGGCGGCGGCGAGCAGATAGCCCGTGCCGTGGTCCAGGGCCTGGACGGGGAGGGCGCCCGGTTCCTCCGCGGAGCCCTCCAGCAGGGCGATGCCCGTCGCCGCCTGGACCAGGCTGTCGAAGCCGCGCCGCCCGCCCCACGGGCCGTACCGGCCCCACGCGGACAGCTGCGCCACCACCAGACCCGGGCGGCGCTCGTCGAGCGCCTCGGGGGAGAGCCCGAACCGGTCCAGCGCGCCCGGCCGGTAGCCGGTGACCACCACATCGGCGTCCGCCAGCAGCTCCTCGAACGCCCGCCGGTCCGCTCCCCGCCCCAGGTCGAGGGCCGTCGACCGCTTGCCCATCCCCGTGTCGTTGTGCGCCTCCGGGGTCTCCGGCAGCTGCGGGGCGTCCACCCGCAGCACGTCCGCGCCCAGCAGCGCCAGCGTGCGCGTGGCGACCGGCCCGGCGAGCACGCGCGTGAGATCCAGCACCCGCACGCCGGCGCACGGCGACGGAGCCTCACCGCGCACGCGCCCCGGCAGCGCACGCGCCCCGGGCACCCGCGCCGGGGCGTCACCGAGGCGCTCCAGCGTCAGCAGCGGTTGCCGCGCCACCAGGGCGCCCTGTTCGTGTGCCGCCCACGCGGCGGGGCCGCGTACGGCGACGGCGAGCCCGCCCGCCGCGTACACGGCGTCCTCCACGGCCACGGCCGGGCGTTCGGCGATCGCCGCAGCGACGGCGTCCGGCCCGGCGCCGCCCGGCAGGCCGAGCGCGGCGAGGAGCCGGGCCCGGTGGTGCGGATAGTTGGCGTGCGTCCGCACCCATCCGTCCGCGGCCCGCCAGAACCGCGACAGCGGCGCGAACCCCTCCCAGGGGCGCCCGTCCAGCCGTACGAGGCGGTCGCTGCGGAAGGCCGTCGCGACCGCCCCGTCGTCCACCCGTACGCGCGGCACGGGCCGCCCCGTACGGACCGCGCCGAGCTCGGCGGCCGCCAGCGCGCAGACCGCCACCGTCGCACGGGCCAGTTCCATGACCGGCAGCCGCGCGGGCAGCCCACCGGACGGGCCGCCGTACGCGACCCGGTCCAGGAGGGCGGCGTCGGCACCCAGTGCCACCCAAGCGGACTCCGTGGCGGCGGGACAGGTCGGCTCCATACCGCCACTATGGCACTGGGTGCCACCTCAGGGAAGGTCCTACGACGGGCCTAGCGGCGCACCGCGTCCAAGGCGTCGACCATGCCGACGCCGTAGAACCCGTTCCGCCGCTCATCGCCCTCGCACACCGCGTCCACCGTGCCGTTCTTGTCGATGTCGTACGGAACGGTGCACGGCATGGCGTCGGCCCGCGCGTACAGCAGCGCCTTCACCTCGGCCGGCGTGGCATGCGGCCGTACGGACTTGACCAGCGCCGCGACACCCGCGACGTGCGGCGACGCCATGGACGTACCGGACTTGTAGGCGTACGTGTGGCCGCCGCGGAACGTGGTGGAGAGGATCCCGCCCTTGGTGGCCGGCGCCTGGGGCGGCTGGTACACCGTCGAGTCGCCGCCCGGCGCCGCGATGTCCACGACGCCGAGGCCGTAGTTGGAGTACGAGGACTTCAGCCCCTGCGCGCCCGTGGCCGAGACGGTCACGATGCCCGGCAGCTGGGACGGGATGTCGAAGCACTCACGCGTGTCGACGGTCCGTACCACCGGGGTGGTGTCGTTCGGGCTGGTCTTGTCGGTCAGGGTCTCGGCCGCCAGGTCCATCCGCGCGTTGCCGGCCGCGGCCACGTTCACCACGCCCTTGCGCTCCGCGTACCGGGAGGCGCGCGTGACGGCGTCGACGAGCGCCTTCTGATCGGGGTCCGTCGTGCAGTTGAACAGCCAGGGGTCCGTGTAATAGCTGTTGTTGGTCACGTCGACGCCGTGCTCCGCCGCCCACACGAAGCCGCAGACGACCGCCTCCGTGTAGTACAGGCCACTGTCCGGCTCCGCCACCTTGAGGCTGGAGACCTTCACCCCCGGGGCGATCCCGGTGACGCCGATCCCGTTCTTCGCCGCCGCGATGGTGCCCGCCACGTGCATGCCGTGGTCGCTCTCCTCGGCGGCCGGCCGCCAGGCGTTGTCCTTCTGCACCGGTACGCCGCCGAGGCAGCTCGCCGACGCCGCGCGGTCGAAGTTCGGCGCGATGTCCGGGTGCGTGTCGTCGACGCCCGAGTCGAGCACCGCGACGGTCACGGCGCGGCTGCCCGGCGTCTTGAGGTGGGCCTTGTCCGCCTTGATGGCGGGCAGGTCCCACTGCAGCGGCTGCAGCGGATCGTCGTCGGCCGTCGAGGTGGCCGCCCGCGCCGTCGCCGCTCGCGCCTCAGCGGCGGTCAGCGGCTGGTCCGCCGCGACGTCGTCGCTGGTCTGGGCCGCCAGCGGAGCGGTCCGCGTCGCACCGGCCGACTCGACGCCCGGCACCGCGCGGAGCTCCGCCGCGAAGTGCGGGTTGGCCGCGTGGACGACGATGACGCCGATCTGGTCGTACGCGATGACCACCCTGCCGCCGGCCGCGGCTATCGCGCGCTTCACCGCCGCGGCGGTGGCCTGGCCGCCCGTCACGTTGACGACGTACGACATCGCCGGCCCGGCCGCTGTGGCGGCCTGCGCGGGGGCGACCGGTGCCGGTGCCGGTGCGGCCGACGCCGCGCCCGCCGGCAGCAGCAGGCCGAGTGACGCCGTGAGCGCCAGTCCGGCGGGCAGGGCGGCGTGACGCCGGCCGCGCCCGGATCCCAGATGAGCCATGGGTTCTCCACATCATCCGTGACGGCCGCCCCACCGGGTGAGGTGTGGGCGGGTACATGACGAGCGAAGCTAGCGCCGATCATCCCGGCGCAGCAACGAGTTGGCCGATCCGGGCGACCGCACGAGGAAAAAACGGCTGGAGGTGAACCGCTTCGCCCGGCTCCCCGTGACGTTGACAGGGAGAACCGTGAGGTTCTTTCCGTCCCTGCCCAGCCCATCCGCGTCGCGAGGAGTTTTTCGTGGCTACCGATGCACCGCCGCCCCCTCGGGGCGGTACGGACACCAGCCCTGTCCAGCCCACGACCGAGTCGTTCGTCGAGGTGCAGGGGAGTGCTGAATTCGGCGAACTGCGCCGCACGTACCGCTCCTTCGCCTTCCCCCTGACCATCGCCTTCATCGCCTGGTACCTGCTGTACGTGCTGCTGTCCAACTACGCGGGCGGCTTCATGGGCACCAAGCTCTTCGGCAACATCAACGTGGCGCTCGTCCTGGGCCTCGCCCAGTTCGTCACCACGTTCCTCATCGCCTGGTTGTACTCGCGGCACGCGGCCGAAAAGCTCGACCCCAAGGCGGAGGCCATCAAGACCCGTATGGAGGCCGACGCATGAGCGCCGTTCACCCCACCGTCCTGCTCGCGGCCGGAGCCGGTGACGCCTCGGAACACCGGCCGCTGATCATCACGCTCTTCGCTTGCTTCGTCGTCGCCACCCTCTTCATCACCGTCTGGGCCGGCCGCCAGACCAAGAGCGCCGCCGACTTCTACGCGGGCGGGCGGCAGTTCACCGGCTTCCAGAACGGCCTGGCCATCTCCGGCGACTACATGTCCGCCGCGTCGTTCCTCGGCATCGCCGGAGCCATCGCCCTCTTCGGCTACGACGGCTTCCTCTACTCCATCGGCTTCCTGGTCGCCTGGCTCGTCGCCCTGCTCCTGGTGGCCGAGCCGCTGCGCAACTCCGGCCGCTTCACCATGGGCGACGTCCTGGCGTACCGGATGCGTCAGCGGCCCGTCCGCACCGCCGCCGGCACGTCGACCATCGTCGTCTCGATCTTCTACCTGCTGGCCCAGATGGCGGGCGCGGGCGTGCTCGTCTCCCTGCTGCTCGGCATCACCTCGGACGGCGGCAAGGTCGCGATCGTCGCCCTCGTCGGCCTGCTGATGATCGTGTACGTCACCATCGGCGGCATGAAGGGCACCACCTGGGTGCAGATGGTCAAGGCCGTCCTGCTCATCGCGGGCACCCTGCTCATCACCCTGCTGGTGCTGTGGAAGTTCAACTTCAACATCTCCGACCTGCTCGGCAAGGCCGCCGAGAACAGCGGCAAGGGCGCCGCCTTCCTGGAGCCCGGCCTCAAGTACGGCGCCACGGGGACGTCCAAGCTCGACTTCATCTCGCTCGGCATCGCGCTCGTCCTCGGCACCGCCGGACTGCCGCACATCCTGATCCGCTTCTACACCGTGCCCACCGCCAAGGCGGCCCGGAAGTCCGTCAACTGGGCCATCGGCATCATCGGCGCCTTCTACCTGATGACCATCGCCCTCGGCTTCGGCGCCGCGGCCATCGTCGGGCCCGCCGACATCACGGCCTCCAACAAGGCGGGGAACACCGCGGCTCCGCTGCTCGCCCTGCACATCGGCGGCGTCGACTCGGCGGGCGGCGCCATCCTGCTCGCCGTGATCTCCGCGGTCGCCTTCGCCACCATCCTCGCCGTCGTCGCCGGGCTGACCCTCGCCTCGTCCTCGTCCTTCGCGCACGACATCTACGCCAACGTGATCCGCAAGGGGCAGGCCACCGAGAAGGAGGAGGTCCGCGCGGCCCGCTGGGCGACCGTTTTCATCGGCATCGTCTCCATCGCCCTCGGCGCCCTCGCCCGCGACCTGAACGTGGCCGGGCTCGTCGCCCTCGCCTTCGCCGTCGCGGCCTCCGCCAACCTGCCGACGATCCTCTACAGCCTCTTCTGGAAGCGGTTCACCACCCAGGGCGCCCTGTGGTCGATCTACGGCGGCCTGGCCGCGTCCGTCGCGCTGGTGCTCTTCTCGCCGGTCGTGTCGGGCAAGCCGAGTTCGATGTTCCCGGACGCCGACTTCGCCTGGTTCCCGCTGGAGAACCCCGGTCTGATCTCCATCCCGCTGGGCTTCCTCCTCGGCTGGCTCGGCTCCCTGCTCTCCAAGGAGCAGCCGGACAAGGGCAAGTACGCGGAACTCGAGGTCAAGTCCCTCACCGGTGTCGGAGCGCACTGACCCGGACACCGTACGAAACGGGCGGGCGGGCCGCGTCGTAGGTCCCTACGACGCGGCCCCGCCGCTCCTGTGGACAATGGCCCGTGTCGTTGTCAGTGGTCTCGCGTAGTCTCGCTGGTAGACGGATCCCGGTAACTCGGGGGAGGGGGCCCCAGTGCTCATCGACACCTTCGGCCGCGTGGCCACTGACCTGCGGGTCTCGCTCACCGACCGCTGCAATCTGCGGTGTACGTACTGCATGCCCGAAGAGGGGCTGCAGTGGCTCGCCAAGCCCGACCTGCTCACCGACGACGAGATCGTCCGGCTGATCACCATCGCCGTCACCGACCTGGGCATCACCGAGGTCCGGTTCACCGGCGGCGAGCCGCTCCTGCGCCCCGGGCTCGTGGGCATCGTCGAGCGCTGCGCCGCCCTGGAGCCCCGCCCCAAGATGTCCCTGACCACCAACGGCATCGGGCTCAAGCGCACCGCCACCGCCCTCAAGGCCGCCGGTCTGGACCGGGTCAACGTCTCGCTCGACACCCTGCGGCCCGACGTCTTCAAGACCCTCACCCGCCGCGACCGCCACCACGACGTGCTGGACGGCCTCACCGCCGCCCGCGACGCCGGCCTCACCCCGGTGAAGGTCAACGCCGTCCTCATGCCGGGGCTCAACGAGGACGAGGCCCCCGACCTGCTGGCCTGGGCCGTGGAGAACGACTACGAGCTGCGCTTCATCGAGCAGATGCCGCTCGACGCCCAGCACGGCTGGAAGCGCGACGGCATGATCACCGCCGGCGACATCCTGGAGTCCCTGCGTACGCGCTTCACGCTGACGCCCGAGCCCGACGAGGCGCGCGGGTCGGCCCCCGCCGAGCGCTGGATCGTCGACGGCGGCCCGCACCGCGTGGGCGTCATAGCCTCCGTCACGCGTCCCTTCTGCCGGGCCTGCGACCGCACCCGCCTCACGGCGGACGGCCAGGTGCGCACCTGCCTCTTCGCCCAGGAGGAGACCGACCTCAGGGCCGCGCTGCGCTCGGACGCCCCCGACGAGGAGGTCGCCCGGATCTGGAAGCTCGCGATGTGGGGCAAGAAGGCCGGCTCCGGCCTGGACGACCCGAGCTTCCTGCAGCCGGACCGCCCCATGTCGGCGATCGGCGGCTGAGGCCCGGGCTCGGAGCCTGGACGCGGCGGTCGGCGGTCGGCCGTCCTGCTCGGCGCCCGGCCGTCCTGCCCGGCGGTCGGGGGGCCCGCTCAGCGGTCGGCCGAGCCCGACTCCCACTCGGCGAGCGTCATTACGTCCTTGAGGAACCCGCGCACGCCCAGGAACTGGGACAGGTGCTCGCGGTGCTCGTCACAGGCCAGCCAGGTCTTGCGGCGCTCCGGCGTGTGCAGCTTCGGGTTGTTCCAGGCCAGGACCCACACGGCGGCCGTCCGGCAGCCCTTGGCGGAACAGATGGGCCGGCTCGCCTGCTGGGTCTCCGGCTGGCTCTCCGGCTGGGTTTCGTCGCTCACCACACGTCCAAACAAAAACGGCCCGAACAAAGGCGACGCCGAGCAGCCACGGGGGGAGCTGCCCGGCGTCGGTCCGTCGCTCCGACGGGGGATGCGGAGCGCCTACGCAGTATGTCACGCACACCCCGCCGCAGTGCACTGGAACGTCATGATTGATCTGAGCTTTTCTTGAGCTTGTATGCCCGCCGACCGGCGCCTCCCCGGCGGCCGCGGGTCACCTCTGCTCGTACTGCCGTTCCCCTTCGGGTTCCGGCTGACGTTCCGCTTTCTCCCGTACGGGCGGCTGCGCGGGCTCCCGGTCACCGTCCCCCGCGGGCTCCGGCGCCTCCAGCATCGGATGCGTGGGCGTCGGCGTGACGACGAAGCTCGACGGCATCCCGGGAGCGGTCTCCCGGCCCGCGTTCGCGATCACCACGGCGATGTACGGCAGCACCGCGCCGAGCACCAGCGCCACGATCGCCACATGCCGTTCCACGTTCCACAGGGACGCCGCCGCGATCACCGCCAACGTCCGCACCGACATCGAGATCACATAGCGGCGCTGCCGGCCCCGTACGTCGTCGGCCAGGCCCTGCCGGGCGCCGGTGATCCGGAAGACCTCGTCATGACCGCGCTTCCGCATCGCGTTCCACCACCCGACGTCTGTGCCGGACACTCCCCGGACCGGACCTGCTTCCACGGTACGCCCGCCCTGCGCCCCGTTCGAGAGCGGGGCACCCCTTCACCAGGCCATACACCCCCCTGCGTCCTGCGTACGGTTCGCCCCGACATGCGCCGTACGGCGCGGACCCGCACACTGTCGATGACTGCTCATGTCGATCCGTACCGATCTGTACCGAGGAGGCAGCCATGGGCTGGTTGTGGGCGATCATCGTGGGATTCGTGCTGGGTCTGCTGGCCAAGGCGATCCTGCCGGGCAAGCAGCACAGCCCCCTGTGGCTGGCCACCATCTTCGGCATCATCGGCGGCATCGTCGGCAACGCCCTCGCCCGGGCGTTCGGCATCGAGGCGACGCCCGGCATCGACTGGGGCCGGCACGCCCTGCAAGTCGTGGCGGCGGTCGTGATCGTCGGAGTCGGCGACATGCTCTACATGTCGATGCGCGGCAGGAAACAGCGCGCCTGACCGGCCGTGCAACAGACCGAGGCGGCCCGGGCGCGTCCTCCGTGCCCGGGCCGCCTCGGCCCTTCGTCATCCGCCCCGGGGGCGTCAGCCCGCCGCGACCTCGATCGCCGCCAGGTTCTTCTTGCCCCGGCGCAGCACCAGCCAGCGCCCGTGCAGCAGCTCCTCGGCCGAGACCTCGGCGTCCTCGGCGGTCACCTTGACGTTGTTCACGTACGCGCCGCCCTCCTTGACCGTGCGGCGGGCGCCCGACTTGCTCGGCGCCAGGCCGACCTCGACGAACAGGTCCACCACCTGGCCCAGCTCGGTGACCCGGGCGTGCGGCAGCTCGGCCAGCGCCGCGGCCAGCGTCGCCTCGTCCAGCTCCGCCAGCTCGCCCTGCCCGAAGAGCGCCTTCGACGCGGCGACGACGGCGGCGCACTGCTCCGCGCCGTGCACCAGCGTCGTCAGCTCCTCGGCCAGCGCACGCTGGGCCGCACGGGCCTGCGGCCGCTCCTCGGTGAGCCTCTCCAGCTCCTCGATCTCCTCGCGGGACTTGAAGCTGAAGATCCGCAGGAACTTGGAGACGTCCCGGTCGTCCGCGTTCAGCCAGAACTGGTAGAACGCGTACGGCGTGGTCCGCTCGGCATCCAGCCAGACGGTGCCGGACTCGGTCTTGCCGAACTTGGTGCCGTCGGCCTTGGTGATCAGCGGCGTCGCCAGGGCGTGCACCGTGGCCTGGGGCTCGACCCGGTGGATCAGGTCGGTGCCCGCGGTGAGGTTGCCCCACTGGTCGCTGCCGCCGGTCTGCAGGACGCAGCCGTGGCGGCGGTACAGCTCCAGGAAGTCCATGCCCTGCAGGATCTGGTAGCTGAACTCGGTGTAGCTGATGCCCGCGTCGGAGTTCAGCCGCCGCGCGACCGCCTCCTTGGTGATCATCTTGTTCACCCGGAAGTACTTGCCGACGTCCCGCAGGAAGTCGATCGCCGACAGCCCCGCCGTCCAGTCCAGGTTGTTGACCATGGTCGCGGCGTACGGCCCCTCGAAGTCGAGGAACCGCTCGATCTGGGCCCGCAGGCGCTCCACCCAGCCGGCGACGACCTCCGGGGAGTTGAGCGTGCGCTCCGCGTTCGGCTTCGGGTCGCCGATCAGGCCCGTCGCCCCGCCGACCAGACCCAGCGGACGGTTGCCCGCCTGCTGGATCCGGCGCATGGTGAGGATCTGCACCAGATTGCCCAGGTGCAGGCTCGGTGCCGTCGGATCGAAGCCGCAATAGAACGTGACGGGACCGTCCGCGAACGCCTTGCGCAGTGCGTCCTCGTCAGTGGAAAGGGCGATGAGCCCCCGCCACTGCAGTTCGTCGACGATGTCCGTCACGGTGACGTCTCTCCTTGAACGAAGTGGGATCGAACAGGTGCGGTGTTCCCTGTCAGTCTATGGGGGTCAGACGCCCAGGCTGACCGAACTCATGTTGAAGTCCGGCACCCGCAGCGGCGGCATCGCCGCCCTGGTGAACCAGTCGCTCCACTCGCGCGGCAGCGTCTTCTCGGTCCGGCCGGCCTCCGTGGCCCGCGACAGCAGGTCGACCGGCGACTCGTTGAACCGGAAGTTGTTCACCTCGCCGACGACCTCGCCGTCCTCGACGAGATAGACCCCGTCCCGGGTCAGCCCGGTCAGCAGCAGCGTCGCCGGGTCCACCTCGCGGATGTACCACAGGCAGGTCAGCAGCAGCCCGCGCCGCGTGGAGGCCACCATCTCCTCCAGCGACCGCTCGCCACCGCCGTCCAGCACCAGGTTGCCGATCGCCGGAGCCACCGGCAGCTGCGTGAGCCCCGCGCTGTGCCGCGTGGTCACCAGCCGCTCCAGGCGCCCCTCCCGTACCCACGCGGTGGGTTCCAGCGGCAGCCCGTTGTCGAACACCGACGAGTCGTCGCCCGACGCGTGCGCGATCACGAACGGCGCGGACTCCAGGCCCGGCTCGTACGGGTCGCTGCGCAGCGTCAGCGGAAGCGGGGAGAGGGTCTCGCCGAGCCGCGTGCCGCCGCCCGGCTTGGAGAAGACGGTGCGGCCCTCCGCCGCGTCCCGGCCCGCCGCCGACCACATCTGGTAGATCAGCAGGTCCGCCACCGCGGTCGGCGGCAGCAGCGTCTCGTACCGCCCGGCGGGCAGCTCGACGCGCCGCTCCGCCCAGCCGAGCCGCCGCGCGAGCTCCGCGTCCAGCGCCAGCGGGTCCACGTCCTTGAAGTCCCGCGTCGCCCGCCCCGCCCACGCCGAGCGCGTCCGGTCCGGAGACTTGGCGTTCAGCTCCAGCGTCCCGGACGGCTGGTCGTGCCGGAGCCGCAGCCCCGTCGACGTACCCAGGTACGTCGACGTCAGTTCGTGGTTCGCGAACCCGTACAGCTCCCGCCCGCCCGCACGGGCCCGGCCGAACGCCTCGCCCAGCGCGGGTGCGAAGTCCCCGAAGACCGCCGAGGACGTCTCGGCGGGCGCGTCCGTGAAGTCCGGCGACGCCGCGACCCCGGAGACCAGCGGCTGCGCGTCCTCGGCGGGCCCGGCCGCCCGCGCCGCCGCCTCGGCGGCCCGCACCAGCGGCTCCAGGTCCTCGGCCGTCACCGCGGACCGCGACACGACACCGGAGGCGGTGCCCTGCGCCCCGTCGACGGTGGCGATCACGGTGAGCGTCCGCCCCCGGGTGACACCGTTCGTCGTCAGGGTGTTGCCCGCCCAGCGCAGGTTCGCGGACGACTGCTCGTCCGCGATGACGACGCACCCGTCCGCGCGGGACAGCTCCAGGGCCCGCTCGACGATCTCGTACGGCTTGCTGACGGGGCTCATCGACCGGCCTCCTGCGTGGTGTTGAGACTGTGCTTGCCCGGGGGACGCCCCCCGGACCCCCAGCAGGGGGCGGTACGCGGCAGGCGCGTCATCGACCGGCCTCCTGCGTCGTGTTCAGGATGTTCACGCCCCGGAACAGGGCCGACGGGCAGCCGTGCGAGACCGCCGCGATCTGGCCCGGCTGGGCCTTGCCGCAGTTGAAGGCGCCGCCCAGGACGTACGTCTGCGGGCCGCCGACCTTCTCCATCGAGCCCCAGAAGTCCGTCGTCGTCGCCTGGTACGCGACGTCGCGCAGCTGCCCGGCCAGCCGCCCGTTCTCGATGCGGAAGAACCGCTGCCCGGTGAACTGGAAGTTGTAGCGCTGCATGTCGATCGACCAGGACCGGTCGCCGACCACGTAGATGCCGCGCTCCACGCCCCCGATCAGGTCCTCCGTCGACAGACCGCCCGGATCCGGCTGGAGCGACACGTTCGCCATCCGCTGCACCGGCACGTGCGACGGCGAGTCCGCGAAGGCGCAGCCGTTCGACCGGCCCAGCCCCGTCAGCCTCGCGATCCGCCGGTCCAGCTGGTAGCCGACGAGGACGCCGTCCTTGACCAGGTCCCAGCTCTGCGCCTCGACGCCCTCGTCGTCGTACCCGATCGTCGCCAGGCCGTGCTCGGCGGTCCGGTCACCCGTCACGTTCATGATCGGCGAGCCGTACACCAGCTTGCCCAGCTGGTCGAAGGTGGCGAAGGAGGTGCCCGCGTACGCCGCCTCGTAGCCGAGCGCCCGGTCCAGCTCCGTGGCGTGCCCGATCGACTCGTGGATCGTCAGCCACAGGTTCGACGGGTCGACGACCAGGTCGTACGTGCCCGCCTCCACGCTCGGCGCCCGCATCTTCTCCGCGAGCAGCTCCGGGATCTGCTCCAGCTCCGCGTCCCAGTCCCACCCGGTGCCGGTCACGTACTCCCAGCCGCGCCCGGCCGGCGGCGCGAGCGTCCGCATCGAGTCGAACTCACCGGTCGTCGCGTCCACCGCCACCGCCGTCAGCTGCGGGTGCAGGCGTACGCGCTGCTGCGTGGTGACGGTCCCGGCCGTGTCCGCGTAGAACTTGTTCTCGTGGACGGTCATCAGCGACGCGTCCACGTGCGCCACCCCGTCCGCCCGCAGCAGCCGCGCGCTCCACTCCGCCAGCAGCCCGCTCTTCTCCGCGTCCGGCACCGTGAAGGGGTCGATCTCGTACGCCGAGACCCACGTGCGGTCCGCGTGCACCGGCTCGTCCGCCAGCTCCACCCGCTCCTCGGAACCCGCCGCCGCGATGACCCGCGCCGACAGCTTCGCCATGGCCACGGCCTGCGAGGCGACCTTCGCCGCCGCGTCCATGGTCGGGTCGACCCCGGAAGCGAACCCCCACGCCCCGCCGTGCACCACCCGCACCGCGTACCCGAGGTCCGTGGTGTCCGACGACCCGGCGGGCTTGGCGTCCCGCAGCCGCCACGAGGCACTGCGTACGCGCTCGAGACGGAAGTCGGCATGCTCGGCGCCGAGCGCCCGGGCCCGCGCGAGCGCCGCGTCGGCGAGGGCCCGCAGCGGCAGCGCCGTGAAGGCTTCGTCGATGGAATGAGGCACGAATGTCTCCTGTCGTATGAGACCGGTCGCCTCAGATCATGTCGCGCCGCACGGTTCGCTGCCCAGTGCTTTCCGTGGTCCCGCCAGGGGTTTTCTGTAGGGACCCGACAGTGCGGCCCGTACGCCACTGTCAGAGGCCGATTCCGCGTACGACCAGCGGGACCGATAGGTTTTCGGGGTACCACACCATGCAAGGGAAAGGGTGATCTGTTGAGCCGCTCGGTTCTTGTCACCGGAGGAAACCGGGGCATCGGCCTCGCCATCGCCCGCGCGTTCGCCGACGCCGGCGACAAGGTCGCGATCACGTACCGGTCCGGCGAGCCGCCGGAGGGCTTCCTTGCTGTCAGGTGTGACATCACCGACGCCGAGCAGGTGGAGCAGGCCTACAAGGAGATCGAGGAGAAGCACGGTCCGGTGGAGGTGCTGGTGGCCAACGCCGGCGTCACCAAGGACCAGTTGCTGATGCGCATGTCGGAGGAGGACTTCACCTCCGTCATCGACACCAACCTCACCGGGACCTTCCGCGTGGTCAAGCGTGCCAACCGCGGCATGCTGCGCGCCAAGAAGGGCCGCGTCGTCCTCATCTCCTCCGTGGTCGGCCTGCTCGGCTCGGCGGGCCAGGCCAACTACGCCGCCTCCAAGGCCGCGCTGGTCGGCTTCGCGCGCTCGCTCGCCCGTGAGCTGGGCTCGCGCAACATCACGTTCAACGTCGTCGCACCCGGCTTTGTCGACACCGACATGACCAAGGTGCTGACCGAGGAGCAGCGCGCGGGCATCGTCGCCCAGGTGCCGCTCGGCCGCTACGCGCAGCCCGAGGAGATCGCCGCCACCGTCCGGTTCCTCGCGTCCGACGACGCCTCGTACATCACTGGAGCCGTCATCCCGGTTGACGGCGGATTGGGCATGGGTCACTGATCACATGAGCGGAATTCTCGAGGGCAAGCGGGTCCTGATCACCGGTGTGCTGATGGAGTCGTCCATCGCCTTCCACACCGCCAAGGTGGCCCAGGAGCAGGGCGCCGAGGTCATCCTGACGGCCTTCCCGCGGCCCACGCTGACCGAGCGCATCGCCAGGAAGCTGCCCAAGCCCGCCAAGGTCATCGAGCTCGACGTCACCAACGACGAGCACCTGAACCGGCTCGCGGACGTGGTCGGCGAGGAGCTCGGCGGCCTCGACGGCGTCGTGCACTCCATCGGCTTCGCGCCGCAGGACGCGCTCGGCGGCAACTTCCTCAACACGCCGTTCGAGTCCGTGGCGACCGCCATGCACGTCTCCGCCTTCTCGCTGAAGTCGCTGACGATGGCCTGCCTGCCGCTGATGCAGAACGGCGGCTCGGTCGTCGGCCTGACCTTCGACGCGCAGTACGCCTGGCCGCAGTACGACTGGATGGGCCCGGCCAAGGCCGCGCTGGAGGCCACCAGCCGGTACCTCGCCCGCGACCTGGGCAAGCAGAACATCCGCTGCAACCTGATCTCGGCCGGGCCGATCGGCTCGATGGCCGCCAAGTCCATCCCGGGCTTCGGCGAGCTCGCGAAGGTCTGGGACGAGCGCTCCCCGCTGCAGTGGGACATGTCCGACCCGGAGCCGGCCGGCCGCGGCGTCGTCGCGCTGCTGTCGGACTTCTTCCCGAAGACGACCGGCGAGATCGTGCACGTCGACGGCGGCGTGCACATCATGGGCGCCTGACCCTCCGCGTAACCCATCGCGTGCCCGAAGGGCCGCGCACCCCGCCACAGACGGGGTGCGCGGCCCTTCGCGCATGGCGCGCGTGCCCGGGCCGGCGCTCGAGTCGAAGAGTCGCCGTGATCACGGCACACTGGTGCAGAACGGATATTCGTGTCCGTTGATCGGGGAGGAGGTGTGGCTGTGCGTACGAAGCACCACCTGGCCCTGGTGGCGGTGGCGGCTCTCCTGTGGGGGCCCGCCCTCAGCGCCCAGGCCTATGCCGAAGACCTCGAACGGTACGTCGCCTCATGCCGTACGTCGGTCGAGGGCTCGCGCGTCACCGCTCACTGTCACAACCCCTACCCCTACACGGACCGGGTCCGGCTGCACGTCGAGTGCGACCGTTGGTGGGACATCGACTCCGACAGCGCCGCCGTCGAGGTGGCCCCCACCGCCTACGCCGAGCTGACCGAGCGGTGCTGGAAGGAAGTACGCGCCGCCTGGATCACTCACGAGCTCGTACGCGGCTGATCGGCCGGCTCTGCTCCCTGATCGACGGCCGCCGCGCCGGCTTGGCGCAGGCACATGAAGGGGTAGCCGGCCGCCTCCGAGGCCGCCCGCTCCGCGTCGCCCGCGCGAATGGCCTCCACCAGCCGCGCGTGGTCCATGTGGTACTCCGGCCGCAGCTCCTGCCCCACGTCCTCGCGCAGCCAGTCGCGTACGAGATGCCCGAGGTCGGCGTAGAGCTCCGTCATGACGTCGTTGTGCGACGCCGCCACCACGGCCAGGTGGAACGTCGAGTCCACCGCCACGAACCGCTCCGCGTCCCCGGCTTCCCAGGCCTCCTCGCGCCGCGCGAGCAGCGCGTCCAACTGCTTCATGTCCCGGTCGGTGCGGCGCTCCGCGGCCAGGCGGGCGGCCGCCGACTCCAGCGTGGAGCGGAGCTCGGCGATGTGCCTGGGGTCGGCGCCGGAGAAGCGGCGGTGCATCACCCCGGCGAGCTCGCTGGTGGCGATGACGTACGTGCCCGAGCCCTGGCGGATGTCCAGCAGGCCGTTGTGCGCCAGAGCGCGGACCGCCTCGCGGATCGTGTTGCGGGCCACGCCCAGCTGCTGGACCAGCTCCGGCTCGGTGGGGATGCGCGAACCGATCGGCCACTCGCCCGAGGTGATCTGGTTGCGGAGCTCGGCGATCACCTGATCGGTGAGCCCGGACCGGCGGGGAGTGCTGAGCGCCATGGGTGCTCCTCGGCGTCGTGAAGGGAAGCGGCGGAAGGGAAGCGTCCGTCGATTGGACAGCCAATCATCCCATGATTCTATGATGGTTCCATGTCCGACGAGCCGCTGACCCCGACCACGACCGAGTCCCCCACCCGCATACCCCGGCAGAGCGCCGCCATGAACTCCGCCTCCGGCGCGGAAGCCGCCGTGTCCGCTCGTAAAACCACCACCACCACCACCACCGCCGTCTGGCTGCCCCGGCTCCTGGTCCTCGGACTCGTCCTCGCCGCGCTCAACCTCCGTCCCGCCATCACCAGCCTCGGCGCCCTCCTCGAAGAGGTCCGCGACGGGCTGCACATGAGCGGCAGCGTGGCCGGGGTGCTCACCTCCGTACCGCCGCTGTGCTTCGCCGTCTTCGGCATCACCGCGCCCCGGCTCGCCCGTCGCTTCGGGCCCGCCGCGATCGTGTGCGCCGGCATGGCCGCCATCGCGCTCGGGCTGGCCATCCGGCCCTTCACCGGCGGCACGGCCGCCTTCCTCGCCGCCAGCGCCCTCGCGCTGATGGGCATCGCCCTCAGCAACGTCCTGATGCCGGTCATCGTCAAGCGGTACTTCCCCGACCGCGTCGGCAGCATGACCGGCCTGTACTCGATGGCCCTGGCCCTCGGCACCTCCCTCGCGGCCGCCGCGACCGTGCCCATGACGGACGCGCTGGGCGGCAGCTGGCGCACGGGCCTCGGCGTGTGGGCCGCCCTCGCCGCCCTCGCGACGCTGGCCTGGCTGCCGCTGGTACGCGACCGGGGGAGGGGTCACGGCGCCGCGACGGCGGAGGGCCGGGCGGAGGGCCCGGCTGAGCGTGGTCCGGCGGACACCGGAGCGGCGAAGGCTGGTCTGGTGAAGTCCGGTCCGGTGAAGTCCGGTCCGGTGAAGTCCGGTCCGGTGAAGTCCGGTCCGGCGGTGGACGCCGCCGGGGCGTCGGGCATGCGGATCACCCGCAGCCGGACCGCCTGGGCGCTCGGCGTCTTCTTCGGGCTCCAGGCCACCGGGGCGTACATCACCATGGGGTGGATGCCGCAGATCTTCCGCGACGCCGGGGTCTCCGCCGGTACCGCGGGCGTCCTGCTCGCCGTGACGATGGTGATGGGTGTGCCGCTCGCCTTCGTCATCCCCCGGCTGGCCGGGCGGATGAAGAACCAGGGCCCCATCGTGGTCGCCCTCTGCCTGTGCGGCCTGAGCGGATACGCGGGCCTCTTCTTCGCCCCGGCCGCCGGAGCGTGGCTCTGGGCGCTGCTGCTGGGCGTCTCCAACTGCTCCTTCCCGCTCGCCCTCACCATGATCGGCATGCGCTCGCGCACCGGTGGCGGCGTCGTGCGGCTCTCCGCCTTCGCCCAGAGCGTCGGCTACCTCATCTCCATCCCGGGACCGACGCTGGTCGGCGCGCTCTACCAGCACAGTGGCGGCTGGGACGTGCCGCTGGCCCTCATGGCCGGGCTGATGGTGCCGCAGATGGCCGTCGGCATCCTGGCCGGACGGGACCGCACGATCGAGGACGAACTCTGAGGTGCGAAACTGGGCGGCATGGAACCTGTGCTTGACCCGAACCCTCAGAACGGTCAGAAGAAGCTGCTCGGCGTGCTCGGCGCGATGCTGGCGATCGGCTTGATCATCGGCATCGTCGCGTCGATCGCCTCGCCCTGACGGGGTGGGGGTAGCCCCCCGATCCCCTAGGGGGCCAGGCTCAGGGTGAAGTGGGTGGATCACCGGATGGGCCGGGGCCGCCGTGATCCGTAACGTCTGAGGTGCATCGGGACGCCGGGCCTCGGCGCCCCGCGCACTCGCGATCACGGACCACGGACCCACGGAGGCGGCCATGTCGGCTCGTACGCACCCCCGGCCCCACGCCACCGGCGGCGTCGGCACCCGGCTGACCTGGTGGGCCCTCACCCTGCCGGTGATGGCGTTCGTCGCCCTGTTGGTGCTGATCACCGGGGGCGGAACCCGGGGCGGTACCGGGGGCGCTGAGGCGCATGCGACGAGTGGGGATCCAGCGGTGGGACGCATACTCGAACACATCCAACACACGCTCTCCCCCTGAGGGGAGAGCTGGTCAACACCCTGCGCCCCGTGGCGGCTTTCATGCGAAGCTGGGGCCATGAGCGCCGATACACCCCGCAGGATCGTGCTACTCCGGCATGCGAAGGCCGACTGGCCCCAGGTGTCCGACCACGAACGGCCGCTGGCCGACCGAGGCCGCAAGGATGCACCCGTGGCCGGCCGTCGGCTCGCCGAGACGGGCATCACCTTCGACCTGGCCCTGTGCTCGACCGCGGTCAGGACCCGCGAGACGTGGAAGCTGGTGGTCTCGGAGCTGCCGCAGCGACCCAAGACCGTGTACGAGGAGCGGCTCTACGAAGCCTCGCTCGGCGATCTGATCGCGCTGCTCAACGAGACCTCCGACGAAGTGAACAACGTCCTCGTCATCGGTCACAACCCGGGTGTGCACGCCCTCGCCGACGCCCTGGCCGGGAGCGGGGAGGGGGACACGCTGGTCCGCATGAACCGCGGCGGCTTCCCGACCGCCGCGTTCGCGGTCGTGGAGTTCGCCGGCTCCTGGAAGTCGGTGGAACACGGCGTCGGCACGCTCACCGGCTACTGGGCGCCGCACGAGTAACCCGCCCCTTCGTCACCCGGCCCTTCGACCCCGTGCGAACGACAAGGGGTCCGGACACCGGGTCGGTGTCCGGACCCCTTCGGCCCCGCGCACCTGCTAGGCCACGTCGACGTCCGCCGCCTCGACCTCTTCCCGGGTGATCCCCAGCAGGTAGAGGACCGTGTCGAGGAAGGGCACGTTGACGGCCGTGTGAGCGGCGCGGCGCACCACCGGCTTGGCGTTGAAGGCCACGCCCAGCCCCGCCGCGTTCAGCATGTCGAGGTCGTTGGCGCCGTCGCCGATCGCGACGGTCTGGGCCAGCGGCACGCCCGCCTCGGCGGCGAACCGGCGCAGCAGCCGCGCCTTGCCGGCCCGGTCGACGATCTCGCCGGTCACGCGGCCGGTCAGCTTGCCGTCGACGATCTCCAGGGTGTTGGCGGAGGCGAAGTCGAGCCCGAGCCGGGCCTGCAAGTCGTCCGTGACCTGGGTGAAGCCACCCGACACCACACCCACCTGGTAGCCGAGCCGCTTGAGCGTACGGATCAGGGTGCGCGCGCCCGGCGTCAGCCTGACCTCCGCGCGCACCTTGTCCACGACCGACTCGTCCAGCCCGGCGAGCAGCGCCACGCGGGCGTGCAGCGACTGCTCGAAGTCGAGCTCGCCGCGCATGGCGGCGGCAGTGATCTCGGCGACCTTGTCCTCGCAGCCCGCGTGCGCCGCGAAGAGCTCGATCACCTCGTCCTGGATGAGCGTGGAGTCGACGTCCATCACGACCAGCCGCTGGGCGCGGCGGTGCAGCCCCGCCGACACGACGGCCACGTCCACGCCGATCTCGGCGGCCTCGGTGGCGAGGGCGGTGCGCAGCGGCTCCGTCTCCGTACCGGACACCGCGAACTCCACCGCCGTCACCGGATACTTCGCCAGCCGGAAGATCCGGTCGATGTTGCCGCCCGTCCCGGTGATCGTCGCCGCTATGGCCGCCGTGTTCTCGGCGGTCAGCGGGTGCCCCAGCACGGTGACGTGGGAGCGGCCGACGCCGCGCGGCCGGTTGTCACCCGTACCGGAGATGATCTCCGCCTGCAGCTTCAGCGACTCCGCCCAGCTGTGGACGGTGGCGCGCAGCTCACCCTCCGTGCTCACCGTGGGCTCCGTGACGAGCGCGCACAGGACGATGCGGCCCCGGGTCACGACCTGCTCGATGTCGACCACGTCGACGGAGAAGGCGGCGAGGGTGTCGAACAGCCCGGCGGTGATCCCGGGCCGGTCCTTCCCGAAGATCTTGACGAGAAGGGTGGGTACGTCGGAGGTCTGCAATGCGCTCATGGTCCTCCCACCGTATCCGGCCCCGGCGGCCCGGGCTTCCCCTGTCCCGCGTACCGGACACCGCCGGCACACCGCGCGACCCGCCGTGCGGACCCGGCTCGACCTCCGCACCCCACGCGGGGCGCCGGCCCTGCGGATTCCGCACATCCTCCGCCCCGACCCCGTCCCCGACCCCCCGGCCGCCCCGCCGATACGGTCGGCCGCGCCGACCGCAGCACGACCCAGTCGCGATCACGCCGCGCCTCCGCGCCGAGGCCGCCGCTCTCATGCCCGTGCCCGCGTGCCGGGTGCACCGTGTGCCGTGTGCCGTGTGCCGTGCGCCGTGTGCCGGGTGCGCCGTGTGGCGGCGCGCGGGCGCCACCGATTCCGCACCGTGCGAACGCCTCCCATGGAGTTCCGAGTTGCCCCGTTCGCTCCTGATCCGTGCGCACTCGGGGGTGCCATTACACGGGCCTGCGCGCCCTCTTCACACCGCCCGACTTTCGAATACGGGACCGGGCCTGAAATAGTTCCCCACGATGTTCGCATCCCTGGACTCCCCGCGACGGGGGTCACTCGGGGGACAACTAGTGGGGCATGGAGTGCCGGAACTCGTACTGGAATTGAACGGAAGGACCTGGACTCTCGATGCGTCCAGGTCGTACACCCTTGGCCGGGATCCGCAGGGCGACCTGGCGGTCGACGACGCAAGGGTCTCGTGGCGGCATGCCACGATCAGGTGGGACGGCCGCAGTTGGCTCATCGAGGACCACGGCTCCACCAACGGCACCTATGTGCAGGGCCAGCGGATCCAGCAGATGGAGATCGGCCCCGGGTCGGCCGTCCACCTCGGTAACGCCACCGACGGCCCGCGGCTGAACTTCACGGGCGCGGCCGCCTACAACGCACAGGGCGCGGCCTCTCAGGCGCCCCAGGTCTCACAAGGCCAGCCCCCGCAGCAGCCCCACCAGGCCCCGCAGCAGGGCTGGCCTCAGCAGCATCAGGCTCCGGCCGCCGCCCCGCAGAACCAGGGCTGGCAGCAGCAGCCGCACCAGCAGCCACACCAGTCCCACGTACCGCACCAGCAGCAGGCCGGCCCGCACGGCGGCGGCGCGGCAGCCCCGGCCGGCCCTGCCCAGCAGTACGCCTCGAAGGTCCCGGCCCAGGGCGGCGGCGGCGCGGCGGGGGCGCCGCCGGTCCACGGGGGCGACCGCAGCCCGACCACCTTCCACCAGGTGGCCCTCGGCCGCGTGATGCGCATCGGTCGTGCGCTCGAGAACGACCTGGTCGTCTCCGACCTCCAGGTCTCGCGCCACCACGCCGAGTTCCACGCGACCCCCGACGGCCGCTTCGAGATCCGCGACCTCGGCTCGCACAACGGCACGTACGTCAACGGCCAGCCGCTGCCCAAGTCGGGCTCGGCGCTCATCGGCCCGAACGACACCGTCGGTGTCGGTCACTCGACGTTCCGGGTCGTCGGCGACCGCCTCGAGGAGTTCGTCGACACCGGCGAGATCTCCTTCTCCGCCCGCCACCTCACCGTCACGGTCGACGGCGGCAAGCAGATCCTCAAGGACGTCTCCTTCGGCGTCCCGGAGAAGTCGCTCGTCGCGGTCATCGGCCCCTCCGGCTCCGGCAAGTCCACGCTGCTCAAGGCGCTGACCGGCTACCGCCCCGCCAACCAGGGCGACGTCCTCTACGACAACCGGAACCTGTACAAGCAGTTCGCCGAGCTGCGCCAGCGCATCGGTCTGGTCCCGCAGGACGACATCCTGCACAAGGAGCTGACCGTCCGGACCGCGCTCAAGTACGCCGCCAAGCTCCGCTTCCCCGCCGACACCACCGAGCAGGAGCGCGAGGCGCGGATCGACGAGGTCCTGCGCGAGCTGAAGCTCGACATCCACAAGACCAAGAAGATCACCGCCCTCTCCGGCGGCCAGCGCAAGCGCGTCTCCGTCGCCCTGGAGCTGCTGACCAAGCCGTCCCTGATCTTCCTGGACGAGCCGACCTCGGGCCTCGACCCGGGCATGGACCGCGACGTCATGCAGCTGCTGCGCGGCCTGGCCGACGACGGCCGCACGGTCCTCGTCGTCACGCACTCGGTCGCCGAGCTCGCGCTCTGCGACAAGCTGCTGGTCATGGCGCCCGGCGGCTCGGTGGCGTACTTCGGCCCGCCGGAGGAGGCGCTCAACTTCTTCGGCTACGAAACCTGGGCCGACGTCTTCTCCGCCTTCGAGAACTACCGCGACTACGACTGGGCGGGCCGCTGGAAGGGCTCGCAGCACTACCAGATGTACGCCGCGGACCTCGACGCCGTCGCCCCGCAGTCCGTCCAGATGCCGCCGGCCCAGGCGATGCGCCCGCCCAAGCCGCAGGGCTGGGGCGCGCAGCTGTGGACCCTGATCCGCCGCTACCTGTCCGTCATCGCGTCGGACAAGGGCTTCATGGCGCTGATGGTGATCCTGCCGGCCGTCCTCGGTGTGGTCTCCACGCTGATCAGCTCGAACTACGGGCTCCGGCCCAGCCCACGCGGCCCCAACGGCAGCGCGGCGACCATCCTGCTGATCCTGGCCGTCGGTGCCTGCTTCGCCGGCGCGGCCAACTCCGTGCGTGAACTGATCAAGGAACGGGTCATCTACGAACGGGAACGGGCCACCGGCCTGTCACGTTCGGCGTATCTGATGTCGAAGGTGATCGTCCTCGGCCTGATCACGATCGTGCAGGGCGCGATCATCGGCGGCATCGGCTTCGGCATGCGCGAGGTCCCGGACGAGGGCCTGCTCTTCGGCTCCTCCCTGGTCCGGCTGGAGCTGAGCCTGCCGATCATGGCGCTCGGCTTCACCTCGATGATGTTCGGCCTGATCATCTCCTCGCTGGTGAAGACCGCCGAGAAGACCATGCCGCTGCTGGTGATGTTCGCGATCATCCAGGTCGTCTTCACCGGCTGCCTGTTCACCCTGCACGGCCAGGTCGGCGTCAACGAGTTCTCGTACCTCATGCCGTCCCGCTGGGCCGTGGCCGCCGCCGGCACGACCGCCCAGCTGAACGTCCTGTTCCCCAACCAGGACGACCCGACCGACACCGACCCGCTGTGGGACCACGAGATCGGTATGTGGTTCGTCGACATGGGCGCGCTCCTGGCCCTCGGCGCCCTCTGCGGCGTGATCGTGGCGCGCCTGCTGCGCCGCCACGAGCCCGAGGTCATGCGCAAGTGACGGACTGACCTCCGCGCACGCGCGAAGGGCGGCACCCCCCACGGGGTGCCGCCCTTCCGCATGTCACACGCGCCACGGGGCCATCGGCCACACGTCACGAGCTACACGGCGCGCCGCGACGTCACACGGCTCAGTACGCGCTGTTGACGTTGTCCATGGAGCCGTAGCGGTCGGCCGCGTAGTTGCAGGCCGCGACGATGTTGGCGACCGGGTCCCACTGGCTCTTCTTGGTGCCCGGGATGTGGTACGCGTCGAAGGTCGGCTTGATGACCTGGAGGAGGCCGATCGACGGGACGCCGTTGATGGCGTTGATGTCCCAGTTGTTGATCGCGTTCGGGTTACCGCTGGACTCCCGCATGATGTTGCGGTGGATGCCCTCGTAGGTGCCCGGGATCTTGTGCTTCTTCATGATGTCGAGCGCCTCGCGGATCCAGCCGTCGAGGTTGTTCGCGTACACCGGCTTGCGGGCGGCGGCGCGGCTGGCGGCGGCCTTCTCGGCGGCGCGCTTCTTCGCGGCGGCCTCGGCCTGGGCCTTCGCCTTGGCGGCGGCAGCGGCCTTGGCCTTGGCGGCAGCCGCGGCCTGAGCCTTCGCGGCGGCGGCGTCGGCCTTCGCCTTGAGCTCGATGGTGGTCAGCTGGTCGGTGATGCCCAGCTGGAGGGTGCCGGCGGCCTGCTTGCCACCCCAGGCGACCGGAGCGGCGGCGGCCACGGTCTGCGGCTCGACGGTCTGCGCGGTGGAAGCGTTGCTCGGAACGGCGGTGAACGCCAGGGCGGCGGCGCCGATGGCGGCCACGCCGGCGATGGAAAGCTTCTTCTGGTTGTTCTTGAGACGGCTGAAGCCGGAAGTCCTGGACGCGGACATGCAGTCGTACCTCTTCGAATCGCGGGACGTCGCCTGGCCGGGTGGCGCTGCGCCTGCTCGGCGGGCAACGGCTGCAATTCTTAGCGGCAGCAAAAACCCCTGGCAAAGGTGTGACGTACGATCCGCGATAGTGGATCAGGAGGTACCGCCAAGCACCACAAATCGCCCACGCCACCCCCTCAACCAGCGCTGATCCGGTCCTTACATGTCCACTACGCCGCTTCGTAAGTGACCTGCGTCCTATGTGCGGGCTCACATCGAGCGTGTAACAACCTCACCATCTGTTGCACGCGCAATGCGGTCAGTGAGGACCTGTCGCAGGCCCGGGTAGCAGCAGGTGGACGTCCCCGGACTCGTGCCACAGATACCGGCACCGCAGCGCCTCCGCGTAGGCCCGGTCCAGCGCCTCCCGCCCCGCGACCGCCTCCAGCATCAGCAGGTGCGAGGCCCGCGGCTCGTGCAGCCCGGTCAGCAGCCCGTCCACCACGCGCACCCCGCGCTGCGGAGTCACCACCAGGTCCGTCCACCCCGCCGCCTCCCGTACGACCCCGTCCGCGCCCACCGCCGACTCCAGTGCCCGCACCGCCGTCGTCCCCACGGCCACCACCCGGCCGCCGGCGGCGCGGGCCGCGTTCACCAGCCACGCCGTGGCCGCCGGCACCGCGAAGCGCTCCGGATACGGCGGCTCGTGCGCCTCCGCCGATGCCACGCCCGTATGCAGCGTCACCGGCGCGAACTGCACCCCCCGGCTCACCAGCTCCGCGACCGTCCCCGCCGTGAAGGGCCGCGCCGCGCTCGGCATCTCCGCCGAGCCCGCCCCGTCCGGCGAGGGTCGCGCGAAAACCGTCTGGTACGCGGCGAGCGGCTGGTCCCGCTCGGTGTACCCGTACCGGATGGGCCGCCCGTACCGCGCCAGCAACCCCGGCACACCGACCGGCACAGGCGCCACCGCCTCCGCCGATGCCACAAGCGCCCCCGACGCCACCGGCGTCCCCCACGACACCGACGCCCACCACAGCCGCGCCGCACCGGCCACCAGCGGCTCCTCCAGTACGAGCCGGGCGCCCCCCGGCAGCCGTACGACCCCGCCGGCCGGGCCCCCGGCGCGTGGCCGGGTGCTGCCCCGCCCGTCCGGGGCGCGCAGCTCCACGGCCCAGCGCCCGTCGTCCCCGCACGTCGAGAAGTGCACGACCACGGCCTCCGCGCCGATCCGCCCGCCGACGGCGGCCGCGAGCGTGGGCGACGTGTTCACCACCAGCACGTCCCCGGCCCGCAGCAGCCCCGGCAGCTCCCGGAAGGAACGGTGCGACACCGCCGAGCCCCGCGACAGGAGCAGCCGCACGTCGTCCCGCCCGCTGCCGCGCTGCTCGGCGGGCACCCGCGCGGACAGTTCCTCCGGCACCCGCAGCGCGTCCAGGCCCTGCCCCAGCGCCCTCACGCCCCCACCCCCAGCAGCGCGGACGCCGTGTACCGCCCGCTCGCCGGGCGCTGCGCCAGCAGCCGCAGGAAGGCCGGCACCACCGACTCCGGGCTGGGACGGCCCGACTCGTCGTCGACGGGGACCGCGGCCCGGTACAGGTCCGTCCGCATGTCACCCGGGTCCACCGCCCACACCCGCAGCCCCGGCTCCTCGACGGCCAGCACCGCCACCAGCAGGTCCAGCGCCGCCTTCGACGCCCCGTACCCGCCCCACGTCTCGTACGCCTCCGCCGCCG
Organism: Streptomyces sp. NPDC045431; assembly: GCF_040646655.1. Lineage (NCBI taxonomy): Bacteria > Bacillati > Actinomycetota > Actinomycetes > Kitasatosporales > Streptomycetaceae > Streptomyces > Streptomyces sp. NPDC045431. Next base: position 950,304 of record NZ_JBEZAQ010000001.1, read on the forward strand.
CGTCGGAGCTGACCGCGATCACCGTCCCGCCGCCCGCGCCCGCCCGCAGCAGCGGCAGCGCCTCCTGCACGAGGCCGAGGGCGGCGACCACGTTCGTCTCCAGTGCCGCCCGCAGCCCCTCCAGCGGCAGCGCGTCCAACCGGACGAGCGGCTCGGCGCCCAGCGCGCTGGCATTGCTCACCAGCAGGTCCAGCCCACCCAGTCCCCGGGCCGCGGCCACCAGCTCCGCTCGGTGCGCCGCGTCCGTCACGTCCCCGGGCACCGCAACCACCCGCGTCCCGTATGCCCCCGCCGCCCGCGCGCCGTCCTCCAGTACGCGGGCGGTTCTGGCGTCCAGGACCAGGTCCCAGCCCTCCTTCGCGAGCGCCTCCGCGAGCGCGCGCCCCAACCCCTTGGAAGCCCCGGTGATGATCGCGACAGCCATGACACCCATCCCCTTCACACGTGCGGTGCTCTGTGCTCCCACCCTCGAACGCGTACGCCGCCCCTCGCCTCCTCCAAAGGCCCCGACGCGTGTGGGACTTCGGCCTAGGTCCGCGGGCCCAGGGTGCCGCCGTCCCCGGGCGGATACGGACTGTCACACCCCGCCGGTAACGTGAACGCATGACCGATCGACGAGAGCGACCACCCCGCTCCGGCCTGGCCGCCGTCAGCACCGCCCTGCTGGCGATGAGCAGGCACCTCGAAGTGCGCGACGTCCTCAAGACGATCGTCGCCTCGGCCCGCGAGCTGCTCGACGCCGAGTACGCGGCCCTGGGCGTGCCCGACGATCACGGCGGCTTCGCCCAGTTCGTGGTGGACGGCGTCAGCGAGGAGCAGTGGAAGGCCATCGGCCCCCTGCCCCGACAGCACGGCATCCTCGCCGCGATGCTCCACGAGGCGAAGCCCGAGCGCCTCGCCGATGTGCGCAAGGACCCCCGCTTCGAGGGCTGGCCCGACGCCCACCCCGACCTGGCCGACTTCCTGGGGCTGCCGATCCGGGACGGCGACGAGACGATCGGCGCGCTGTTCCTCGCGAACAAGCGCTGCGCCAGACCCGCCGGCGCCGAGCAGCGCTGCGGCTTCACGGAGGAGGACGAGGAGCTGCTCGGCATCCTCGCCCAACACGCCGCGATCGCCCTCACCAACGCCCGGCTGTACGAGCGCAGCCGCGAGCTCACCATCGCCGAGGAGCGCTCGCGCCTCGCCCACGAACTGCACGACGCCGTCAGCCAGAAGCTCTTCTCCCTGCGGCTGACGGCGCAGGCCGCGGCCGCCCTCGTCGACCGGGACCCGGCCCGCGCCAAGGGCGAGCTCCAGCAGGTCGCCGCGCTCGCCGCCGAGGCCGCGGACGAGCTGCGCGCCGCGGTCGTCGAACTGCGGCCGGCCGCACTCGACGAGGACGGCCTCGTCCACACCCTGCGTACGCAGATCCAGGTCCTGGACCGCGCCCACAGCGCGCACGTCACCTTCGACGCCCGGGGGATACGCGCCCTGCCGGCCTCCCAGGAGGAGGCCGTCCTCCGCGTCGCCCAGGAGGCCCTGCACAACGCCCTGCGCCACTCCGGTGCGGACCGGGTGGAGGTCTCCCTCCACCGGCACGGCCAGGGCGCGCTTCTCAGCGTCACCGACAACGGCAAGGGGTTCGCACCGCGCGCGGTCCGCAGGGCGGGCCGCCACCTGGGCCTGGTCTCCATGCGGGACCGGGCGAGCGGCGTGGGCGGCAAGCTCACGGTCCAGTCCGAGCCCGGCAAGGGCACCACGATCGAGATGGAGGTCCCCGGTGGCTGAGGCTGCGTCCCAAGCGAAGACCGGCATCCGCGTCCTGCTGGTCGACGACCATCAGGTGGTCCGCCGTGGACTGCGCACCTTCCTGGAGGTCCAGGACGACATCGAGGTCGTGGGGGAGGCGTCGGACGGTGCCGAGGGCGTGGCCCGCGCGGAGGAGCTGCGCCCGGACGTCGTGCTCATGGACGTCAAGATGCCCGGCATGGACGGGATCGAGGCCCTGCGCAAACTGCGCGAGCTGGCGAACCCGGCGAGGGTGCTGATCGTCACCAGCTTCACCGAGCAGCGCACGGTCGTGCCCGCCCTGCGCGCGGGCGCCTCCGGGTACGTCTACAAGGACGTGGACCCGGACGCGCTGGCCGGCGCCATCCGCTCCGTCCACGCGGGCCACGTCCTCCTCCAGCAGGAGGTGGCCGGAGCACTCCTCAGCCAGGACGAGGGCAACGGCGGCACGGGCCGCGGCGGCACCCTCACCGAGCGGGAGCGCGAGGTCCTCGGCCTGATCGCCGACGGCCGCTCGAACCGCGAGATCGCCCGGGCGCTGGTCCTCTCCGAGAAGACGGTCAAGACCCACGTCTCGAACATCCTCATGAAGCTGGACCTCGCGGACCGCACCCAGGCGGCGCTGTGGGCGGTGCGCCACGGCCTGACGGGCTAGTCAACCAGCGCACCCATATAAGTCGGAGATTCATACCGTCGTGTGTATGTCACCCACTCGGCGGAACCTGGTGGGCGTGCGGCCGTTCTCCAGGGCGTGCTGCGGTGATCTCCGCAGCGATGTCCAACGGAGGATTCCAGAAGTGAAGAACCTGAAGAAGGCCGCCACCGTGACCCTGCTCGCCGGTGGGCTGGTCGCCGCCGCCGCGGGCGCCGCGTCCGCCACCTCCGGCGCGCACGCGGACGGCGCCGCCGTCGGTTCCCCCGGCGTCGGCTCCGGCAACCTGATCCAGGCCCCGGTCCACGTCCCGGTGAACGTCAACGGCAACAGCGTCAACGTGATCGGCGCGCTGAACCCGGCCTTCGGCAACACGTCCGTCAACCACTGACGGCTTTCTCACCGCACGGCCCCCAGCCCCCACCTGGGGGCCGTCGCCATGCCCCCCGGGACCGGCCCCCTGCCCGGACCCCCTGCCGGACCCTCTGCCCGGACCCCCTGCCGGACCCTCTGCCCGGGCCCCTTGCCGGGGCCTCCCGCCCGGCCCGGCTCCCCCCGGCACAGCGCATCAGCCGGGGGCCGGGCCACCGGACACAGGCGCCTCACCCCCGCCCGCGCTCACGCTCCTCCACGTACGCGTTGAACGCCGCCACCTGCGCCCGCCGCGCCACCCGCTCCACCGGGCGCAGCGCCTCCGTCCGCGCAGCCATCTCCGACGCGCTCACCGCGCCGCCGTGCCCGTTGCCGTACGCCAGCGAGACCAGGAACGCCACCCGCTGCGCCAGCTCCAGCACCCGCACCGCCCGCGGCGGATACCCCGGCGCCAGTACCTCGCTCCCCACCTCCGCCCGCGCCCGGTACGCGTCCAGCGCCGCCTCCGCCACCGGCCCCGACGCCGCCACGTCCAGCCGCGTCAGCACGACCGTCGCCTCCCGCAGCGCCTCGGCGAGCTCCCGCTCCGCCTCCCCGAGCGACGGCACGTCCGCCGGCGGCGCCTCCCGCACCGGCAGGCAGTGCCACAGGACCTCGACGTGCACGTCCCCGGACGGCCCCGCCTCGTACACCTCGGGTACGAGGCCGAAACCGGCCCCGTACCCGACCACCGCCTCCTCCGCCTCCAGCGCCCGCGCGTTGAACTCCGGCGGCCCGCTCAGCCCCAGCGGATGCCCCGGCGCCGGCAGCGCCACCCGCCACCCGGTCACCCCGAGCGCCCGCAGCCGCCCCAGCGCCAGCGTCAGCCCGACCGGCCCCGCCTCGCCCGGGAGCCCCTCCACCCGGTGCACCGCGTCGTCCCCGACAATCGCGAGCACGGCCTCGTCGGGCGAGACCAACCCGGCCAGCAGGGCGTTCCCCCATGCGGCCAACCGTCCTGAACGTGGTTCCGAAAGCATGCCCCCACCCTAGGCACTGGCCCCGGGACCCCCGGGCCACCGCCCCGAACCGCCCCTAACGACCGCCCCGCCGCAGCGGTGGCGTAGGTTTTCCCTGGGAGCCGCGCCCACAGGTGCGAGCGACCACAAGACCCGACAGACCGCATAGGGGAGACAACGCGCTCATGAGCGATGTACTGGAGCTGGTGGACGTATCCGTGGTCCGCGACGGACGTGCTCTGGTGGACGACGTCTCCTGGTCGGTCAAGGAGGGCGAGCGCTGGGTGATCCTCGGCCCCAACGGCGCAGGCAAGACCACCCTCCTCAACGTCGCCTCCACCTACCTCTTCCCGAGCGCCGGCACCGCGACCGTCCTCGGCGACCGGCTCGGCAAGGTCGACGTCTTCGAGCTGCGCCCCCGCATCGGCATGGCCGGCATCGCCATGGCCGACAAGCTGCCCAAGCGCCAGACGGTCCTGCAGACCGTCCTCACCGCCGCGTACGGCATGACCGCCACCTGGCGCGAGGACTACGACGCCGTCGACGAGCAGCGCGCCCGCGCCTTCCTCGACCGCCTCGGCATGACCGAGTTCCTGGACCGCCGGTTCGGCACCCTCTCCGAGGGCGAGCGCAAGCGCACGCTGATCGCCCGCGCCATGATGACCGACCCCGAGCTCCTCCTCCTCGACGAGCCGGCCGCCGGCCTGGACCTCGGCGGCCGCGAGGACCTGGTCCGCCGCCTGGGCCGCCTCGCCCGCGACCCGTACGCGCCCTCCATGGTGATGGTCACGCACCACGTCGAGGAGATCCCGCCGGGCTTCACCCACGTCCTGATGATCCGTCAGGGCAAGATCCTCGCCGCCGGCCCCATGGAGATGGAGCTCACCTCCCGCAACCTCTCCCACTGCTTCGGTCTGCCCCTGGTCGTCGAGCACGTCGGCGAGCGCTACACGGCCCAGGGCCTGCCCCTCTCGTAGACCGGTCCCGTAAGCCGGTCCCGTAAGCCGGTCTCGTAAGCCGGTCTCGTAGGTCAACCCCCCGTCCACCGCGCCCTGTCGGGGAACCGGGCCCCGGTCCTACCATGACGACGTGGACATCGACGCATGGGTCTGGTGGCTGATCGGCGCGGTGGGACTCGGCATCCCACTCGTCCTGACCGCGATGCCGGAATTGGGAATGCTCTCCGTCGGCGCGATCGCCGGAGCCCTCACCGCGGCCCTCGGCCTGGGCGTGGTCGCCCAGGTCGTGGTGTTCGCGGTGGTCTCCGTCGCGCTCATCGCGGTGGTACGCCCCATCGCCGCACGCCACCGCGACGGCCGGCCCGAACACGTCACCAACGTCGACGCGCTGAGAGGCCGCCAGGCCGTCGTCCTGGAACGGGTCGACGGCAACGGCGGCCGGATCAAGCTCGCCGGCGAGGTCTGGTCCGCCCGCTCCCTCGACGCCGACCAGGTCTTCGAACCCGGACAGCAGGTGGACGTGGCCGAGATCGACGGAGCGACCGCCGTGGTCATGTGAGGGAACGTCACCGAGGGACAACGGTGCACGAGGCGTGCGACATCCACAGGTTGCGGCATTGACATGTGACGGAACCCGGTCAACCCCGCAGAACGGCGCACGCCACCCCCCGCCGTCTGGGAAACTCGATCACCGAAAGCAACCGCGGCAGCGAAGGACACGGGGAACACGATGCCATCAGTCATTATCGTCCTGGTCATCCTGGTGGTGCTCGTCTTCATCGCCCTGATCAAGACGATCCAGGTCATCCCGCAGGCCAGCGCCGCCATCGTGGAGCGCTTCGGCCGCTACACGCGCACGCTGAACGCGGGCCTCAACATCGTCGTCCCGTTCATCGACTCGATCCGCAACCGGATCGACCTGCGCGAACAGGTCGTCCCCTTCCCGCCCCAGCCGGTGATCACCCAGGACAACCTGGTCGTCAACATCGACACCGTCATCTACTACCAGGTGACGGACGCCCGCGCGGCCACCTACGAAGTCGCCAGCTACATCCAGGCCATCGAGCAGCTCACCGTCACCACCCTCCGCAACATCATCGGCGGCATGGACCTGGAGCGGACCCTCACCTCGCGCGAGGAGATCAACGCGGCCCTGCGCGGCGTCCTCGACGAAGCCACCGGCAAGTGGGGCATCCGCGTCAACCGCGTCGAGCTCAAGGCCATCGAGCCCCCGACCTCCATCCAGGACTCGATGGAGAAGCAGATGCGCGCCGACCGCGACAAGCGCGCCGCCATCCTCACCGCCGAGGGCATCCGCCAGTCGCAGATCCTGACCGCCGAGGGTGAGAAGCAGTCCGCCATCCTCCGCGCCGAGGGCGAGGCCAAGGCCGCGGCCCTGCGCGCCGAGGGCGAGGCCCAGGCCGTCCGCACGGTGTTCGAGGCCATCCACGCCGGCGATCCCGACCAGAAGCTGCTCTCCTACCAGTACCTCCAGATGCTCCCGAAGATCGCCGAAGGCGACGCCAACAAGCTCTGGATCGTCCCCAGCGAGATCGGCGACGCACTCAAGGGCCTCTCCGGTGCCTTCGGCAACATCGGCAACGGCACTCCCGGCTTCAACACAGGTGGCCACGGCGGCGGCAACGGCGGCGGCAACGGTGGCTCCGGCATCGCCAAGCAGCCGCCGCAGCAGCGCCGCGAAGAGCCCCCGGTCGACTGACGGGCCCTCCCTTCGTGCATGATCAGTGCATCAAGCACCGATCATGCACGAAGGCCGAGGACACAGCGTGACGATCTGGGAGATGCTCGCCGTCTTCGCCGCCGGCATCAGCGCGGGCACCATCAACACCATCGTCGGCTCCGGCACGCTCATCACCTTCCCGGTGCTGATCGCCACCGGTCTCCCGCCCGTCACCGCCACCGTCTCCAACGCCCTGGGCCTCATCCCCGGCTCCATCAGCGGCGCCATCGGCTACCGCGCCGAACTCACCGGCCAGCGCCGCCGTGTCCTGCGGCTCGGCACGGCCGCCGCCATCGGCGGACTCTGCGGAGCCATCCTGCTGCTGCTCCTGCCCGCGACCGCCTTCGAGACGATCGTTCCCGTCCTCGTGGCGCTCGCCCTCGTCCTGGTCAGCCTGCAACCCCGCATCTCCCGGGCCGTCCAGCGACGCCGCGAGCGCCAGGGCGACGACACCGGCGACCCCGCCGGCGGCCCGGCGCTCTTCGTCGGCCTGCTCCTCGCCAGCGTCTACGGCGGCTACTTCACCGCCGCCCAGGGGATCATCTACCTCTCCCTCATGGGCATGCTGCTCCACGACACCCTGCAGCGCCTCAACGCCGTCAAGAACATCCTCGCGGCCGTCGTCAACACCATCGCCGCGCTGTTCTTCCTCTTCGTCGCCCACTTCGACTGGACGGCCGTCCTCCTCATCGCCGCCGGCTCCACCATCGGCGGCCAGATCGGAGCCAAGGTCGGCCGCCGCCTGCCCCCGACCGCCCTCCGCGCGCTGATCATCGCCGTGGGTATCGTCGCGATCATCCAACTCACCACCCGGGGATGACCACATGGCACTGGACATGCGCGAACTCTGCGAACGCTGCGAGCGACCCGTCTCCGCCACCGGCGCCGCGTACATCTGCAGCTACGAGTGCACCTTCTGCGAGCCCTGTACGACGGCGATGAACCACATCTGCCCCAACTGCGGCGGCGACCTCGTCCTGCGCCCGACACGCACGAAGCCTGCCTCGGACTGAGACGGGCTCTTCGCACGGCGAACGGGACGCACCCGAGCGCTCGCTCAAGCGGCCGCGGCCTGCGTCGCCAGCCACTCCGGCAACTCCGCCCGGTCGCGTACCCCCAACGCCAGCAGCATCGCGTCCGCCGGCGACGGTACGAACGGCTGGAACAACAACGGCATGCCCGCCTGCTCCGGCGTACGGTCCGCCTTGCGGTGGTTGTCCTCCGCGCAGGACGCCACCGTGTTCAGCCAGTTGTCGCCACCACCCTGGGCCCGCGGCACCACGTGGTCCACGGTCGTCGCGCGTTTCCCGCAGTACGCGCACCTGTGCTGGTCCCGTACCAGCACACCCCGACGCGACCACGGCGCCTGTCTTCGGAAGGGCACCCGGACATACCGGCACAACCGGATCACCCGCGGTACCGGCAGCTCAACCGCCGCCGCACGCACACGAAGACGCGGATGCGACTGCTCGACGACGGCCTTGTCCTGCAGCACCAGCACCACCGCACGGTTGAGCGTCACCGTCGACAGCGGCTCGAAGCTTGCATTCAGTACCAGCGTGTCCCGCATTGCTCGCCCACCTCCCGTGTGCCGGCCCACCCCCTGGCGGGCTTGGATCAACTCTGGCCGGGCTGGCCGGGTTGGACAACGCAATAAAAAATGCCCGCTTCTGATCTCTCCAAGACCAGAAGCGGGCAAACAACGAGCGAACGTCAGGACTCCGCGGGAGCCGCGTACTCACCGATCAGCTGAGCCCGCGCCAGCGTGTGGAACCGCAGGTTGAACCCGACCACCGCGGGCGACGCGTCCGCGTCCGGACCCAGCTTCTCCTGGTCCACCGCGTACACGGTGAACACGTACCGGTGCGCCGGATCCCCGGCCGGCGGCGCCGCACCGCCGAAGTCACGCGACCCGTAGTCGTTCCGTACGTGCACCGCCCCCTCGGGCAGCCCTTCGAACGCCCCACCGCCCGCACCCGCCGGCAGCTCGGTGACGGACGCCGGGATGTCGAACAGCACCCAGTGCCAAAAACCGCTCCCGGTCGGTGCGTCCGGGTCGAAGCACGTCACGGCGAAGCTCTTCGTCTCCACCGGGAAACCCTCCCACCGCAGATGCGGCGAGGTGTTCCCCTTGGCGTAGACCTGCGCGTCCGCCAGCACGGCACCCGGCGCGATGTCCTTGCTCACCACCGTGAACGACGGCACCGGCGGATGGAAGTCGTGAGGGAGCGGCGCCCTCTTCCCCTCTGCCACGCGTGAACCTCCCTTTCGGTCGTTCGAGCCTTCAGCGTTCAGCCTTCCGCACCGACCTTAGAGCCAGTTGCGGCGTCCACCGACGTCGGCGAGCCACTGATTGAGGTACGCCACCCAGTCGGTGTTCCGGAAGTCGTTCAGCCCCACCTTGAACGCCCGGTACGAGTCGCTGCCCTCGCTGAACAGCCCCGGCTTCTTGTCCATCTCCAGCACCACGTCCATCTCGCGCTCGTCCGCGACGAAGGACAGCTCGACCTGGTTCAGCCCCCGGTACTGCTGCGGCGGCAGGAACTCGATCTCCTGGTAGAACGGCAGCCGCTGCCGCGTCCCGCGGATGTGCCCGCGCTCCATGTCCGCGTTCTTGAAGCGGAAGCCCAGCTGGATGAAGGCGTCGAGGATCGCCTGCTGCGCCGGCAGCGGGTGGACGTTGATCGGGTCCAGGTCGCCCGAGTCCACGGCCCGCGCGATCTCCAGCTCGGTCGTCACGCCGATGTCCATTCCGTGCAGGTGCTGCCCGGCGATCATCGTGACCGGCGTCTCCCACGGGATGTCCAGCCCGAACGGCACCACGTGCACCGCCCCGGCCTTGACCTCGAAGGCCCCGCCGAGCCGGACCTTGGTGAACTCGATGTCCTGCTTGACCTCCTGGTCGCCGCCCTCGACCTCGACGCGCGCCTGCAGACCGACCGACAGGGCCTCGATCCGCTGGTCCACCGTGCCGCCCTGGATCCGCACCTCGCCCTGGACGACCCCGCCCGGCACGACGTTCGCCTCGGTGAGCACCGTCTCGACGGACGCACCCCCCGCACCCAGGCTCGCGAGCAGCTTCTTGAACCCCATGTTCGCTCCTTCTCGTCCTTCTGCTTCTTCTCGTACGCGACGGAAACGCGCCACGACCGTAGCCCGTCCCCCATTACGCTCGTACGACATGACCGAGAGCCCCGACCGTACGCCGCTCCCGCGCACCTTCTTCGACCGACCCGTTCTGGAGGTCGCACCGGACCTCCTCGGCCGTGTCCTCGTGCGGATGACGGACGACGGACCCATCGAGCTCCGCCTCACCGAGGTCGAGGCGTACGCGGGCGAGGCCGACCCCGGCTCCCACGCCTTCCGGGGCCGCACCGCGCGCAACGCGGTCATGTTCGGCCCGCCCGGTCACGCGTACGTCTACTTCACCTACGGCATGTGGCACTGCCTGAACCTGGTGTGCGGCCCCGAGGGCCACGCCAGCGGTGTCCTCCTGCGCGCCGGAGAGATCCAGACCGGTCACGAGCTGGCCCGGAAGCGCCGCGCCACGGCCCGGAACGATCGAGAACTGGCCAAAGGCCCCGCCCGTCTCGCCACCGCCCTGGACGTCGACCGCACCCTCGACGGCACCGACGCCTGCGCCGGCCCCGAGTCGCCCCTCTCCGTACTGACCGGCACCCCCACACCCGCCGGCCAGGTCAGCACGGGCCCCCGCACCGGAGTGAGCGGCGACGGGGCCACCCACCCCTGGCGCTTCTGGATCGACGGAGACCCCACAGTGAGCCCGTACCGCGCCCACGTCCCGCGCCGGAGGAGGGCTTGAGAGGGGGGCTTGACTTGCGCCACGCAAGCGCCTAATGTCTACCGAGCTGCGAGAGCAGGGCGTGCCGTCTGTGCCCCCTGGACGCAGCCATCCACCACCGAAGATCGTCTCCCAAATGGGTTCGAGTTCTGGCATGCCGGAATTCATTCCAGCGGCTCGATTATGAGTCGCCACGGAAATGGTCTAAAGTGATGGAGCGCCGAAAGGCAAAGGCCCTCCAACGGCCACTGGAAACTGAATCCGAACCGGAAACGGAACGGAAAAAGAATCTGGTAAGGTTGGAAACAACGAAGGGAAGCGCCCGGAGGAAAGCCCGAGAGGGTGAGTACAAAGGAAGCGTCCGTTCCTTGAGAACTCAACAGCGTGCCAAAAATCAACGCCAGATTAGTTGATA